>NZ_JAWMTI010000002.1:0-1040053 GCF_036959255.1 Olivibacter sp. CPCC 100613
ACACCAAAAGAACACATTCTGCTCTGGGTTATAAGACACCCAGACAGATCGAAGAAATGCTATTGGAAAAAGAAAAAATGGCAGCATAAAAAAGTCTCCTATTTTTAGTTGCAATTCCAGTATTGCCACAACATAAAGCAGACTTTGTGAAAGAACTGCAGCAACAGGGCAAGGTAGTAGCAATGGTAGGTGACGGTATCAATGACAGTACCGCTTTGGCAACTGCCGACGTAAGTATCGCAATGGGTAAAGGTTCGGACATTGCAATGGACGTAGCTAAAATGACCATTATTTCATCCGATCTTACCAAGATACCACAAGCAATAAGATTGTCAAAACAGACCGTTGCGACCATTAAGCAAAACCTGTTTTGGGCATTTATTTATAACCTTATCGGTATTCCAGTTGCAGCAGGTATTCTTTATCCGATCAATGGCTTTCTATTAAACCCAATGATAGCGGGTGCAGCGATGGCATTGAGTAGCGTAAGTGTGGTAAGTAACAGTTTACGGCTGAAATGGAAAAAGTAACATCGTCGGGTTTCTAACCATTAAATTTATTCGGCATCAAAATCAATGAGTAAATCTTGTACATCAAATCAAGAATAACGTAAATAAGAGTAGCTATTGTTTGCTCAATTTTGTATCATAAGTAACAATAAAAATTATAAAAAAATGGAAAATAAAAATCTTCAATTCAAAACAAATCTTAATTGTGGAGGCTGTGTATCAAAAGTACAATCAGATTTGGATAATGCAGACGGGCTTTGCGAATGGAACGTAGATATTGCCAATGGCGATAAAATACTTACCGTAAAATCGGAAGGTATTACAGAAGAAGAAATCGTAGCTATTATCAAAAGTAAAGGTTTTAAGGCTGAACCGATAGATATTTCATCACAATCCTAAGGTTTGGTATCACCATTAACGTTTAAATAAATAGTTTGAAAGGGAATTGTTAATATAAAAAAAAAGGGCCTTCATTGAGAAGACCCGCTCAGCGTAGAGAGGGATTACCGTCGCTATGCTCGGTGATCCCCCAAGAGGGGGAGCTTCAAACAATATAAAGCCACTCGCTATGCTCATTAGTTTTTTTCATTTAAGCCATTTGTTTGAGCAAGCTCACAAATGGCTTAAATGAAAAAAACCCGACTCATCGTCGGGCTTTATATTACTTAGCGGAGAGAGAGGGATTCGAACCCTCGATACGCTTTTGACATATACACACTTTCCAGGCGTGCTCCTTCAACCACTCGGACACCTCTCCTATTAATCCCTTCTTTAAAGGGATTGCAAAAATAGTAGTTTCGCCCTATTTGCCAAAATAAAAATACATTTTCTATCCTCTCGATTGGTTAAAAAGGCTATACCTTCTCCTATATCATGGTACAAATCCGTTAATAAATGTTAAAATTTAATAGAACCGAATGGACTGTTGACTCCTTGGAATACTTTTTGTTTAAAATACATAATCTTGGAGGGATTTAATCCACCACAATCTAACTGAATGAAATTGATAATAAATTGTGTGATCGTTTTGATGCTCTGCTCCTGCGGAAAGGACAGCCTTGACATCTCGGCGGAAACAGGTGTGCAGACTTGGAATCGTGAGTTATATCGGGTTATTCCCTCCTACAAATATGTAAATAATGTTCGTATTACTGACGAACCTCGAGAGGAATTTATATCATATGATGTTGTTAAATTAAGCGCTCAACAAGCGCTTCAACAACAGGACAGTCTCTTCCAGACCTCTAATGGTAGATATCTATATCGATTCAAAAAGGTTGTTGCTCACGAGTAGTCTTTAAAATGTCCATTTATCTTGTTCCAATTTCCTCTTAACGTCTCTATGAAGTATCTAAACCTATTTTGAGTGATAAAAACTAAGAGAAGAGATGCTGTTAGTTATGATTTTGATGATATCCCTTAGAACCAATGGCTTTAGCTAATTCACTTCGCAGGTCTTTCCCTTCTTTTAACCGATCAAGAATATAGCGAAAATCGTAGGTTGGCTGCCATCCCAACTTTTGCTTTGCTCGCTCATTTACATATACGCGCTCAATGACAGGAAACATTTTCCATCCGAATTGCTTATAGATTTCTTCATAGTCGGGAAACAAACGTTTAATTACCCTTGGAGCATCTTGGTGCAAAGCCAACAAATCACTCTTGGTAAACGGTGTGGTAGCACTAATGATATAACGATCAAATCCCAGTTCGTCAGCCTTCTCCAGTGCCAAAAGATGAGCATCAACCACATCTTCAATGTCAACGCGCCTATATAAAAATTCATTGGCCTGTACATTATCCTGCCTATATTTCGAACTGATTAATCTGTTATCGTCTTCTTCCGGAAAAAATCGGGAAGTTCTTAGTACAGTACAAGGTAATCCGGTATCGCGATGGAATATCCTACAGAGGTCTTCAGCACTTGTTTTGGTAACGCCATAAATATTTTTAGGAATGGGTTTAACTTCTTCGTTAATCCAAACTGCCGGACAATCTTTTTTTGGTACAAGTGCATCTCCAAATGTGCTGGTTGTACTGGTGTAGACAAATGACTTCACACCGGCAGCTACGGCTTCTTCCAGCAAGTAAAGTGTTCCGGTAATATTGACATCGATAAATTGTTGATAACTATGTGTTTCAATATGTGGCTTGTGTAAAGTAGCTGTATGTAGTATGGCCTCCACGTCTTTCATAGCTTCTTTAACAAACGATCGATTGGTTATCGATCCTACTAAATCTGTAAAGGGAGAAGGCAATAAATCCAAACCGATTGCACGGTGATCCATATTCCTTAGCGTCCTTACAAGTGCTTCACCTAAGTGACCGCTACTTCCGGTTACCAGTATTTTCATAAAAAATTATTAGAAATAGCTTCTATTATATTTACCTCGCACCTTTTTTAATAGCTGTTAGCATCAAAAACACCAACACTTCTTGGTGCATCGATTATCCGCCAAACCCGGTAGATAACGATCGTTTTCAAACAGTCTTTGATCATATCGAAATAAATTGATAGAGCAATAAGGCCCATCCGCTAACCAAGAGTAAGCCGCCGAGCGGAGTAATGGGCCCCAAAAAGCGAAGCTTACGACCAAATGCCGAGCTAAGACATAAGCCATATATACTAAACGAAAATAAAAGAATACCAACAACAAAAAGCGAGCTTATTAGCCCATACAACGTCGTGCCTTCGTAAAGTTTTCCAACAATTATAAGAACAACGGCATGGTACATTTGGTACCTTACTCCCGTTTCAAAACTCTGCTGTTGATCAACAGTAAATTTCTTTTTCAATGCATGCGCACCAAAAGCACCTAAGATAACTGCCAATAAGCCAAAGCAAGCGCCAAAAATTTGAGCACCCATAATTTTATTTCTTTCTTTCTAACAGGATTATTTATAAACTTCCTGCAAAGCTTCTTTTAGTATCGTAAAAGAGTTTAATCTTTTATCCAAATCATATATATAACTGGTTGCCATCAATTCGTTAATTCCCGTTTCAGAAATAAAGGCAGACAACTGTTGTTTGAGCGTATCTTTACTACCAACAAAAGTACAAGCAGTCATATTATTCACCGCCTGCTGTACCTCGGGGCTCCAAGCGAAAGTCAAAGATGGGTTAGGTGGCTGTAGTGGCTGCCGCTGATTGGTCAAAATACCAATAAACATGCGATACAAACTGGAAGAAAGGAACTCAGCTTCGTCATCGGTATCTGCTCCGATGACATTAACACAAGCTATAACGTAAGGCTCTTTCAAATGTTCTGAAGGTCGGAATTCCTGCTTGTATATTGATACCGCAGCACGAAATTGTGCAGGTGCAAAATGGGAAGCAAATGCATAGGGTAAACCTAAGCGTGCTGCCAGGTGCGCACTGTCAGTACTTGAACCCAGTATCCATATCGGTATATCAAGACCTTCTCCAGGAAAAGCCCGGACCTTATTATCAATATTATTCACGCTTAAGAATTGCTGCAATTCTTTCACATCATCAGGAAACTGAAATGCGGCATGCATATTATTCTTTCGTAAGGCCATGGCAGTCAACTGATCCGTACCGGGTGCTCGTCCTAAACCTAAGTCAATACGTCCGGGGTATAGCGTCTCCAGCGTTCCAAACTGCTCTGCAATAATCAAAGGTGTATGATTCGGTAGCATAATTCCTCCTGACCCGACCCTGATTTGTTTGGTATAAGCGGCAACATGTCCAATCAATATTGCTGTAGCGGAGCTGGCGATATGCTCCATGTTATGGTGTTCAGCTAACCAAATCCGCCGATAACCCAAGGCTTCGATATGTTGCGCTACTTTTACACTGCTCTCTATTGCCGTCCCTGCACTTCCGCCCTCAACTACTACGGCCAACTCCAAGGCCGATAAAGGAATTCGTTCTCTCATAGTTCAGCAAATTTAACTTTAAGGAATACAAGGGCTGTAAGCCCTAAGTCAAATTCTCCTATTAAAATGCTAACCGTCTTTCAGGACTACTCCCTTCTCATTTCTCATCACCTCCATTAATTGAAAAACATGCCGACGAATACTTGATGGCAAAGCGCTATAGTCTTTGTCAAATTTCAAGCTACGGCACCCGTCTAGAACACATTCACGCGCACTGATAGCAATTTTTTTTCTTTTATAAAGAATAAATATTTTGATTCTTAGCGGTTCTTTATCCAGGTTATTATCTCCTTTATAAGAAGCATATACGAGTATCGGATCTATATATCCATCATTATCCAAATCTAGGAAGGAACAATAAGATGTCCAAAATCGAATATCTCTTTCCTCTTCTTTTATAAAATCTTTCAATACCATTTTTTTAAGGTATCCGCCATGATCCTGTAAATATAAAATTCCCTCTAATGATGCATTCGTAGCCGTATCGCTTCCAGCAATATAACCATCCTCCAGAAGCAACATATCCCATAAACCGCCTTTGTCTCTGTATTCAAAGCCCATGAATACGGGTATATCTAAATCGCTATCATAAGCAATTTCTTCGATTTCTGTAGCATCCAGCGCCCTTACTTTTTGAGCAAATGATTCGGAAAAAAATAGGACTGAACCAATTAAGCATATAACTTCTACAAGAATGTTTATATTCTTCATTTGAGGAAATAGATTTGGTTTTAAAACATTACAAAACTAACTTAGTCAGGTTAATCTAAAAATAGCTATTTTCAAGTATTTTAACCGCGAAATAACGATGAATAAAATAAAAGCAGTTATTTTTGATTTAGATGGCACAATAGCGAATACGCTTCCACTTTGTATTCGAGCTTTTCGTGAATCAATTGAGCCCTTACTGGGTAAATCGATCGCCGATCAGGAGATTATAGCTACCTTTGGCCCCTCAGAAGAAGGTACGATTATGGCCCTGGCACCGGATCATTATCACCAAGGGGTTTCTAGCTACCTTAATAACTACGAATTACTACATGATATCTGTCCGCAACCGTTCGAAGGTATACGTGATCTTCTTATCGATCTAAAACGATATCGAATAAAAATAGCACTCGTTACCGGAAAAGGAGCATTAAGTACGGCTATTTCCTTAAAACGCTTTGATCTTTTTTCTTTTTTTGAATGGATCGAAACCGGATCACCAAATGGACCAAGAAAGATGGATGGTATCCAATCGGTATTGAACCATATGCCTGACGTAAAGAAAAATCAAGTTATTTACATTGGAGATGCTCCCAGCGATATAATAGCTTGTAGAGCGGTCGGGGTCCCCATTGCAGCTGCAGCTTGGGCGGAAACCGCAGAAGTTGAAGAGCTTACCGGATTAATGCCCGATTTTATATTTTTTGATGTGGGCAATTTTCATGAATGGCTATTGAAAAACATAGAATAAAGAGGAACACTCGACTATCTTTTTACAGTAAGACTCAATTAGTTGCCAGTTGGTTAAAGTTTTAAGCAAACCCAATCAAAAATAAAAAACTTAGTATTATCTTAAAACGGAGTTTATTAAATTTAATAAGATTTGAATCTAAAATGAAGGTTTTAATAAATCGCTTTAAACAGCATAACTACTATATAAAAGAAATCGTTGGTCTTCTTTTTGTCCTGATTGGCATTTACTTCTTAAGGCAACAACGTGAAGAACTGATAAACGTAAAAGAGACGACGTTCCGAAGTGATCCATTTTGGATAGTAATCGGAATTGGAGGGGTTTTTCTATATGTATTACTTCAGGCCCTCATGTATGTTCATAGCTTTAAAACGGTTGGGAAAACGATTGCTATCAAACTTGCAGTGCACCTGTTTCTAAAAAGAAATCTGTTAAGTGTCTTTCTTCCGGGAGGTGGTATAACATCACTTGCATTTTTTACAAAAGAAATTGAACGCACAGGTATCAGTAAGACAAAAATAAATTTCGCCTCTTATATATACGGCATTGTTGGAATTATATCCATTGTCTTATTGGCTTTTCCTGTAATTCTGTATATCTCTTTTACAAATCAAGGTTATGGGGGGGAATGGGAAACATTAATAGTGCTTTGTTCCTTGCTTTTTTTTATTGGTTATTTTAGTTACGATATTTATATACAAGGGAGGGTTTATCGCTGGTTATCACCTCGTTTTCCGGCCCTTGAAGCCATTATCTTAGAGCTTAAAAATGGACGATTCAGCAAACAGCAATTAGGATTAACGTTACTCTATTCTATATTGATTGAATTAGTCGGAATAATTCATTTAATAATCGCGATGAAGGCGCTTCACTTACAGCACGATGTATCAGCTGCAATAGTTGGTTATGTAATCGCTACTTTATTTCTTTGTATCTCACCTTTTATGCGAGGTCTTGGTGCTGTTGAAGTATCTTTGGTGGTTGTTCTTAATCGATTTGGATTCAATACAACGGAGTCGCTTTCTGTTACTTTCTTATACCGTCTTTTTGAATTTTGGCTACCACTTTTATTGGGCTTGTTCAGCTTTATTTTTCAGAAAGGTAATCTAATCCTACGGATTTTTCCTTCTGTCTTACTTTTCACATTGGGAATAGTAAACATTGCCTCTGTATTAACACCTGCCATCGCAAGTAGGGTCAAAACGCTTCATCGCTTCATTCCAAACGACACCATACATTTCTCCAATTATATGGTATTATTGATTGGATTATTATTGCTCATTTGCTCAGCATTCCTGATCAAAGGATTGCGAAACGCTTGGATGATAGCACTGCTACTCAGTACCTTATCTTTTATTGGTCATCTTACAAAGGCAATTGACTATGAAGAAGCTTCTTTAGCACTATTTACTATTGTCACCTTACTTATCACATATAAACAGTATTATATCAAGGGTGATAAAAAATTACAAACATTTAGCATCACGACATCCTTTGTGGTTATCGGCGCTGTCCTTATTTATGGAACAATCGGATTTTATCTTTTAAAGGCCAATCATTTTCATGAAGATTTTTCAATAATTGAGTCATTTGTTAATACATTAGCCTGCCTTATTTTAGTAGATACGACCTATTTAAATCCACATACCGAATTCGCCAAACTATTTGTCTATTCAATTAATTTATTTGGTGCCCTTGCTATCTTAATGTTATTTTATTCCTTCATTCAACCCTATATTTTTAAAACCAAAAGAAATGAAGAGGAATTAAAAAAAGCACAAATATTAATCGCCAATTATGGAAAATCAGCTACAGACTATTTCAAACTCGCCAACGACAAGCTTTTTTTCTTTCCAGAAAATATAGACGCGGTAATTTCATATAAAATAGCCAACAGTTTCGCCGTCGTATTACAGGATCCGGTTTGTCTAAATTCCACTTTGGTAAAAGAGCAGACAATCCGTTCTTTTGAAGGATTTTGTCAGCAAAACAGTTTAAAGGCCATTTATTATCGTGTAGACGAAGATAATTTAGCGTTCTACAGATCGATTAAGAAAAAAGCACTTCCTATTGGGCAAGAAGCCATCGTTAACTTAAGTCAGTTTAGTTTAGAGGGTAAAAGCAATAAATCCCTAAGAAATGCACTAAACAATATTGAAAAGAGAGGTTTTATCAGTAAGATTTATGCACCTCCGATCAAGGATGGCATACTCCAGAAACTAAAATCAGTTTCAGATGAATGGCTGATGATGCTCAATCGGGAAGAAATGATATTTTCTCAGGGAGCTTTTGATGAAAGGGAGTTAAAGGAACAGACGATTATTACCTTAGAGAATGCAGATGAAAAAGTCGTAAGCTTCCTTAACGTCATACCCGATTACATGCCTGGTGAAATCACTTACGATCTTATTCGAAAAACAGCCGATGCTCCGGGTGGAAATATGGATTGTATTCTTATAACATTAATACAGTATGCCCGGCAACAAGGCTTCGAATCCCTGAACATGGGTTTGGCCCCCTTTTCAGGCATTGATTCACCTACAGATATACCGCAGCGAACGATTAAATTTGCCTACGAAAAATTGCAGCAATTCAAACACTACAAAGGTTTAAGAGAATTTAAAGATAAGTACAATCCTACGTGGCATACGAAATACTTAATCTATTCGAACGATTACGACCTTCTACACATCCCTCTTGCGCTAAATAAGGTGATGAAAGCGTAACCCCATTTTAAATAGAATATGCTTCTTCAAGCGAACAGAATCGCTTCAAAATCTTTTCAAAATCACCTCGTATCTTGCAAGTTATTTAGCGATTTGTGTTCTAAATAGCTATTTTTATTACTGTATAAAAGTTTTAAGTTTAGTTAGCTAATTTTGATGGATAAGCAGCCTTTATCAGATGATGATGCTTAACTTATCAAATATAAATTGTATGTAGATGAAGATATTGGTGATAGAAGACAATAAAGAATTGGCCAGTAGCATCCATGACTATTTGGCGGGCGAAAATTATATTTGTGAGCTTGCCCTTCGTGCTACAGAAGCACGCGAAAAGTTACTCTTTTTCACCTATGATTGTATTATACTTGATATTATGCTTCCGGATGGCAACGGTCTTGAATTGCTCAATTTCATAAAGGAGGAACATATAAACGGCTCCATCTTGATCATTTCCGCCAAAGGGGCACTAGATGATAAAATAAAAGGTTTAGAAGAAGGGGCTGACGACTATCTTACTAAACCTTTTCACCTACCTGAGCTTCATGCTCGCTTAAGGGCGATACACAGGAGAAAAAATCTAGACGGTAATAATATCATTTCATTTAATGAAATCACACTAAATACCAATACCTTTGAGTTAAAAATACATGGAAATGAGTTGGATGCAACCAGAAAAGAATTCGAGCTTCTTCTTTATTTTCTGGTAAACAAAAACAGAGTGTTATCACGACAGGCCATAGCCAACCACCTTTGGGGAGACTATACAGATAATTTAAGTAATGTCGATTTTGTCTATCAGCACGTTAAGAATCTCCGGAAAAAAATCAATACGGCGGGAGGAGATGATTACATCGACACGATTTATGGCTTAGGATATAAGTTCAATACAAACAAAGGTTGACTCTAAATTCCAAGTAATGAAGTTAGCAGATAAATTTACATTGTGGTTTTTGGCGATTATTTTACTCGTTACGCCAATCAGTATGTTTACTACCTTAAGTAATATACGCAATCGCATCGATAATTCGGAAATAGAACGTTTGAAAGCCGTTAATAATGAAGTAGCTGAACAACTAAAAGCAGGTATTGCACCTGACCAATATTCACAGGGCCGGCCGATCGCTATTTTGAAAATTGAAACTCCCTTACCAGAGAAAAAGATCCAGGTGCAAAAGCAAAGGTGTGACAGCACCACTTCTGTCACAGATGAATGCCGCATAACCGTCAGTTGTTACTATACAATCAATGGAGTCAATTATCAGGTATCTTCCTATAATTACGTTACACAGTCAAATCAGATTTTGAAGGGCATGCTTCTAACCGCTATTCTCAAAACAATGCTGATAGCTTTAGTAGTTCTCTTAACAGTTCGTTTGGTCTCAAAAAAAATCCTCTCGCCATTTAATCAAACACTGAACAGCATTCAGAAGTTTAGTATTAAAAAGAAGCAACCCTTAATATTAAGTGATACAAACACAAAAGAATTTCAGGAATTAAATCAATTCTTGAAAAAAATGACCGATAAGGCGGTCAAAGAATATAGTTTGGTAAAAGAATTCAGTGAGAATGCTTCGCACGAACTGCAAACACCATTAGCTGTCTTGAGAAGCAAATTGGAATTGCTCACGGAAACTGATATACAGAAAAACCAGGCAACTCTTATTGCCGATATGCAAAACGCTATCGAAAAATTGTCTAGAATCAATCACTCGCTTTTATTACTAACGAAATTAGAAAATCAGGAATTTGAAGCGACTACGGAAATCAATTTCACGAAACAAGCGCTCGAGCTATTAACAATTTATGAAGATAGAATAGCCATTAAGGAGTTAAAGGTAACCCAACATATTGATCGTGAGGTCAATGTCAGCATTAATGCAACCTTGGCAGATATGTTGTTTGATAACCTACTTAGCAACGCAATCAGACATAATGTTAAAAATGGTACTATTTTCTTAGAAATAAACCAAAAAGGACTTTTAATAAAAAATACCGGTCCTGAACCGGTATTTCCGACAGAAGAGTTGTTCCAGCGTTTTAAGAAAAGTAATCAGTGTAGTAACAGTGTAGGTTTGGGTCTTGCTATTGTTAAACGAATTTGTGAATTGAATAACTTCGATATTCAATATACCTATGAAAATAGACTCCATATGCTAAGGGTAGATTTTCCACGGATAGTGAGCTTGGAGCCCGTACAAGAAGGCAACCGCATAATTTTAGACCAAGACAATCAAATTGTTACATTAGAATAACAGAACAGTAACATTTCAAGCATTTCCTTCAAATTCTCTTCAAAATTATTCCTCAATTTCACAAAAGATACTATATAATACTTTTATTTTTTGTGAAATACTCATCTCGTTGGATAATAAGGTATTGCATTTCAAGCCTTTTATCATTCATGTTTACACAGCATGCTTGGGCGCAACAAAAACTGTCTCTAAAAGAGGCGCTCGAATTAGCCATTAACAATTACGGTAGCGTGAAAGCAAAAGCTAATTACGCAAAAGCTTCTCTCTCCTCCGTTGACCAAGCTAAACGCGATTACCTTCCAAACCTGGTTCTATCTGCACAACAGGACTATGGAACGGTCAATGGTCAAAATGGACCACTGTACGGTTTTGGTGGATATGGTGTAGCTTCATCTGGATTACCGCTTGCTAACCAGAATTGGAATGCGGCTTTCGGATCGCTCTATTTAGCCAATGTTAACTGGGAGTTCTTTTCTTTTGGAAAAGCGAAAGAGCGGATCAAAGTAGCGAAAGAAACCGCTCAAAGAGACAACATAGATCTACAGCAAGAACTTTTCAACCATCAGGTAAAAGTTTCAGCTGCTTATCTAAATCTCCTAGCGGCTCAAAAACTCACCATCTCTTATAAAAAGAACCTATTACGAGCCGATACATTCCGCCAAGTGGTTGTAACGAGGGCGTTGAACGGACTTATTGCAGGGGTGGATTCATCGTTGGCAAACGCAGAGGTATCCAATGCTAAAATTGCGCTGACCAAAGCGAAGGATTTTGAGCAAGAACAGGGCAACAAACTCGCACAGCTAATGGGCGTTCCTCCTGCGGAGTTTATATTAGACAGTTTCTTTATTTCACATGTTCCAATCGGTATTGAACAGCCAAGCGATAGCGATGTTGAGAACCATCCCACGTTACGGTGGTATCAATCGCGTATCAATGTTGGAAAGGAACAAAAGAAGTATTTAAAAACACTCTATTATCCCTCCTTATCACTTATTGGTATTTTTCAAACAAGAGGTTCTGGTTTTCGGAGTGACTATGCCACTAATCAGCAATCCTTTACACAAAACTACTTTGATGGCATTAAACCCACTCGTTCAAATTATCTCATAGGTATCGGTTTAACTTGGAACTTAACGCAACCGCTTCGTGTTTCGAAGCAAGTAAAAGCACAGGCTTTTACGAATGATGCTTTAACAAACGAGTTTGAATTGGCAAATCAACAAATTCAAGCTCAATTAATTCTAGCTGATACAAAAATTGAGAACGCGCTAAGTAATTATAGAGAAGTGCCCACGCAAGTTAAAGCCGCCTCGGATGCATTTTTGCAAAAATCGGTGCTTTACAAAAATGGACTGACCAATTTAGTAGATGTTACGCAAGCACTTTATACACTCATACGAGCGGAGACGGATCGTGATATCGCCTACAACAATGTTTGGCAGGCTTTGCTATATAAAGCAGCAGCTTCCGGCGATTTCAAATTATTTGTCAATAAAATAGAACCTTAGCATTTGTTGTTTCAAAAAAACAGTTAAAAAGTATTTAAATAAACTATCATGAATTTAATTCGCTTTGCATTACGTAAACCGATAACCATCATGGTTATCGTAGCAGGGCTATTTTTCTTTGGAATAAAAGCAGTTACTTCCATTAAGATCGATATTTTCCCGAAACTTGACATGCCTGTAATTTATATCTCCCATCCTTTTACAGGTTATACACCGGAACAAATGGAGTCTTTCTTTGCTAAACAGTATGTGAACATATTGCTCTACACTAATGGATTAAAAAGTATAGAAACAAAGAACATACAGGGCTTGACGCTGATGAAGCTAAACTTTTACCCAGGAACCAATATGGCCCAGGCGGCCGCAGAGCTTGCCTCTTTCACAAATCGGATTCAAGCGATTTTTCCTCCAGGGTCAAACCCACCTTTCATTATACGCTTTGATGCCTCTACCTTGCCTGTTGGCCAGCTCGTATTGAGCAGTAAAACAAGGAGTAATAATGAATTGGCAGATTTAGCGAACACGTATGTACGATCTTCTTTTACATCTATAAGCGGACTGGTAGCACCTCCCCCTTTTGGAGGAAACGTCAGAACAATTGTTATTAAAGCGGACCCTGCTTTACTCCGTTCCCATAACATGACGCCAGACCAATTAGTCGAGGCATTAAAAATCAACAATCAAACGGCTCCATCCGGAAATGTAAGGGTTGGTGATAAAAACTACATCACACCAACTAACACAACGATTAAAGATGTTAAAGATTTTGAAAATATTCCACTTTTCAAGAGTAGCGTACAAAACCTCTATTTAAGGGATGTAGCAACAGTGGAAGATGCAGCTGATATTACGTCCGGTTATGCTCTTGTAAATGGTAAACGCTCCGTTTACTTAAATGTTGCAAAAAGTGCTGATGCCTCCACTTGGGAAGTGGTGAAAAAACTGAAGGCCGCAGTCCCAAAAATACAAAGTCAACTACCGGAAGATGTTCAATTAAGCTATGAATTTGACCAGTCGGTCTATGTGATGAATTCCGTAAAAAGTTTGTTGACGGAAGGCGCAATCGGTGCTTTACTTACCGGTTTGATGGTTATCTTGTTTTTAGGGGATTTACGTGGGGCGCTGATTGTTATTTTAACCATCCCAACATCTATTATATCTGGTGTTTTGTTCCTTAATCTGTTCGGGCAAACCATCAATATTATGACGCTAAGTGGTTTAGCTTTGGCAATTGGTATCCTAGTTGACGAAAGTACCGTGACTATTGAAAATATTCACCAACATCTTGACATGGGTAAACCAAAAGCATTGGCGATATGGGATGCCTGTAAAGAAATTGCCTTTCCGAAACTTCTGATACTCTTTTGTATTTTGGCCGTTTTCGCACCTGCCTTTACCATGGGTGGCATACCTGGATCTTTATTCCTGCCCTTGGCTTTGGCCATTGGATTCAGTATGATTGTTTCTTACTTTCTAGCGCAGACTTTCGTTCCAATTATGGCCAACTGGATAATGAAGGTAAAACACCATAAAAACACCGACGGTTCAACGTTGAGCGATGCCGAAGAGCTTAAGTTGGCCGGACTTTCTGCTGACGATCATCATGCTCAGATAGAACAAAAGATTAACGCAGCTGCCTCTATTGACAGAAATCACAACGGAAAGGTTGGATTTTTTGAGAAAGTACGCATGCGCTATTTGCGTTTTATCGAACGAATTATGCCCTACAGGAAGGTAATTGTTGTTGCTTATCTATTACTGATTTGTGGGCTCGCAAGTATTTTGATGATGCAAATTGGCCGCGATGTGTTACCAAAAGTAAATGGAAGCCAATTTCAAGTTCGTTTACGTGCTCCTGACGGTACTCGAATTGAGGAAACCGAACGGAAGACGAACAAAGCAATTGAAGCAATTAAAAAGCTAGTCGGTCCTGAAAACGTATCGATTACCTCAGCCTATGTTGGCCTTCATCCATCGCTTTTCTCTACAAGTCCAATTTACTTATGGATGGCGGGGCCGCATGAATCCGTTATTCAGGTAGCTTTGAGTGAGCACTATAAAACCGATTTGGATGAACTAAAAGAAAACATTCGCGCTGCTTTTTCCAAAGAGCTACCGGAAATAACGGCCTCCTTTGAACCAATAGAATTAACAGATAAAATTTTAAGTCAAGGATCGCCAACCCCCATAGAGGTTCGATTCTCGGGAAGAAATAAAAAGCTTAGTGAAGAATTTGCACAAAAGCTGATTAGTAAACTCAAGAAAATAGACTACCTCAGAGATGTTCAATTAGGTCAATCAACTAAATATCCATCTATTAACATCAATGTAGACAGAACAAGGGCCGCACAATTAGGCGTCGATATGAATGATGTTTCAAGGTCCTTGATTGCCTCTACCTCTTCGTCTCGATATACCGATAAAAATATTTGGATTGATCAACGTATCGGAAACAGTTATAGTGTACAGGTTCAGGTTCCCGAGAACAAAATGAATAGTATTAGCGAAATCAATGAAATTCCTTTATTGAAAAATACATCTAGACCGGTTTTAGGAGATATTGCCTCGATTACATCAGGCACTACTTATGGGGAAACGGATAATTTGGGGGCAATGCCTATGTTATCCGTAACAGCCAACATTAATCAACAAGATTTGGGGTCCGCGTCGAAAGAAGTACAAAAGGCGATAACTTCGCTAGGAGAACTGCCCCGTGGTTTGGATGTCGAGTTGATTGGCTTAAGCAATACATTGACGGAAACAATGGATAGTTTAGAAAGCGGTCTTTTAGTAGCTATTGTGGTGATATTCTTAATGCTTGCAGCTAATTTTCAGTCTTTTAAAGTTTCGGGAATTGTTTTGGCAACTGTACCTGCGGTTATTCTAGGGTCTATCGGACTTTTATTATTGACCGGTTCTACTTTAAATTTACAGTCATATATGGGTATGATTATGTCGGTTGGTGTATCTATATCCAATGCCGTTTTGTTAATAACCAACGCGGAAGAGATACGGAAAACCACAGGAAATGCCATCTCATCAGCAACCGGTGCTGCTTCATTGAGATTGAGACCCATTGTGATGACGGCATTGGCAATGGTAGTTGGTATGATTCCGATGGCGAGCGGCCTAGGTGAAGCGGGTGATCAATCATCGCCTTTAGGCAGAGCAGTTATCGGAGGACTAATAGCTTCCACCTTTGCAGCACTTTTTATCTTACCTTTGGTATTTGCCTGGGGACAAGGCAAAACGAGTACACAAAGTGTGTCTCTAGATCCCGAAGACGAAGAAAGTATTCATTACATCCCAGCTATCACTAAAAATTAAAAAAATTCAGATATGAACGCGCACAGATTTGTTTTATTAACGAGCGGTTTATTTAGCATAGCTTGCCTACTTGCTCGATGCACCTCGCCTATTCAGAAGGCAGAAGCTGAGAATCAAAAAACAAAAGAAGAATCAACTTCTTTAGAAATATTCAGGTTAACCAAAGGTCAGCTTTCTTCTTCCATTAAAATCCCGGGAGAGCTAATTGCTTATCAACAGGTGGATTTATATGCTAAAGTCAATAGTTTTGTAAAAAAACTGAATGTGGATGTTGGTAGCGTTGTCGCTGCGGGACAGATTCTTGCGACAATGGAAGCGCCTGAATTGAATTCGCAGTTAGCTGGCGCTGAATCCCGCCTGAAATCACAGGAAGCGGTGTACTTAGCAAGTAAAGCGACTTACCAGCGCTTATTGGAGACCAGCAAGACACCGGGAACGGTATCCCAAAATGACCTGGATTTGGCATTGGCCAAACAAAATTCAGATCTTGCTCAATTTAAAGCGGCACAAGCCGCTTACCGGGAGGTAGGAGATACTAAAAATTATCTTGAAATAAGAGCACCTTTTTCAGGTATTATAACAGCAAGAAATGTTAGTGCCGGTGCTTATGTTGGCCCCTCAGGCAAAGGTTCTGAATGGCCTATTTTCACCTTACAACAACAAGATAAACTCCGTTTAGTAGTTAGTGTACCAGAGCTGTATTCAGCGTATTTAAACCATCAGAATGAAGTGAAATTTTCGGTTAAATCATTACCGAACGAATCTTTCTCGGCAAAAGTTGCCAGATTAGCAGGCGCACTGGACCCTCGTCTTCGATCACAGCGTATCGAAATGGATGTAAACAATAACAATAAACGATTACTACCCGGCATGATTACGGAAGTTGAGGTTCCACTTACGGGCAGCGAACATACTTTTGTTGTCCCTACCGAAGCTGTTTTGAATTCAACCTTAGGGACTTATGTAATTAAGGTAGAGCACGATAGCGCAAAATGGATACCGATCAATCTTGGTCGTCAAGCAGATGGAAAATCTGAAGTCTTTGGGCCACTTGATGAATCGTCCCAACTCGTGCGAATCGCGACTGAAGAAATCCGGGATAAGGAACCCCTAAACACACCTTTAAAAGTAGTGCAATAAAACGCAACCCAATATCAATATATAATAAAAGCCATTGTATTTAATCGTACAATGGCTTATTTACAATAGCACCTTAGCAAATTGATTTCCTCTTCTCAGGGCACACGCTCTGTATTCATTATAGCCGACAATTTGTCTGCTAAGTTATCCAATCCATGCGTATCAATGTTGAATGTATCTTGTAAAGTTTCAAGAATTTCATTAGCCGCATGAAAGGTAAATGATTCCTTCCTCCCACTATCATAGCGAATATTCAACGCATTATTATTCATTGTATAACGACCGTCGTCATCCACCTTTGCTACGATGAGCTGTTTGGTAAAATGCGAATTGGGATGAGTGGATACATACCAATTGGCTACTTCATAGTCAATCGGCTCCAAGATCTCAGTATAAAACTGATAAATTGATCGCCACTCACCCTGTTGCAATACTTGTAGAATATAAAATTTCTCTTTTTGCACAATACGAAAAATACCATGTTGCGTTTCCTGTACCACATCGGCAGCAAAAAGTAGCGGAGCCGTCAGGGTCATGGCACCAAAACCTACGTCCGCGATATAGGGCTGACCGTCATAAATGATATGCAATAACATATGAGTTCTTGCCGTTATCGTAGCTGGTTCCATATTCCAGATCACTCTTGCCCAAAACCCACTTACTTGAAACCCTATCTGTTTTAATACTTGCTTAAATAATGTATTATGCTCAAAGCAATAGCCACCTCTGTTCGATAAAACTAACTTGTTAAAGATATCGTCCATATTTAAGCTTACAACTCTTCCGGTAAGCGGATTCAGATTTTCAAAAGGTATATATTTTGGGTGTAATCGATGAATTTCCATCAGCGTTTCCAGATTAGCTTCTAAACGCTGTGTATAATGAATTCGTTCTAGATATGCTTTTAAATCAACCATATGTAATTTATTAAATGGTCCTAGAGGATAAGAACATCTAACGCCCCATCCGTATAAAATATTATTCCGCTACCCCTATTTCCGATTATCGATCAAAGTTAGTACTTTTACGAATTAAACCAAGCTTATACTTTGTTTATGTCTTATCATATTGATGATTACGATAGCGCCTTGTGGTTGCTGAAAAAGAAAGGTCCTCAAACACTCATTGAGGTTGCTAATGCACTTAAAATAACCACCGAAGGGGCGCGTTTTAAATTACAAAAACTTGCCAATGAAGAATTAGCTTCCTCCGTTACGCAAGTAAAAGGTCGAGGAAGACCCCAACAGGTTTGGTCATTGACGAGCACAGGACATGCGCAATTCCCTGATGCGCATGCAGACTTAACGGTAAAACTCATCCATCTGATTCGGCAGACTTTGGGCGAACAGTCTTTGGAGACTATCATATCAGAAAACGAAAAGGCAGGAATTATTAAATACCGTGAATATTTACAGGGTGCAAATAGCCTGGAAGAACGAGTAAAAAAATTAGCAGAGATTCGAAACCAAGAAGGCTATATGGCCGAATGCCAAAAGCAGGATGAAGGTTATTTACTCATTGAAAATCATTGTCCAATTTGCGCGGCAGCACAAACATGTCAAGGCTTTTGCCGGTCGGAACTTAATACATTTCAATATGTGTTGGGTGAAAATGCATCAGTCGAACGGGTTGATCATATCCTTGCAGGGGCAAGAAGATGTGCCTACAAAGTTTCCCCTCAATAAGGGGCATTTCCTCAAATGCAATGCTTATTTTTTCATCAATAGGCGTGCACGATTGTATTCCCAATTCATCCGCGCAATATTCAACACTGAAATATCTTGAGGACATTCTACTTCACATGCTTCGGTATTGCTGCAATGCCCAAAACCCTCCTTATCCATTTGTATCACCATATTAAGAACTCGATCCAAACGTTCTTCTTTCCCTTGAGGTAGTTTCGCCAGGTGACTGATTTTGGCGGCGGTAAAGAGAGCTGCACTCCCATTCTTACAGGTAGCGACGCAGGCTCCACAACCGATACAGGCTGCTGAATCAAATGCCGATTCTGCCACATCATGTGATACCCGAGTGGAATTTGCCTCAGGAGCCTGACCTGTATTGACGCTAATGTAACCACCTGCACCAATAACTCTATCAAACGCGGAACGATCAATTTTTAAATCTCTCTTTACTTTAAATACAGCTCCACCGAACGGTTCAACAACGATCGTATCGCCATCTTTAAAAACACGCATATGTAGTTGGCAGGTGGTAACATGTTCTAAAGGTCCATGAGCGATTCCGTTAATCATCACACCGCATTGTCCGCAAATACCTTCTCGACAGTCATGATCAAATTCAATAGGAATATCTCCTTGCTTAATAAGTTTTTCATTTAGGAAATCGAGCATTTCGAGAAAAGACATATGCTCGCTAACATCCTCTAGGTCATAGTCAACCAGCATTCCATTTGCTTGTTCATTTGCCTGTCTCCAAATTTTCAAATGTAACTTCATCACTTTTTCAATTTATGTTAATTCATATCTGATCGCTTCTGTGATTTTATTTATAGCTTCGTACCGTGGGTTTAACTTCGTTAAAAAAGAGCCGTTCTTTATGTAATATCGGTTCGCTACTGTTATTGTATTCCCATGCAGATATAAAACAAAAAGACTTGTCATCACGCATTGCTTCCCCATCAACGGTCTGATACTCCTCTCTGAAATGTGCTCCACAAGATTCATTCCTTGTTAATGCATCCATACACATCAATTCAGCAATTTCCAAATAATCCTTAACACGACCTGCTTTCTCTAACTCACTATTTAAGCTTTGTCCATCCCCTGGTATGCACACACTTCTAGAAAATAAATTGCGCAATTCTTTTATCTCGGTGATCGCTTGATTGAGCCCATTGGCACTACGGGATAAGCCGCACTTGTCATAAAGAATTTTACCAACAGCTTTATGGAAGTAATCGACGGGTAAATCTCCTTTAATTGCTAATAAGTCTGACAATTGTCTTTTTACGGACTCCTCTGCCTCTTTAAACGCTGGCGTCTCGGTAATGACCGGTCCACTGTGTATTTCATCAGCTAAATAATTTTGCAATGTATAAGGCGCAATAAAATAGCCATCCACACAGGCTTGAAGCAACGAATTAGCTCCCAAACGATTGGCTCCATGGTCCGCAAAATTCGCCTCACCCAAGGCAAACAAGCCTTGAATAGTGGTCATCAGCTCATAATCTACCCATAGCCCACCCATTGAAAAGTGCGCTGCGGGAGAGATCATCATCGGTTCGCGATAAGCATCGTAGTCCGTAATCTTTTTGTACATATCGAATAGGTTACCATATTTTTCCTGAATTTTATCGATACCTTGTTCGCGTATCGCTTTGGAAAAATCAAGATATACGGCATTCTTCTCCTTTCCCACACCGTAACCTGCATCAATACGCTCTTTCGCCGCACGAGAAGCGATATCTCTAGGTGCCAAATTACCAAAAGCGGGATAACGACGTTCTAAATAATAATCTCGCTCTTCTTCGGGTATGTCATTAGCAGGCCTACTGTCTCCTTCTTTTTTTGGAACCCAGATTCTCCCGTCATTTCGCAAAGATTCGGACATCAATGTCAGTTTTGATTGATAAGCACCAAGTTGAGGGAGTGACGTTGGGTGGATCTGTGTCCAACTGGGATTAGCCATAAGTGCACCTCGTTTATGTGCTCTCCAAATAGCCGAACCGTTACACCCCATAGCCAGGGTAGACAGATAATATATTTTACCAAAGCCTCCAGTCGCCAATATCACTGCATGGGCACCGTGGCGTTCCAAGGCTCCCGTATCTAAGTTCCGCACAATAATTCCCACCGCTTTTCCATTCTCTACCACCAGGTCGAGCATTTCATGGCGCGTATATAATTTTACATTTTCATGGGCGACCTGTCGCATAAGAGCTTGATAAGCCCCTAACAACAATTGCTGACCGGTCTGTCCTCTTGCATAAAATGTGCGACTAACCTGAACACCACCGAAAGAGCGGTTATTTAAATAACCACCATACTCTCTACCAAAAGGAACCCCTTGCGCAACCGCCTGATCAATTAAAGCAAGTGAGCACTCTGCTAATCTATAAACATTAGCCTCTCTAGCCCTGAAGTCTCCTCCTTTCAATGTGTCTACGAACATTCGATAAACACTATCACCGTCATTTTTATAATTTTTAGCTGCATTTACCCCTCCTTGAGCGGCAACTGAATGGGCGCGCCGAGGCGAGTCTTGAAAGCAAAATGATTTTACTTGATAGCCCATCTCTCCCAGCGAAGCGGCTGCCGAACTCCCCGCTAAACCGGCCCCAACAACAATGATGGTCAATTTCTTTCGATTTGCCGGATTCACTAGTTTTGCCTGGCGCTTATATCGACTCCATTTTTCTGCGAGCGGGCCGTCCGGTATTTTAGATTCAAGCTCCATATTATAATTGAGTTAGATAAACATAGATAGGGATGGCCATAAAGCCCAAAGTGACACTGTAAGTATAGATCAATCCGATGATTTTAAACCAAAAGACATATTTTGGGTGATAAATACCGAGTGTTCGCGTTGCGCTATAAACACCATGTCGTAAATGATACCCCAGTGCAAGCATACCAATACAATATATAAGCACATACCACCCAATAGAAAAAACGTTTAGCACCACCGCGTATAAGTCTTTTCGTCCGTTAACATCGTAAGGGATGCTCCCAAACTTATAGACGTACCAAAAATTTGCCAGATGAACAATTAAAAAAAACAATATAACGGCACCTAGAAACCCCATATTTCTACTTTCCCAAGCACTTGCCCTTGATCGCCTGTCAACTTTATAACTGCCTCCCGACCGTTTATTTTGAATAGTTATTAAAAGAGCTAAAACGGCATGCGAGATCAAGCTGAAATATAAAATATAAGCAATGATCGATATGATTATATTTCCCGATAAAAGTGCCGAATAATAGTTGAATTGTAATTGAGCCCTTGCAGGTGGTAAAAACAATTGTAGGTTCCCAAGCAAATGAATGACGAGAAAAAAGCACACGAATAAGCCAGTGATTGCCATTAGCATTTTCCGTATTAGAGTTATATTCCACATAACAAATCGTTATAAATTAATCCCTGCACTTGTTAATATATACCGAGCAATTTCCACCAAATAAACCCGACTCCCATATAAATGAACATAAGAATCAACCCTGTTTCCAAACCTTTAATCCACCAGGTCTTTATATCAACAAACCCACTTCCAAAAAAAACCGGTGCAGGGCCATGACCATAATGTGTTAAAGTTCCATAGAGAGATCCTGTAAATCCCAACATGAAAGCAAGCAATAACGGTGGAATTCCCAAAGATATTCCTACGCCTAGCAAGGCCGCATACATAGCCGCAACATGGGCCGTTGCACTGGCAAAAAGATAATGACTGAAGAAGTAGACCCCAATAATGACAGGAAAAGCGATTTGCCAAGATAGCGCCCCAATCTCCTTTCGGATGAGCTCGCTGAACCATCCGATAAACCCCAATTCATTCAAAGAGCTCGCCATCATGACCAACGTCGAAAACCATACGATCGTATCCCATGCACCCTTTTCAGCTTTTACGTCCTCCCATGTTAAGACAGCGGTCAGAAGCAAGAGCACCAAACCGATAAAAGCAGTAGTCGTTGCATCAATGCTAAATAAATCACCGGTAATCCATAAAAACAAAAGAATAACAAAGGCCAGCAACATCAACCATTCATCGCGCGAAACTTTTCCCATTTCCTTCAATTGCTGCGCTGCGACCCTGGGAGCATCACCTGTTGCCTTCAATTCAGGGGGGTAAGTCCTATATAAAATAAAAGGTATAACAAAAAAAGAAACGAGACCGGGTATCAGTGCTGCTAACATCCAAGAGATCCAGGAAATGTGAATCCCTAAACCGGCCGCGAATTTTTGGCACATGGGATTGCTAGCTGTTCCTGTTAAAAACATGGAAGAAGCAATCAAATTGATATTATAACAATTTAACGTTAAATAGGAACCAAGTTTTCGATGTGTTTCTGGTTTATCAGGTTCGGATCCAAAACTAATAGCCATCGATTTCATAATAGGGTAAACAATACCTCCACCACGTGCTGTATTGCTTGGGATTGCAGGAGCTAATACCAAATCCGCCAACCCAAGCCCGTAGGCTAAACCCAATGATGATTTTCCGAAAATTCGAATGAATAAGAATGCAATCCGTTTCCCAAGACCAGTTTTAATGAACCCACGTGCGATGAAAAAAGAAATACCAATTAACCAAATTACCTTATCACCAAAACTTCGTAACGCAAGGGTAATTGATTTGGCCGCATCGCCCGGTGCAAGTACTTGGGTTAAGGCAACCCCTGCAATTGCCAACATACACATCGTACCCATACTTGCAGCTTTGATAATAATACCAAGAATAGTTGATAAGAAAATGGCCAACAAATGCCAGGCCTGTATATTTACCCCTTGTGGCGCTGGTATAAACCATAGGATAAGGCAAAATATAGCTGTCATCAAAAGACTTCTGAGGTTAATTTCCTTTTTCATTTGTTTTAATTTAGGTAAACTCTTCTACAGGCTAAAGCCTAGATTGTAGCTGTATAATACATAAATTGTTTCGATAAGTGCTGGTATTGGGTATATTGTGCTCGTAACGATCCATTTGAAAAGCTACTTGTATCCTAGCATTATAATTTTTTAAGAACTCAAAACTGATCATTGGAATAAATGTCCTGCGTTTATTCGACGCGTTTTTGAAATTTGGATCAAATTCTTCATATCGACAAGACAGCTCAATCGAGCTTAAACGGTGATAATTAATTGCATAACGCAAATTAGGTAGGACATACCATCCCCGCATTTGAAAATCATTTATGTTGGCCGGACGAGCTGCGCTGTCTGTATTGAAATATAAATTGTGATTATTCCCTTGCTTCCCTTCTACCTGCATTTCAATAGACATTTTCCCACCCAAATGAAAGTCACCGGTTAAATCGATCCCTGTAGCATAAACAGAGCGCTTGAATACTTTCCCTGTGCCGCCATTTAAGCCTAAGTTAATCTTATTTTTCTTTGATAATCCTAATACTACCCTAGCGGTTACCTGCTTGCCATTATCTTTGTCGCTTGGCTGATTGCGTCCATTTCCGTTAAATACAGTTAATGCATAGGAGACAGGCAAGTTACCTTCTTCATATTTTCCTGTCAGTCCGGCTCCCACTTGAAAGCTTTCCCAGCCGTTATTGCCGAATTCGTAATACTGATTCGAAAAATCGATGGACTTAATGATGTCGATCGGATAGGTGTTTTCCAAGCCAAATGCAGGTCGGAACTGACCTCCTATCAGCGATAAATAATTATTTATTTTGTAAGAGATATAGGCATTTTCTAGTACTTTGTTTTTTGGATCTGATTTAAAATCTGCCAGGTTTAAAAGAATATTAACTTCTGTTCTATCGCTTATGATAGCTGTAGTTGCAAATCGCACGCGTTTTAAGTCAAACGAATTATTGACGAAATCACCCGAAACATGATGCAAACCATTCACATCCACATTATCATGCAGGCCGATGACATATCGACCTTGGAACAGCCCCCTAAACTGTATTTTTGGTTGTGGTAGCTTCTGCGCAGAACTGTCCGTCAGACTCTGTGTCTGTGCGGTACTATTTTTCTGCGTAAAAAAAATAAAAAAAATAAAAGGAAGCGTGTAAAGGTGTCTTTTCATAATTAGCATTTAAATTGACACGATGACTATAATGCTACCAACAAAGAAGAGACAAATTTGTGTCGTTGATTATAAAAAAAATAAAAATTGTGATAATTTATTATTTCACGAGAAAAAAAGGCGAATTGATATACTTAAACAGAAGCGAAGTCCTTAATCACTATTAATAAACGATTATAAGAGTAAGTTAAGGCTTCATAAAGCCCATACCAAAAGCTGTTCCTGCACCCAGTATAGCTCCGGCAGCAACATCAGAGGGGTTATGAACACCAAGGTACATGCGAGAGTAACCAACAGTTCCCGCCCAAATAAACGATGGTGCAATTACATACCACTTAGGATAGGCTCGAGACAAGGCGGTAGCTGTACTGAATGAGGCGGAAGTATGACCCGAAGGAAACGAATAGCTTGTGGGTTGATATACAGCTTGAAAACCAATATGGGCGGTAAATGGTCGTGGCCTCTTAAATATCTTCTTTAATCCAAAATTCAATAATGCGGTGATAGCGGTACTACTTGCTATATAGGCTGCGTTCTGACGCATCTCCTTGTCTTGATCAATGAGACCCGCAATAAACAGCCCGGCCGGTATTGCTGCATTTACATAATTATTCGCGTCCGAAATAATCCGCATGACCCTCGTTTGCTGTTCACTTCGTTTCGCAGCTAAGTTTTCTAAAATACGTAAATCAATCCGGTCAATTGCAGATTGTCCAAAAAGATTAGTGGAACAAAAAAGCAAAAGTATAATGGTATACGTTTTCATCTACGGCCAATTCTATTTCCAAACTTAGTAAATTACCAATAGAAAGCAAAAGAAGATAAATGCGCTCGTACACCACCCATTTAAAATTTAAACAAAAAAGTCTTCAACCGGGGAGATTGAAGACTCTTAACTAACCAATTATAAACCTAAATTATGAATGACACAAAGATAGTGTATCAAGTACACTATCAGAATGGATTGATTGTAATTTATTTGTCATCTTACAATACAATTGCTAGCTAGTTTGAACAGCACATTTTGACGTACATAAAATTGCTAAAGTTTACTGGCGCTAAGCGATATTTTCGCTAGCTTCGCAATAAGCAAATACATAAGGTTATGAAATTTACAAGAAAAGCAAATGCCAATTGGAAAGGTACCGGCATGGAAGGAAAGGGTACCATCAGTACGCAAAGTACAACTTTAGATAATGCACAGCTCTCGTTCAAAACACGCTTTGAACAAGGAGTTGGCACCAATCCCGAGGAATTGGTGGCTGCTGGACATGCGGGTTGCTTTACGATGCAACTAAGCTTTTTGCTAAGTGAAAAGGGTTATACACCGGATAATCTCGATACAGAAGCACAAATCACATTTGAAGACGGTTCAATTACCCATATCAAATTAATCTTAACCGGCAAAGTAAGTGGCATTTCCGAACAGGAATTTGCAGAAACGGCGCAAAAAGCAAAGGAGATTTGTCCGATTTCCAAATTATTGAACACAAACATCACATTAGAAGCTTCATTGGTATAACATAAAGCCCCAGAGGAGCTGAAAAATGAGCTTCTTTGGGGCAATTAGAATAAATTTGCTTTATGGCTAAGGAACAGCCGTAAATTTCAGTACAACACTCTTTCGGCTATTGGACAAATTGGGATTAAAACCTACTTTCATCAGGAAATCACCCGTATATACTTCTTGGCCCTTAATCGTTGAAGTTTCGTCACCATAAAGATTAATCTCTTCCAGTCGATAGCTTTTCATAGGGTCCAAACCATTGAACTTTATGGGAGTTGATGTACCTACATTTTGACGATAATTGACTAAGTAATTGAATACAACTCCCCGCTCCTTATTCTCATCTATATACAAAATAGAGGCATAATCTTTCTCCCGTGGATTTGCTAATCGAAATTGATTGCCTTGCCAGATGATAGGTTTTAACTCATCGTAGTTTCTTAGTGCTTGTTGACAGAATTTCAATTCCTCTTCCGGTAGCTTATCGACCACAATATCAAATCCCAATTTACCCATCATAGCCACATCAATTTTGAACTTTATCGATTGCTTACCCCAGTCGGTTACATGGTTTGCGCTGGCCAAGGCCGGATAAAAATAAGAATATTCATATTGCATAAAGATACGCTCTAAAGGATCTGTATTATCACTTGGCCAGTATTCGGTAAAATAACGAAGTGCTCCGTAATCAACACGCCCACCTCCTCCTGAGCAAAGCATCATAGGTACTTTTGGATACTTTACTCTGATCCGTTCCAACACCTTATATAAACCTTTTACATAGTCCACGTAAAAATTCCCTTGGTGCTTAAGATAGGGCGAATAGGCATTATATATGACCGCATTGCAGTCCCATTTAATATAAGCAAGGCCAGGATTTTTAATAAACAAGTCATCTAAGGTTTTAAAAACGAAGTCTTGCACTTGAGGGTTTGACAAGTCGAGTACTAATTGATTTCTGAAATAATACTCAGGCCGCTCTTGCTGCTTTACAACCCAATCAGGGTGCTTCTCGTATAACTCACTTTTAGGGCTTACCATTTCGGGTTCCACCCAAACACCAAATTTAATTCCATTGGCGCTTGCTTCCTTCACCAAGGAAGTAAGTCCATTGGGTAATTTTTTTTTATTTTCTTCCCAATCACCCAAGGCCGACGTATCACTATTCCTGGGATATTTGTTTCCGAACCAACCATCATCCAAAAGAAATAAATCAACACCTAATTTTTTTGCATCTTTTAAGAGGGAAAAAAGTTTATTCTCGTTAAAATCAAAGTAAGTGGCCTCCCAATTGTTCAACAAGGTTAATCGCTCACCCTTGCCATCCAGTAATTGATATTTCCGAGCCCAATTGTGTAAATTTCTACTCGCACCTCCCATTCCATGATCAGAGATCGTATAAATAAATTTTGGTGTCACGAACACCTCCTGGTCCTGAAGTATGTAGGTGGACGCATAATTATTCATCCCCGCTAATATGCGCAAATTATTCTGTGGATCTTTTTCAAAATCGATCTTAAAATTGCCACTCCACGCAAGCCCACCTAAAAGTACGGTTCCTTCATTTTCCTTCGCGCGACCATTAAAAGACAACATAAAGGACGAATGTTGGAAAAGGTTTGTTCGCGTTCCCAACTTGCTATCAATCGTTTTTATCCCGTGACTCAGTTCTTCCTCCTCGGGCTGCATCTCCTTAATCCAGTCACCATGATAATGTTTTAACCAAAAGTTGTCGGCTTTTAAATTTAAATTGGCGGATGAATACTTAACCAGTTCCACCCTACCTTTTTCGTAATGACGGATGGTACACCACTGTTCAACAACATCCTCTTGTTGATAAACGCGATAATGTAAATCGATTTCAAAAGGGTATACGGCATCTTTTAAACGTATTTGCAATTCGCGAATATTATCATCAACATCGACGAATTGGTGACTTACGTACTTTAAATCCAAGGACTGATTTCCATCTACATGTCGAACTTCAATTGCAGGTTCCAACAAATTACGACTACCGGAACCGGAATAGGCCGCACGATACATTCCCGTATAATCATCTGCCTGTTTATACTGAGAAACAATTCTTTGGTAATCTGAAGATTTTAACAACTTCGCTCCTAAATAAATCATATTGAGATCATGATTATCTTCTACTTGCAAGACAATAGCTTGTCGTGTACTCTCTAAAATAAGTTGTTCTTTTACCTGACTTACAGGTTCTTTCTGTTGTGCTCCGGCAATTAAATAACAGCAAATCATAATGAAGGAAAAATAGCTCTGTTTCATAAATATTGGCGTTCTAGGCATCAATTAATCGGTCAATTTAATAAATCTGTACTAGTCTATACTACTAAACAAAAGTAGTAATTAGCGTTGAACAAGGCAAGCTGTTTGAATAGAATCAACAAGAATTGAAATCTTTTTCCATTTTTTCTGGTATCTTCTTTATTTTTAACTACCTTTATCTTCAACATAACAACTTTATAATAAAACAAATAGCAACTAATCGACCCAAATAGAAAAGCCAGGCATTTTGTCTGGCCTTTTCATTTTAGTAACATAGCGTGCGTTAACTTAGCGTCGCATCCTACCCCTTTATTGTCGCTTCTACACACATCTGCTACTAGTCTTTTGGACTAATTTTGCAGTAAATAATGACAAGACGCCGTCATTAAAAACAGTTGATGCTAATGAAACCTGCATGAGCAGCAAAAGGATTTCAATAAATCTATGCTCATGCAAGCTTCATTGCCATTAAAAAACAATTGATGTTAATGAAACCTGCATGAGTAGCAAAAGGATTTCAATAAATCTATGCTCATGCAAGCTTCATTGCCATTAAAAAACAATTGATGTTAATGAAAAAAATTATCGTATGCAATTGGCTATCACTGGATGGGTTCTTTTCGGGACGCAACGGCGAGACGGACTGGTTTTTTTGGAACGATGAAATCGAACACGATCAACTCTGCATGCAAAAGGATATAGCATTGATGTTGTTCGGTAGAACTACTTATGATATAATGGCGAATTACTGGCCCACCACCGCTGCGCTTAACGAGAATAAACAAATAACTAGATTCATGAACAATACGCCAAAAATTGTTTTCTCAAGTAGCTTAAAGGAAATCAACTGGAGAAACAGTATCGTTAAAAAAGAACTCAAACACGATGAAATGTATCATTTAAAGCAAAATATAAGTGGAGACATTCTAATTTTCGGAAGTGGGAGTATTGCGTCGCAGTTGATGAATTTAGACTTGGTTGATGAATTACGATTTTTGATCACACCCATTGTATTAGGTAGTGGACAAACGATGTTTCAACATGTCCACGGACGAGTAGTTTGGCAACAATGTAAAAGCAAATCATTCAATAACGGTGTAACATTAACGGTTTACGGAAAACAACCGACAACGCAAAACGAATGCGACCAATTTTTTTCGAAAATTAATATATCATATTATGGAAACTAAGATTAAAAGCAATTTCTTAAAAATCGTCATCCCCGCCTACAAAATGCGTAGCCAATTGTTTAACAGTGTTTTGGCAGACATTAATGAAGTGGATGCTAAACACCGCGTAAATGGACGTACTAATCATATATTATGGATGGCTGGCAATTTGGTAAATTGCCGATACTGGTTGGCGGAGGCGTTGGGACTTCCGGACAGAGATCCTCATGCTGATTTTTTTTCAGAAGCTAAAGCGTTGAACGAGAACCTGGATTATCCAAATCTAAAAATCCTTAAAGATGAATGGCATCAGATTTCACCGAAGCTTTTTTATAAACTTTGTAACGTCACGGATGAAGAGCTTCTTCAACCTTATACCATTGGAATGGGAGCTCCATTTATCGAAGAAAATTACCTAAATGCGATAGGGATGTGTCTCGATCGAGAAGAATATTTATTTGGACAATTAGGCTTGATGCGACGTGTTTTAGGCTACAATGCTATGAAATACGATTTAGACCCTTCCATCAATTATTAAAGACCATCTAAAGTCTCGATCAAAGGTTGTAGATGCTAAAAAAGTACTGCTTGGTTGTCATCTTGGAACATCCTAAAACATGAGCCTTCAGTTCAAGTTCACTGCACGTTCAACGTGACGCCAAGCATACGATTTTCCCGGCAGCTATCCAGGTAGGAAGCGAAATGGCCTAGCAGAATAAGCAACCCATCGAGATATAGAAACTGCTTTAGCTATTAATAATCAATTTATAACCTATTCCGCGTATATTGACGATCTCAAGACGCTTATCCTCTTTCAGATATTTTCTAAGTTTTGTAATAAAGACATCCATACTTCGAGCGTTGAAGAAATTGTCTTCCCCCCAGACAAGTTCAAGCGCCATCTTGCGGTTGAGTACCTCGTTTTTGTTTTCAACTAACAATTTCAGGAGTACCGACTCTCGGAAAGAGAGTTTAACCACGCCTTTTGGTTTGTTCAACTCTTGACTTTTACTGTTAAAGATAAAGTCGCCAATTTCAAAAACATGTTGTTCATCATTGTTTTTTTTTATGAATGATCGTGATAAAAGTGCGTTTATCCTGACAATTAGTTCTTCCATGCTAAATGGTTTCTTTAAATAGTCATTGCATCCCAACTCGAAGCCTTTTACTACATCATTCGTTAGCGATTTTGCAGTGAGAAATATAATGGGCATCTGTTCATCGATCTTTCTGACATCTTCAATAAGACTAAAACCATCCTTTATGGGCATCATGATATCGAAAACGCAGACGGTCGGTTGCCAAGTTCTAAAGGCTGCATATGCCTTGAGTCCATCTTGTACTAAGAGTACATTAAATCCCTTAAGTTCAAGGCTCTCTTTAACAATTTTACCAAGAAAGGGTTCGTCTTCTGCCACCAATATTTTTACAGCCTCCATATATATAAAAATTTCATATAATAAAAATAATCTATTGATAAATAGATAAATATTATTCTATAGGTAAATTAACAATAAAGGTACTTCCTTCACCTAATTTACTTATCAAATTGATTTCTCCGCGATGCATTTTGATAATGGTAGCAACATAACTTAACCCCATACCAAAACCTTTTACGTTATGGATATCACCCGTCGGAACACGGAAAAAATTTTCAAACACACGATCATGGTAAGTATTCGGAATACCGATGCCGTTATCTTCAACAGAAATCTTTATCCCCGCTTTTTCACACCTTAAATCAATCTTAATGAGGGGTAAATTAGTTGAATACTTTAGACCATTCTCGATTAGATTATAAAAAACATTTGAAATATGATCCCGATCCAACATCATCATTGGTAGCGCCTCAGCCTTATCGCTAAGATGTACAATTGCATTTTTTTTTACCAACTGTGGCTGCATAGTCGAAATCACATTGCGGATAAGTTGGTGGATATCGGTCGACTGAAAATATAGATTAACTTCATTTTTTTCAAATGCAGCCATTCTTAACACCTTATCTACTAGTGTGGAAATACGGCTAAGTTCAAGCTGACATATCGTCAAATATTCGGAAGATCGCTGTGAATTATGCAACACTTCATTATTTGTAAGTGCTTCAACTGCCAATGATACCGTAGCTATCGGCGTCTTGAATTCATGTGTCATATTGTTAAAAAAGTCATTTTTTATATCCGACATTCTCTTTTGTTCGAAAATAGTACGCAACATATACAGAAAAGCCCAAGCCGTCACCCCTACAATGGTAATTGAAATTAACAGCACCCACTGCATTTTTTTGACAATAAAAAGCATATTGTTCTCCACAGCGAAATCGATAAAAAAAGGCTGCCATACGCCAAATTTCAATCGGGTTATTTTAGACGAATACGACTCAAAACTTAGACTATCGCTATAGTATGATTCACCACGACCATTTATATTGGATAGTTTAACTGCATAGGACGTTTGTAGATTATGACGCTGTAATAAAGAATCAACTTCAACAGACAAGTGTTCAGCTAGTTTTTTCAATTCCGATTTGCTACGGAAAACGTCCGTTACGTTAATGATTTTCGTTCGCTGAATTTTTGAATGACCTTCTTGATCAGTACTGTCTGTATTAATCTGTGTAACTACCGACAGTTGACGAGGATGTTTTGCTGTATCTTTAGGTTCGAGCAACAATCGATCTTGCTCCCTATCAGCTGGGGCACCAAATGATTGAAAAAAAGTATTTAGCTTTTCTTTTTTGCCCAAAATGATGTGCCGCCCTCCTCTTAAACTGTCCAATGGAATGTCCAGCTTCTTCATATCACGTTGAACATATTGCTGTTGAAGTACCTGCATTAGTTTCAATATCTCCTTATCGAATTGTTCAGCGCTTAATTGATATGAATTATACAGCCAATACCCTTGTAAAAGAAAGATACCGAGCAAGGCGCAAGAGACAATGATTACCGTAAAACGAATCCGCTGCAACAACATAACACAAATCTACATTTAATTGAACGTAAGCCTTAATTTGTTAACAGAACTTAGCAGTAATTAACAGTAATTAACACAAACGTTATTGTTTAACAGTCTTTAACAGTAATAAATATCAACAAATCCTTTAACCTATATACCTTCGACCATACAAAGAATTAATTCGTCAGTCGTCAAAACAGCCGATATCTATTGCCAATCAATACATTGAATTAACGCTAAAATGTACATAAAATGAAAACGATTTTTTTTCTAAAAAGAAGCCTCTTACTCGTAACCATTATTGGTTTTACCTGCTCAACATTTGCGCAGGAAAAGGATCACGCACTCGCCAGTATCGAGTACGAATTTGTACATGTCACTGATACCACGCGAAGAGAAAATCCAAGAAAGGAGCGCATGATTCTTTATCTAGGTAAATCCATGAGTCTTTATAAAAGTAAAACGCTGGCTTTAAAACTAGCAGAAATAAAAAAAGAGATGGGAGAAGAATTTAACGAAGGAAATAAAAAGAGGCATCTTTCTTTCAATGCACCAAATATAGCTACCAGTGAACTCTTTTTATCTCCACAACAGCAACAGATGCGCCTGGTGGATAAAATTGGTCCCATCGAATACCTTATCCCTGAAGACTATCCGATGATCCAATGGACGATAAACAGTCAAACAAAAGTCATCGGCGGATACAACTGCCAGCAAGCTACCGGAGATTTTGGCGGCAGAACCTACCTGGCTTGGTTTACCGCAGAAATACCGTTCCCTTATGGCCCCTGGAAACTTCATGGTTTACCTGGTTTGATTCTACAAGCTTCAGATGCAACGAATGACGTGCAATTTAATTATGCCGGATTTAAGAAAGAGTTAAATGATACCATTACCATAGCACTGCCTAAAGAAGCCCAACAAACAACGTGGAAAGATTTTACGAAAGCAAAAATAGCCTTTGAAAAGAATTTGATGTTCAACCATAAGGCCCTGGCATCTCCTAATGCGAATACAAAAATAGTCCTTAAGGATCAATCCGGTCGACAATTGTCTGAAGATGAGTTCAGCGCAATGAGGGAGTCTCGGGCAAATGAGAAAAAAAATAAACCGAACAATCCGCTGGAACTTGACAAAAAATAAGCGTTAATGAAATTCATGGTATCTTTTCTTGCCACATTTGCTATGCTAGCAAGTCAAGCTCAAGAGCTGAAAATTAATGGTCAGCTAAAAACGGCTACCGGTAAAAAAATTCCATATGCGAACATACTATTAAAGAATAGGCAGCGAGGGATTGTTACTTACACTACCAGCAGCATCGATGGCAATTTTAGTTTAACGCTGGCCGACACAACTCGTACGACATATTGGCTGGAAATCAATCACATAGGGTATAAAAAGACTATCGTATCAATCCTGTCGGACAAAATGGATTACTCAATAACGATGGAAGAACAACCGATAGATTTAGCCGAAGTTGAGGTGAAGAGTCCGCCAATAAGCTCAAATAACGATACGTTGCGCTATGATGTTGAATCGTTTTCGAAGTCGACAGATCGTACAATAGCAGATGTATTAAAGCGTATGCCCGGAGTAGAGGTTGAAGAAGGTGGGCAGATAAAATACAATGGTAAAAATATATCAAATTTTTATATTGATGGAGACGACTTACTGAATGATCGCTATAATATCGGAACAAAAACCATCCCACAAGACATGGTGAAGGATGTTGAAATCTTGCAAAATCATCAACCTATTGAGGTTTTACGTAATAAAAGTTACAGCGATGAAGTTGCCATCAATTTAAAAGTGAAAGAAGAAGCCAAGCTTAAATTGATGGGACAGGTGAAGGCCAGTGGTGGAACTCCTTCTTTATATGAAGCAGAACTGAACAGTATATTGTTCAACAATAAACATAAAATGCTTCACGTCGCCAAGGTGAACAATGTTGGCATTGACTTCGAAAAGGAGTTGACTGCCTTCAACGCGGATAATCAATTACAATCGGTAAATAATCAACGGCCAAGTGAGCTTTTGTCTTCCGGTACCGTATCGAAGCCGAATATACCGACAGAACGTTATAACTTTAATCATTCAGCCTTACTCAGCGCAAATAACTTAACGAAATTGAAGAACGGTTTCCAGTTAACCGCTAATATGAGTCTGCTATACGATCGCAACGAAATGAATTACAATAATTGGACTGATATGTACGTAAATCGAGATACAATCCATTATAGTGAATCACAAAAAATCGGAAATAAACCTTTTATGACCGCGATATCGCTCAATCTTAAAAACAATAATAAAAAATATTACTTCAACAATATGCTGCAAATCAATTTAAGTGGCGAGGAAAGCAGGTCTGATCTAAAAAGCAATTCCTTCGATTTTAGTCAACGATTAAAAACCAAGCAATACGATTTTTCAAACAAAGTCTCCTACATCCCATCGCTAAAGAATCAACATATACTAGACATCAATTGGTACCTCAATCACTATAATGCGCCTCAGTCTTTAACAATAAGCCCTGGAATAAATGAAGAAATACTGAACGATAGCGTTCCTTTCCAATCTATCAATCAAGTTACCCACCTACCTACCTGGTTCAGTAATTTGTCCGTAGGCTATCGGATTCCGAAGGGCCTTATTAAGCAACATTATTTAGTTGGATTTGTAAGTGAGTGGCAGCACCTAGCATCTAACTTAGAACTGATGCAGGCTAGTGGAGAACAAGTCTCCTACGAAAACAGCGCTGATAATGATCTATTTTGGCAACGATATCGAATAAATATAAATCCATCGTTTGAATACAATAAAGGCTCTTGGGAGAGCGTGTTATCGCTTCCTCTTGCGATGCAAAAAATAAACTATGAAGATGCCGGATTTACACTTAAAGAAAATTTTAACAAATGGCTCTTCAACCCTACCTGGAATATCATCTATAATATCAATAGCGAGGATTATTTGACCGCGACTTACAACTACAATAACCAAATAGGTACTATAAGTGATCTATATCGAGGGGCTATTCTTACCAATTATCGGAGTATCCAATCCAATAATACAAAACTTCAGGAAAAGAATCTTCACAATATCGGCTTGCGCTACAACTACCAACGCAGTTTAAATATGTTCTTCTTGAATGCTTCCATCAATTACAGTAAAATCAGTTCCAATACGATCTTGTCTCGTATAATAACCGACAATCTCTTTCAAACGGTCTTGTTACCTTTTAATAACAAAAGCCACAGCTTAACTGTTGCTGCAGGTATAAGCAAGTATCTTTTTGATATTGATGTCAATGTTGGGGCCAAAATCTCCTGGGATAACATACGCTACAATCAGTTTTTAAATAATCAATCGCTCCCTTTCAACAATATATCATTCAATTTTAATCCCTATTTTGAAACACATTTATTTAATTTTCTATTTTTAAAATATGATGGAAAAGGTAGTTGGACGACCAGTAAAATGGTTAACCCGGAACTGGATGCAACTATTCCGGAAAGACAAATGCAATTTATCGACCAATCGGTAACCCTCACGCTTCAACCTTTTGAAAATACATTCTTCAAGCTGCATGGCAGGCAACTTTTAACGGTTCAAGAACAAGCAGAAAATGTAAACTATTTCTTTACAGATTTAAACATTCGTTATAAAATAGATCAGTGGAAAGCGGATATTGAACTGGAGGCAAACAACCTTACAAACATCAAGTCTTACGAACTATACACACTTTCGTCCAATCAAGTTGGGTATAGCCAATACGACTTAAGAGGCCGCACCTTACTTTTGCGACTTAGTTTTCGTATCTAATTAAAAAGTATATAGCCTCACATTAATCCACCAGGCGCCCAACAGGATAAAGCAAATGGGTTTTCTCATAATAGGGTGAATGTTTATAAATCCAATCGAGCTGCGCCTTTCCGCTCTTCTCAAGGGAGGAATCCATTTGTTTAGCCTTTTCAAAAGCTTCCGCCAACCCTTGATTTTCATTTAATAATTTCGTCGCCTCATCTTCAAAAATATAAGATGAAAAATATTCTTTCTGTCCCAAAATCGCATCAAAAAAATTCCAACAGAAATAGGAATCCACTCCCTGTGGTTCAAGTGTCTCGACGATGTATCTATTGGCCTCCTGATTAGTTTTTACCACGACATCGCCGGCATAAAATGGAACCTCCATTTTTTTAGTTACCAGCTCCACATCGCTATGCAGATAATGACCTTCGAATGGTTTGTCTAAAGTTTCAAATTGTGTAATATAATACATATCTAGCAACAGGGTAGTATCTTGCTGCAGCGTGTCTAACTTTGCTCCATTTAGCGCTAAAAGCTTAATAATTTTTTCATAGGCTTGAGGGATCACATAGGCCAATGGTTTTTTTACCGTGTCTTTTGGTTTATAGCGATCATAGCGTTTGATCTTCCGAGTGAAGGGGTGCTGACGGTCGTAATATAGGCGATTCTGCCCACTTATCGCACTTGGCTTATGTATGGCTTGATACCCAAAAAAATCAATTTGACTGTAATTAAGGGTATCAAGCTCCCATGTTAGTGGAAAAAGCTGTTGATCTTTCACCGATTGTTTCGCTTTTCGTCTTACCTCAAGCAAATGTTCACCCTGCTCCCGGGTAATATCTATCAGGTGCTTCATCAAAGCATAGGTTGCATATACCCTTTGTTCGAACGGTTTCCACATGTGAGTTTCGGGCATATAAGCGATGGTATTATGCAATGCGGCATATCCCGTGGAATATCTTGGGTTTTCTAAAAAAGATACAATGCCAGATTCCGGAGTTTCTCCACGCGAATCTACATAAGGTACCAATCGGTAACCATCATCTTTCATGCGTCTGTAGAGTTCTTGGGTGTAATCGTTAAGCATATAATCAGATAAAACAGCGTTCAACTTGTCGCGTTGCGTATCGATAAGCGTCATCACATATTGGTAATCAGCGCCATTACTTGCATGATTATCCATAAAAACATCCGGATCCCATTGGTTGAATATTTCTTGAAAAACCCAAGAATTACGACTATCTGTTTTAATAAAATCACGGTTCAGATCGAAGTTCTGCCGATTTCCTCTAAACCCGTATTGTTCGGGGCCATTTTGGTTAACTCTCGAAACACCACGATTTAACATGCCATCAATATTGTATATAGGAATAAAACAAAGCACAACATCATCAGGAATTGCATTTTCTGTTAACAAATCGCGAATCAACATCATGGATGCATCAATACCTTCCGGTTCGCCGGGGTGGATCCCATTATTGAACAGTATGACACTTTTACGCTTCTTTCTAAGGCTTGACGGATTAAAGTCACCGTCTTTCGATAGGACCATCAATTGAAGCTTTTTACCAACGTCGGTCGCACCAAAAGAAAAAAGCTTCGCCTGTACATAGTTACTATCTAATGAACGATAAAATGCCTGCACTTCCTCATAAGTAGCCGTACGGTTATGATGGCTATCCAACTCAAAAGCAATCTTTTGAGCCTGCGCTTGAGCAGCCCAAAAAAGGATAAAAAGAAAGACAAACGATTTAGACATTTCCTTTTAATGAATGTGTATACTTTTATTTGTTCCTATCAAATTCCTTCTTCCACAAAGATCTTTTTAACCAAGTTGATTTCCTTTTCATACATAGTTTTTTTTCGGGTGCCGAAATATAAGGTATTTTCCATAACCGGATTGCCTGTCCATACTAATTGTAATTTTTTAGATTTTATTTCGTCCTTACATAGAAAATCAGGAATGATCGAAAAACCAATACCATCACTGAGACATCGAACGATGGAACATATATTCGGGACGATATAATTCGGTTTAAAATCCGGGTGATGTTTGAAGTTCAGGTGCCAAAATCTTTTTAAATTCTCCATATCAGCGGCGGTGCTATACCACACTTGTTCTTTAAGCCATTTCTCCATTTCTATCAAATCGCCTTTTACAATCGATTTTTCCAAAACTGCGGTATCTGTCTCTGCTCCTGCAACCAAAACAATCCGTTCCTTAGAAAAAGGACAGAACTCAAGATTTTTCTCCAAACCCTTCTGAGGGCTAATGATCAGATCCAATAAGCCCTTATCTAAGTCATGAATCATTTGGGGATACTCGCCAAATTTGATAATTACATTGAATGGCAGGGATGAAATATGTCTTTCAAGGGTAAATTGAAAGGTTTCGAAGCACATTCCGATGCTGACCGTTGCACGATCCATTTTAGAACTTCTATGAAAAAGCTGTTCAGAAGTTTCCAGTTTCGTTAAAGGTTCAAGAATGAAATTATACAACACTTTACCCCGCTCTGTGGGAACCATCCGCTTGGCCGATCGGTCAAATAGTTTATACCCCGTATAAGCCTCTAACGAGTTAAGATGTAAACTTACACCTGGCTGAGAGATAAACAATGCTTGCGCTGCCCCCGTCAATGTACCCAGCTCATAAATTGCTTTAAAGGTTCTGAACCATTCTAAATTCAACATTTCTATTATATTAATAATGAAAAACAATCATTTAAAACACAAAATTAATATAAAATAGTCGATTTTTTGGCTCTCAGCTCAATTTTTTAAAAACAGTAATGCCATTATGCCCCCCGAAACCAAAGGTGTTGCTCATCGCCACTTGCACATCTCGTTTCAACGCATTTAATTGGACAAGTTGGAGTCCTTTAGGTATTGCTTCGTCCGGATTTGTTAAATTAATCGTAGGTGGTATAATCGAATCACGAATGGATAGAACACAGGCAATAGCCTCAATTGCACCGGCAGCTCCTAATAAATGACCGGTCATGGATTTGGTTGCGCTTACATACAAACGATCAAAACTATTTTCGAACAGCTTGCCGATTGCTTTCAATTCGCTCATATCTCCAACAGGTGTAGATGTTGCATGTGCGTTAAGATAATCGACATCTTTGGGTTCCAGATTAGCATCTTTTAAGGCTAACTTCATGGCCATAAAAGCTCCTTCTCCGTCCGGATGTGTTGCTGTCATATGGTAGGCGTCCGCGGTCATGGCCGCTCCAACGATCTCCGCGTAAATTTTAGCACCTCTTGCTAGTGCATGTTCATATTCTTCCAACACCAAAGCGCCGGCTCCCTCTCCCATTAAAAATCCATCACGTCCTTGATCAAAGGGTCTACAGGCTAAGACTGGCTCTTCATTCCGAGTGGTCATTGCTTTCATCGCACAAAAACCTCCTAAGGACGCCTCTGTAATCGGCGCTTCCGAACCACCGGTAATCATTACTTTTGCTTTTCCCCACCGTATATAATTGAAAGCATCCATAATAGCGGTATTAGAGGTTGCACAAGCGGACACGGTTGTGTAATTTATCCCTTTTAGACCGTGCCGAATGGAAATTAATCCGGAAGCCATATTAGCAATTAATTTGGGAACAAAAAAGGGACTAAAACGAGGTATAAAATTTTCGGCAACGTATTCTTTCACTTGCTCTTCAAATGTAAGCATTCCTCCCTGGCCGGACCCCCAAATGACCCCCACATCATAGGGATTCATTGCCGAGAAATTCAAACCTGTATCGGCGATTGCCTGATCCGCGGCGATAAGTGCATACTGTGTAAATGGATCTGTTCGTTTGATCTCGCCCCGATCGAGCCATCTGGTAGGATCATAATCTTTAATCTCGCAGGCAACCTGTGTACGGAATTTATCGGGATTGAATTTTGTAATTCTTGTGGCTCCCGAAACACCCTTTATTAAATTCTGCCAAAAAGATTCGACATTTTCGCCAATCGGCGTTAAGGCACCAAGCCCGGTTATAACTACTCGATTCATGATTTTTAAATTAAGTGAAATCATATCGACTCCACAACAAAACAACTTGCATTTAACAAGTACTTGCAAATATAAAGCAATTCATTTTATATTTGCAAATGCACAAACTCTTAGCTAACGTATGAGGTCTGATTGCCCTTTAAACTATGCGCTCGAGCTATTTGGCGACAAATGGTCTCTGTTAATTATTCGAGATATGGTCTTCTTTGAGAAGCGATATTATCAGGAATTTCTACTTTCCGATGAAAAGATATCCACAAACATTTTGGCGAACAGATTACATACACTTGAAAAAAACGGATTTATAAAGAAAGAAAAAGCAGCTGATCATAAGCAGAAAATAATTTACAGTCTAACAGAAAAGGGCATCGATTTGGTTCCGATTATTATTGAAATTGGTTTATGGTCAGATAAATATGGGCTTCACATCCCTGTCCATAAAAAAGACATGATCCTAAAAGAGGTGAAAATAGATAAAGCATACGCTATTCAGCTGCTTAAAGAAAAATTATATCACAAACACGTGTAAACGAAGCAAGTAAATCCACAAGATTATTCTCTGTTTGTTTCCCTTGGTTTTAACATTTTTTAAGGTTAAGAGCCCGAAACCTTAAAACTTCTTAACACTTCATTAACTAGTTTTGAGGCAAAATTAGTGATATGAAAAAAATTATTTTTACTGCTCTTCTCATCAGCCTGATTGATCAATCTCTGCTAGCTCAACAATGGAATATTGGATATAGCATAAAGCTAGGAAGTAGCCTGCCTTATTATGCCCTTTCCAATATAAGCAATAACACGTCCCGTGAAGCTTCTAAAAAATTAGGTTTTTCGGTTACGGGTCTGGTCGAGGCTTCAGCAAGCAATTACTTCGCCATTCAATCCGGAATTTCCTTTCAGCAACTTGGTGCCCAGCTTGATTATTCTGAATTTGGCAATACCAAGGTCAAACAGCATACTTTTTGGCTTCAAATTCCCCTTAATTTTGCAGGAAAGCTCCCATTGAACGACAGTAGCTACTTCTTTTTAAGCGTTGGCCCCTATGGCGGATTCGGACTGATGGGATCGAACAGTTTCGCTTCGAACTATACGGGAAGTCGAGAAGATTTTACCTTCGGAGATCTGGGCAGCCAAAAAAGAATTGACTACGGTGCAAACCTGAACATTGGATATCAACTAAAGAAGGGATATACTATTTCGCTAGGTTATTTAATGGGAATGGCCAACTTATCAACAAGCTCGCGTTATGAGCAACGGAATAGGGCCTGGACTTTCACAATTGGGTATTCATTTTAAAAATAAATAAGTCACCATATAGGTTACCTTTTTGCGTAAAATGGAATGAAGGTTATGGAATTTGATCGGAAAAAACATCCTAAGGAAAAATCAGAACCTTCACATGAAAAAGAAAAAATACACTATCGATAAGAAGCAACATCTTATTTTATTACTTTTTCCATTCTTTTTATTGACCTGCAATAAAAGAGTCGATCAAGCCCAAGCCATCGGTAGCGCTGCGGAGAGCGCAATTGCGGTCAGTGAACCTGAGCAGGTACAGACCACACCAATGGAACGGAAGTTAATCAAAGAGGGGAACATCGCTTTCGAGACAAACGATTTATCGGAAACAGCCAGACAAATCGGTCAGGCAATGAAAAAATATCAGGCTTATATTGCGTCCGAAACCGAGAACAATTATTCGGAAAGTCTAAGCAGAACCATCATCGTTCGCGTAAATGCTAAACATTTCGATTCATTTATCCAAGAGGTAACTAAGGGTGTTAATCATTTTGAAACGAAAAATATTCAGGTAAAAGATATTACCGAGGAATTTGTTGATATACAAGCTAGGCTAACAACAAAAAAGGAATTGGAACAGCGGTATCGCACCTTACTCCAGCGTGCAAACAAGGTCACTGAAATACTTGAAATCGAAAAGCAATTGGCGGATGTCCGCGCGGAAATAGAATCGATTGAAGGTCGTTTACGATACTTAGCAAATCAATCGGCTTACTCCACGCTCTCAATTACGTATTACAAAACGATTCCTAAGCAAATTGCATTTGGTCAAAAGTTTAAACAAGGATTTGCCAACGGCTGGCAAAACTTCATATGGTTTACGGTCGGCTTGATCAATATTTGGCCATTTTTGCTTCTGGTAAGCATCGGTATCTTTTTTACCAGACGTTGGTTGCACAAACGGAAAATGAGAAAACGCGGGGAGTCATAAAGAATAAAAACAAGCTAATATTTCGAAACATTAGCTTGTTTTTCTGTAATTCCAAATAGCCCAAATGTTTAATACAATGGCAAAAGCGACTAGGTATAACAATTCCAACTGCACATCACGCAAAGCACTGGCCTTTAGAATAATCATCCTCACAACCTTTACAAAGTGCGTTACAGGTGTAAGATTAGATAAAATTCGAGCCCAGGGTGGCATGCTGTCAGTAGAAGTAAAGAAGCCACTCATAAGCATAAAAATCATCATAAAAAAGAAGGCTATAAACATCGCTTGTACCTGATTATCACTGTAGGTTGAAATCAGTAGGCCGAAACCGAGAACAGCAATTAAATAAATGGCTGCAAATAAGTACAAAAGCCCTAAGCTTCCCTGCAATGGTATCCCATAAACAAAAAAACAGACAAACAAGCCAACCGTAAAGATAAGGAGTCCTATAATCCAAAATGGTATCATTTTGCCCAGTATAAATTGCCATTTTTTAATTGGACTTACATTGATCTGCTCGATTGTGCCTATTTCCTTTTCTCTTACGATATTTAAAGCGGTCATAAAGCCTCCTATTAATGTTAACAACAGTACTAATACTGCCGGAACAACATTGAATTTGTAAGCTTCCAATGGATTATACCAGTTTCTTTGCAAAATTTCAACAATCCCAATCTGTTTCTTTCCGTTGGCCCGCTCCAGTTCTGCGTTGAAATCAGCAATAATACGATTCAAATAGGCTGTACCGATACCTGCTTTTGTTCCATTGATTGCATCGGCATAAAGCCCCACTTGCTGTGTCCCTTCACGTATAAGATTACGCTCGAAGTTCAAGGGGATCTCCAATATCACATCCGTTTCTTCCTGCTCGATGCGATGAATCGCCTCCTCATACTTCATGTCTACGCTAATCGGAATAAAATAGCCCGAAGCATAAATTTTGTGAATTAATTGTTGGGAAATGGAGCTATGATCATGATCAATAACGGAAAGATTAATATGCTTTACATCGAAGTCCATCGCTAGTGGGAGAACAACTAATTGAATAACCGGCATGGCGAACATCATCACTAATATGGATTTATTTCTAAATATTTGTCGAAACTCCTTTTGTAAAATAAATCTTAAAACCCTCATTGTTAATTTTATAAATTCGATCTATTGAAGTCTCACTTTAAAACGTTTCAGTGCTAAGCTGAGCAATAGAATGGTCATCAATGTAAGAATTAGCGTTTCCTTCCAAACATATTCAAGTGCTAATCCTTTCAGCATAACTGATTTAACAGCAAGATAGTACCATTTGGATGGAACGATATTAGAAAGCACCTGAAAAAAAACAGGCATATTTTCTAAAGGCATAATAAAACCGGTAAAAATCAAGGTGGGTAACATCATTCCCATAAGCGATATTAACAAAGCTGCTTGCTGAGAATTGGTTACATTTGATATTAATAACCCTAAAGAAAGACAAGTAACGATAAACAACGTACTCTCCAAATAAAGCAGCAAAAGACTACCTCTTATTTCAACGTCAAGTGCGAAAACCGTTAGCAACAAAATCAACGTAAAATTTGCGAGGGAAAGTAACAAATACGGAATAGCCTTAGCAATAAGCACGAGGACAGGCTTAAAGGGCGACACGAGCAATATTTCCATTGTACCCATTTCCTTCTCTTTAACAATGGAAACGGAAGTCAAAGCCGTACAAACAATCATTAAGATTAAAGCCATCACACCCGGAATAAAATTTAACGAACCGTTTCCCTCTTCGTTATAAAGCATGCGCATTTCGGATTTGATTTTTAAAGACGATGAGCCGGGGGTAGCTATAAGCGCTTCTCGCTCAAAATCCGAAAAAATGGACGTAAAATAATTCATAACAGTTTTTGAAATATTCGGGTCGGAGCCATCCGTAATAAGCTGAACCTGTGACTGTCCAAGGTGGAGTTGATCGCTACTGAAATTGGGTGGGATGATAAGAGCTGCCTTTATTTCTCCTTTCTTAAACTCATCCTCAATTTGTTCATCATAAACATTTGTTTGCTCTACGACAAGATAATCCGAGGTTTTAATTTTTTCAATCAACCTTGCACTCTGAAAGTCTTTCGCATAATCAGCTACCACAATATGAATGTTCTTTACTTCGCTTGACAGTGCAAAACCAAATAAAATAATCTGCACAATAGGTAGGCCGAACATAATCAATAAGGTTCGACGATCCCTAAAAACGTGATAGAACTCTTTTCTGACAAAAACCAACAACTGCTTCATTTTGTGCTTGTTTTAAGGATTTAAATACTTCCCGGACACCATTTGCGTTAACCATCACTCCGCTTAGCGCTCCTAGCCAATTGATAGAAGACATCATCCATTGAATCCGCATGATAGGCCAACTTCAAATTAGCGGGAGAATCGAGTGCAACTACCTGACCATCTACCATAATAGAAACTCGATTGCAATACTCAGCCTCATCCATGTAGTGCGTTGTAACAAAAATGGTAATCCCCTCATTTGCCGCATTATAAATCATGTCCCAGAATTGCCTTCGCGCAATCGGATCTACGCCGCCTGTAGGTTCATCCAAAAAAACGATCTTGGGTTGATGAAAAATGGCTACGGAAAAAGCCAGTTTCTGCTTCCACCCAAGAGGTAACTCACCTACCATCTTATGGGCCTCTTGCTTTAATCCCAATGCATGTATTAGCTCGCCCCCCCTTTCACGGATTTCCTTTTTATTCATACCATAAACACCACCAAAAAATTCAATGTTTTCTAAAACAGACAGGTCCTCATACAAAGAAAATTTCTGGCTCATATAGCCAATGTGCTTTTTAATTTTTTCCTGCTGTTTATAAACGTCATATCCTGCTACGTTCCCTTCACCAGATGAAGGAAAGGACAAACCACAGAGCATCCGCATTGCCGTGGTTTTACCAGCGCCGTTTGCTCCTAAAAAACCAAAAACTTCTCCCTTTCCAACGTCAAAAGAAATATGATCAACTGCAATAAAATCGCCAAACTTCTTTGTCAGATTATGACATATGATTACTTTTTCCATTATCGTAGTCTGCATTACCGGTGGCTCTAGCACCTTCCATTAAACGAATAAAGCTATCTTCAATACCAGGCTGTATTTCCTTTACGAGGACATCTTTATGCCCCAAATGTGTTGCTAGCTCTCGCAGCATAAGCGTCCCATCAACTTCGGCGCGCTGCAAGGTAACATGCAGGTATTCACCGAAAGCGTAACTGCTCTCAATGGCATCGTTTTCTCTATAATCTCGCAAGAGCTGATAAATATTAGCCGATTTAGCGGCATACAATTTTGTCGGGTATCTTTTGACGATATCGTCCGGTGTATCAACACGCATAATTTTTCCTTCCTGAATTAACGCAATCCGTTCGCAGAGCACCGCTTCATCCATATAAGGAGTGGAGACCAATATAGTAATACCTTGCTGTTTGAGTGCTTTTAACATATCCCAAAATTCCCGACGGGAAACAACGTCCACACCAGTTGTTGGCTCATCTAATAAAAGAACACTTGGTTTATGAATGAGTGCACAACATAACGCTAACTTTTGTTTCATGCCTCCTGATAATTTTCCGGCCCGACGCTGGTTAAAAGGCGCTATCTGCTCGTAGATATCTTTTATAAGATCATAATTCTGTTGGATGGTGGTACCGAAAATGGAAGCAAAAAAACGAAGGTTTTCCAAGACTGTCAAATCTTGATACAGCGAAAACTTTCCTGGCATATACCCCACCAACTTGCGAATCGCTTTATAATCGTCCTTTACATCGAGACCTAGTATGTTGGCATTCCCTTTGTCAGCAAGTAAAAGCGTGGTTAAAATACGGAATATGGAAGTCTTACCCGCACCATCCGGGCCGATGAGTCCAAATAACTCGCCTTCATTGACTGAAAAAGACACATCATTAACGGCTACGATCTTTCCTTTATCGTAGGTTTTCACAATATGTTGAAGTCTTACTGCTTCCATCTTATTTTTGCTCATTTGAGTGTGGTGCTAAAACCACTTGCCCATACATTCCGATCTTTAAATAGCCGTCGTTTTCTACTTTGACTTTCATTGCATACACTAAATTCGCTCTTTCATCCTTCGTTTGGATGGTCTTTGGTGTGAACTCCGCCTTATCACTTACCCACTCAACAATGCCCGCGTAATTCTTAAATGCATCCTGTCCCTTATCAACCTGTACCTGGACACGCTGTCCTATCTTAAAATCTCCTAATTTTTTACTGGTAACATAGGCCCGCAAGATCATCTTTTTGGTGTCAGCTATGCGATACAGCGGCTTTCCAATGGTCGCCATTTCATTTACTTCGACATATTTGGCAAGAATTGTTCCTGTAATTGGATTGACAATCTTGCATTTCCGCAGCTGATCGTCTAACTGTTCTATTTGTACATACAGCGGGGCAGTCTCCTCTTGTAAACTAAAGGAAGTAATTCCCAATGATGATTGCTGACCTTCTATGCGCTTACGAATAATATTGACCTGGGCTGTTGCTGCATCTAGCTCTTTTGGTGTGGCGGCATCATCACGGACCAGATTAATTAAACGTTCCTGTTCATTTTTTGCATGCCTCAATTCCTCTTGTAAAGAAGCAATCTCTTTGGCAACATTCGGACGTTTGCTAAGTACAGCTGTCGCTTGCGCTTCTAATTGCCTTTTCTTAAGAAACAAGGCTACTGTATCAATATAGCCGAGCGCTTTCCCTGCGGAAATAGTTTGCCCTTCTTCCAGCAACAACTCTCTGATAACGCCATCTGCTTCCGCAGGCACAATCGTCTCCACCGCTTCAAAAGCGCCCGACGCATCATAATCTACGCGGTTTGTCTTACACGACGTCATAGAAAGGGCGAACAAATTGATGTACAACACAACCGTTTTCATTTTTTTCGTCTTTTAAAGTATTAATGGGTATCTCCTGTTATATATAAGTAATCATATTGCGATGCGAGTAGCTGAATCTCATGTACAATCTGATTCAATCTTGCCTGATCTTCTGCATTAACCTCTCGTAAATAATCGTTCGTAGTGATCACTCCATGTTCCAATTGGGCTATTGCCGTTTTTTTTACCTTTTCGCGAAGTACAATGATTTCGCTATCAGATTGTAACAAGTCCTGATAACGCTGCATGGTGATCGATTCTTGTTTGGCCTGCGAATTTGTATTAAATAAAAAAGTTTCCTTTTCTGCTTCGATTGCCAAACGATCGTTTTCTAAAATAGCCTTATCTTTTTTCTGTGTATACAGACCTCCCAAATTCCAGCGCAAACGCAAACCACCTATGTAATATGCCTCAAAGCGAGGTTTTAGAATATTAAGCGCGGGCCTACCGTAGCCTCCCTGGAAAAAGAAATCGAGTCGAGGCCTATTCCTGACATGAATCAATTTTTCCTGCACATCAATACCTGCCAGTCGGTAATTGAATAAATCGATTTCCGGTCGTTTTACCCCTGATGGTCGCATACGTGCCACCGGTCTAATAAACCTGGTATGATCGTCTAAAGGTGTATTAAGAAATAAACTAAGCACCTCCAAATAGGCTTTTCGGTTCGCCTTTAAATCAACCATCTGTTGCCCTGCCTTTAGCAACTCGGCTTCTATCACATGCCGATCAGCTCGCAAAGCAGTTCCATTCGTGATAGCGGCGTCTATTTTGGCCAGCCCTAATTGAATATCCTTAGTAAGAAGATGATTTTGCTTTAACTGTTCTTCGATCATTAATAGGCCAAAAAAAAGTTGATTGATACGGTCCTTAAGCTGATATAGTTCGACTGAAAGATTTTGTTCTTCAATAGTCGATGTAGACCGATGCAGCTCTTTCTTTTGTTTTATATCCCCACCGTCGTATATAGACTGGTTCAACTCGCCATATATTTTATACTGATCTTTCGCTAGCTGTGGTATTTCTATACCTGCCATCTGAATGGGAATTTCTGTTACCGCCGATTGATAAGTTGTTTGCCCATTAATAGTAAGTTGAGGTAAATAACCTTTTGCTGCGTTTTCAACGGAGTATGCTTCACTTTTTTTTATGAGCGCTCGCTTCTTAATCAGGGGGTAGTTAACTTGGGCGCGTTGTTGACATTCATCCAAGGTCAAGCGAAATTGACCATAAAGCTGAAAATTCAACATCATTAATAACAGCCCTGCGAATAATACCTTACTTCTCATCGCTTGTTGCTTTTTTCTTTTCTGATTTTAGTTTCCCTACACGGGCATTGGGTCGCCTAATTGCCAAAACCTTAAATACTTCTAAAAACATCATTGATCACATTTTTTAATCATTTGATTATCGATAAATTAAAAAAAATCAAAACATTACGTATACGTCATGCTAGCTACTCTGCAAAGGTAAGCGTATTTTTGTATTTAAAAAATATTTCTAATCATTTGATTAAAAATAGAGATTAAAAACCAGCTAACGAATCATTTATTTTGCTAAAGTCTATACTTCAGTATGTAAAATCGTATGAAACCAAATCGGGATCATTTTTTTTCGTTCCAAAACGAATTTCTTAAACTCTCCGCTTTTGAATGCTTCTGTCCGGGTAATGATGGGTTCGGCAAGTATAGGGAAAATGATCATGCTCAACAAATTCAATATGAAGTGAAAGACGTTGATATCAGGACGGATGGAACTCAGCTGTTCATAAAATTTAGAAGTCATTAATTTGCCTGCTATTCGATCACTGAATAATCCGGGATTATTTTTGATCTCGCTTAATACAAATATAGGTAAGTCCGGATTCTGTAAAAGCATATCAATATAGTCGTTTGCAACAGCCTGCACCTTCTCCTCTAACGAACTGCCTTCGTCATTAAGTAGTCGAGCAATCGTTCCAAAAAACTGTTCGAACTTCTCTTCCATAATGAGATGAAACAACTTTTCTTTACTCCTAAAATAATAGTTTAGCAAAGCTAAGTTCAACCCAGCCTCTTCAGCGATGTCCCTGGTCCTTGTCGCCGCGAAACCTTTTCTGGTAAAAACAATTCTTGCCGCCTCTTTGATTTTTTCTTCCGTTGAGATATCTTTATTTTTCTTCGCCATCTTATGCGATCTAAATTTAAGCCAAAAGTAAGGATGAAAAAACATTTTAAAAACAAAATTTAATCATTTATTTAAAACATCATTCCCTTACCCTTCTAATTCTAGCGAGCCGATACCACAAGTACTATGCTAAATATTCGTATTTTAGAGTCGATCATTCATTTGAACATGGAAAATTTTAAAACGCCCGATGATTTTTATAACGCGCACCAACAATGGAAAAAGGAGCTTGGTGAATTACGGAAATTGATATTGTCTGTCGGTCTCAAAGAGGAGCTCAAATGGGGAGGCCCTGTTTACACGCACAATGGAAAAAACATTGTTGGTTTAGCCGGATTTAAGTCTTATTTTGGTGTCTGGTTTTATCAGGGTGTTTTTCTGGAGGACCCCTATCACCTGCTCATTAATGCGCAAGACGGTAAAACAAAGGCATTGAGGCAGATGCGTTTTGATATATTACAGTCGACTGATCTAGATAATATACGGATGTATTTACTGGAAGCGATGAACAATCAAGAAAAAGGACTTGAAATCAAAGCCGACAGAAACAAGCCTGTTCTAATCCCCAAAGAATTAAAGAATCTATTGGATAAATCCCCAACCTTAAAGGATTGCTTTTATCAATTGAAAAAAACGCAACAACGAGCATTTTCGGAATATATTGAAACTGCTAAACAAGAAACAACAAAAGCAAATCGATTAGAAAAAATTGTTCCGATGATTATTCAAGGAGTTGGTCTACACGATAAGTACCGTCTTAAATAAAAAAACCCGGTATTTGGGATACCGGGTAAAAACATACGTTTTTATCAACCTAAACCTATTGATAAAATAACGGTACTATATCGAGAATATTATATACTTCTCCTTTTTTTTTATTTTTTTTGTACACCTCATCAAATCATTTATAGAGTCCTAATTTCGTCAAAAGTTGAATCTCTGCACGGCCGATATCGTCAATGGCATATTGGATAATCCCATTAATCCTCATTTCATCAAGTATATTTACCAGATCGCCATAACTCGATTGATTGCTTGGGCGAATTATAACCATTAAGGGCTTGGAACCGGTAGATTGTTGTTGTATTACCTTTATTATTTTATCTTGTAGCACAGTCTTTATCCCACTTTTCCCAAATTCAGCCATTTTTGGTCCTTCAATCGGAGCTTCCATGAGTCCCCAGTACCATGCAACCCGATGGTCGTTGCCTAACAATATGGTCATGGTACGTTTGTCAGCGAAATTAATGGTTTCGCTTAGATGTGTTTTGTCCGGCATAGAAATATCCAATGCATGCTGTTTTTGCAAACTCGTTGTTAACATAAAGAAGGTGATTAACAAAAACGCCAAATCTACCATTGGTGTGAGGTCAACCCTTGGCTGCATCCTACCGCTTATTAATTCTGCCATACGTCTATTGATTAGTAAAACTCTTTTACAGGAGATGCATGAAAAGTGGTTATTCCATAACCATCACTTAAAGTTTAACACCTCGATATAGGTAAAGCAGAAGGATTAGATTATGAGTAATTAGAAGGTGATGCTAATCTTTGAAAAATTTAACATGGCTGATCATTTCCAGCTTTTTAATTTCTTCGGTACTCAGATCATCAGCATTTTCAAGCTTTTTGGTAATTAGTTCATTGCAAAAGATATTCCCATAACTATATGTGTGGATACGCATCAATTCAGCAACGCTTAATTCGTCTGCAAATAGAACAAGTATATTCTCCGGGATCTCGAAATCATCGGCTTCAATATGGCCGATATATCGAAATTTAGTAGATTTCCAGACAATAAAAAGTTTTCGCTCATTCACATGTTTTCCGAAGAAGTCAAAAATCCGTGATAACAATTCATTTCTCTTTTCCAGCCCCATACTTCTGGTAAAGACTTTTTCTAGAAACTCTCCATAAAACAAAAACTGGTCATCCGGCAGTTTACTTGTAAAGTAATCGGTCACTTCTTGAAAGATTTGCTCACGTGATTTTCCATTGAGATATTGATAAGCAGCCAGTTCAGCGAGTGAAAGGTGATTGCTTTTGGGAATTGCGGGTCTCTCACCTATTTCTTTAGGTACATTGCTTCCTTTTAAAGCCAGCGAGGCGATCAATTCCCAATCGTGCACGTCACTTACTAAACGCGAATGAATCGCAACAGCATTGTGACTTTTTGGATCGACTCGCCTTTTGAACAAAATTGCATCTCTTGAAGATAAATTGGTTGGCTTCAGTTTAAAACTCTTAATATGAATGAATACCTGACCATTCACAGTATCTGCTACACCAAAACCTTTCGTATTGTTAAACCACTTAATCACTCCTATTTCCATAGTTCTCGATTTTATGAAGAGGGATGAAAAGGTAAACTAAGAAATTCTTTAGTAAATCGCTTCGAAAAGCATCATTACAGCCAAAATTTCAAGCATTAACGGCACTTAATTAAAGAATTATCTATCTTCATTGCAAGGTAACGAATATTTTTTAAAACGCAAAGGTCTGTCACTTTCACCTTTACTTTATTCAAAATTCGTTGAAAGTCCATTTACCAGCTCATCTGCTTCTTGATAAATCTTCCTTCTACGGTATGTGGTGGCGCCGATATGTTCCAATATATCAGGTTTTTCTACAATATCTTTTACAAGTATGTAATTTAAGGAGAGTAATTTGTCTTTCTCTTGCGTATTAATGGAGGTTAAACAAGTTAAAGGATACAAACCTGCACTGTCAACCCGACTTTTAATACTTATACCACTGGGGTAATCCCAAGAAAGCAAATTTAGCTGGTAATAATTCCCGAACTCAATAGCATCTTTGGTTAGATAGGCATTGGTGACAAGCCAAGCTTGCGTAAATTTAGTTGGACGATTAAAAAAATTAAATTCTTTATCTCTCAGATCAACAAATCGAGACAAGAAATACATAGGATTGGTAACGCTCACTTTTGCATCCACTGTGTTCCTGAATTTACATTCAACTAGCAGTAAATCATTCCCTTTTTGTGCAATCACATCTACCTCGTGACTTACCGCATTCCCTTCCAGTATGAGACCTGTCAGTGTCTGATGATCCGTATGTTCAAATAATCGCGCAACCCATTTTTCAAAAAGATACCCCGTGGGTCCCAAATCACGAAGTGCTTTTTTAAGACTATAACGCGCAGCCAACGAATTGCGTTGTTGTTTTAATAACTGAAAGGCGAGTTTATATAACTGGCGGGTAGACATACCATCAAATATTGTCTTACTCATTTTTTCCCAAATGAGTTCTACCGTTTCGCTCGATGCACCTGACTTCACCAGAGAGCCTTTGAGTCTTCGCAAGTCAAAATCAACCAATTCTCCCGAATATTTTTTAACCTTCATATTCTCTGTTATTTTTTGATCGTTAAAAATGGCAATTTTTTAATAGTATTAGAGACAAAAAATTGAATATACTTCATTTTCAAAATAGCTGTTCATGCTTTCCCATACTACTTAACCGTTACGAAGGCTAATCTAAAATCATATAAAAGCGTTCTGCATGATCATCAGAAAAAGCCTGAACACCCTCATAAAAAAAATGAACAAAAAGACCGGATAATAAATAGCGATGGAAAATCGATACAAAAACAGGCAAAAAACCATTTATTTACGCAAAATTCAACTTTCATGACCTTTGATTAAGAATCAACTGGTAATCCTGGTCTAATGTCTTACAAAATCCTAGTTTATTAATTATATATATTTGTTACGTGCTGGCCAGCGCAGGCGTATCCTGAAAAGCCATGAAAGAGTAAGGACAACGACAAAAATCTCTTTGTTATGAAAAAATTAGATTTAAACAACCTAGGCGTAGAAGAAATGAACGCTGCTGAATTAAGAACCGTAGAAGGCGGTGGTCTCCTTGGTGACGGTGACTTTGGTTATTTCTTAGACGAAGCTATAGAGATCGTAAACGGTACATTAAATTTCGTGAGTAAAACCGTAACGGACCTTATCAGCGCAGTTCGTAATTTATTATGGTAATTGTGTTAAAAGCCATTAGCAGTTATCCTTAAAAGGATAACTGCTATCTTATAATAAAAATCAGGCGCGTTCAACGACTGCAGTGATTAGATAATTCACTTTATTTTCGCGACCGCGCTTTCGTTCAATATATGATTCTCAACGTGCGTTTTTCTATTCAGAAAAAACTGAACAAAAAGATCAACCTCTTTCCTTTTTAGCCGTCATTCTCAAAAAAAGCCTAAAACTTTATATTCCAACAAGATAAAGTGCTTCTTTCACCGAGATACACGCAGGCTGTTTATGATCGATTAGCATTTTACCTAGAGGCGCTAGCCATTTAATTATATATATTTGTTACGTGTTGGCCAGCGCAGGCGTATCCTGAAAAGCCATGAAAGAGTAAGGACAACGACAAAAATCTCTTTGTTATGAAAAAATTAGATTTAAACAACCTAGGCGTAGAAGAAATGAACGCTGCGGAATTAAGAACCGTAGAAGGCGGTGGTCTCGTTAACGATTTATTGTTTACTTTCTTAGCTGATGTTGTACCCATCATAAACGATACATTAGATTTCGTGAAGAAAACCGTAGCGAACGTTTTAAGCACACTTAATAATTTATTATGGTAATTGTGTTAAAAGCCATTGGCAGTTATCCTTAAAAGGATAACTGCTATCTTATAATAAAAATCAGGCGCGTTCAACGACTGCAGTGATTAGATAATTCACTTTATTTTTGCGACCGCGCTTTCGTTCAATATATGATTTTCAACGTGCGTTTTTTTCTATTCAGAAAAAACTGAACAAAAAGATCAACCTCTTTCCTTTTTAGTCGTCATTCTCAAAAAAAGCCTAAAACTTTATATTCCAACAAGATAAAACACTTCTTTCACCGAGATACACGCAGGCTGTTTATGATCGATTAGCATTTTACCTAGAGGCGCTAGCCATTTAATTATATATATTTGTTACGTGCTGGTCAGCGCAGGCGTATCCTGAAAAGCCATGAAAGAGTAAGGACAACGACAAAAATCTCTTTGTTATGAAAAAATTAGATTTGAACAACCTCGGTGTTGAAGAAATGAATACCGCTGATTTAAGAACAGTAGAAGGCGGTGGTCCCGTTAACGATTTATTGAATATCCTCGTAGGTGGTGTTGGAACCGTCTTAAACGATACATTTAAATTCGTGAATAAAGCCTTAGTAACCGTTTTCCAAACACTTTCTTCTTTATAAGATAATTGTGTTAAAAGCCATTGGCAGTTATCCTTAAAAGGATAACTGCTATCTTATAATAAAAATCAGGCGCGTTCAACGACTGCAGTGATTAGATAATTCACTTTATTTTCGCGACCGCGCTTTCGTTCAATATATGATTCTCAACGTGCGTTTTTTTCTATTCAGAAAAAACTGAACAAAAAGATCAACCTCTTTCCTTTTTAGTCGTCATTCTCAAAAAAAAGCCTAAAACTTTATATTCCAACAAGATAAAGTGCTTCTTTCACCGAGATACACGCAGGCTGTTTATGATCGATTAGCATTTTACCTAGAGGCGCTAGCCATTTAATTATATATATTTGTTACGTGCTGGCCAGCATAGGCGTATCCTGAAAAGCCTTTGAAGAGTAAGGACAAATGCAAAATCTCTTTGTTATGAAAAAATTAGATTTGAACAACCTCGGTGTTGAAGAAATGAATACCGCTGATTTAAGAACAGTAGAAGGCGGTGGCCCGGTTAATGATTTACTAGGCATTGTAGTAGGTGGAACGCGTACTATTCTTAAGGGTACTTTTGAGTATGTAGGCAAAACAGCATCTACCCTTCTTCAGACAATTTTCTCTTTATAGAAAACAACAAACATTAGCAGTTACCTTTCGTAAAGGCGACTGCTAATATCTGAGCAGTACATTTACGACCGAACACCGCACCTTGTTTTATGTATTGATAAATTTGGATTAGCCGATTAGTTAGCAAATCAATCAAACAACCAATCAGTAGGATTATGTCGATGCCTATTTATTCAGTAGAAACAATCAGTAACACCTCCATCGTTTATACTGCACGCGTTAAAAGGACGACGCAGATAATCTATCTCGGCATTTTACTACTATTTATGTTGGCATTTGCCTCGCTACCTTTGGTAAAAATAAACATAAGTGTTAAAGGCAGTGGTCTATTACAATCTTCAATAGAAAAAACGGACATCAGCATTCCGGTTAACGGAAGATTGGTCTATTTTAACTTAAAAGATAATCAAAAAACAACTTTAGGAGACACGTTGCTAATCATTGACGGCAGTTCGTCTAACAAACAAGATCTTTTGGTAAAAGGAAGGCAACAAGAAATTGGATCATTTATTAAAGACCTTCACGTCTTGATAAGACAGGCTAACAATGAGGATTTCAGTCCACCAAATCTTCAATCCGGTCAATATCTTGCCATCTGGCAACAATATATACAAGAAATTGATAATGCCCGGATTGCTAAGGATCAAGCAGAAAATACATTCAACCGATACAGTAAATTGTACAAAAAGAAAATGCTCTCTTCAGCTGAATATGACAAGTATGATTTTGAGTATAAGCAGGCATCCTCAGCTTTAGTGATGGTTTCAAGAAAGTACAAGGCACAATGGCAAACGGAGGTTAATCAATTGCAAAACGAGTTAAGACAGTTAGTAAGTCAGCAAATTGACATCAATGAGCAAAAGAAACAATTTGTCGTAACAGCTCCTATCGACGGTTCTATACAAAACTTAGCGGGTCTGCAAAAGGGAACCTATGTTTTTGCCAATCAGAAAGTAGCTGAGATTTCCCCCGATACTACGTTATTGGCTTTTTGTTATATAAACCCTTCCGACATTGGTTTGATCAAGAAGGAGCAGGAAGTACGTTTCCAAATAGATGCATTTAACTATAATCAATGGGGCCTACTAACTGGTCGCGTTATCGATATTTCAGACGATATCGTCATGTTAAATGACAAGCAACCTGTTTTTAAAGTCCGCTGTGTATTAAACAAAGACCATCTTATTTTAAAAAATGGGTATAAAGGCTATGTCAAAAAAGGCATGAGTTTTACCGCTAGATTTTCTGTCACAGAAAGGACTTTGTTTCAATTGCTATATGACAAGGTAGACAATTGGTTAAATCCGAATATCAAAGGAGCGTCATAGCACTCCGGTGATAGGTATATGATTAAACAAATCAGAAACGCAAGCTTATGAGCAAGAGAGTAAAACAACGTGATATAACTGACTGTGGCGCAGCTTGTATTGCATCGGTAGCTGCTCACTATAAATTGGCCGTCTCCGTAGCCAATGTAAGACAAATGGCCGGGACGGATAAAAAAGGAACCACCGTGCTCGGTATCTTGGAAGCTGCCCAATCATTAGGTTTCGAAGCAAAGGGAGTTAGAGGGCCGTTTGAAAGCCTTTTTAAAATTCCTAAACCGGCTATTGCACATATTGTAGTAGAGGGTGTACTGCAACATTATGTCGTAATATATAAAGTAACCAAACATTGGATTGAAATTATGGATCCGCTGGATGGCCAACTTCATAAGAAGTCGCACGAAGCGTTTAAAAAAATATGGACCGGCGCGCTTGTTTTATTAATCCCTTCTGAATCTTTTGAAAAAGGCAGAAAAACAACAAGTGCTTCCAGTCGCTTTTGGGATTTGATTAAACCTCAAACCGGTACCTTGATACAAATTTTGGTTGGAGCAATTGTCTATACGATTTTGGGCTTGTCCACAGCTATTTTTGTACAAAAGATCGTAGATTTCGTTTTGGTTGACCGGAATACCAATCTGTTAAACTTAATGAGTACAATGATGTTGGTTGTACTTGGATTCCAACTATTTATTGGTGCCACGAAGACAGTTTTCACCTTAAAAATGGGCCAGATTATCGATGCTCAACTTATACTGGGATACTATAAACATCTGTTAACCTTGCCTCAGAAATTCTTTGATACCATGCGTGTCGGCGAGGTTATATCGAGAATTAATGATGCCGTGAAAATCAGGGTATTTTTAAATGAAGTTAGTATTAACTTTTTGGTAAATATCTTTATTGTAACTTTTTCTTTTTTGATGATGTTCACTTATTACTGGAAGTTAGGTTTGCTTATGCTAACCGTAATCCCATTGTATTTGGCGGTCTATTTCATCAGTAATAAATTGAATAAAAAGGCACAGAGGACTTTAATGGAGGATTCTGCAGAACTTGAATCTCAACTTGTTGAAAGCCTAAATGCAGTTCGGACCATTAAGCAATTTGGTGCTGAAAATTATGCGAATGAAAAAACCGAAACGCGTTTCGTAAAACTATTGAAAACAGGGTACCGCTCTAATTTAAACGGGGTTTTTTCGAATACTTCTTCTGAACTCATTTCAAGACTGATTACCATTGTCCTCTTATGGATCGGAGCTACCTATGTTTTGAGCAATCAAATCACACCAGGTGAACTACTTTCCTTTTATGCACTTATCGGTTATTTCACAGGCCCGGTTACCTCACTGATTACGATGAACAAAACAGTTCAAGATGCTATGATTGCTACTGATCGTCTTTTTGAGATCCTAGATTTGGAGCGAGAAAAAGACAATAGTGATCTTGAACTGACACAGGAAAATATAGGTGACATACAGATTAAGGACGTATCCTTTAGGTATGGAACACGCGACAATGTATTTGATGAGTTGACATTAACAATTCCGAAAGCAAAGTTTACAGCCATCGTTGGTGAGAGTGGATCTGGTAAATCGACACTCATTTCAATCTTACAAAACCTGTATCCGGTACAGAATGGTACGATTACCATTGGTAAGTACGACTTGAAGCATATTAAAAACACCTCGCTTCGCCAAACCATATCGGTTGTACCTCAACATATCGATTTATTTTCGGGCAATGTCGTAAGCAATATTGCTTTGGGTGATTATACCCCTGATATGCAACGAATCATCGATATCACTACGCAGCTGGGAATTATAGATTTTATCGAATCATTGCCGCAAGGCTTTTATACCTCCATTGGCGAAAATGGCTTGTCACTTTCCGGCGGTCAACGCCAACGGATTGCTATTGCTAGAGCGTTGTATCGAAATCCAGCGATTTTGATCCTCGATGAAGCGACCTCCTCTCTGGACTCAGCTTCTGAGAAATTCGTGCTGAACACAATTGAACACCTAAAAAAGGAAAATAAAACCATCATTGTTATAGCGCATCGCTTGAGCACCCTTTACAGTGCTGATAAAATCATCGTTTTGGATAAAGGTAAAGTTATTGAACAAGGGACACATCAAGAACTTCTATTAAGTACAGATTCGCTTTATTCCCATTTATGGAAAATGCAGTCGCAACAATTGATTCTTAAAAACTAAGGAAGCTCCACGATTATAAATCACCTATTAAGTTACCAATACAGGATTTTCGGTCTTTTTTTTCCTCCTTTTCAGCATCGATCCCTTTAGTTTCATAAAAGGGAATTCAACAACACGATTTAAAAAAAGCGCAACGAGTGTAGCCATGACAGCGCAGATAAGAACGCGCCAATTACTATCAAGTGGTATAGCTAATTTATTCAAAGGGATTTGAAGCAGATGATTAACGAATTTATGACATAAATAAATACTATACGATAAAGTCGCTATTAAAGTGCTTAGGCGCCATCTAAACCGATACAAAAAACTTGTAGGTAAAATAGCGCTTAATACCATAAAACCGAAAGCAAAAGAAATCAGGGGAAACCCTAGAACGGTAGGCCAAAAATCAAGTCGATCGTCTTTTAAGAATAAATAAGCAGCAAAAAGCAATAATACCCCTAAAATAAATAATGTATTTGCGTACTTTTCTATACGCTTTATCAAAGCAGGAAAGAAATTGGCCAAGGCAGCAATTCCCACTCCTACTAATAAACCATCGAAACGGTTATAACTGGGATAATATACCCATTTATTATAAGCGATAAATCTACCCTCGGTTATATTATTAGCATAATACGGTTCTACAAAATGTAACCAGTTTAGCGACCTCAATAAAATCCCCAACAAAAAAAACGTTAATAAAAGATAAAACCCCCTGGCTGGATGACGCGCATTCCAAAACAACGTGATGCACAAAGGAAGTATCAAATAGAATTGCTCTTCAATGCATAAAGACCAAGCATGTGAAAAAGTACCTTCCGTTCCATAATCCAGATCGAAATTTTGAGTAAAAGTAAGGAATTGCCACAAAGGTGCGATTCCATCTCGTTCGCGTATCATTGGGAACAGAAAATATAACGATACAACAAAGAAATAAACAGGTAAAATCCGAAAACTTCTACTGATGTAGAATTCCCGAAAATCAATAGCTCCAAAAGATAGTACTTGACGGATCAGCTGATTACCAATTAAAAATCCACTTAAAACAAAAAACAGATCAACCCCTGTCCAACCAAAACCTCCAATCATATTTACCCATTCCGGTCTGACGTAGGCTCTGTAATGACAAAGAAAAACCAAAATAATAGCGAGTGCTCGTAGATGATCAAGCCCCGCCAAACGCCGATTTTCAGCATCTATTAATTTCTTCCAATAAATCATCGATGTTATTTATTATCAGTCAGTCAACTGCAATATAGAACTATTTGCTCATCGATCAAAAACTTTCACCGTCAAATATATTTTCCATATGTCATTTGTATAAATTCTTGCCGGTCTTTTAAACAGAATCTATATATTAGCCTTTAGAGACTTGGCTTGAATACCCATTTTATTTTAAAAGGATGGATGAGACTTCTATTTCATTGGTACTATCTAGCGGCGGAGCACGTGGAATTGCCCAAATTGGTGCAATTGAAGTATTAGAAAAACATGGGTTTGCTATAAAATCAATTGCAGGTTCCTCTATTGGCAGTCTTATTGGTGGCCTATATGCAATGGGTAAATTAGATGATTTCACCTCGTGGCTAAAAACACTGAAACGACGCGATGTCTTTAATTTAATGGATTTCACCTGGAGTAGTTCAGGTGTAATGAAAGGAGAACGCGTTTTTAATAAGATTAAGAGTTTTATTCCGGATATGCTGATCGAAGAAATGCCCATACCATTCGTTGCCGTATCAACTGACATTCTTCATCAGAAAGAAATAAGCTTTAAGCAAGGAAGTTTTTTTGACGCTGTGAGAGCCTCCATCGCTATACCAGGTGTCTTTACACCCGTTAATCATCTAGACAATATCCTCGTAGATGGAGGTTTGATAAACCCACTACCACTTAACCATCTTCCAAACCGGAAAAACGAGCTTGTGGTGGCCATAAACGTAAACGCTCCGGAAGAAGCAAATCTTTCGTTGGCCGGGGTAAATGGCAAGTATGGTGGTTATCTTACGATTACACAAAAAGCAATTCTTACGATGCTTGGGAAAATCACGGAATTATCGATTAACTTGTATAAGCCTGATATGGTTGTCCACATACCCAGAAATGTAGTTGGTGTTTGGGATTATCATAAAGCAGATTATCTTATTGAAATCGGTCGGGAAAGGACGTCCATGGCTTTACAGAATTTTCACCGAGTAAGCAGTGAGCGTGTGCAGGAAAAATCATTCAAACATACTAAATAACAGATGGAATCAGTTGCAGAAGTCTGGATGCGCGGTCCAATTACTGGTGTTCCCGCACTGTTGCAGCCTGTAGCACATGCCCTGCTGCAAGTAAAAGAAGAACTATCTAGTTTACTTGCCAACTTTCCCAAAGCTTTTCTTTGGGAAAGACCTGCTAACCTAGCCTCTGTCGCCTTCCATCTACAACACATCGTCGGCGTAATAGATCGTATGTTTACATATGCCAAGCAACAGCCTTTATCAGATAAACAGTTTCTTTATCTCCGAAATGAAGGAACTCAAAACGATTCAATTGATATTGAAATACTATTAAAACAGCTCGACAATTGCATTACAACAGCTATACTAGAACTAAAAAAAATAGATACAGCAACACTGGCAGAACAAAGAAGCATTGGGAGAAAAAAAATCCCGACTACCCTCATAGGTCTACTTTTTCATGCTGCTGAACATGCACAACGTCACACAGGACAGACCTTGGTAACGGCTAAAATTATTCTTGACAAGGCAAGCAATACCTAGGCCACGATAAGTACGGTTGACGAAAAACAAAATAAAAATCGTATCTTTCATACCTTAGGCTTCCTAAGAACACATTTCTTTTCTTTACTGTGCAATCATCTCCGAAACGATCTTATCTGCACAACCTTATCCGATTCATATTTTAAATATAGCTCATAGAGGCTAACAATGTAATTATATATAGACATTATAAATACCATACATGGCGACATCCATCTATCATAAAACTAATTTTTTTGTCGTGACCGGTGGACCCGGTTCCGGTAAAACATCTTTATTACAAGAACTACATAGCGAAGGAATTTCAACCATAATGGAATCCGGCAGGCATGTAATCCAAGAGCAAGTCAAGAAGAACGGCGATGCCTTACCTTGGAAGAATAAATCGGCATTTGCCCAACAGATGTTGGAAATAGATATAAAAAACTTTCGACAAAACATCTTGGTAAATACGCCTCTTATTTTTGATCGTGGTATTCCAGACGTCCTTGGCTATGTCAAACTGTGTAAGATGCGTACTTTTTCCGATCTAGAAGAAAGTGTAAAACGCTTTCGATATAATCCGGTTGTCTTTATTCTTCCACCTTGGCAAGCGATCTACCAACAGGATACCGAGCGAAAACAAGATTTTTCATTAGCGGTCGATACCCATCGTATGATGCAGCATACTTATACATTATGCGGTTACCAACTAATCAATGTCCCGAAGCTTAGCGTCAAAAGTCGAGCAGATATGCTACTCCAAAAGATAAAAGAATTACAGAACGCGTAAAAAATCGTGAGAATACAGTTTAGTACTGATAAAAAAGAAAAGTCCTTAACCGGGGAGATTAAGGACTTTCATTAACCAATTATAAACCTAAATTATGATGATACAAAGATAAAGACTAACAATCGTGCTGACAAAAACCAGCAAGACTTTAACAAAATTTTAACACTTTGTTTTCCTATTCCAGTACAACAGCTGTCCCACTTGCCGTAACCATCAGCATACTACCACCACTCCCCACCGTTTCGTAGTCTAGGTCTACACCTACTACTGCATTTGCACCGATAGATGCGGCATATTGCTGCATTTCAAAAACAGCCGTATCCTTTGCTTCCCTTAAGACCTTCTCATAAGAATTTGATCTACCTCCTACGATATCCCGTATTCCGGCGAAGATATCCCTAAAAAAGTTTGCACCGATGATTGTTTCACCGCTCACCAAACCGATATATTTTACTATCTTTTTACCTTCTACATTAGGAGTTGTTGTTATTAGCATGATTTTTTTCTCCTTTAGACAAATTACACCTCATATTGTTACAAAAAAAGGAGCCCAAACGAAGCTCCCTTTTCGGCTATTTCTAATAAGCTATGCTTTTTTGATATCTTCCAGTTTTCGGCTGTAGTAAGCCGCATTTTCCGTGTTACTTTCCGTACTTTCCTTTAGCATCTTTCCTGCTTCTTCTAATTTATTCTCTAGATTTTGCAATTCAGGTGTTTCATTTTCGTCCAAATATTTTTTATACTTGGCTTTCAATGATTTGCATTCGCGCATATGATTATTCAATTCTTTTTGCATGCTCGTCGCTAAGGCTTTTTGTTCTTTCAGCTCATCGGTTGCCCTGCTTTTGTGTTTACGTGCATATTCCTTTTTAAGACGTTGTACAGATTCATCTACTTTTACTTGATTGTTGTCCTTATTTGCATTTGAATCTTCCAATAATAAATGGTGGAAATACTCAAAATCTTTATCAATATCTTTGTGATTTCCTTTGGAATTTTTAATGGCTTCTTGTGCCATCTTAAACTGCTTTTCCAAGACTTCCAAATTATAAAGTTGTACTTTAATCTTCTGCTTCAATTCCGCAACTTCACGCTCGTTCTTCTCGACTTTACTTTTGCTGGATCCATCACTTAAAACAATGGTATTGGCCTGTGCGCTCAATACAGATGTACTCAATAGCGCAATAATTAATAACATTTTCATTTTACGATTTTTTAGTTTTTCGCGTTCGCTTATGAACGGTTGTTACTCCTTTTTTCCTAATTGTAAATTTTCCTGCCGGCCGAGCATTATAAGCGTTTTAATAATCTTTATCACCTCACTAAGCTGTTACGCTCTTTGTATATAAGACGCTACCTTGCTTGAAACGTTGCAAGCATAGCCACGATTTTTGTTGTCTTTTCTACCAACAGGACGTTTTTCTCTACAAACAGGCAATGCTTCTCTTCTTATTTTTCTTCCATCAACAACAATTTTAGATAAAAGGACAAACTGAGTAGGTATAGATTTGTTCCTTAAGGAAAACATAACGAATCGCAATGGATAAACTAAGGAAAAGAAAAACGGATAACAAAAGCAAAAAGAACGCAGGAGAGGTGCAAAAAAAGGATGTCTTTCCAGATGACAATCACCCTACTCACCCGGGAATCAGCGTAGAAGAGGATATTATCGGCACCAATTCTGTAGATTCAGCTGTTAAACCCGATATTTTAAGAGAAGATCATCCAGGACTGGCGAAATAGGTGATAATAGCATTTCAGGTTGAATAAAAAGGTAAAATTGCATATGTTTGTTAAAAAAACAAACCTTTATGCTAAAACCAAAAGTTCTCCTACTCTTAACTATGATGATATCAGGCAGTTTGGCGTATGGCCAAAGCGCTGAAGAAAAGCAGCTACTAAAGGCCGTAGAAGATCTTCGCTTAGCGTTGATCAGTGGCGACCAAGGTGCGCTCGATGCAATAGCGGCTGATAATTTAAGTTATTGGCACTCCAGTGGCAAGTACGAAAATAAAGCAGCTTTTATAGAAAGTCTTACATCAGGACAATCTGATTTTGTAAGCATCGACTTAAGTGATCAGACTATTAGCATTTCTGGCGATATAGCTACCGTTCATCATACCTTGAGTGGAAAAACCAATGATGGGGGTAAACCTGGCACAGTAAGAATCGGTGTGTTATTGGTTTTCCAAAAACATAATGGAAATTGGCGACTATTTGCAAGACAAGCTTTTAAGTTACCTTCTTAATTTTAAAAAAGTGTTTCGTTCGTCACTTGAAAGAATCCTTCTTTCAAGTGACCTGTTCTAAATAAGTTAACGAATTCATGCGCTCGTCTTGTTGGTTCGGGGAGTCGATAAGAACCTGTACAATGCATAGCAATCTGTAAACTATCATGCATGCTTAGCTGATTACCTGGTGAGATATACACAGGTTTAACATTATTCTTTGTACGTAAAACATATCCGAGCAATTCGTCCTTCTGCATGAGTGGGCTAAAACTGTTCTTGGCAGCCAAGGGTTCTTCAAAACTTCCATATAGCTTTTTCTTTGCGCAACCGAGTGTTGGTATATTAATTAAGGCTCCTAAATGAGCGGCAATACCAAGTCTCCTCGGGTGTGCAATACCATGACCGTCTACCATAATAACATCCGGTTTAACGGTCATTTGACGGAAAGCTTCAACTAAAGCCGGAACTTCCCTGAATGCTAAAAAGCCGGGAATATAAGGAAAAGACGTTTTACTTTTTACCAATGAATAAGACAAAGGCTTTAGCGTATTAAAATCAAGCACAATAATCCCTGCGTAAATATCACTAAAACGGTTAAGAGAGATGTCAGCACCTGCGATTGTTTTTATTTCCTTCAATAAAGGTAACTGCGTTAAAGAACTCCGAAGCCTGTTTTGTATAGCGGTAGCCTCTGATATCGTTAAGTTGGTATAATCTAATTTTTCGTTATCCATAAGTATTTAGAACAGACTTAATTGGTTTTTTATTTGTTTTGGCTTTGGTGCGTGCTCCTTCCCGTAAACGGTTCTTCCTCCGTATTTCCAGGAATCTGATTTTTCAACAGCAATAAACTCATCTAATCGGTGATTGGGGATAAAATCTTTTTCTTTTTGTAACGCTATCTTCGATAAGTTTTTAATGGCATCTGATCGCTCCTTAAAACCGATCTTCGCCTTATCAAGCGCCTGTTGAAGAGTCGCAATGGATTCGTCATATATTTTTGTAGGCACAGGAAAGGGATATCCATCTTTTCCGCCATGGGCAAAGGAAAAACGCGCGGGGTCTTCAAAACGGCTAGGTGTACCATGAATAATTTCACTAACCAAAGTGAGCGATTGTAATGTTCGAGGGCCCAACCCCTCTAATAAGAGTAATTCCTCCATACTTCGTACGCCTCTGTCCTGAGCTAAGGCTAATATCGTTCCCAAACGTTTCAGATTGACATCTTTTTCTCTTACATCATGGTGTAAAGGCATGGCGATTTTTTTTGCTTCTCGTAAAATATAGTCGGGGTGCTCTTTGGTTATCATCAGTATTGCCTCTCTCGTCAGTGCCGCATTTCGATCTGTCAAATTCAGTATCTGACCTTGATTATAGCCGTAAATAAAAGCATGTGGCTCTTCCATAAAGGAATGAACCTGAGGGGCATGCCAATGATAACGTCTTGCCAATCTGCTTTCTGTATTCATTCCTTGTTGAACAATGGACCAATTTCCGTCAATACTTAACACGAAAGAATGCAAATAGAGCTGAAATCCATCCTGAACTGCCGTATTATCGACCTTTGCAGCTAACTTACTGTTTTTTACAAATTGATCCCCATCTAAACCCGTGATACCCGCAATTTGGAGGAGCTCATTCGGAGTCTTCAAGGAGTGCTTCCCCCTTCCGCCGCAAATGTAAATACCCAGCTCTGTTGCTTTTTTGTTAACTGAGGCCTTCAATGCCCCCATAACAGAAGTCGTAATACCGGAAGAATGCCAATCCATCCCTAACACACAGCCTAAAGACTGAAACCAGCAGGGATCACTCAGTTTACGAAGAAACATATCTCGGCCATATTCCAAAACAATCGCTTCTACAATAGCTCCCCCTAAAAGGCTCATCCTTTGAGCCAACCACCTAGGAACTTGCCCATAGTGTAAAGGCAAATCAGCATGTCCACCTCTCATATCCCCTATATTTTTAGCGGCAATTTACTAAAAAAAATAGCAAAAAAACAATAATAGCTGATTTTTTAAAGAAACAATTGATCCAGCGCGGGCATAGAAATCAGTTATGCTTAAATTTGTTTATATTGCCAAGGCGTTAAATCAACATCAAAATTTTTGACCTTTATTTTTAGAAAATTTTAACATGAGAATCACTGGAATTTTATTAGCGAGTTTTTTCTTTTTCGGGACAGGTTTGCTACGAGCCCAACAAAAAAACACATTGAAATTAAACCATATTGCCGTATATGTGGAAAACTTGCAAAAAAGTACTGCTTTTTATAAGGATGTTTTACAGCTCACGGAAATTCCAGAACCCTTTCATGATGGTTTACACACCTGGTTTACGATAGGTGCAGCGGGTAGTTTACACCTCATACAAGGCGCTAAGGGTGGTATAGAACGAGATAAGAATGATCACCTGTGTTTTAGCACAAACGACATACAGACTTTCATCCACAATTTGGAAAACCGCCAGATCACCTATTTTGACTGGCCTGGCAAGAAGGGAAAGGTTACAACCAGGGTAGATGGTGTCCATCAGATATATTTCCGAGATCCCGATGGACACTGGATAGAAATCAATGATGAAAAATAAACTATTTGTTAAGTAGTCGAGTGGTTAAATAGTTAAGTCGCTAAGTGGTTGAGCAGTCAAATCATCATAGGAAGAAACGCTCAACCACTTAACTTATTTAATCGTTAAATGAATCGGCTAATGCCCTCCAGCTACAGGTCCTGTATGTTCAACATTCTTAAGTTTTTTCGAACAGTAGATACCAAAACCAAAAATGTAAACATAGCAAATAACCGGTAAGATCAATGATAGTTGAACGCCCAGATAATCAGCTAACGCCCCTTGGATGACAGGGACAATAGCACCTCCTAAAATTGCCATAACTAATAATGAAGATCCTTGGCTCGTATATTTTCCGAGACCGGCAATGGATAAGGTGTATATATTCGAGAACATGATGGAGTTAAATATACCAATTCCCAATATTGAATACATGGCATAGGCGCCTGTATTGGTAATGCTGGAGATTAGTAATAACACGTTAATGCCGGCGAATATAGCAAGCGTACGTGCAGGGGCAGCCTTTCCAACCAAAAAACCAAGTAAATTCAGCACAATAAATACCAAGAAGAAGCTTACTTGTGAAAAAGTTAAATCAACTAAACTGAAGATTAACAAAAATACAAGTGTCGCCATGCCTATCATATAAATAAGTTTCTTGGAAAAATTGATATTGTGATTCAGATAAATAGCTCCTAAGAATCGTCCAATCATTGCCCCACCCCAATAAAGTGAAAGGTAATTTTTACTGATAGATTCCGTGAAACCCATTATTTGTTCCTGTTCAAGAAAACTGATAATAAAACTACCAATCGCCACCTCAGCACCAACATAACAAAAAATTCCTAAAACCCCCAAGCGCAAATGGGTGAATTTTAATGCCCCAAGTCCTTTAACATCTTTTTCTTCGTCGCTTGATTCGAAAGAAGGCAGTTTTACGGTCGAGATAAAGAGCGCTACCAACAATAAAATGACCGCAAAAATAAGATAAGGGATACGCGTAGCCTGTGGACTGATTGAATCGCCATCGGCAAAAAACTCGAATATAAGGTGCCCACCCAATACAGGTGCAATGGTAGTTCCCAATGCATTAAATGCCTGTGTCATGTTAAGTCGGCTCGAAGCGCCATCTTCGGGGCCTAATAAGGAAACATAGGCATTCGCAGTAATCTGTAAAATCGTAAAGCCTAAACCCAATACAAAAAGTGCCGTTAAAAACAAGCCGTATAGAGAAGTAGTAGCCGCAGGCCAGAACAAAACACATCCTATTGCCGACAATATAATCCCTGCGATGATTGATTTTTTATAACCGATCTTATTGACCGGATCACCCCATTTGGAAGATACAATAAAGTAAATCAACGACCCAATAAAGTACGCGCCGAAAAAGCAGAATTGCACCAGCATAGACTCGAAAAAGCTCAGACTGAATAACTGCTTTAAGTAGGGAATTAAAATATCATTCATGCAAGTGATAAAGCCCCACATGAAAAATAAGATCGTTAAGGTAATCAACGGCACCAAATAGCGCTGGCCGGAGGAAGAGGTTTGGATATTACTCATGAATAGTACGTTTAATATAGTTTTATTCCAATACGCATTGAAAGTACGCTACGAATATACATTTTTGGATTTTAAAAACAACTCAATTAATGCGACTAAATCAATTTAAAACGTATTAGCAGAATTTGAAATCTCTGTATATTGCGATCCCTGTATTGCACCTTTCCTCTCCAATTGCTTATCGATGTAGGTTTGGATACTTGATTTTCCCAGTCCCCAATTCGGGGCGATTAATAATTCTTGATCGGCTAAACCAAAAAGTCGTTGTATGACAATGTCAGGACGCAATAGTGGAATAAATTCACACAGAAAATCTGTATAGCTTTCCAAGCTAAAGAGTGGAAAAGGGCTGCGCTTATATTGAACTCCCATAATGGATCCCTCCACAATATGCAGATGATGTAATTTCACGAATTTTATTTGTGGAAAACGATTGATCTCTTCGGCATATTTCAACATCATCTCCTTCGTCTCCCAAGGAAAGCCAAAGATCGTGTGAACACAAATGTCCATCGGACTGTTTTGCACCAAATTGAGCGCTTTTTCGAGCTCTTCGTGCGAACATCCTCGATTAATCCGACTTAAGGTGTCATTGTAAATTGATTCCATTCCCATCTCCAAATCTACATCGAGCTGATCCGTATAACTTTCCAGTAAGGCTATTTTCTCGAAATCAATGCAATCTGGCCGTGTACCAACGGATAGTCCGACTACGTTTTCCGGTGCTATACTTAATGCTTCGTCATACATAGCTTTGAGATAATGTACGGGCGCGTAAGTGTTTGTGTTCGGCTGAAAATAAATAACAAATTTTTCGGCAGCATAGCTTTTAATAGCTCGCTCTATTCCCTGTTCTACCTGCTCTCTAATAGTGGGCAATTTACGAGCACTATCCGGTGTAAAGGAATCAACATTACAATAAGAACAACCACCAAACCCTTTACTCCCATCTCGGTTGGGGCATGTAAAATTGCCATCGACAATAATCTTAAAAACACGCTTATCATTATATTTCTTTTTTAGATAGGCACCGTAATGGTTGTAAGGTTTTATTCCTGAATCTAGTAGCGTTCCCATAATAAGGGCAAAGGTAATTATTTCCTATGTAAATATTTGTTTTTATCAATCCGCTCGCTCCCGACAAAAGAAAGCACCAAAATCTTAAGCCCTAGTTTACAAGGTTAATGATTGCTCGATCAATTTATATTTTGTTAAACAAACTGGACGGACAACCTGTTATTCAAAAACAAAATCAGGTTAAACATCAAAGAAAGGAGCTTTAATATGAAGGCAGGACAAAAATCAGTCACCCAAAAAACCACTTTTGTCGGAACTACAACGGCCGATAAAGCTTTCAAAGATCAAAAAATATTAAAACGGCACCAAGGGCTACCGAATGCCGGCGGACGTTCAGCCGATTCCGGTGCCCGAACAGAAAATGAAAAAAGTAAAAACTGACGAGCGTATGAGTTTGCACACAGATAACATTTGAGACTTTATTTTTATTTTTGCCGTCAACATTATCAATAAAGTTTCAAAATCTATATATGTTATCAAAAAAGAAAGCACTCATCATTGGTTGCGGGTGGGTAGGTATTCGTTTTGCCCAAAAACTAATAACCATTGACTTTGACGTAACGGCTACAACTACTTCTGATTTTAAAATAAATACCTTAAATCATTTAGGTGTTCGCGCTTTTTTGCTGGATTTCAGTAAGGAACCGATTCCGGAGATGGAGAATTCGGTAAGCAATCAACTTTTTGATATTGTACTAATTAGTGTTCCTGCCAAAAAACGTGAGGATTTTATTAACTGTATAAAAAAATTCGAGAGTCTGAGTCAGTTTCTTCAAAAAATCCGGGCAAAGTCGATGGTTTATTTAAGTTCAGTTGGTATTTATCCGACGTCACCACATCCTATTGGTGAAATGGATATACCAAATCAATTGCTCGATCCAAAGCTGTATCGGGCCGAACAAATACTTACTACCGCGGTTGCACAACTAAATATTTTACGACTAGGGGGTATTTTCGGTGATAATCGTATTCCCGGCAGGCACTTTAGCGCTAAGCGATGCGAGGTAGGTAGCCAATTTGCAAATTATATCCACGTGGAAGATATCCACGCCATTATTTTAAGTCTATACGATGAGGGTATACATGGAAAGCTTTATAATGCGGTCTCGCCGTTCCATCCACAGAAAAAAGAAATCATTCTTCAAATGGTCAAAAAATATGGTTTTGCTCTTCCTAGTTCGTTTGAAAACCGACCATTTGAGCACAAACTCGTTTCTTCGGAGAAACTAATCACAGATTTAAACTATCAGTTTATATACGAAAGTCCTCTCGATTACTAAAAAAATAGGCCGACCCAATTTCGATCATCTATTGACAAACGCTTCTGTGACTGCTTTACCGCGCCATGCCCTCGGTTCTTCCAAACCAAGGATCCAAGCAATCGTTGCTGCTGTGTCGTAGGTAATAATCGGATCGGATAGCTCATACCCTTTTTTAACACCCACACCATTGATAATCCAAGGTATTTGAACTTCATCCAACGATTTTCCACCGTGCCCCTTGTCTTTTCCGCCGTGGTCAGCCGAAACAATAATAACCGTCTCTTCGGCAATCGCAGCTTGCTGTACGGCTGCTACAATTGCTCCGATGCGCTCATCCACCTTATGAAGCGCCTCATAATATGCAGGTGTACGATGACCTATATGATGTCCGGTATGATCCGGCTCGTCAAAATGAATAAACGTGAACAAAGGTTTATCTTCAATAATGGTTTCTACTGCTTTTTCCAAGCAAATTTCTTCATCGTCATTCGCCGGAAACACCTTATTTATTGCTTCCTTTTCTATTAGGGAACCAATACCTGGCCAGCTATATATGGCGGCGGTATATGCATGAGGGCGCTGATCTCGAATGATACTAAAAACACTTGGAAATAGCTTATAATGTGTCGTATAAATGGAAGGTATTTCGGGGGTTTTGCTTCCCCATTCCGTATAACCATGTAATGTTGGCCCCGCCCCCATCAACATGGAAGCCCAATTTACCGCGCTTGATGACGGCAGTACGGATCTGGCTTTTAATGTCCAAGCTCCTGTTTCCATGAGCTTTTTGAGATTTGGCATATTAGCTTCAGGTAAAGCATAGGCCCCAAAGCCATCACAACCGATAAGGATAATATGTTTAACATGCTTGACCTGGGCATTTAACACAAAAGAGGAGACGAGTAGAACGATTACGCTGATTAGTTTCTTCATTTGAATGTTTTTAAAATCCGAAAGGCTAAACTAATATTTTAATATTAACAAACAAAGTTTACTAATATCAAAAACAAAACGCAATCGATTGCTCAATTTTTAAACAAAAAAGGACCTAACAGCATCGTCCGTTAGATCCTTTTTTCTCTTCTTTCAAAGAGGTTTTATCGATCCCCATGAATCCATTTGAAATTATATTGTTTCACCGGATCTTTCATTCGATCAGCAATGCGAATTAACCGGTCCGGTAAACGCATTAAATAATCTCTAGCGCGCTCTCCCGCTTCATTCAAATTCAACATGGCGTCTAGTTTCCATTCGTTCAAGAGATCTTTCAGAATGTCTACGTAATCCAGTGCTGTATAGACACCTAACCGTTGGGCGGCATCTGAAAAATGTGAAAAGAGTTCACCCTGTGGTTCACCCGCCTCCCTTAAAAAATGAGCTGGCATTACAATTTTCTTTTTCATCATATCTTCAAAAGCAATTAACACTTCGTTAGCATCAACTTCTGCTGCTTTAGAGATAAAGGACATATAGGCCTTTGCATGGCGAGCCTCATCTGAAGCGATGACACCACACATCTTTGCCAACAATTTGTCTCCTGATTGTTTCGCTAAACCGGCAACCCGTCTATGCGAAACATTGGTAGCAAGTTCTTGAAAAGAGGTATAAATAAAATTTCTATAGGGATCTCGGCCAGTTCCAATATCAAAACCATCCTGCAATAAATACTGCACAGAAATTTCGAATTGCCTCATATCAACTCTTCCCGATAAGTATATGTATTTGTTCAAAAGATCACCATGTCGATTTTCTTCCGCTGTCCATGCACGAACCCACTTCATCCAACCACCTTGCTCATGCTTTTCAACATCTTCCACCATTGTTAACCACGATTCGTAGGTAGGCAACGCTTCTTCCGTTACCGTGTCACCTATCAAAACCGCGACCAAATCGTAGGGCAGCTCCTTTGCGCTATCTTGCAAATCCTTCACCTCTTGAAAAAAAGTATCTCGAGAGGCATCTGGTAAAAAGTCAGCTGGTTGCCACATTTGTTCAACGGGCTTCAAATATTCACTCATCTCATTGAGCATAAATGGCTCAAGATAGGTCATCACTTCTTTTCTCGATCCCTCATGTATCGGTTGCATGGTATTTTCCATATAGAAGACAAATATACATATATGGATATAAAATAACGATTAGCGGACTATATCCATTTACAACAACAACACCTTCCTACTAAACAAACAATTTATTATCAGGTTTTTAAAAAAAAATAGCGCGCGCTAAATTCGTAATTTAATGCCGAAGAGTTGTTCGCTGCCGAGTCTTATTCAGGTTTTTTTGAATATAAAACGCGCGCATGCTGCAATGCAGCATCAAAACCGGTAAATCGGGCAGGATAACCTGGTGCAATTTTCCCAATACGATGATGAAGACCTACAGCTTCGGCAGGGCGACGTGTTGCCATTTCAATGGCTTCTTGTATGGAAGCACCTAAGTGCTTAATGGCATTTTGAACCGCATCCATGAGAGAAATATTAGCACCAGCCAAATTCCCTTCACTGTTGACGTATTCATCGTTTTTCAGTGTTGCATCAAATTCTTCCCACTGAAAATGGGTCTTCTTTTTTCCGAGAAATAAGGCATCAGAAATTAAAAAAAATTTATCCCGTTTTAGTTTATAAGCGATGGCAGCCGCTGCAAAATCAACATGCCTTCCATCTAACACAATCGGTGCATAAACGCGTTCATCCGCTAACACTGCGCCCACCACGCCAGGGCTTCGATGTTGGAATGGAGACATTGCATTAAATAAATGTGTCACCTGTTTAACGCCTTGGTCGAAAGCACGATTTGCTTCTTCGAATGAGGCATTGGTATGACCTATCGCTAACGCAATTCCTGAGTCTTGAAGAAGCGCAAGCATATCTTGATCAAATACTTCCGGTGCAAGAGTCATCTGTAAAATCGTATCTTTTCCATATTTTATAATTTCCTCAATTAAAGCTCTCTCCGGTTTTCTGATATATTTTAATAGATGTGCCCCCCTCTTCACCGGATTAATAAAGGGCCCTTCCAAGTGCATTCCTAAAATACCTGACTGTGGATGCTTTTTTTTATAGTTTTTTACCGACTCAATACCCATTAAAATATTGTCCATGGAAGAAGTAATAAGCGTTGGCAGCACAAAGGCAGTTCCGTCAGCCAAACAGGTTTCTTCTATGTCTGACAAACAGTCTTCATGAGGATGTGCGGTGAAATGGTAGGTCGCTCCCCCATTTACTTGGATATCAAAAAAACCAGGTGCGATATGCTCAACAACTTCATCTGCGTCTTTTGCATTTCCTTGGTTGATTGCAACGATATGCCCCTTCTCGCAGGTGATTAGTTGTTTCTCTAATACGGTTTCTCCTGTGTATACGTGATTTGCAAATATTTTCATTACAATGGTTTTTCTAACGTTAGCTATTTTACTATTTTCTATGATCTCTATTTTCCTAAGCTACGCTGCTAAAGGTAATGGTTTTCATGCTAAGAATACAAGATGAAACAATGCTTTCTTTTAGCTGTTATTTCACTAAACTAAAATGAAATTTCAAATTCACATAGAACGCGTTAAAAGCCCAATCGTCGCAACGGCTATCCACGATGGGCATTACATACCACCGGTGCTTCGATCCAAGATGTTTTTAGCTGAAAATGAACGCATGCACGAGGAAGATCCTTATACGGCAGAGATGATCAATTTGCCCGTCAATCGAATTCTTGTCGATTATTCCAGATTCATAGTGGATTTAAATCGACCGAGAGATCGCGCTATTTACCATTCACCTGATGAGGCGTGGGGACTAAGGGTATGGGCTACGGAAATCACAACGAAGCAAGAAAAAGAGATGCTGGCTTATTACGATAACTTCTATTCGGCGGTAAAGAAGTTATTGCAAGAACTTATAAAAAACTATGGTTATTTTATCGTACTCGATATTCATACTTACAACCATCGAAGGCAGGATCCTCATAAAAAAGCGCCGCTTGGCAAGAATCCGGAAATAAATATTGGGACAATCAATAACCTGCCCAAATGGCGTCCCATTATAAACACCTTTATAGATGTACTTTCGAAAACAATGATTCAGGATCATCTTCCTGATGTCAGGGAAAATGTCAAATTTAAAGGTGGGGCATTTTCTAACTGGATTTGCTCAACATTCGGTGAATATGGTGGTGTATTGTCGATTGAATTTAAAAAAACTTTTATGGATGAATGGACAGGCCGCGTCGATATTGACTATCTGATGGACATTCGAGCGGCGTTACGAAAGAGCATTCCTTTACTGGAAAATGAACTCACGAAACTTCAATCTGTAAAATAGATGAAGGAAATTAATATGGAGAAAAAACAAGAAAAGGTTTTAAATCAGCTTCGTGATAAGTTGAAAAAGGGCGAAGCGATCAGACTTTCCCTACCTAATAAAGGTCTACTCAAGATTGATAAACCTGTTCCTTTTCTTCTCGTCTATCGTGTACCGGAAAAGGGTAAAGACAATTTTACATATAACCTCGCTAAAACAGAATCTTCTTATTTAATCACATTCGACTATAAAACAGGTAAAATAGCAGGACTTTTGAAACTCATCACGGAATATTTAGCGGATCAATTTGGTGGCTTTATACTGGTAGAGGTTTGGCATCAGGAAAAATTGGATGGTCAGGCATTCACAATCCACATCAATCAAAAAGGGACATTGAGTATGGCGACCAAGCTGACCGAAGAGCTAAATGCATTGCTGATCGGTAATCAAAAAATCACGGCATCACTTGATAAACAAAAAACGTCCGTAGCCCCGCCCGGGCTTTCGTCACTGATCGATAAAAATACAGCAAAACAATCCGAAATTGTATTGGTTGGAGTAGAAATAGCACCTATTTACAATGATATTAAAACGGGTAAACCCTACCCATTATTTATGCGCGAATTACGCGCAGCTTTCGGTAAATCATTACGCAAGAGCCTATTTGAATTTGTACGTACGAATACTTCTTATAATGCGACGCACTTTGAAATGCTAGGCACAACCGTTTTGGACGATAAAGTTTGGACGATCGACAACGAATTGGCAGAATACAGTAATCTTTTCGATTTTCTTTTACTGGTAACTCCAATTAATACGAATGAGGCATGGAAAAACTTTGAAGATAGCAACTATTTGAAGGCACCGGTTTTTCACTACCGTCCGATGCCCATAGAACCCGAATTGATTAAACGAAAAATATATAACCTACCCATTGAGGACATATCTGACCCCACCATCGCCTTCCTTTTTAGGGATAAGCGAAAGGAAATAGACAGGATGCTTAATATGATGCTAGAACGAGAAAAACCGGATTTTATGCACAGCAGCTTACAAGTCTTCGGTAATATAGACGAGCATCTCTTGGATGTTGCCCGTGCCATTCTTGTTGCTGCTGAACCAGACCCGGAGCAAGCGAATCAGGACTTATTGGATGCGCAACAGTTTGCTCACATGGCTGAAGACGAACTAATGTGGCTCAAGCAGCAGGACGCCTCTATTCTAACCGCTGTACGTGTACGCGATGATGTTGACGGCGTTATGGTCTCCCGTGGTATACTTAATGTCAACAAAAATTACCAGATCTCGAAGCAACGTGCTTTCGCACTGATCCAGCACGAGATTGGAACCCATGTAGTCACTTATTATAATGGCAAAGCGCAGCCGCTCAAACTTTTCTACATTGGTGTACCCGGTTATGAGCAATTGCAAGAGGGCCTAGCCGTATTTGCTGAATATTTAAGCGGTGGATTAACAAACGAACGCTTGCGTATTTTGGCAGCACGTGTAGTCGCTGTCAATTCTATGATTACCGGAAATTCGTTTGTGGACACGTTTTTTCTATTAACAGACAAATACTTTTTTACACCTGAAACCGCCTTTCATATTACCATGCGTGTCTATCGCGGTGGTGGGCTCACTAAAGACGCCGTGTATCTGAAAGGATTACTCAATTTAATTGAATATATTAAACAAGACAATGATATCGCACCTTTGCTGATCGGTAAAATTCGTCAAGATTATATTCCAGTAATTAACGAATTGACTTTCAGAGGATTATTATCAAAAATCCCTATAAAACCGCGCTATTTGAGCAGCCCCTATTTGAAGCAAATCGATGCCATAAAGAAAGGAGGAAATATTTTCACCATGCTAAACTAAAGTTCATACTTCCTGTTACTTATAAAAATCAATACCTTAAAACTATTTCTGATGAAAATCGCATTTATTGTGAATCAACTAATGAAAGAAGCAACGCCGTATACAACCACTGGATTGGCCTTTCAAGCTCATAAAATGGGACATGAAGTTTATTATTTGGGAGTTGGTGACCTCGCTTACTTTGGTGATGACCAAATGGGGGGACTGGCACGTAAGGTTCCGACGAAACAGTTTCGTTCGCCTGATACCTTTTTACAGGCTCTCAAAGAAACGAACAAAGTTCAAATCAAAGCTGCCGATCTGGACGTGCTTTTGTTAAGGAATGACCCCTCGGCGGATATTGATAAGCGCCCCTGGGCACAAAATGCCGGTATCGTATTTGGCCAATTAGCGCAAAACCAAGGTGTCTTGGTCTTAAATGATCCTGCCAGTTTATCACAGGCATCCAATAAAATGTATTTTCAATATTTTCCAAAGGAGGTCCGACCCGAAACCATTATCACGAGAAACGTAGACGATATCGAGGCATTTTATAAGAGCAATGGAAATAAAATCATTCTCAAACCGCTCCAAGGATCCGGCGGAAGGAATGTTTTTCTCATCAACAAGCAAGAGGTAAAGAATCTTAATCAAATTGTGGACGCTATTTGCCGCGACGGTTTTGTGATTGCACAGGAGTACCTTCCTGCAGCTAAGAATGGTGATATTCGCTTGTTTTTACTAGATGGCGATCCAATAGTCGTCAATGGTCACTATGCAGCGATCCATCGTCAACAAAAAAAAGGTGAAATCAGGAGCAACATACATCAAGGTGGTACCGCAGGTAAAGCTAGGATGACAAAACGGATTAAAGAAATTGTAGAGCTCGTGGGTCCAAAGCTCAAAAATGACGGCATGTTTCTGACCGGTTTGGATATCGTCGGCGATAAACTCATGGAAGTAAACGTATTCAGTCCCGGCGGCTTGGTACATGCCTGCGAGCTATATGATGCCGACTTCTACACACCTGTTATAAAAGCAATAGAGCAGAAAGTAAATGGCCAAAGCCTGGGGTCTCGCTCTTAAAAAAGAACGCTTATTTTAGTCACTTTTTCCCGCAAAAAGTGACGCAAAAACTTATCGCTTGGAACTTTGCTATAAGCGGTAGTGCATCAACGTGCAAACCGCAAACTTCCTAGGCGATACTTTGGCAGAACGGATGGCTTTTACTTTTAACCGAACATACTTACTTTAGCCCTAAATATAGCCCTGTGCGTGAGAAGAATGGCCTTGGAGGATACCGAGGCAACGAACAGCAAAGCATTTGCATCTCTGTTCATTGTGCCGTATCCAAGCGGATTGAGGAAGTGAAACGGCTGCAATACGCACTGTTGATGCTTTGCAATCAGGTGCAAGGTAGCCTACATAGCCTTGGGTTTTGTTCAACTTTTTGCCAAGAAAAAGTTGATTAAGAAAAAGGTTCTTTTAATATAAACATCTCCATCTATATGTTAAAAGCGAAATCCCGGTAGACAAAGCAAGTAACTTTGTCTAATAGAAAGTAATTGCTATCTTGGGGAGATTAAGTGATATGAACAGTCTTTCTACCCTTTTACGTATAACATCGATTAAAACAGAGACGGTAGACACTAAATCTTTTACGCTAGAAACAGTCGATGGCAAACCATTGGTTTACAAACCGGGGCAATTTTTGACCCTACTATTTAAGCACAGCAATGGTGATGAAGTAAGGAGAAGTTATTCCATAAGTTCATCCACTACGCTTGAGGAGCCTCTTACAATCACAATTAAAAAGATACCCAATGGCGAATTTTCTCGAAAAATGGTTGATCAAGCGAGAGAAGGGAATTTGCTTAATAGCATAGGAGCAGCGGGTCTTTTCACCCTGCCTGATTCCTATCCTGCTCATCAACGATTTTGTTTTTTAGCAGCAGGTAGCGGCATCACACCCATATTCGCCCAGATCAAATCGATTCTTTATGGTTCGGCGAATCGTGTTATTTTGATCTATAGTAATAGAAGTGCTTCTTCAACAATTTTTTTAGATGAAATTCTTCAACTGAAAGACCAATTCAAAGACCAACTTATGCTCGAATTGCTTTTCAGTGAATCGGCAATCCTAACACAAAGCCGGCTAACACAAGGTGTATTGGATCAATTGGCGCAAAAACACGCGCTTTATAAAGATGATGACACCTTGTTTTACCTATGTGGTCCAAGTGCTTATATGCGTATGATCAATATTAAATTACGTGCCGAGGGTATTTCTCCTGAATCGATCAAAAAGGAGCTTTTTCTTGTAGAAGCTCCGACTCACAAGTTAGCGGAACCACCCGATACCGATCGTCATTCCGTTACTATATACTACAATAATCGTAGCTTTACGATCGAAGTACAATACCCGGAGTCTATTCTCGCAACAGCGAAAAAGCAAGGTGAGCAACTTCCTTATAGTTGTGAAACGGGGCAATGCGGCACTTGTGCAGCAATCTGTACGAGTGGCAAAGTCTGGATGCGCTACAATGAAGTATTAGGGAAAAAAGCACTAACTGATGGCTATATACTTACCTGTACCGGCTATCCTATTGATGGCCCTGTTACGTTGAAACTTTAGCAAATTACACACATGTTGCGAAGGGAAAACAACAGTAAAAGCAAAATTCCAATGTAAAAAATTGAGGCTGCAAATGCGCACCAACCCCGGTTTGTTTTTTTATTTGCTAATGACGCCGAAGCCAACACCAACGAAACAGGGGCTGGAATGACAATCCCATATTCCCACAAATTTGTATTATCCATGATAAACAACATCATAAAGCTGAAGCAAGCAAAACAAACGGAGAACAATGAAAGGTTAGCTAATCTTTTAGCAAGGTAGTTTGATTTTGACCAATTACTTCGATAAGGCATAAAAATCGTTATCTAATTTAAAAAATAGGGACCTCATCCATTTAGTGAATCGGCGTTGATGTAGTTTCGCCCGTTTCATCATCTCGCTCATACGCTCTGAAATAGATGCTTCAACACTAATTGTATTAGTGCACAGAGGTCTTTGAAAAGAGATTAATAATCACGACTCCCACAATGATCAATACAATCCCGACCACCATCGGCCAATCAGGAGTCTGTTTATAAAGCAAGGCACCAACAACACTGATGAGTACAATACCTATACCCGACCAAATCGCATAGGCAATACCTATAGGAATAGACTTGAGCGTGGCACTTAAAAAATAAAAAGCAGCTATATAGCCAAGAATGGTTATAATGGTTGGAAAAGGCTTCGTAAATTGTTCAGATGCCTTTAGCGAAGCCGTAGCAACCGTTTCCAAAACAATTGCCAACAGAAGAAACAAATACTTCATTCTTTCAAATTGTCATCATGCTATAAGGGATTACAAAAAAGGCAAGTGAAGTCACTTGCCTGGTTTTTCATGTGTGTTTAATCTAATCTCGATTCAACCTTACAAAGATATAATTTATTATGCATACATAAAATAGTTGTTTTCAGGTATTTTGCGCAGCGACAGCGGTTCTCTATCGCAAAACACAAGAAAATAGTCAAAATCACGTATTTTTATCTGCTCCCTGAAAATCGGGGTTTTATGATTTGCTTTGTTTCACTGCTACAAAAAAAACTAACTTGCCATACAATATGAGGCTCCTTGCAAAACATATGCTGATTAGCTTGCTCGCTACTGTGCTTTTTTTGCCTGCAAAAGGCAAACAGCATTCCTCTTTAATCGACAGTTTAAAAAGAGAACTGAAGAATGCCTCCTCAGATACGTTAAAAGCACGTTTATACACAAGTATTGGAAGCCAGCTCGCCTCCTCTGACAGCACGAATGGTTTCCAATTTCTGGAGAAGGGATTAAACTCCGCTTTAGCAAGTCGAGAAGACTATTATATAGCAAATAGTTATGCCTCATTGGCCCGATTCTTCCAAATATATTATTTGATGGATAGCGCGGAAGTCTATTATCAAAAAGCCGAACATCTACTACTCAAAAGTGCCAATGTTCGACATCAAAAGCTATTACTTTTTGTCAAACAAAATCATCTTACCATAAAAATCAGCAAAGAACCGGATAAAGCGCTGAACGAAGCACTTTCTCTTGTACCGCTGGCATACAAAGTGGGTGATGAAGTTACGTTGGGGAATCTATATAATAATATTGGTGTCTGGTTTATGAATATCAGTCAATACGCAAAGGCCATACAATATTTTAAAAAAAGTGTAGCCGTAAAGATTGTAGAACGCAAACAGTATGCTCGTTTTGCCTATTCCTATGTGAACTTAGCGGCCAGTTATTATAGAAGCGGTCAGATTGATGAAATGAAACCCTATTTGAACCAAGCCAAAAATTATCTGTTAAAAGCCAATGATCGACGAGAGGTTTGGAGTTGGTATTACAATTATAGTGGTTTATATGCCTTTGAGAAGAAGCAATATCAGCGAGCGGAGGCCGATTTATTAGCGGGCCTATCAATTGCAAAAAGTGAAGCAGATGCACTGGCACAGAGCAATATTTTAGGCACGTTGGTGAAACTGAAACAAAGCACAGATGATAACGCCCATGCCTTATCCTATGCACAGGAGAATGTTCGTCTGAATTTAGAAGGCAGTCAATTAGGGGCATTGGAAGATCTGGCCAATATTTATGAAAATTTAGGTGATTATCAACATGCATACAAAGCAAAATCTTTATACGCTCATCTTGCTGACAGTCTCAATGAGGTCGAAAAAAAAGCAAATCTAAATGAGATTGAGGAGAAATTTCAAAGTGCGAATAAACAAAAGCAAATTTTACAGCTACAACATGAAAACGAAGTAAAGTCTTTTGCCCTGCAAAAAAATCGTCTTTATACCGGGTTGCTAACGGCTGTATCCTTGCTATTACTGACTTTAGCCATTTTGTATTTTCAATCCAATCGACATCATAAAAAGCAGCTCATACAGCACAAAAAATTATATCAATTGGAGATGGATAAGATTAGTCAACATAACCAGATATCCCTATTATCGGCTATGCTGAACGGACAAGAATCCGAACGAACTCGAATTGCCCGCGATCTTCATGATGGACTAGGTGGATTATTATCAGCCCTAAAAATAGAATTATCCAGTGCGTTAAAAGACAATAGTAGTCAAGATTCCCTTAAAAAAATTGATTATGCAGTAGATGAGTTACGGTTCATTTCGCAGAATCTGATGCCAGAGACCCTTTTAAAATATGGGCTCGGCGAAGCGATAAAGTCCTATTGTTCGCGTATGCGAAACAAAGGAATACGACTCCTATGTCAGTTATTTCACTACAATAACGAATTAGAACAAGAGAAGGAATTAATCCTATACAGGATCATGCAAGAGTTGGTTACCAACGCCATTCGCCATGCGAAGGCCCGTACCATTTTCGTCCAGCTTTTGAAAACCGAAGATAAGGTAACCTTAACTGTAGAAGATGACGGAAAAGGATTCGATAAATCAATATTAGCTAAGAACAGAACCGGAAATGGACTTACAAACATCCTCTCACGTATTGAATATATTCAAGGTGAGCTTGATGTGCATTCCGAAATCGGTAATGGAACAACTTTCACTATAGAATGTAATATAAAATCATGATAAAGGTTATTATAATAGACGATCATCCCATCGTCATCGACGGTTTAAAAAACTTGTTTGTCACCCATGAAGATATTTCTTTGGTTGATTCGTACAAATCAGGACAGGAAGCATTAGAGGCTTTGAAAGGAATTGATGTTGATGTTATTCTTTTAGACATCAACCTCCCCGATATGAACGGCATTAATTTGTGCAGCGATTTGAAGCGTATCCACCCCTCCTTGAAAATTATAGCACTTAGTTTACATAATGAGCACGCCGTTATTCGAAGTATGCTTCAAAATGGAGCCCTGGGTTATGTTATTAAAAATGCACCCGGTGACGAAATTCTAGAGGCGATACGAACGGTTGCAAAAGGGCAAAAATACCTATGCTCCGCTACACGCACCACAATGGCAAATGCAGAGGCTGATCAACATGTGACCGTTCCACTTATAACCCGACGCGAAAAGGAAGTGCTTCAACTTATTGGCAAAGGTCTTACAACACAGCAGGTTGCCGATCAACTTTTTATTAGTCCGCATACCGTGGAAAGTCATCGAAAAAAGTTAATGGAAAAATTTGAAGTTAACAATATCATCTCTGTGATAAAATTAGCAACTGATTACCGTTTATTGTGATTTGCTGAATCGCTGTTGAACAGAAAATAACTGATAATATGCAAAAAGGGACTTGTGCAGCAGATGGTTGCCAATCCCTTATTCATTGATCAGCTCAATTTTTCGGGCGATCTCCATCCCGTTTTCATCCACTACGGTAATGAGATAGTTACCGGATTTCAAGCTCAGTGGCATCTCGTGAAAAGTTTCCGTAGTTCCCAGGAACTGCTTATTTGCATACCAGAAGAGTTTTGCATTATCTTGTGAATGCGCAACTTTCAAAATGACAGGTTGTACCCTTCCATTAAAATCTTTTGTTAAATAGATTTTACTACGATAGTCTTTTGGATAGATAAAATCCATCCGCATCATTTGTGCTCCTTGGCAATCAGCCCGGAACGGAGGAAGTACTTTATAATTGGCATGTTTACTTTTGTAATACCATTCCATAACAGGTGGCAAGACAAACCAACTTTTGGAAACGAGTTGATCAATCGGTTCACAACTGCTATTTACGCGAAATTGGCCTGTGTGATCAAGATGAATTAATTGATGATACGGACAAGTCTTCGTTCGTATCCCGTTAATCGGGATATAGGCCTTTTTTCTCGGGCAATAATCACTTGCCAGGTAGCCACTTACTGCACAAATATCTTCCTCTATTAAATTGTTTATCGGACTGGAAAACCAAGCAGTCCTAGGAAGAAGTCTAAAAACATCAAACAATAAGGGTGCCGCACTCCCAACGCCGGTTAAAAGTGGCCGTCCCTCGCCCGTTGCGTTACCCACCCATACACCTACAACATAATCTTTGGTTGTACCGATGGCCCAAGCGTCCCTATTACCAAAACTGGTTCCCGTCTTCCAGGCTATTTCTAATGCAGAATCATAAAATTTCCAGGCTTCATCCCCGCTAGGTCTATTCACCTCCTTCATTGCATTATAAGTCAACCAAATAGATCCAGCGTCCAAAATAGTTTCCTGTTTTCTTTCTTTTCCAAATTCCACTTTATTATCAGCGTATAAATTCAATTCCGCAAACTCCCCATCTCGATATTTGCCATTGACATGGTAATAATTTAAAGTAGATGAAAGGTTTGCATACGTTCGGCATAAATCCCACAGATTGGATTCTGCCCCACCTAAAATCAGCGAAAGTCCATAATGATCGGGATGCTTATTAACATTTCTTAAATTAAACTTTTGTAACTCCTCATAGAATTTGTAGATGCCGTATTGTTGAAGCATCAATACCGCAGGGATATTAAGTGACCTCGCCAAGGCGCTATGAGCAGGTACAGCTCCATCGTAGGTTCGATTGAAATTTTCCGGACTATATCCAGCGATTTGAGTGGGGACATCTGCTACAAGGGTATTCGGTAATAATTTCCCATCGTTGAGCATTCCTGCGTAAAGCAATGGTTTCAATATGCTTCCGGTACTTCTTGGTGCTTCAACAATATCAACGTCCTTTTGATGCCATTTATCTGTCGGCGCATTTCCAACGTACGCCACGACGTTTCTACTTTTTACATCTACCACCAAAACCGCTAAATTGTATATTTCATTTTGTTTATATTGGAGATAATATTGCTCGGTCAACTCATTAATACGCTGTTGAAGCCCCATACGAATACTCGTTCTGATGCGCTTCCCTTTGTCCGTTTTTGTAAGCTTTGATAATAAATGTGGTGCAATCTGGGGGAGATCATAAGGCTTTTGCGGCAAAGGTTCCGCCAAGGAAAGCCTGTAAGTGGTTGAATCCATCAATTGTGCTTTATAGAGTTTACGCAAAAGGCGGTTTCTCTTCTCTAAAAGTATTTGCTGATTTTTCCCCGGGTAAATAAGGCTTGGTGCATTAGGAAGTACTGCCAACGTAGCAGCCTCTGCCCATGAAAGTTGATGAGGTTCGATACCAAAATAGCGCCACGAGGCCATTTCGAGTCCAACCACGTTGCCACCAAACGGAGCGTGCGCACCATATAAGCCCAATATTTCTTCTTTGCTATATCTCAGCTCAAGTCGAGTCGCCAGTATCAGCTCAATAAACTTTTCCCAATAGGTTCGCCGTTGGTGATTTCTTGAAAGCCTGATTACCTGTTGCGTAATGGTACTACCGCCGCGTACTATCGTATTCGCCTTGGTGTTCTGCACCAAAGCCTTGAACATAGCCACGGGGTTAAATCCGGGATGAAAATAAAAATGTTGATCTTCATAAGCGACGATACATTGTTTAAATTTTTCCGGAAGTGAATCTCGTTCCGGAAAACGCCACTGCCCATCAGAAGCAATCTTTGCACCCAGAAGGTGCCCTTGTGCATCCTCAATAACTGTTACATATGGATGATCAAAAAGTTTGCGAGGCAAAGAAAAATAGTAAACCAGTAAGATAAGCAAAACTAAAATACTTTTCTTTTTATTTTGCCCGATCCAACGCTTAATTATAAGCAGCTTTTTTTTCAACGATTCAATTTCTATTATTCAATGTTAAAGTGGTTCAGTCGTTAAGTAGTTGAGACGTCAAGTAGTTAAATCCGAATAACAAATAACTAACCTGTGCTCACAACCGGCAACGTGCAACTAATAACCAACAACTTCAATCCAAGTCCCTTTCGTCCGTACCAAGAATGAATTATCATACATCGCTTCACACTGGATACCCGGCAGATAATATTTACCCAAATAGGATGCATTTAATAAAATCTTGAAAGATCGACTTTCATTTCCGTTCAACGAAAAATAAAACGAATTCCGATCATCTCGTATATCAATATAATCCGCCTTATTTTGTCCGAAAGCACCGTAATCGGTATATCGTGTATTAACGACTTCCCATCCGGAAGGTAAGATTTGCGTTAATGCTAGATTATCCACGCGATCTAAACTTTGATTCTTAACCGTAACCACGGCAACAAACTCCGTACCCTGTTTAAGTGAAAGAACATCCAATGCCTGGTTCTGCCTGTCTAGAAACTGAATACCGGCAGTTAAGTTGCGTTGAAGCGCTTGCTCCTTTCCAACCGGTAAAACGCCACTGTTCAGCACCTTGACATACAGTGTATTTTTATCCTTATTTTTGATTTTTATGCTGCTAACTCCGCTGCCTATTGTTAAACCTTTGTCAGCAAAAGATTTGTTAGTCTTTATATCACCACTTTTTCCTTGATAGGTATAGCTTGCATGCACACCACCTTGGCCATTCGTTTTAGCAAATTTTGCCATGGCATACAGACTAAAGGAGGTGCTTTGTGTGCTCATCCAGGCGCCCGACGATAAATCCTTCGCTATTTTTGTCGCAAGGGTAAATGCTTTGGCAGTCTGATTAAGTAATAATAAAGTTTCGAGTACCATCGCTCTATTACGTTCAGGAGACCCATAATAGTAATAGCTGTATGTATTAGTTGAATCATCAATTGCGCTCGCATTTAACAATTCATTGCCAGCATGTTTTTGACCAGCCAAAGCATATGTCGCTGCCAAGCGTAGGCGTGTATCATTGGATATGCCAACAGTTTCCCTTAAACGATTCATGGAAGCCAAATCAGGAGCCCCTGCCAGCGCCAAGGTGTATAATCGATAGGCCTGTGCGAAATCACTGCCTCGATGGGCTTCCATACGCCATTGCCGTGATGCTCTTTGTTGATAACTGATCCATTTACTTTTGAAATCCACTGGCATGACATATCCCTTTGTCTCTGCCTCCAGCAAGAAATGCCCTGCATAGGACGTGCTCCAATCGTCAGCAGACTGTAAACCCGGCCAATAGACAAATCCACCGTCTCCTAACTGAAAAGAGGCTAATTTGTTTATACCTTCTACAACGTTTCGTTGAATGGCTTCACGTTTTGCACCATCTAGATCAACAATATCCGAAAGGTACAGCTGAGGGAACACACCGGAGGTCGTTTGTTCTAAACAACCATGTGGATATTGAATTAGGTAATTTAAGCGCGCATTAAGATCGATTGATGGAAAAGAGGAAAGCTCAAGACGTGCCTCATTACTACCTGCTACACCGAAGGGCTCCCACGTCAGTGTTCGTTCCTCATTCGCCTTTAAAACAACTTCCTTATAATCGTGTGTTACCGGGTTTGGGTTCGTGACATCAATTTCAATCGGATAAGAAGCTTGTTCTCGACCGGAAACAGCAAGCACCTCAACCTTTGCCACGCCCGTCATATCACCTACCTCCAAATCAAAATAAACCATTTTTTCATCGGGTTGACTAAAACTGATCGATTTAGTACGCGAACCAACTACTTTAATTCCATTACTTGTTTTTACCTGGATTTGTGCATTTTTAATCTGGTTTTCCATGGCAAAAACAGTTACTGGTAGGGTCACTTTCTCTCCAGGTGAAATCTTACGTGGCAACGAGGCCAAAACCATTAAAGGGCTTCTTACCGGACTTGTCTTTTCCGCACTTCCATAAGCACTCCGTTTTACATCACCCGCTACAACCATCGTACGTACCGATCCGATATAGTTCGGCAATTTCACCCGATGGCTATTGCTTCCGTTTTTCTTCAGATAAAACGGTCCGAGATAAATGACCACGGGTTTAAATCGATCGGCATGTTTATTTTCACCACCGCCAATATCCTCGTCACCACCGATACTAAATACCTGATTAATTTTGCCACCGTAGGCACCTATAACATCATTGTATACGTCCCATGTTTTAACCCCAAGGGCCTCGCGCGCATAAAATTTATCCCAGGCGTTCGGTGTTTTAAAACGCGTTAAATCAAGCAAGCCTTCATCTACGATGGCAACAGTGTAAGACATTTCCTGTCCTGCTTTCTCCTTCACTTGTATATTGACTGTCTGCTCCGGGCGTAACACATCCGGCATGGAAAGAACCGGTTCCAAAATTGTTTCCTTATTTAATACTTCTACGGGTACAACTCCATATAAACGAATCGGTGCATCATTCAATGTAGAAGCATGCGGTTGTAAAAGTGTGACGAATAAGTAGATGTTCGGTGCCATTTCTGCAGTGACCGGTATTTCCAGTTGGGTTTCTCCTTTCTTGGTTTCTACCCAATAGGTTGTAATTACTTTTGCACCGTTTTCTACTGAGACTAGGGCCCGACTTCCCTCGCTGGATGGGAATGAAACTTTTGCTTTTTCTCCCACATTGTACTTCGCTTTATCCGTAGAGAATACCAACATATTCGCATTCGTTCCATCCGTGTTTTTGGTCTTTGCCGACCAATAAGGCCAATCAATCAAAACAGTCTCACCACTCGCATGCCCACCGTCCAAATCCGTCACGCGCACGAAATACCTTCCCCAATCTTCATCATTCACCTTAAATTGGATGCTTGTTTTGCCATTGCCCCCTGTACTTACACGAAAGCTTTTGAAAGGTGTTTTGCTAGAAGAGGCGCTGTAGCTTGATAAATTATCATTCGAGGCGTCCCACCACCACCTCCAATCTACTTTATACACCTTTACTTCCAGATTGGGCGTTGCTTTGGGTCTGCCCTGTTCATCTACCGTGACTATATCGAATTGATTGCTTTTGCCCGTTTCTAACATGCCATATTTATTAGGCTCGGGAGATTTTAAACCGATATAGGTTTGGTAAGGCGAATAAGTAGCTGTGGCTACATCGGTACTGAAATCACCACCACTTTCATAAACTTTTGTAATAAACGAAGCCTTTAGCATACCTGGTGCCTGCCCATGGAGCTGTGGCTTAATACCAACCACAGCCTTTCCCGCTTCATCTATATTCCCCGCGAATACGTTAACTTCTTCCATATTGAAACTACGGGCAGGATCATCAAAGACATAGTTGGTGAATCCCTTAAAAATAGTTTTCATCTGATAGAATTTGGCCTGCATCTCCGTCTTTAAATTTTTAGCAATGGCTCCATGGAGCCAGGTTACCGAAATTTCGTCAGTTGTTGCACGATTAGCATGCAATACGCGATTAGCAAGTCTATTCTTTATCTTTAAGCGATTAGGCTTAATGGTTTCAATCTTAAGGCTTTTATAAAATTTAGCTCCCCCTACGCTCACCACAGCTTCCCAATTACCTGTTGGTGCATCTACTTTGGTTGGAACAATAAATCGATAATGGTTATTTTCATTGTACCGTTGTACCTGTTGTGCAACCACCTTACCTTTTGGATCTGTCAATCGTAGTTTGATCGGATGGGTAGCGGGTAACTTATTCGCTTGATCGTTCAACATAAAGGAAAGGAACAACGTATCGCCGGGTCGCCAAACCCCACGCTCGCCATAAAGGTATCCCTTCAAGCCTTTTTCCAATTCATAGCCTGATACGTCAAAATTGCTCAGTGATAAGGAAAGCCCCTCCTCCAATTTGACATAGGTGGTGTTATTATCTTTTTTTACAATCACAAAGTATCCCCTTTTGGTATTTTCCAATTGGGCAATTCCCTCCCCATTCGTGTTTACCTCCCCCACTTTCTGACGTTGATAGTCATAAAGCTCAATATGGGCTCCCGATACTGCTTGCGTTGTTACAATATTGTTCACCGCAAAAAAATAAGAGCCGTTTTTACCCATTTTGGCTATTACACCCAAATCAGTAGCCAAGACATTAGTTGAAACCTTGTTATCGTAATAATAATAAGAATTAGCACAGGGGTCCTCTCTTTCTTGCCAATTGTAATCATCATAATAAGGATAATCTTCTGACATGTTACCTCTGAAAGTTTCCTGTTCCTCTTCCAAACTTGGTTCTTCCGATTCGTCTTCTGCACTAACCTGATTCCCACATGGGTAAATTGAATAGGCTTTTTTATAACTAAATTCAACATGGTAGATCGCCCCCGGGTCCGGCTTAATCAAAGACGCCAAATCCAACGCAAAGACATTCCATTTGCCGTTGTTATAAAGTCTGTTTTGTGTCAATTCTATTCTCTTCTTCGCAATGGGCAATGCAACTTTCCGTAGGTTATAATTGCCGTTTAAATCATTATCCTGGAGAAACTGGAGAATATTATCTTGGTATATCTTATAGATCTTCACATCTACAGCTTTCAGGTTAGCTGCTTCAAAGTTAAGCTTTAGATTATTCGAGCTCGGAAGCAAGGTGCCATTTTTCAACAATCTTACCCCTGGTTTCGTCTGCTCAAAACGGATCTGCTTCGTGTAACCTTTTTTTAGTTTGGTCCCATCCGTATTCTCTACTCCTTGGAAGACCTCTAACAGACGCTCCCCTTTCAGCGCATCGGTTAAAAAAACCTTCAGTATATTCCCATCAACCGTGTATGTCAGGTTTTTTGCCGAATCAATGCTCACCAAGCCCTCAAAGTTTTGACTTTTTTTGAGTGGATCCGAAAAATTGATCAACAACAATTGGCTATTCTCTTCTGCTACGCTAGTCTTTAGCACCTTAAAATGACCTTTTGCAGCAATTTCTATTTCCTCAGATCCTTTTTGATCAATACCTAAGGCATTTCCATCCCATATTAATTTGATCGATTCGTCCTTCTGAGGCCTTTTAATACTGTCTATGATGAATCGGAATGCCGTTCCTGACTTCATTTGATCAAAACGTATCGGTAAACGTTTTCCTTGCTGCTCAGCATATACTAGTTTCGAAGCCATTTGTACATCCATCTCATCGCTGGTTCGCAAAATGGCTTGCTGAAACTGATAATCCTGATTATAGGATTGAAGTTCTTTGCTAAGCACTACAAAATCCTGCTTGATGGTTTTGATGGTAAAATTAAATGTTCTTAATTCTTTAGGCACATCGATAAGATCGTCAAGCTTAAACGAAATTTGATATTCCGTATCTTGTTTCAGCTGTTTCTTTGGCTTAAAAACTATAGTATTCTGCGATAGAGCTATTATTTTTCCCTCCACCTTGGGGTTAATTTCAAGAAGATCCGGGTCCAGCTCTTGATTAGGCGTCCACTCTCTTTTATTGAAATTTAGTACCACACGGATATCCGACTTCGCAGAAACAATGCCTGAGGTGAACTCAGCTATGTAATCCTTATACAAGGAAAAGTCAGAATCAAAATCTTTTCCGGATTTTTTTGTACAGGCAACAAAAAGGAAAAGAAAATAAATAAAGAGGTATTTTTTCTTCATAGGACAATTATATAAAAAAAGCCACCTTCGGTGAGAAGGCAGCTTAATCAATGTTATGAAATTTGACACAATCCATTTAGCCAGCTTCATTTATACCACAAAGCTAAAAGAAGCTGTTGGGTCTGAAAATACCTGTTTTCAGGTAATTTTCTAAAACCATCTTTTATTACCGGGTCTTCTCATCTCATGATCGAGTGAATATCGTCCCGATCCAACAATGAAGAAAACGATTAACAAGAGCAATACCAACAGAGAGAACCAAAATTCTGAGTTTAAAAAACTAAAACCATTGGTGATGTTTACAAAAAAAACCGCACCAAATAAAATCGGTAGCTGAAAAGCGATGGCCACCCTGGTTACCAATCCCAATGCAATAAAGATACCACCAACCAAATGTGCAAAAGCAATATAATGTACCGCTGACCAAATGGATAACTGGAAATGTGTATTTTCCAATAAGCGCGCCACTGAATCCGTATCAGCTATAAAACTTACGCCTTTTGCAAAAATAATAATACCCAACACAATTCTTACCGCATCCATCCAACGCGGGTGATGTGCATCTCCCCAATGTTCAATCCTGTGAATTAGGTTCATAATAACCTCCTTTCTAATTGGTTATATAAAGTTAGTAAAAATAAAATCGCATTTACAATTTTATTTTTATTTAGCAGGATGGTAAGCTGTGAAGGCCAAGGCGTGAGGCCCTCTTATCCAAATAAATCACTACTTAAATAGCGATCACCTCGATCACAAGCAATAAAGACAACAAGGCCCGATTCCAGTTCATTTGCCACCTGAAGTGCTACATGCAAAGCACCACCTGTACTCATCCCTGCAAAAATCCCCTCTTCTTTAACCATTTGTCTCGCCCGCAAAGTAGCATCTTCTTGAGATACATCGATAATCTTATCTACACGACTGGGATCAAATATCTTCGGCAAATAGGCTGCCGGCCAGCGTCTTATCCCTGGAATCGATGATTCTTCGGTTGGTTGACATCCTATGATCTGTATTTCTTTATTTTTCTCCTTCAGATACATCGAATTCCCCATAATACTACCCGTTGTGCCCATTGAGCTTACAAAATGAGTAATGGCTCCTTCCGTATCCTTCCAGATCTCCGGTCCCGTAGTTTTGTAGTGCGCTATATAATTATCGGGATTGGCAAACTGATTCAATATATAAAAATTTCCATTTGCAGCCTTTTCTTCGGCATAATCCCTACAAGCTTCAATTGACTCAAGTAAAGTCACCTTAGCACCGTATGCCTCCATTGTCAGCGTACGTTCTCTCGTAGAGTTCGATGGCATAACCAACTCGATTTCAAGCCCATAAATAGCAGCAATCATAGCGAGTGCAATACCGGTATTACCACTTGTCGCTTCAATAAGATGCGTATCCTTTTTGATATCACCGCGTTCCATCGCGCTACGGATCATATTCAGTGCCGCGCGGTCCTTCACACTTCCTCCCGGGTTATTGCCTTCCAGCTTTGCCAATACCCTTACTTTTGAATTTTTATTTAATCGTTTGATTTCTACTAGAGGGGTATTCCCTATACTTTCTATGATGTCCATTTCAATCAGCTAATACTTCAAACTCCCTTATTTGATTTTAATTTTCAGTTCTTATCGGCTTCTCCTTCGGCAGTTCCTATCCCCGCTTCTACCACTTTAATGGTTGATTGATGATACACGGTCGATCCCCTAGGGACACTTTTCGTTAGCCAAACATTACCACCAATAGTTGAATGCTGTCCAACGATGGTATCGCCACCAAGAATCGTAGCACCCGCATAAATAATGACATGATCTTCAATGGTTGGATGCCTTTTTGTATTGGCCATATACTTTTCAACGCTTAAAGCTCCCAAGGTTACGCCTTGATAAAGCTTAACGTGATTGCCGATAATAGTTGTTTCGCCGATAACAATCCCTGTTCCATGATCGATATACAAATATTCACCTATTTCTGCACCGGGATGGATATCAATACCCGTAAGCGAATGCGCATGTTCTGTTAAAATACGTGGTATCAATGGTACGTCTAATTTCAATATAGCATGTGCAATGCGGTATAAGGATATGGCCAAAAAACCTGGATAAGTGCGAATAATTTCAAATTTACTCCGCGAGGCAGGATCTCCATTTAAAATTGCCTCTACATCCGTGTTCATGATACGATATAATTCCGGAATGCCATCAAAAAAAAGGGCAGCCACCGCCTGGTTGTTGCAATCTTTACAGGCTTTTGTAGCATCCAAAAGCTTTACCAAATCGTTTTGCAAACTTAAAAAACGTTCCCTTATTCCGATTAGACTTTGCTTAGGAGATGTAAGTCTTTCGGGATAAATTAAATCAAGTAGGTTAAAAGCCCATTCGGCAATTACTTTGTTCGACGGGACGACTTCTACCCTATGCTGTTTTTCATAAATATGTTGAAGAAAATCTTCGCTCATGTGGTTTTATTCTGATTAACTCAATTTAGATAAAATGCAACCTCGGAACCCAACAAATAAGTACGGATGATTCTATGCTTTCAATGATAAAAGCAATTAGTTCATTTGTACTTATTCTACAAAGCATCCGCGAAAGCTAGTTTTTTAACATCTCTTCTCTGCCATGGCGAAATAGCCTTATGGCGTATAATGTTACTGTAAAGGACGGAAAATTATTGCATTTATAGCAACATTTTTGTAAGTTCAATATAATATTTGAACCTTTTGCCTCTTTTTCGGGAAATTTTGAGCAGCTTAGGAAATAAGTGAGTCGAATAAAATGAAGAAAGCTCCTAGCATCGATGATCGCTTGCACTTCACTGTCGTCGCACGCTAGGAGATTTAACTTTTGAAAAGTATTAAATTAATTCGGTAAGTGCCTCTCTCGTGAAACCTTGCAATTCATCAGAACGGTCATCCCTTATTTTTGTAACCCAATGCGGATCGGCTAAAAGTGCTCGACCAACCCCAACTAAATCAAAATCTCCCCGATCCAGCCGCCGAATGAGTTCTTCCAATGAGCTTGGTTCTGAACGCTCACCACGAAAAGCTGCTAGGAACTCACCCGATAAACCAACCGATCCTACCGTAATTGTTGCCTTGCCTGTTAATTTCTTTGCCCATCCTGCAAAATTCAGATCAGAACCGTCAAATTCTGCCTCCCAAAAGCGACGTTGCGAACAATGAAAAATATCAACACCAGCATCCACTAAGGGTCGAAGCCAGTCTTGCATTTCTCTTGGTGTCTTTGCATGCTTATAGTCATAATCACTCGATTTCCATTGAGATAATCGCAGAATAATCGTAAAATCTTCGCCAACTTGTTTTCGAACTTCTCTAATCACATCAATGGCAAAGCGCGATCGTTCTGACAGTGTCTTGCCTCCATAAACATCCGTCCGATTATTGGTGGCGCCCCAGAAAAACTGATCGATGAGATAGCCGTGAGCACCATGAATCTCTACGCAATCAAAACCCAATTGTTTGGCATCCGCTGCTGCTCTACCAAAAGCTGTAATCGTCGCTTCTATATCTTTTTCGCTCATGGCCTTACCATTTGAAAGTCCAGGTCTTGCCAAATCGGAAGGGCCTTCAAAAGGTGCTGAAGGCACCCATCCAGAAGGATGATTTTCCATAATTCCCATATGCCATATCTGGGGGCCCATGCTACCACCGGCAGCATGTACATTTTTAATAACATGTTGCCACCCGGCCAAGGCCGATTCGCCGTAAAAGTGCGGAATATTGGCATCATTTGAGGAGGATAACCGATCAATAACAGTTCCCTCCGACAGGATCAATCCTACATCTCCAGCCGCTCGCTTTGTATAATAATCAGCAACAGCAGCTGTGGGTATGCCATTTGGTGAAAACGATCGCGTCATAGGCGCCATGACAATCCGATTCCTTAAATTCAATGATTTTAATTGAAAGGGCTCAAATAATTTTGTTGTACTCATTGTGTTTGATTTTGATCTACAATCCCGATTTAATAAAATCGCTTAGCGATTCAATAGCTTTTTCATTTCGTTTATAATAGGTCCATTGCCCTATTCTCGTTGCTTCCAGTAGACCGGCTTTTAGCAACAAAGCCAGGTATTCTGACACGGTCGATTGTGTCAACCCGCATTTCTCCTGTATCTTTCCAACACAAACTCCTACTTCGTCAAAGTCGGCATGGTCTTGCGGTGGAAAGTGCAGCTCGGGTTCCTTTAACCATTGGAGTATCTCCAACCTGGTTTTATTCGAAAGTGCTTTGAAAATCGCTAATTGATCCATACAACAAATATATATCGGCTTTTTCCGATATCCCTATTGATAGATATGCAAATGACGAAACATTGATAATAAGTGGAATGAATTACATTTCGTTGACCTTATAACTCCCCTTTCAAAAATTTCCGCTTCCAATGTGAAAGACTGCTGATGTGGATCGCTACTAGAAAACCAGTAGAAAAAAACACCCATAAACCGGAATTGCTCAGCTTTTCCCAGCTGTATACCTTTGGGAAAATTATTTCGGGCCTTTATAAAGAAGTTATATCCCTCGATAATTGAGAACAAAAGTATAAAACAAACTAATTACATTTTATGAAACGATTTTTTCTACCCTGTTTTTTAGCGGCCAGTGTGTTGACTATGAACGCCTGCTCAGACGATGATGATCCACAACCGCAGAATTTTGACAAACACAGCTATAAATTTACCGTTACCGCAGAAGGTTTGGGCGAAGATGAAACCGCGGGCTTCACTATTTTTGGTGTAACAGAAAATCCACAGGAATCAACTTTTTGGAAAGTGGACGGTCAAGTTAGAAATAATGAACAATCCGTACGAATAGACGACTTTCCAAGCAAGCGTACCTATGTAATCGAGTCAACTATTCCACTCATCAACGCCGGAGTTGACATTGGTTGTCAAAACTTCGATGATACACCGATTAAATTTACTTTTAAGGCCGAAGTAGATGGTAAAGTAGCTAAAGAAGACTCGCAAACCATTGCAGGTTTTGGCACGCAATACAATCAAGACTATAAATTCTAGGCTTTATACCCTGCCCATCCAACCTCTTCAGGATTGGCAGGGACGTTTGTTAATTATTGGTTACTCATTATTGGTTGTCAGTTGCGGGTTGTCGGTTGTGAGCACAGGTTAGCTGTTCGTTATTCGGATTTAACTACTTAACCACTTAACGTTTCAACCACTCAAGCTCCCAACTACACAAAGAAATTACCTAAGTTTGCATAGAAAAGACATCGCTATGCTTGGATTAAAATTACTAACAGACCCGCGTTGGGCGAATATTGCACAAACGAACTTAGAAGAGATTCTAACAGATCATGCCTGGTGCGAACAAAAGGCCGCATCCAATGCAATCTCCTTAATCACCAATAATTCTGAGCATACCGACTTGGTACATGAATTAACGGCTATCGCCATTGAAGAGATGCAACATTTTCAAATGGTAATCGATCTCATTGAAAAGAGGGGGTATAAGCTCGGAAGAGAGCGAAAGGACGATTATGTAAATCAGCTGATGAAATTTTCGAAGAAAGATGGCAGTAGAAATACAGCCTTTATTGATCGTCTACTCTTTGCTGCTATGATCGAAGCTCGCAGTTGCGAGCGCTTTCGTGTACTTTCCCAAAATATTGAGGACGAAGAACTAGCTACATTTTATTATGATCTAATGGTCTCTGAAGCCAATCACTACACCACCTTCCTAAATTTTGCCCGCAAGTATACGGTAGATGTAGACGTTGATCAACGCTGGAAGGAGTGGTTGGAATTTGAAGGTAAGCTCATTCAATCTTACGGAAAAACAGAACATATACATGGATAATACTTCAAACGCTTCATCAGCCAATCACCAAGCGATTTCCTAAAAATCCGTGGCTTTGGTAATCGAATACAGCTTCCTACCATTTAAAATTGCGTCAACCGCATTTGGCATGGTGCTTGCCTTATCTAGTAATAAATATCTATATTACTATGAAAAGCAAACTTAAATTTTTAGGCATGTTGGTTATTGCCATGCTCTTGTTTACTGTGGGATGTAGTAAAGACGATGATCCGGCAGACAACGATTTCTTTGTAGGGACATACAACGGAACCATCACCTTCAGCAACGGAAGCGAAACCATTGCGGATGACGATGGCCGTGTAACTGTTGTCAAAGTCGATGATTCGTATACCTTCGATTTTGGTAGTAGCATCCCCAATATTAACGGCGTTAAGTTCCAGCAACAGGGGGACAACACTTACGTTAGTATAGGCGACGGGCTTACCGGCATTACCATAACCGCGAATACCTTGAAAATGCTGGTATCAAACGATAATGGTACGTGGACAGCCGATTGTACACGTTAGTTACGCTACGCGCTATACTTTCTAGATAAAAACCATCTATCAGCGCGATAGGTGGTTTTTATGTTTAAACGGTTCTTGCATCAGCGCAATTTACGTCCGCAATCTTTGCGAGACTGTTCATTTTGTCAAAAAGAGAAATTATGTGCAATTAGCACAGATTGTATACAAATCAAATAAAAGCTAAACAATCTCTATTGGAGATTGTACTCAACCTACCAATCAACATAACACTATAAATCGGTTTATTATGAAAAATTAAACTTAGGTTATGAAATCAAAATTTAGTTTAGGAACGCTGCTGACGCTTCTTACGGCAGCCATGTTTCTCGCCTGTGACAAAGATGGTCACATGAATCCCGGTGAACCGGGGGATTTAAATGAAGGTTTGGTTGTACATTTTCCTTTTGATGGAAATAGTATAGAGGCGATAAGCAGCCAGGAATATGACAGCCACGGTGCACAATATGTTGAAGACCGATTCGGCAATTCAAATGCGGCAATATCCTTGGATAGTAATTACCTCAACGCCAATGTAAAAATGCACGATTCCGTGGGCACTTTTTCCTTTTGGGTGAGGGTAGAAAACCTGAATAATATCTACCCTATATTTTCTTACGAAGGGACTACCATGGGCATTTCTCCATACCGTCTCGCTCTTGATGGTGATAGTATAATCTTACGATCGGATAGACGGTGGGGAACCCTTGAGAGCAATGGCCAACTGGAGGACTTCATCATACCCTCCGTTATTCAAGCAAATAAATGGAAACACGTAGTTGTTCGGTGGTCGGATAGCGAAGAGCTCTTAGAGGTATTCGTAGACAAAAAGAAGACGTTCAGTGCTAATTACATTGATGGCTGGGAGCTATGGGACCCGGAGGAATTTGAGGCGCCTGCAGCATCTACTATTGGTGGATGGATGTTTGAAGGAGGCAATCACACTGGGGATCGGTTAAGGCCTTTCAAAGGGATATTGGATGATGTTCGGACTTACAACCGGAAGCTGAGCGACCATGAAATAGCGATGCTATTTTTTAGCAAAGGTAGTTAGTTGGATTTAAGGAGGTGTTCACCCTATTTTTTAGACACCTCCTTTTTATTTACGGCACTTACTTGCCGATGCAGAACTTACTGAATATATTATCCAAGAGGTCTTCCGTGCTTACTTGTCCCGTAATCTCTCCTAAATGATGGAGTGCCTGCCTTATGTCCATCGCTAGAAAGTCTGAGGTAATCGGGTTATCAATTCCGTATAAAACCTTTTCCAAAGAGGTTTGCGTTTTAAGAAGTGCTTCAACATGTCGGATGTTGGTTACCAACACATCATCGACATTGATATTACGTAAGCTAACTTGATTGAGGAGTTCTTCTTTCAAGGCCTCTACTCCATCGCCATTCTTTGCAGCGATAAATAGCGGGTTAAGTGGTTCATATTGCGCTAAGGTGTCTGCGGATAGCAAATCTTTCTTATTGATTACCAACACGAAAGGAGTACGCCATAAAATTAGATCGGCTACTTGGATAGAAACTTCTTCAAACGAATCGTTATTGGGATCTACCAAATAAATGACTAAGCGAGCCTTCTTCATCTTCTCCCGCGTACGTTCCACTCCCTTTGCTTCGATGATGTCTTCCGTATCTCGAATACCGGCAGTATCAATAAAGCGGAAGCTCACCCCTTGAATAGTCATTTCATCTTCAATCGTGTCGCGCGTTGTACCTGCAATATCCGATACAATAGCTCTTTCTTCGTTAAGCAGGGCATTTAGCAGCGTTGATTTCCCTACATTGGGCTTGCCGGCAATAACAATCGGAACCCCGTTCTTTAAAACATTCCCTTGTTCAAAAGACAAAATAAGTCGGTGTAATACTTTAACAATCGCAAGGATGAGTTCTTTCAGCTGATCCCGATTGGCAAACTCGACATCCTCTTCCGAAAAATCAAGCTCCAACTCAATCATGGATGCAAAATGAATAAGCTGCTCACGCAATTGCTTTAATTCGTTGGAAAAGCCTCCACGCATCTGCTGCATAGCAATCTGATGAGAAGCGGATGAATTGGAGGCAATTAAATCGGCTACGGCTTCGGCCTGGGATAAATCCATCCCGCCATGTAAAAAAGCTCTGAGGGTATATTCACCCGGTTTCGCCGCTCGCGCGCCTTTTCTGATAAAGAGTTTAATGATGCTCTCCACAATATATTTCGAGCCGTGTGTAGAAACTTCCACCACATTCTCTTTTGTGTAAGAATGAGGTGCAATAAAAATAGAAGCCAATACTTCATCCAAAATTTTTCCATCTTCATTCCGAATGGTTCCGAAATGAATAGTATGACTTGCCTGTTTGCTTAGATCTTTCCCCTTAAAAACGCCATTTACTATTTCGATAGCCTTTGGCCCCGAAAGCCGTATAACGGCAATGGCACCACTGCCCGAAGGTGTCGCTAAAGCAACGATCGTGTCAGCATTTTCTGCTTCCATGCTTATTATTGACATACGCAAAGATACTTATTTGTTAGGAGATAATTTGACGACAAACACTAAGTTTCATCATACATTCATCATCCTACAAAATATAGGCCATCTTTTAGGGAGACAGCAAAATCGATTCGTATTTAGGGGTTCCTTCTTGCTTTATCCATGCGGATCATCGCACCAAAGTCAAGCTGCTTTTCCATTGCTTCTACCGTTAAGGCAATCCGTTTGGTACGCGTTGCTTCCGTTTTGGCCTCATTGATCCATCTGATAAAGTAATGCTTATGGGACATTGCCAGGGATAGAAATTGGTTGATCCAGCTTTCGTCTTCACAGAGACATAGTTCAAGATCTTCCGGTATTTCCATTTTGAAGTCGGTATCCTCTTCTAGCTCCAGTTGGATGATATCACCTTCTTCCTTACGGATTTTTTTTCGCAGCGATGCCTTTAAGGCCAAAATAAAATCACCCTCACCCATCGGGGTAAGGGCTAATCCTGCAATATCCTCTTGGTCGATCTTTCCTCTTACACGAAAACTCCTCCGATATCCCGGTTTCAATTGTTCGGCCAGGTCCCGCGGAATTTCGATATACGACCAGCCGCTTTTTTCGCCTTTACTGCTAAATTTTAGTATCTCGGCCTGAAAGATAATCATAGTCAATAAAAACACTAATTCACTTTATCCTTGCTTGTTTTCTCCACGATATCACCGTCTTTTAAGGTTTTACTAATGGCATTGAACGGCCGTATTACTACCTCCTGTCCCTCTTTCAGTCCCGATAAAATACGAATATAAGCATCGTCCTGTATACCTGTCGTTACCTCAACTTGTTTCACCTTCGTCGTGGCAGGATCATAAACAAATACATATTCCTTTACATTCGATTTAAAGCCATCGTCTTTTTTTGTATCATCGGTAGCGGTAGCTGTACTATCTTTTTTGGCATTGGCATCCTCACGGGTTGTCACCGCTTGGATAGGGACCGCTAAACCATTGTCCTTCTCCGTTAGCACATCCACGGTAGCCGACAGCCCTGGTCTAAAGGGGGAGGGATTCGGCTTATCGGGTTTCAGTAAATCTTCATAGGATTCCGGTAAAATCCGCACTTTAACCGTAAAATTAGTTACTTGATCAGTATTGGAAGTGGTGGTAGTGGAGGAAGATGGAGTCAATGCATTCGCCGAAGAAGAGCTCGCAATCTCCGTGACAATGCCTTTGAACTTTCTACCCCGAAATGCATCAATCTCGATCGTAGCACCATTGTTCAATGAAACACGATTGATATCACTTTCATTCACATCCACATTAACTTCCATTGAACTCATATTGGCAATCCGCATAATCTCTGTACCTGCCATTTGCGCGGTACCTACCACCCGTTCCCCTTCTTCAGCACCTAACCAAGAGATCACCCCATCTACCGGTGCATAAATGGTCGTCCGCGCTAAATTGTCACCCGCTTCCTTCACCGCGGCTTGCGATTGATCAATTCCATAGCGTGAACCAATCACATTCTGTCGTTGCGCTTCCACACTTGCCAAGGCACTTTCATAGTCGGTACGCGCTTTATCAAATTCAGCAGCCGAAATTACTTTCCGATTGTAAAGCTGTTGCGTCCGTTTAAAAGTAGCCTCCATAATACTTAATGAAGCTTCCGATTGCTTTAATTGCTGTTGTGAAGACGCCAAAGCGGCACGTTGTGAATTTAAAGAAGCGATCGCTTTGTCGTAACCGGATTGTAAAATGTCCGGTTTAATACGACACAATATCTGTCCTTTTTTTACCACTTCTCCTTCTTTTATATTCAATTCAACGATCTCTCCCGAAACTTCTGAGCTTAGCTTCACCTCTTTTTCGGGCTGCACCTTTCCACTGGCCGATACCGTTTCCTGAACCGTCCGTTTTTCTGCCTTTTCGGTTGCGATCAACTCTTTCTTTGGCCCACCGATCCAGCCCATTTTACCGGCTATAACCACCAGGATCAGCAATACGACCGCACCAATGATGATATATTTAAGTGTACCTTTTTTCTTCTTCGCCATGGTTTATTTTGATGTAATGTTATGATAAATATGATAGCCCCTTAATTATTAAAGGTGATGGGTCTGCCTAGATAAAAATCGATCACCTTGCTTCTAAAAATAAAATCGTATCGTGCTTGTATAAAATCAAATTCAGCTTTATTCTTGGCAGTCTGTTGTGTCGACAATTCCACCGCATTGGCTAAGCCCACGTCATAGCGTTGCTTTAATACCTCAAAAGCATCGGTAGCCGATTTAAAATTCTCTTGTGTCGAGTAATATTTCTTCTCGGCTGTTCTTAAATCCAATACCGCTTGGTTGACCACTTTATTGAGATTATTCTTCGCCAGGCGCTCATCATTCACCGCACTTTCATATGAAATTTTGGCTTTTCTTAGGGTGATACTTTTTCTATAATTGTCAAAAATCGGAATACTCAATTGAGCAAAAACATTGGTATTCTTATTTCGATCCAGCTGATTTCCAAAGCTCAATAGTGATCCAGTACTGAAGTCTCGTGCTTGAGAGGAGTAATTGGTTCCATAACCCGCACCAATGGATAATTGCGGATAAAAACCTCCTTTTGCAATAGCTATATTTTTCAAGGCGACCTGTGTATTGTATTCCGCCAATTTAATATCGGGATATTGTTGTACCGCCTCTTGGTAAATATCTTCTGCCACATAACTGGAAATCAATTTGGCCACATCGGGCAGGGGCGGTTTTTCCAGGGCAATGTCATTGACCGGATTCATTTCCATTAATTGTTTCAAATCGAGGATGGATAAATCATAAGCATTTTGAGCCGTAACGAGGTTCAATTCATCCGTAGCTAATTGACTTTTTGCCTGCGATAAATCAGCCAGGGTTTTATTACCGACTTCGTAATTGTATTTCTGCGCCTCCAATTGCTCTGTCGACAATCCGACTTGTTGTTTGGCGGCTATCGCCATATCCTTATTGCTCAAGGCTTCCAAATATTTTGTAACCACTTGCAAGACCAAATCATTTTTCACTTTATCAACATTGCTCTGGCTGGAAAGCAATTGGTATTTATTCGCTTTAATCTGGTTTACTTTCTGAAAGCCACCGAAAAGCAGTAAATTACTGGACACACTGGCTCCAGCCTGTGTAACGGAAGTATTAAGTAAGGTACCTGCTGTTTGGTCAAAACTTAAACCCCAATTCTTCGATCCCTGTACGGTACCACTGACGGAGGGATAGAGGTCCATCTTCGCCTGTAACACATCCTCTTCGCTCAAAGAGCTTTGAAAGACCGCCTGTTTAACCTGTAAATTATTACGTAAAGCCTGATCTAAAGCTTCTCGGATCGTAATGGTTTTCTGCGCATTGGCAGAAACCGAAAGGACACATGCAATTAATGCCAAACTGCTATGTTTAAAATAGTTCATCGGGGGTTTACGTGGTCTCATCTAGTAAATTTTTCTCAACTTCTTATTAATGTTTTTAATTGTTTTACCTTCGCCTTAATAAATTATTGCGCCGTAAAATGAATATCGTAAAATCACCTTTATGGTTACGCTTCGTCCTTCCGAAACTTACCTGGAACCGCAGTCGGCAGGAAAAGCATATTTATTTAACCTTTGACGACGGACCTATACCTGATGTTACACCGCAAGTATTAAATATCTTAAAAAAATACAACATTCAGGCGACCTTCTTTTGCGTTGGCGAAAACATTATTAAACATCCTGAAATATTTGGACAAATCAAACAACAAGGACACGGAGTCGGTAATCATACCTTTAATCATCTGAAAGGCTGGCAGACACCATTGGCGACTTACCTCGCGAATGTAGAAAAATGCCAAACGCTTACACAAACGAAGCTATTTAGGCCTCCTTATGGAAAGTGTACACCATCGCAGTTTAAACAGCTGAGAAAACAATACGAAATTATTATGTGGGATGTGATTACCTACGACTTTGATAATCGGCTAAGTCCTGAAAACTGTTACCAAAACGCGATCCGATACACCACCAACGGTTCTATTGTTGTTTTTCATGACAATGTAAAAGCCACACCACGTCTTCTTTACGCTTTACCTAAAGCCATTGAATACTGGCTTCAACAGGGGTATGAATTTAAGCTTTTGTAGCTGGGAGTTGAGTAGTTAAATCCGAATAACTAACCTGTTTCTACTCACAACCGGCAACTCACAACCGCCTCCTACTCGATGGTTGTTGCAGCTCGGGTTACGCTATGCGCACTAAAGTACCCCAACACACCCTTATTAAAATTTGATGTTGGATTTGCAGGTGCAGCTGACCCGGGATTATTCGATTGAATACCGTTAAAATAAGTGTACACGGCTTGATCAATGCAATGTTGTTCTACTTCAACATAGTCACCAACCGCTAAGTCTAAATCTTCGTGATATAAATTCCGTTGTACCTTTTTGCCATCATTAAACTTGTCGTTATAGGCAAAAACGAAATTGGAGGGCTTTCCATTCACGGAAACCAAGTACCTGAAATAATTTTTTTCTCCCGGCGGGTCCTGATAGACTACAGCAACGGTTTTTTCCTCATCGCCAAAAAAACTATCGGTCACCGTTCCAATGGAGTCAATAGCAATAGGTGGCGGCATGGTAGATGTTGCCTCGTATTGTTCATTTTCGAATGTAACCGTTAATTTATAAGTCCGGCCAGGACTCGCTTGGTAGTTATTGATTCGATACCGCCCGGGGCTCACTTCAGAAAAAGTTCGCGCTGCCGAAGATCCCTCTTCCTGAATTTTCACGTTGGCACCCGATTGCGGATTATTTGTGCTATTAGACGAGAAAGGAACTGTCTTTGATATATAAACATAATGTGTTGTTTCGCTATTGGAAACACCTCCTTCAATCACCAACACTTGATCTGCATCCTTCAATTTGATATCAATAACCTCTTCGCAAGCACTTAGCCCAAGCAAGAGCACGATGAGCAGGATAACCCCGCTATAAAACGGCTTATTTTTTCTAGCACTTTCCATTTTCATGCTTAAAATTTAAAATTCCAAGTTACCGACGGTATAATGCCAAACAAGGCAACTTTGTATGCTTCGGTAATATTAGCATCGTTTTTATTCTCCCTAAAATCGATAATATAGGCATTTTTACGATTGTAAACATTGTAAAGTCCGAAGGTCCAGCTCGACTTAAAACGCCCACCCGGTTTTGACTCCAGGGTTGCTCCCAAATCCAATCGATGATAATTAGGCATACGATAACCGTTGCGTTCCGTATAATACCACGTAGATTTTCCGCCAATGCTGTATTTTCCACTTGGAAAGGTAACCGCATTACCGGTGTAATAAACAAAAGTTCCGGAGAAGCTCCAACGATCAGAAAACTTATACATCCCTACAATCGCTATATTATGAATGCGATCCTGCCTTGCCGCAAACCAGTTGCCATTGTTGACCTCATCGAATCTCCTTTTACTTCTCGATAAGGTATAACTAAGCCATCCATTCAATCTACCCGTTCTCTTCTTTAGCAAAAACTCGATCCCATAAGACTTACCCACACCATAAACCAACTCAGCTTCTACATGCTCATTCGCCTGTAAATCAGCTGCATTTTTATAATCGATCTGATTTTGCATGTCTTTATAATAAACTTCGGCAGCGAATTCATATTGATCATTATCAAAATTTCGATAGTAACCCAATGCACCTTGATCTGCTATTTGGGGTTTTATATTATTGCTACTCAATACCCAAGCATCTGTTGGCAACGAGGAGGTTGTATTGGTTAATTGATGTAAGTTTTGTGTATTCCGATTATAAGAAGCTTTCACACTGCTATTTTCATTCAGCATGTAATTGACCGAAAAGCGCGGTTCGGGGTTCACATAACTCTTCACCAATTTACCGCTTCCGTATATCCTTGTTTGAATGATATCACCCTCTGCATCGTAGGTATTAAATTCGCCCGGCCCCATCAATAAGAATGAATTTAGTCGAAGCCCATATATAAAACTTAGACGAGCGGTTGGTTTCCATTCATGCGAAATATAAGCGGCTAACTCGTATCCCTGCCTATTTTCAATCAGCAGAGAATTAATATCCGATTGCGCTGAAGCGTCGATACCTGCAGGCGAGATCTCCTGCCGCATTAAGTTCAAGCCAAAACGTAGATTGCTGTGGTTACTGGAAAAATAATGAAAATCCTGTTTCAAATTCAGGTTTTGTATACGCGAATTGATTTTCAAATCGTTATTATCGGTGTACACACCAACATTATATTTAAAATCACTGTAGATCAGGGAAGTATTTGAAAAAAGCCGACTACTGAATACATGATTCCATCGCAGCGTTCCGGTAGCATTGCCCCAGTCAAAATCGAAATCACTGGCATAGCCCAACACATCTTTTCCAAAATAACCGGAAAGGTAAAGTGTATTGTTTCGATTCAACTGATAATTAGCCTTTAAATTCAAATCATAAAAATACAACACACTGTTGTTTACGGAAGTATCGGAGGAAAGCTTCAGAAACAAATCAGCATAGGTACGCCGTCCGCTAAGCATAAAGGATCCTTTTCCTTTTTTAATGGGCCCCTCCACCTTCAGTCTTGAAGCAATGAGACCTATCCCTCCGTCCATACCAAAGCGTTGGTTATTGCCGTCCAGCATATTCACATCCAACACCGATGCCAAGCGCCCGCCATACTGTGCGGGCATCCCCCCTTTATAGAGATTCACATCTTTAATCGCATCTGAGTTGAATGTAGAGAAAAAACCCAGCAAATGAGAGGCGTTATAAACCATGGCTTCGTCCAATAAAATCAGGTTTTGATCGGTCGTTCCTCCGCGCACAAAAAAACCGCTATTCCCTTCACCTGCACTTAACACACCAGGTAGCAATTGAATTGTTTTCAAAACATCGCGTTCCCCGAATAGGACAGGCACATTATTCACCTCCTTGATACTGATTTTGTTAACACCCATTTGCGGGCTCTCAATCTGCTCTCTACTTGATACCGCATTAATTTCCACTTCCTCTAGCTGGTTGGCCGGAGCTAATGAAAAATCCAGACGAAGATCTTGATTTAAGTCGACCTCCTGCTCCTGCAACGTGTAGCCCACGGAGGACACCTGAACGGTATAGTTTCCTTTAGGCAAGCTTAGAGAGTAAAAACCATAGGAATTCGCACTGACGCCGGAAGCGCTTTCCTTCACTTTAATACTGGCACCAATGAGTGTTTCACCACTGGAAGCATCTCTAACGGTTCCACTAAGTGTTATTTGTTGGGCGAAGGAAAAGGAAAATAAAAAAAGGAATATGTTGACTAATACAATAAAGGGTTTCAAGGCCTCTGCGTTTAATATGAATTGATAAGCTTCTCGTTTTATACTTTTCCATAGACGTAAAAAACCCGGAAATGTTACAAACAAATTACAATTTATTGCGCCCGTTAAAACGCATAGCCGATAGAGAGGGAACCAAACTGGTGTGCGGTGGCTGTGCTTTTAACTTCTTTTGTATTAAACTGAAGATGTGCATCAATGGTTAGCCGTCGATGTGCATAAGTAAATCCGACGACTTGGCTCAGCATCCACGGTTTAATGCCAAATGTAACGGGCCCCTTTTCATCCAGTAACATCCCCCCTTGTATACTGGCATCGTATAGTCGGTAAAACAACATCGGCCGATAGTAAAAATACCGTTCTTTATTGACCACTTCTCCTTTCCGGAATAAGCGACTTCCGGTATATGCCGATTCGTACAAGGCATTGATCTTACCCAACCTCAGTACAGGACCGATACCGAGAAAAGTTTGATTCAGTCCCAAAGACATGCTCGAATAGAACTGAAGATCCATTTTACCCGAGTTACTCCGTAACCATAATCGACTGTAATTTGCACGCAAATCAACCGTAAAATTGCCACGCAACTGATAATCCCAACCACTGATTTCATAAAAACCAAATAAATTATGAAAACCTTCCTGCATCTGTTCACCAAATGCACCTTTCCCATATAATCCCGTTTCTATCCCAAGACTTAAATGCGATTCATCTTGATAAAACCGGCCTTGATTTATACTTGCATATAAATAGGCTGTAAACGGTCGATCCATATATTGGATCTCCGTGGAGCCATTGTAGGCATTGTACAACTTGTGTCCGACGGTAATTTCCCAAATCTTCTTCTTAACGCTTGTAGCATGGAACGCTTTATTGATCAATTTGCGGTAGTTGAAATCAATGCCATTGGTATAATATTGATCTTGATTAATAAATAAATAGGCATCATTATCACTATGAATCGACAATTCATGCAATAATTCCGTTTGCGCATGTCCGTCATACGTGGTTAAACATAAAAAAATACACCATCCTATTAATAGGAAACGTGTATGGTTGATCGATCGTAAGCTCATGAAGTCGAGCCAAACTTATACAAATTGAAAATATTAGTCAAGATGAATGAAACAAAGTTGTTAATGAATTCCTAAATATGACAAAACAACTTCAATTTTCCAGAGATTTTTATATCTTGCGCAAAAACGTTTTAATAGTTAACCGCTGTAAACGAATCAGAACTAAAGAACAACAAACAACATTAAGAAGAAACAAATGAAGAAGATTTCACTAAGTATCTGTGCCTGTTTATTTTTGGCCACAGCTACCTTTGCTCAAAAACCAAATGCCTTAACCTCGAAAGAGAAGAAAGATGGCTGGGTGCTTCTATTTGACGGCAAATCGACAACAGGATGGCATACCTACCAAAAAGACAAGGCCTCAGCAGCTTGGTCCGTTAAAGATGGGGCTCTGGTGTTCGATCCAACAGTTGACAAAACGGAGAAGGGCGACTTGGTAACCGATGCGGAATATGAAAATTACGATTTGACCATCGAGTGGAAAATAAGCGATGGAGGCAATAGCGGCGTTATTTTCGGCATTCATGAAGATCCAAAGTTTGGAGCAACGTACCAAACAGGGATAGAAATGCAAGTTTTGGATAATATTAACGCAGGCGACCGATTTATTCCGAATCACTTGGCAGGTTCGTTATATGATTTAATCGGAGGACCGGACGTTTCCAAACCAAAACCTGTTGGTGAATGGAATCAGGCCCGCGTTTTATATAATAAGGGAGAAATTACTTTATGGTTAAACGGCGTGCAAACTGCTCATGTAAAAAAGGGTTCGGACGAATGGAATCAATTGATCGCTAAAAGTAAATTCCACGATTGGGAAGATTTCGCTAAATATCCTAAAGGAAAGATCGCCTTACAGGATCATGGCAATGTAGTCTCCTATAGAAACATCAAAATCAAGCAATTATAACAGGGATTACCTTCGGTGAATCCCTGTTGGTCAGTTTCGCCTTTAACATACAGATGAAGGTGTTTAGATTAAAAGAACGATTTTTTTGTCACTTTCTTCCGCAGACCACGAAGTAGCTTGAATGTCATTAAAAACGAACAAGTGATGAAAAAAGTTGATTAAAAAAATCGTTCCTTTTATAAGCGTAAAATTCTTGACAATTATAATTAGCTTATACGCTTCTTAAATAAAATTTGTAACTTGTTTGGCCACCTTACTTTGTGTATGGTGGCCAATTTTTTTAAACACTATATGATGAACAATTCTTCTGCAGGATTACGCTTTAAAGAAGCAATGAAAAGGAATCAACCGCTACAGATTGCCGGTGCGATCAATGCCAATCATGCTTTACTGGCTACACAGGCGGGCTTTCAAGCATTGTACGTATCTGGGGGCGGAGTAGCTGCAGGCTCTTTGGGAATTCCTGATTTAGGAATCACGAACTTAGAAGATGTACTGATTGATGTAAACCGGATTACCAATGTTACGGACACGCCCCTTTTGGTAGATGTGGATACCGGTTTTGGCCCATCGGCTTTTAACGTTGCCCGCACGGTAAAATCACTCATTAAGGCGGGTGCTGCGGCCTTGCATTTAGAAGATCAAGTGGGGGCCAAACGGTGTGGTCATCGACCTGGCAAAGAGGTGGTAAGTGCAGCGGAGATGACGGATCGGATTAAAGCGGCCGTGGACGCACGCACCGACCCCGATTTTCTCATTGGTGCGCGAACCGATGCGCTTGCAAGTGAAGGAATTGAAAAAACGTTGGAACGGGTGAAACGCTATCGAGACGCGGGTGCCGACTTTATATTTGCCGAAGCTGTTCGTGAAATTCATCTCTATGCCGAATTTGCCAATGCAAGTAACCTGCCAATATTAGCCAATATAACCGAATTTGGCATGACGCCCTTATGGACCGCTGCCGAACTCGGTGCAGCTGGCGTTCAATTGGTTCTTTATCCTTTATCTGCTTTCCGTGCAGCCAATAAAGCTGCGCTGAAAGTGTATAACCACTTGTTAAAAGATGGAACACAGCAAGCGGTTATCGATGATATGCAAACGCGTGAAGAACTTTATCAAAGCATCGGCTATTACGATTTTGAAGCAAAAATCGACAATTTATTCAAGAAAGCACCCTAGCGTGCAATCCGTATTATTATTCGAACAGGGCCGATCCCACCTTATAAGAAAAACATGAAAACCCAATAGTTATGACAGCAGAGAACCCGCAATTCAAACCAAAAAAATCCGTGGCCTTATCCGGCGTCTTAGCCGGAAATACGGCTTTATCTACTGTAGGACGAAGTGGCAACGATCTCCATTATCGGGGCTACGATATTTTAGACCTGGCTGAAGGTGCTACTTTTGAAGAAGTTGCTCATTTACTTATACACGAGAAATTGCCAAACACCGCTGAACTTACGATCTACAAAGCGAAGTTAAAGGCCTTGCGAGGCTTGCCTATCATTGCAAAAAACATATTGGAGCAGATTCCCGCCGCGGCCCATCCGATGGACATTCTACGTACCTATACTTCTCTTTTAGGCACGATATTACCTGAAAAAGACGATCATAACCTAGCGGGTGCCCGCGATATTGCAGATAAGTTAATGGCTTCTTATGCCTCTGCCTTGCTCTACTGGTATCACTACTCGCACAATGGCAAACGTATTGAGGTCGAAACAGATGACGACAGTATTGGTGCCCACTTTTTGCACCTTTTGCACGGCAAAGAGCCAAGTCCATCCTGGATTAAGGCGATGCAGATTTCCTTAAATCTTTATGCCGAGCATGAGTTCAATGCTTCGACCTTTACGGCGCGCGTCATCACAGGGACCGGATCGGATATTTATTCGGCCATTACAGGTAGTATCGGAGCCTTGCGGGGTCAAAAGCACGGTGGGGCGAATGAAGTCGCTTATGATATACAGAGTCGGTATGCAGATGCGGATGAAGCTGCTAGTGATATTGAAGGTCGATTAGCGAAAAAAGAGGTGATTATTGGATTTGGTCACCCAGTCTATACCATAGCCGATCCAAGAAATATCGTCATTAAACGTGTAGCAAAATCCTTGTCAGAAGAAATAGGTGATCTCAAATTGTATAAAATAGCGGAACGAATCGAAACACTTCTGTGGGAAAAGAAGAAAATGTTCCCCAACCTCGATTGGTTTTCCGCTGTTTCTTACCACATAATGGGTATCCCTACCCTATTTTTCACGCCCTTGTTTGTTATTTCACGGGTAAGTGGCTGGAGTGCCCATATTATTGAGCAACGACTGGATGGGAAGATTATCCGTCCAAGCGCCAATTATATCGGACCTGAAAACAGGCCTTTTGTACCGCTTGACAAACGGGGAATTGGTTATTAGTTGTTAGTTGTTAGTTGTTAGTTGTTAGTTGTTAGTTGTTAGTTGTTAGTTGTTAGTTGTTAGTAAAATTTACTTTTTACTTTTTACTTTTTACTTTTTACTTTTTACTTTTTACTTTAAAAAAATGTCATCTCATTATTCCAATGAACGCCCACCTGTTGATCAGGTTATTACCGACATCGTCAATTATGTCTTTGATTATAAAATAACGAGTGATCTAGCAATTCAAACCGCCTATCATTGTTTCTTAGATACCCTTGGGTGCGGGTTTGAGGCCCTCACCTATCCTGCCTGCACGAAGCTTTTAGGTCCTATTGTAAAGGGTACAGTCGTTCCGAACGGTGCGAAAGTACCGGGAACCTCCTATCAGTTGGATCCCGTACGGGCCGCTTTTAATACCGGGACAATTATCAGATGGCTCGACTTTAACGATACTTGGTTAGCCGCTGAATGGGGGCATCCCTCCGACAATCTAGGGGCTATCCTTTCCGTTACCGACTGGTTAAGTCGAGAGGCTATTGCTTCGGGTAAGTCGCCTTTCACCATCAACGACCTACTACATGCAATGATTAAAGCACATGAGATACAAGGTATTATCGCCTTAGAAAACTCCTTCAACAAAGTAGGGTTGGATCATGTCATCTTGGTTAAATTGGCATCGACTGCAGTTGTTGGGCATCTCTTAGGTTTAAGCAAGGAAGAACTTACAAACGCCATTTCCTTAGCTTTTGTAGATGGACAGTCGTTGCGTACCTATCGACATGCTCCTAATACCGGTAGCAGGAAATCATGGGCCGCAGGGGATGCTACCTCGCGAGCAGTGCAATTGGCATTGATTGCTCGCACCGGTGAAATGGGATATCCTTCTGCCCTTAGCGCCAAAACATGGGGGTTTTATGATGTTCTATTTAAAGGACAGCCATTTAAATTTCAACGCGCTTACGGTAGTTATGTAATGGAAAATGTTTTATTTAAAATTTCCTACCCTGCGGAGTTTCATGCGCAAACGGCAGTGGAAGCCGCCATGACACTTTTCTATCAGCTACAGGCGCAAGGAAAAACAGCCGAAGACATCCAGCAGATACAAATTCGCACCCACGAGGCGGCCATCCGTATAATTGACAAATCGGGCCCACTCCATAATCCAGCAGATAGGGACCATTGCTTACAGTATATGATTGCCGTGCCACTTTTATTTGGCCGTTTGACCGCAGCAGATTACGAAGATAATATTGCATTGGATCCCCGAGTAGACGCGCTCCGCAAAAAAATGAGCACCTTAGAAGATCCGCAGTTTACGAAAGATTACCATGATCCCGAAAAACGTTCGATCGCCAATGCCCTCACCCTTACCTGTGTAGATGGAACCGTATTGGAAGAGGTGCTCGTCGAATACCCAATTGGGCATAAACGACGGAGAGAAGAGGGAATTCCGTTGTTGCTTGCTAAATATAAAACAAACTTAACGCGAATCTTCGCTAAAAAGCAGCAGGATAAGATTTTGCAGGAATCGCTCGATTTCGAAAAGCTAATCAACTTACCGGTTTCCGATTTCGTTGATTTAATTACTTTCTAAATCGATGTCAGCATTTATAATAAAGTTTTGCCCACGTTGCCTTGGTGTTTACCAAGGTGACGCATAGGGACACCAAAAAAATGCTAAAATGAACCCGTTTTACCCCTTATTCGACTCCCCTTACTCGCAACATAATTAAGCTCGTATGAGGTATCCCCAATGTCGTACCCGGTTTGATCGTCAAAAGATTTTTAAGGTACACATCGATAATACCCTTTAACACTTTTTTTCGGGATTCGACAAATTCATCGCTCGTCACAAACTTTCCGAGGTGAACATTCCCCTTTCCATCTACCAATACGGAGAACGGGTAGTAAAAATCCTTATAGGCTTTGTTGATTACAATATTGTATTCGGGATATAAATATTCGTAGGCGGCACTCTGGTTCAATCGTTCCGTTTCGCTGAAGACGCGTCTTTCAACCGTTATATTAGGGTTTTTGGGAATAAATTGCACCGGGTTTCTCGCTGCAAAAGCACTATCAATAACCGTAGGGTTTGCATTCGCTATATTAGATCTCCATTGAATAAAAGCCGTATCATTGGATCGAGGTTTCCTAAGTTCTTCTACCGTCGTTTTTAAGCTATCTCGAATAAACCGTTCTGAATAAAGTTTCATATATACATTTGATCGGGCCTCCTTCACATGCTTACTTACGACCGTTAAACGTTGCAATAGAAGGCTATCCTTTGCCAAGCTACGCACACGAAACCATTCTCTTCCAAAATGAAAGATAGAGTCTTGATCGAAATAAATCGAATAATGCAGCATCGCGTTACTGTCCGGACTGAAAATTTTGACAGAATCGTTGCTAATAAAATTCAAAAACCAAATCGGTTCTTGCTCAAAACCTAAGGTATCGAAGGCCAAACCATTGTCGAAAGCCCTCCGAACCTCGAAAAAATTAGTTCCTGCAATCGGTGTAAAAGAAGGTCTGCCAGGTTCCAATTTCTCTTCATTATCCGAATGTTGTTTTTTAGCGGCAGGAGAAGAACAGGAAAATAAGAAAAAGAGGTTTAGCGTAAAAAGAAAAACGATAAAGTACTTAAAAAATCTCAATAGCATAGCGGAGCTTAAAATATAGTATAAAATTACGAAACAATGTCTATTCATCCGGTAAACAAAACAAAAGAAACGCTATTATTGTTACCTTAATATCTGCAAATCTATAAATCAATGATCAAAAAAACAGTTTTACTTTCGCTTTTACTGATTAATCTTCGATGCTTTGCCCAAGATATATATATCATTCCGCAAGTGGGCCTAAATGCAAACACCTACGATTTCGATGAGACTTCCTCTAATCTAAGTAATCAACGGTTCTCACCCGGTGTTTCTGCCGGCGTCGGCCTCAACATTGCACTGAATGAGTTACGAACCTTCATTCTGCAGCCCGAAATAAACTATAGTATGCGCAATAATCGAACCGATCATATTTCTTCCGGTAATGGAAACGAAGCGCTAACGATTAAACAGAAAAGTATGCTTCATTACTTGGAAATACCCTTACTTGCCCGTTTTGACTTTGGGATTGGCACCCGTTATTACTTCAACATTGGTCCATCCTTTTCCTATGCCCTGGGTGGCAGGGAGAAACTGGAAAGTGACGAGCCTCGGATTGATAGTTACAGCAGATCAGCCGATTTTGACAATCGTTTTAACCGGACTGATTGGAGTGCGCTCATTGGTGGAGGTTTTGAATTTCCCTTTAATGATGGTTTTTTAGTTTTAGATGCCCGCTTTGCATGGGGTTTTAAAACACTCTATAAATCCAGAGAGATAGAGCGTATAGACAGTAATGGCAATTTAACAGCTACCAACGTTGGCCCTGAAGGAAAGAATCGCATCTTTACATTGAGTATCGGATATGCACTCCCGCTAAACTAGTGAATACAGGTTCTTATTATTCTCGTTCGTGTAAGGTATCAAGGCTTTCGTCATGCGAAAAGCACTGTATGTGTAATTTTTTTTCATATATAAAAGCGTTTCTTACGTTTGTTAAATTAAAACAAAACAGTCATGCCTAACACTCAGAACCACCAAGAATTGGAATCTCTTATTAAAAGAAGAGAAAACATCAAAAATGAACTTTATTTATTGGAATTGGCAATCATGTCCATCGAGTTAAATGATGCATTTCATCCGAACGACTTCGGTTTGCCCATCAGGAGAACAGCACTTCCCAATTAATTCATTTTAATAATACATAAGCCTAAAGCGCCATTTTCATCGCTATATCCAATTTATAATAAAATATAACATGATGCTCTTGTTTATGTCACCATTAATAAACATAAACAAGGATATAATCGTGACAGCTAAACTTTTATAATATTTTAAAATGTTAAAATTTAGTTATATTTTTGTTATAAATCATAAGACATAGTAATGAAAGCTGAAAGTATAACAGAAAAACAAGTAGTTGAATTTCTAAAGCTGCGGCAACAACAGCTTAGGGAAGAACTTAAAAGTATTGAGGTCACGATCAACGCAATTGGACAATCAAAGTCAGTTAATTTTACGGGTGAAAGAGTAAAAAATGATTTATCCGAAGTGGATGATTCAGCAAAGAAGAGGAAAATTGCGGGTAAAGCGTTGACACCTCAAGACAACTTCAACGTCAATAGCAAGCTGGATCAAAAAATCAGTTATGCCCTTACTAAAATAGGATCTGGTTATAAAGACGATATTTTAGAAGTTTTAAACAAAGCGCAACCGGACGCCGATCCTTATAAAGTTGAAAAAGCGGTCGCTGTTCGCTTATCTTATTTATTAAAGAATGATTTCATTCAAGCTACCAAACATGGTAGAAGTTATAAATATAGCCTGAAATAACAGGCTATATTTTAAACCGTTCTTCTTTTTACGCTTCATTAATAAATAACCTTATTTTATAAATAAGGTGAATATTGGCGATGCATACCTTTTTCTTACTCCAATCAGAATTTATTCAAGTTTCCATTTAAATGGATCACCTTATTAATTGTGATTGTAAATCCATATCTTTCCGATATCGCCGACAGCAATTTGCGGATAAATTGAATTATTAACTCCAAATGCCTTCCCGTCAAAGGGTTGAGAATATACCTAAGAAATTATAATTTTCAATCAGCGGTACCAACCATTGTTGTATCACTTGCTAAGGTAGCTACCCGGTAACCACCTGTATCTAACGATACCTGAGGAAATTGCTTTTTTAGGGACGCTAAATCTACCGGGTCGACTGCTGTTTTATATAAATAAATGCTTTTTAAGTTTTTCAGGCCCTTCAAGGAAGATAAACCTGCAGCACTTACCTTTGTCTCCACCAAATTAAGTAAGTTCAGTTGCGTTAAACCTTTCAAATAAACTAAACCCTGGTCCGTAATTGCGGTAGCTCTCAAGTTAAGCTGCAACAGATTTTTAAGCGAACCCAATGCTTTCATATTTTCATCATTTAGTGATGTATAAGCCAGCTCCAGATAAACTAATTGTTTATCCATTTTTTTTACTTCTTCCAGTAAAGCAGGCGTTACATCAGTGGTAACAAAATTTACGGATAAGTAGTTGCTTCCTTGATGGATGGGTAGAACAACCACACCTGCATTTTTTAGTTTTTCGACCGCAGCTGCGTCAGCCGCATCCACCATTTTCGTGAGTAGATCGTTCTGCACTTCCTTGATCTTTGCACCGCCCGACTGGAAGACAGGAAGAATAGCGCTCATTTCCGGCGTAGGCTTCAGCTCCGCTACCGTTTTGTGAATATCCGCACCTTGGTTAACCCACCATTTTAATAACGCAATTTCTTCTTTGCTAAGCTGTGCTTTTTCTTTTGGTGGCATATGATCTTCATTATCTAAAGGTAATAATAGCCGTTTAATAAGTTCGCTTTCATCAGCTTTTCCTTCGATAAGCGAAGCACCGGCCTCTCCGCCTTTTACCATCAATTCCTTTGTATCCAACCGAAGCTTAGCTTTTTGCTTCGCTGCGCCATGGCAACTGTAGCAACGGTTCTTAAGCAATGGTTCAACGAGCTGCGGATACACCTTTGCCTGTTGAATATTGGGAACGGGCGGGATGGCTTCCTTACTAGTTGGCTCACCCTTTAGTGCCACCGTCAGGTAATCAGAACCATGAGTAAGCGATCCCCCATAGTGACCCGTTATGGTAATACCTATCAATAGCGCAGCACTCAGCAGACGGAGCGCAGATTCTTTAACAGGATATTTCAGCAACAGATACAGTAAGATCGCAATGATCGCTACAGCGATCCCAAACCATTGATGGAGTCCAACCAATTTTGCGTCATAGTCGCTCGTTTGTGACAATAAATAACCGCTAACGCAGGATACAATAGCACCAATGGCACCTAATAAATAGGTTAACGGAACAGCGGCACGAAGAAGGGCATAAGGTTTTAGGATGCTCAATAAATGAAATACGCCACCTAAAATCAATATACCGATAGGTAAATGGACAAGTACTGGATGAAAATGCCCAATAAATTGTTGGATGGTAAGAAGCTGCATGAATCTATTCGTATCTTTTGCGCAATAACTGCATCATATAAACATTAATGGCCCATTGATCCGCTAAAGGCTGTCGTGTATAAGGTAAGGTTGGTAAATAGTCCGGAGGGCCGAATTCTGTGAGCATAGTCATCGCCTCGCCTCTTTGTTTTTTGCGTGATACGACTGCGTCCCACCAACGAAGATGTGCTTCCATGGCCTGCTTCCATTCAGGTGCACGCGGATCGTTCACCTGTGGACCCTCTGCATGTCCAATGCGTGTATGAATATGATCGGCACGTTGGAGGGCCAATTGCACGGTCTCTGCCTGATCCTCCAGTAAACTTTCGTGAACAACACACCAATGTGAAATATCCAGTGTTAAACGTAAATCCGGGTGCTTCTCGATAAAACCACGCGCCACAGATGCGGCAAACAACATTCGGCCACGATGGGTTTCATGATAGATCGGAATACCGGTTTCTTTCGATTTTTTGACCGTATAATCGATAAATTCCGCATTTTCTTCGTACGTAAAATAATCCTTTCCCGAATGGCAATTAATATAAAGCGGGCGTTGATATCCATGACTCGAAGCGGCATCAATTTGTCTGCAAAAAGTGGTTAAATGCGCCTTCGCATCCGACCCGCTACCTGCGCATAGCAATCCCACTTGCAGCTGGTACCTCTCAAGTGCCGAGAATAATAGCTTTTGTGCTTCCACGGTTCCAGGCCACCATACTTCGATACCATCATAGCCTTCTTTCTTCGCCGCCGCACAAAAAGCGTCGACACTCCCCTGAAAGCCCCAGTCGGTAGCCATAAAAGTAAGCGAATAACCGACCTTGGATAGCACAGGCATCGATAGCTCAGTAAAAATTTCTTCCATCGGCAAAAATAAACCGGCCGTTGCGGCCTTTAAAAAGTGTCGTCGATTATGGGGCATCTGCAAATCGTTAAATCTTTAAGCAATAATATCATGAATGACCTTTCCAAATACGTCGGTTAATCGAAAAGGACGACCTTGAAAATCGTACGTGAATTTTTCGTGGTCGAAACCCAGTTGGTTCAAAATGGTCGCCTGTATATCAAAAGCTTCTACCTTACCGCTAACGGCGCTATACCCGATCTCATCCGTTTCCCCATAGGTAAATCCCTTTTTAATTCCTCCACCCGCCATCCAAATCGTAAAGGCTTCGGTATGATGATCTCTTCCATTGTAAGGATTGGTGACGCCATTTCGATTCTCCAACATAGGCGTTCTACCAAACTCGCCCCCCCAAACAACCAGGGTATCTTCCAATAATCCTCTTTGTTTTAAATCCAACAACAAGGCCGTAATCGGCTTATCTGTGCTTCTGCATTTATTCTTCAAACCAATATTCAATGAGTTCTGTGGGCCATCGCCATGCGCATCCCATCCCCAATCGAAAAGCTGTACAAAACGTACCCCCTTTTCTACCAGTTTGCGGGCCAGCAACACATTATTGGCAAAACAGGCCCTTCCTGGTTGTGTCCCGTACATATCATGAATATATTGAGGTTCGTTATCAATATTCATGACCTCTGGTGCTGTCACCTGCATACGGAAAGCCATCTCATATTGCGAAATGCGCGATAAAATTTCGGGATCATTATAATAGGCATATTCCTGCTCATTGGAAGCATTGATGGCATCGATCGTTGCCTTCCTTAAATCCCGATCCATCCCATTCGGATCTTTAATAAACAGCACCGGGTCGCCTTCGCTCCGACACTGAACACCCTGGTAAACTGAAGGTAAAAAACCGCTCCCCCAAATGCTTTTTCCTGCATCCGGGAAACTGCCACCGCTGGTGAGGACCACAAAGCCCGGCAAATTCTGATTTTCAGTACCTAAGCCATAGGTAACCCAGCTTCCCATACTGGGTTTACCCAAACGGGCGCTTCCTGTATGCATAAGCAATTGCGCGGGAGCATGATTAAATTGATCCGTTGTCACAGCCTTCAAAAAGGTTACTTCATCTACTATACTCGAAAAGTGAGGCAAATTATCGCTCACCCAAGCTCTACTTTCGCCATGTTGCGCAAATTTAGCCTGTGGTCCCAACATCTTCGGAACACCTGTGATAAACGCAAACTTCTTCCCTTTCAACAAAGACTCCGGACAATCTTGTCCGCTCATTTTCTCCAGTTCAGGTTTATAATCAAACAATTCCAATTGAGATGGTGCTCCGGCCATATGCAAATAGATTACGCTTTTAGCTTTGCCCAAAAATGGTGGCGACTTCGGCAGCAATGGATGAGCTGGATCGAACGCAACCGGTGTAGTACCTGCTGCTCGTGTACTACAGCTTTCCAACAATGAACCAAATGCTAATGCCCCTAGGCCCATCGCACTCTCCTTTAAAAAATGTCTGCGCGTATAAGCACGCAGTTGCGTATGATTGGCTTCTTTTATCAAACGGTGTAAATTCAGTTCGTCCCGTGTCATAAGTGCTAATTTTTAGTAACCACCTCGTCCAAATTAAATAGGGTATTTGCCACTACCAATAAGGCCGCGCTGCCAGCATCCTTTTTTGCATGTTTATCTAATAAAGAATCAATGCGATCCGGATGTGCCTTATACTGATCAAAGGCTGTTTGGTACAGTTGAGATAAGACCCCCAGCTTCTTCGCGGGTATAGGCTTGTACATAATCCATTCATAGCCTTTCGCAATCTGATCGCTGACCCGCGCTCCTCCCTCCCGCTGCATACGGTCAACGAAGTGCCGTGAAAGATCAATATAAGCTGAGTCATTTAAGGTCACCAGGGCTTGTAGCGGTGTATTGGTTCGAATTCGTCGCGGATTGCATACCACGCGTTGAGCACCATCAAAAGTAATCATAGAAGGATAAGGTGCCGAACGTTTCCAGTAAGTATAAATAGCCCGACGGTAGCGATCATCTCCCACTGCATTTTCCCATTTGGCGCTATTGTAAGGTGAATTCCATATGCCCTCCGGCTGCCAAGGCATTACCCCTTTTCCATACATTTTGTTACTGAGCATGCCGCTTGCCGACAAAAATTGGTCACGTAGTTGTTCGGCGCTGAGTCGCATACGCGGCCCCCGTGCATAGAGCTTATTAAACAAATCCTTTTCCCTAAGCTCCTTACTTATCCGGGAGTCTTGTCTGTACGTTGCACTCATCATGAGTTCTTTTACTAATCGCTTCACGCTCCATTTGTACTCATGCATAAACTGCCAGGATAGATAATCGAGTAATTCGCGATGCGTCGGATCCATGCCTTGCGTGCCCATGTCCTCCAAGGTTTCCACAATACCGGTTCCGAAAAGCTGCTCCCACACACGGTTCACCATGGTTCGTGAAAGCAAGGGATTTCGCTTATCTGTCAACCACATCGCCAGTCCCATTCGGTTTTTCGGTGCATCTTTCGGCATGGCATACTTAAACGCTGCCGGCACATCTGCCGTTACTTCTTTCCCGGGCGATATCCAAGCCCCACGTTCAAACACAAACGTTTTACGTTGCCTGTTCGTGGGGTTTTCCACCATAATGGGCGTCGTACTTGCAGGTGCTTGTACTAAGGTCCGGAAGTTCTGTTTTTGTTCTTCATAGCCAGCCTTTCCCTTGCCCGGAAATTGGTCGGTAAAATAAAACCAATCGAAAAATACGAGCGTCTCTTCGCTTTTGCCTTTACTTGCGTTTTGATAAGTGATATATACATCATGCACACCCTGCTGCATGGGAAAATCCACTTCTTGGATCTGATAGCCTTCTTTACCTTCTACCTGCCACGAAGCAAAAACAGGTCCGTCGGGCCTATCCAGACGCAGCTGCATACGTCCACCTGGTACTTTAGACGCAAAATGATAAATGAGCTTATCGACACGATTTAAATCCACTGCAGCAATCCGAGCAACACCCTGATTGCGAAAATAAAGCGCAATGTTGTTATTACCAATCACCGCATTGCGTAAACTATCTGTAGTAGTTGAATTGATAGTCGGTTGCCCTGTTTTTAAAAATTTGTAAATCTCAGCTGCCTTTTGTTCAGAAACATTTTCTTTAAGCCATTTTGTCAAGGTTTTCAATTTCAGTTCCATGTCCGGAGCGAACTGCTTCAATAACGGATATTCGCTCGGCACATCCTCATCACGCGAATTATTGAAATAGGCCATAAATTTGTAGTACTCATCATGCTTAATCGGATCGTAAGGATGACTGTGACATTGCACACAGGCAAAAGTGGTACTCAGTAAGCCCTCCCAGGTTGTATTCACTCGATCGATAATCGCCGCTACCCGATACTCTTCATTGCTAGTCCCCCCCTCGTCATTGGTCATCGAATTCCGATGAAAAGCCGTAGCAATATATTGCTCATCCGTCGGATTTACATAAAAATCACCCGCTATCTGCTCGGCGATGAAGCGGTCATAAGGTTTGTCTTCATTAAAAGCGCGAATTACCCAGTCGCGGTATTTCCAAATATTACGGGCTCCATCTGACTCGTAACCCTTTGTATCGGCATAGCGCGCTACGTCGAGCCACATGGAAGCCCATTTTTCTCCAAACGCCGGTGATTTCAACAAGGCATCTACCAATTTCTCATAAGCCTTGTTGGCATCTGGATCGTTCAGATACGTTTTAGCAAGCGCAGGCTTGGGCGCCATCCCAATTAAATCTAAACTTGCCCTTCTAAGTAAAGTGGCACGATCGGCCTCCCGAGTAGGTTTTAAGCCAGCGTCGTCTAGCTTCTCATAAATAAAATGATCAATTTCGTTATGCGCCCAGTCTTCACCTGTACTGGGCACATCTACCTCCTGAACAGGCAGATAGGCCCAGTGTTCCCCCCACTTTGCTCCCTGCTTGATCCACTTTTTGAAAACACCGATCTCTTCTTCACTCAACGGTTCGTGCTTGTATGGCATACGTTCCTCCGCATCCTTCGCCAGCAAACGCTTGATAAACTCACTATCATCGGGGTTACCTGGGATAATAGCTGGTCTGCCACTGTTGGTAGCAGCCATGGCCTCTTCCTTAAAAAGCAAGCTAAAGCCTCCTTGCTGTTTTACCCCACCATGACAAGATATACATTTCTTATTGATAACTGGTTTAATTTGTGTGTTGAAATCAATAGGATCTTCGTGGGGGAAAGCAACTATGCTCAACACGACTACGACCGTTACAGCGAGTAAAACAAACAACTTTTTTCTACGGAATACCTTCATACTCTTCAGGTTTCTTACAAATGGCTATATAAATAATGGAGAAAAAACCTCCCATTTTTCTAGTCTATTTGTTATTAAAAATATACGAAACAATGAAAACTGTTTATCTTAATTGGTTTTTTGTACGTTTACGGCTAAATCTTAATCAATTTAGTACGTGTAAATATCTTCATAAATAATTTCACTACACAGACAAAAGGCTTAAAAAACAAAATTAACTTGAAACGGAATATTTTCAATGGAGAATGTTTTCTAAAAAATGGATTATCTTACTGTATTAAGGAATGGCTTCTGATTAGCGCCCTATATATTTGACATCAGAAGCCTTATTGAACCCCTTATCAAATTGATTATCAACAATCTTTACATTCTTTACATGTTCAAATAAAAAGGGTGACTGATTCCAGTGGAAAGCCTTATAATCATCATTATGTTTCACTGTATTCTGTTTGAAGAGGAGGCCGTCCACCGATTTAGCATATACCAAAGGGCTGTCAAAAGTTTCAAATTCATTTCCTTCAATCACAATACCATGGTGGAAGAACTTCGTCTGATGGGCTAAATCGGGAATTTCAGGATAAATAGAAATGACGGCGTTGGTAAATTGAAAGAGGTTCGTTAACGCATTTACAAAACGATTATGACGAATGATGACATCATGACACCCCCCCGTTTCGAACCAGCCATTGCAATCGCCGCACAGCAAAATAGCGGTACCTGATGTATGATCAAAAAGGTTATTCTCCACAACCGTTTTCTTTGGCGTGCTGAATAACGCGCCCCTCGCCCTATTATTGCGCACAACATTATTTGCGAAGAAAATCTCCGGCGTCCACTCCAGGTTTTCCATGCCAAAAGCACTTTCTTCGTTAATGATGGGATCAATTGGGTTTTTGAAAACAATTTCAAAGCACTTAGCGCCATCGTAGGTCGGCCTATCGACCGGTTTAATTCGCTCAATGTAATTGATCGGGGCTACCGTTTCCATCGTCTTCGCCGCAATAAATTGAACAGCATCACCGCTACGCCCCCATTCAAAACCATATGATTGTGGGTGCATATAGGCACCTACTAATGTATGATCATCTTTATGACCGACCACTTTCAGATAGGTACCATGGACATTAATAGCATCATCCATCATACCCTCATACAACCCATCGGTGGAGATGATCTTCCCCTTACAACCGGAGAAATGCGTGGCATCAGCCTGGGTAGTAAAATAACGAGGATCATTTGGACCGCGAAGGTTCACCGAGAATTTATTAAGCCTAATGTTCTCAGTTACTTGAGCCAATAAGCCCATGCCTTCGGCATAATGAACAGCTATTCGCTCGAGTAATATGTTTGTTCCATGATACACGAAAACACCGGGCGCAGGTCGTCCAGCGCCCCGTAAGGCAAGAACAGTTCCGGGAACAAGTTTACTATTTTTCCAGTTTCCAGCCTGAATAATTCCAGGACGAATCTCCCGAACCTGCCGCATTTTGACTTCGATATCACTGGTATTAAATACGATTCTCTTCGTTTTCTCTTCAAACGCGATACCCGAACCCGGGTTATGCTCCCAGCCTTCGCCCATATGATAAAACACACCATTCTCGATCCGGTATTTCATCCAAGGAGCCATTTGCAGGCTTATCGTTCCCTTAATGGTATCGTTTTCCAGCACGATAGCTTGACCAATGTGCGGTGATTCAAAATCGATATGAAAATTTCGTAGTGTCACTTGTCGACTGTCAATCAATGAGACGGGTAACATTCGGCCATGGAAAATCAAATCAGCACCTTGACCGTCAAAAGTCATATCACTGAGCTGTTCAAATGGCAATCCGACAATTTTGGGATTATCCTGATCATGATTTGAAATATAATAGCTTCTTTCCGTTGCCTCTTCTGGATAAAAATCGTAACGGCCGGCACATAGAGTCAATAAAAGAGGTTTTCCCTTCGGATGCATTCTTGTGATCTCTTTTAAGGCTTTCACAAATAGTGGTGAGCTGTTTTGCCGGGTGTTAGGATGCAGCCCGTAGTCTTCCAAACGGTAACGCACCGTATCCTCTTGTGCAAAAACGGCACATAGAATTAAACAACAGTATACACTAAGGAAAAATTTCTTCATGGTCATCATCGCTAAATTGGTTAAATATCTTGGACAAAGAGCCCTAAATGCAAGCATAGGTATTTTGATTTAAGCAAACAAGTCGTTGACAAACGCAACCGATTGATTAAAAAAGTGTAAGAATAAGCAATTAGGCTAATTTAGTTGAAAATATTGCTAATTTTCATGCACAAGATGCCATCAATATTCTTTAGTATTGCTTCGCAATAGCGTTCAGCGTAAGCTAAACTATAATAGATCTAAATATGAAATTCAATCAATATTTCACAAACTTTGTTTTACTTATTTGCCTTTGTAATTGCGCTATCGGTCAAAGTAAGAATAAAGGGAAACTTTGGTATACCAAGCCCGCGAGTAAATTTGAAGAAGCGCTTCCATTAGGCAATGGCCGTATAGGTGCCATGGTTTATGGAGGAATTAACGAAGAGCGATTATCCCTCAATGAAGTAACCCTGTGGTCCGGTAAACCAGTTGACGAACACGAAATCAACCCGCAAGCAAAGGATTATCTGCATACAGTACAGCAGGCTCTTTTTAACGAAGATTATCAAACAGCGGATTCATTGATACGCTTTATGCAGGGCTCATATTCTCAATCCTACGAACCTTTAGGCAATTTATTTATAGCTTTTAAGCAGGAAGGCACACCTACCGATTTTAGACGCGAATTAGATATCAACAAAGCTATTTCCAATGTTTCCTATCACTTAAACGGAACCAATTACCGTCGGGAGGTTTTTGCTTCACATCCTGATCAACTGATTGTAATCCGGTTAACAGCTGAGGGGAAAGATCAGTTGAATTTCAGCTGTCGCTTCACCAGTTTGCTCCGGGCAAAAAGCCAGGCGCAAGGTTCCAGTTTAGTTATGCGCGGTTGGGCACCTATCCATACGGAACCCAATTATCGTAATCGGGAAAAAACTCCTGTTGTCTATGACACCCTAAATAGCATGCGTTTCGCCTCTGTACTAAAAGTCTTGAAGAATGATGGACAAACAAGTTGGCAAGACACCTCACTTAGCATCTCCAACGCGAAGGAAGTGGTCCTGCTTTTATCAATGGCTACTAGCTATAACGGCTTCGATAAAAATCCCGGCAGAACAGGAAAGGATGAATTGGGCAGTGCACTTTCCTATCTAAAGCAGGTAGAAAAAAAATCCTTTACGTCGTTGGAAACCCAACATATCCAAGATTATCGCAATTATTTTGATCGTGTTTCGATCGACTTAGGGCATGCGGAGAAAGAAAATCTACCGACTGATGAACGGCTTAATCATTTTGCCAAGGGTACAGCGGATAATGGCCTCATAGCTCTTTTTTACCAGTATAGCCGATATTTACTCATCAGCGCTTCACGTCCAGGAGGACAACCTACCAATTTACAGGCGCTTTGGAATGAGATTGTGAGGCCACCCTGGAGTAGTAATTATACCACCAATATCAACACAGAAATGAACTATTGGGGTACTGAAGTCGCGAACCTTCCGGAAATGCACCGGCCTTTGTTTGATTTTATCGGCCGTTTGGCACAAACCGGCGCTGTCACTGCTAAAAATTATTATCATACTAGCGGTTGGGTATGTCATCACAATACGGATATATGGGCAATGACGCATCCTGTTGGTCATTTTGGCGAGGGACATCCCTCGTGGGCTAACTGGCAGATGGCGGGCGTTTGGTTAAGTACTCATTTATGGGAGCATTTTGCTTTTACAATGGATGTTGATTTTTTACGCAAGCAAGCTTATCCCTTAATGAAAGGAGCCGTCGATTTCTGTCTGAGCTTTCTCATCACTAATAAAGACGGTTACTTAGTGACTGCCCCGTCGACTTCGCCCGAAAACATCTACATAACCAACAAAGGCTATAAAGGCGCTGTACTGTATGGCAGTACTGCGGATATAGCAATGATCCGAGAGCTTTTTGTGGATTACTTAAAAGCCGCTGCGGTTTTAAAGCAAGACAAAAAAACACAACAAGCAGTTAAAAATGCATTGGAGAAGCTCCCGCCTTATAAAGTTGGTAGAAAAGGCAATTTACAAGAGTGGTATCACGATTGGGAGGATGCAGAACCTCAGCATCGTCATGTATCCCACCTATTTGGATTGTATCCGGGAACTACGATAAGTGATGCATCTACACCGGAACTGGCGAGAGCAGTGCGAAAATCATTAGACATTAGAACCAACGAAAGTACCGGTTGGGCAATTACCTGGCGCATCAACTTATGGGCAAGACTACACAACAGCACCATGGCCTACGACGCGTTAAAAAAGTTATTCCGCAACGCCAATGACCCTGAAATTGTAAAAAGAGGTGAAGGGGGACTTTACCCGAACCTATTCAGTACTTGTCCTCCTTTTCAGATCGATGCTAATTTTGGCGGTGGGGCCGGTATTTCGGAAATGTTACTGCAAAGCCACCAAAACTTCATTGAACTACTGCCTGCTCTACCCAAGGAATGGCCACAAGGGGAAGTTAAGGGTTTAGTTGCCCGAGGAGGTTTTGTCATGTCGATGCAGTGGCATAATGAAAAAATTGTACATGCGAGCGTATTCTCCAAAAATGGAGGTCTCTGCCGGATCAAATATGGCGACCATTATCAAGAACTACAAACGGAAGCTGGCCAAAACTACACACTGAAATTATAGAAATGTAGCGCTATGATGAAAGTTGTACAATTCTATTATTTTTGTTTATATGAAGTCATGGTTGATTCTTTTCTTCTTTTTATTCTTTATAGCAAAGGTTTCAGCGCAGACTTTTAAATCCTTTCACTTACCGGATAGCACACAGCGCGACTCCACGCTTTACGACATCAAAGCTTTTAAACCTGAAAAGCATTTTTTCAGAGCTTCGGGCGAACTGCTCTTGGTCCAGTTGATCCCCTGGACTTATGATCATTTTATCCGTAAAGAGGATTGGACTAAAGTAAGCTTCAAGAGCATCGGACATAATCTCAATTTTTCTAATTGGGAATGGGATGATAATAGTTTTCTAGCAAATCAATTCGCACATCCCTATCATGGAAGTTTATACTTCAATGCATTTCGTAGCAACGGCTATAACTTCTGGCAATCATCCGCGGCGGCATTTGCGGGCAGCTTCCTGTGGGAAGTAGCCGGTGAAACAAATCCTTCAGCCCCCAATGATTTTATTAACACAAGTTTTGGCGGACTTTCACTAGGCGAAATGACACACCGGTTGGCAAATGTTATCATCAAAAGAAAGCACCGCGGTAGTAGACGTACCCGACAAGAACTGCTGGCAATGGCCATTAATCCGGTAAATGGCTTTAATCGAATTATCAGCGGCAAATGGGGTAAGTATAACCCCTATGAGGCCGACGATACAACACGTATTACTGCCTTTTTTGATCTCGGGTACAGACGCACCAGCACACGTATTGATGATATACTGGACCGTGGTAAAAATGAAATATTCGGCCGGCTTGAACTTGCTTATGGCGATCCTTTCGAGGATAACAAGCGTGCTTTCGATAATTTTTTTGTCATGGCTGAAGTAGGACAATCTGATTCTGCCCGTTTAAATACTTTACGTGTTCAAGGCCATTTAGCAGCAAAAGAAATTGGCCAGGCGGGCAGTCGAAATCGATTTTTAACACTGAATGTCAACTATGACTATTATAACAACTCAAAGTTTGAATACGGAGGACAATCCATAACAGGCCAGCTCTTGAACCGTGTACCCCTCTCCACCCGATCGCGATTAGTCACGGCAGTTGGTGGTGGTGTCGTGATCCTAGCGGCTGTGCCCGACCACTATATGTATTATGGAGAAGGGAGAAATTACGATTACGGACCGGGGATAGGTTATCACGCCTCTACCTGGTTTAATTACGGGAAGTATTTTTTCGCTAATCTACAATATCGCGGCGGTGTTTTTTGGACGATAAATGGACATGACTCTTATTATTTTCTGCATGCGTTCACAGCACAAGGACGTGTCAATATTTATAAGAATTTAGGAATTAGTAGTGAATTTGGTTTATATCATTTGGAAGGCCACTACAAAGAATTCGATGATGTGAATGACTACTATCCTTACTTTAGGCTTTCTGCGAGTTATCAAATCGGTTTACAGTAACGGGGAAACAATCATTGAGTCATTTCAAAACGCTCAATGTCAACTTGGGAAACCTTCGTTCATATCAACTCCTAGTCGTCCAAAAACAGCTATAATAATGCAAGTGCTTAGACTATACGTATAAGGTAGATTTAAAAAAAAATCTTACCTTGACTTCAAATAGGAGTAATGAAAAAGATTTCAGCTGTTCTGCTACTAATATTGATTGTTTTGCAGTCAAACGCGCAGCCAAAATTGACAGTTGCAGTAGCAGCAAATATGCAATATGCAGCGCAAGAACTCATATCGGAGTTCAATAAAACGGAGGATATAACTATCAACATTGTGTTGGGAGCGTCAGGAAACCTTTCTCAACAGATTATGCACGGTGCTCCTTTCGATATTTTTATAGCTGCGGACGAAGAGTTTCCAAGAAAAATAGCTGCCAATGGATTTTCGTTGGAACCACCTAAAATTTATGCGCAGGGCATATTGGTTTTGTGGACTGCTAAACCGAACCTTTCTCTTTCCGAAGACTTAACGTTATTGCAAAGTGAAAAGATCAAAAGCATTGCCATTGCTAATCCCAAAACTGCCCCCTACGGTCAAGCAGCGATCGCATTACTAAAAAAAAGGGGTATTTACGAGAAGGTATCATCAAAACTGGTGACCGGTGAAAGTATTACACAAACCAGCCATTTTATTGCTACCAAGAATGCCGATATCGGTTTTACGGCCAAATCAATTGTCATTTCCAAAAAAATGAAGGAAGTAGGAAAATGGCTTACTTTAAACATACAGGACTATCCCCCCATACGGCAGTCCGCAGTACTATTAAAATACGCACAGACGCATCACGAATCGGATGCGAAAAAATTCTATAATTTTTTATATTCGGAAAAGGCGAACGCCATCTACCAAAAATTTGGATATGTAATAAAATGATCGAACTTTTTCCCATATGGTTAACGTTGAAACTCGCGTTAAGTACAACAGTCATCTTATTAATTTTAGCTGTTCCGATTGCTTTCTGGATATCGGATAGAAAATCTGTCTTTAGCCTTATCGCAGAAGTCATTGTAAGCCTACCGCTTGTTTTACCTCCTACAGTCATCGGATTTTATCTGTTAATCGCATTTAGTCCTAATTACGCATTCGGTTCATGGCTGGAAAAAAGCTTCAACCTTCGTTTGGTTTTTTCTTTTCCGGGATTGCTGATCGGATCAATTATTTATAGTTTACCCTTTATGGTCAACCCAATAAAATCAGCGCTTTCTTCCCTGCCACCAAGTTTAAGAGAAGCTTCTTATTCACTGGGAAAAACCAAAAGCCAAACTTTGCTAAAAGTGCTACTCCCTAACATTACACCTTCCTTGCTTACGGGCGTTATTCTAACTTTCGCACATACGATCGGTGAATTCGGAGTAATCATGATGATCGGTGGTAATATACCAGGAAAAACACGAACGGCTTCCATTGCTATCTACAACGAGGTGGAAACATTTAATTATCAAAATGCCAATACATATGCGGCCATCTTAATGGCCATCTCTTTTATCATTTTATTGGTGTTATATTCTTTTAATCGTAAAAAGGAACAGATAAAATATTATTGATTTACGACTGTCAAAGAGATATGATTGAATTTAATTTAAGGAAGACTTTACATACAGCAGAAGGCGACAGGCCGCTAAGTATAAAGACGCAGATAGAAACAGGAAGTTTTCTCAGTTTATATGGTGTATCGGGTTCTGGGAAGACATCTATTTTACGAATGTTAGCTGGATTTTTGAAACCAGATGATGGCTATATCAAAGTAAATGATTCGATTTGGCTCGATACGTCGATCAAATATGATCTTCCGTCGCAACGACGACGTATTGGCTTTGTGTTTCAGAATTACGCGCTATTCCCTCATATGAATGTGCACGAAAACATCTCATTTGGCTTAAACAAAAAGGATCCGCCAAAAATTGTAACGGAACTGCTAGACCTAACCGGTTTAGCGAATTTATCAAAACGAAAGGTTCAAACACTTTCAGGAGGGCAACAGCAGCGGGTTGCCCTTGCAAGGGCAATTGCAAGAAAACCAAGCCTGTTACTGCTAGATGAGCCTTTATCTGCAATTGATGATGAAATGCGAATCCAACTGCAGGAGATGTTGTTAACCGTGCATAAACACTTTGCCCTCACTACAATCCTGGTAAGCCATAATGCAGAGGAGATAATCCGTCTCTCTGATAAGGTCATTCATCTCGAAAATGGAAGAGTACATGAGCCTGTAAGCCCGGCTACTTTATTTTTGAAGGAAACTGGAAATCACCGATTAACCGGAACGGTTGTATCTTTGGCAGAAGAAGGAAATTTTACGGTCATGATCGAAAATCGACTTCTGTTGATGAGGGACGCTTCACAGTCCTATAAAATCCGTGAAAAAATCGAAATAATATTCGATAAAGGTACATGGATAACCAAACAATCCTAATTATAGAAGCGATTAAGATTTATCTGATCTTTATTTTTTTCCGACTTTTTTTGAATGTGTTCTATCCCTTTTTTCTTCCGCACGAATCAAATTTCTAGTAATACTGAAATTTAAAATATCGGTTAATTCAGATGAGGAAAGGGCTTGAGCCTCATAAGTGTTCAAATTGTTTATTTCAACGGTTCCACACATGGGATACTCCGTTATCACATAGGTGTCGTTTAAGCAAATCAGCCTAATATCTCCTATGGTTGTAATTTCTAATTTGAGTAATTTACTCAATAAAGATAAACTCAAAGGCATGACATCAACAATTTTCCTCTAATATAATATATTTATATTATGCAATCGATTGTTTATTATTATTTTTTTATTAAAAGTAAGCAAAAAAATCAAATATCATTATTAAACTTAAGCTTACTGAAAATAATGTCGAGAAAATAGTTGTCTATTGTTGTTTCGCAGTAACATTTTCGCTCTAACGAGTATTCAAAAAGGTCTACTGACACCACTATCTAGTTTTAACTTCGTACGTTCAAAATAGAAGACAAAATTAACCATAGTTTAGTATTTATAAATTTTGTTTATAATTTTTAACAAAAAGATAATATAGAAATGAATTTGTTAACATAGGACAACCCCTTCTAGGAAATATTTTTCACGATATCGGAACTACAAATCACTAAAAAAACACACCATTCTATCCTTTAGAAAGCCAATGGGTCTGCTGCAGGTTGTGACCAACGGCATTAACAAAAATTTAACCAGCGAAAAATATTCAATATAAATAAACTTTGTTTATATTTGTACTTCCTTAATCAGCATCTTTCTATTGCATAGAAAGCGATGATTAATAACTTCATGCCGTCGCCGCAATACACGTTGAATGTCGGTTTTGGGGTCAAGCATTTGCAAGAATAAAAATGATATAACAAAATTTATTACATGCATAACAAAATAAAAATGGTTGTATTCGATATGGCCGGTACGACTGTAGATGAGGATAATATTGTATATAAAACCTTACTAAAAGCGATTAATGAAGCTGGATTTGATTTTAGTTTAGATCAAGTTTTGGCAGAAGGTGCCGGAAAAGAAAAGAAACAGGCCATCCGCTCGGTACTCACTGTTTATGCTAATTTGGAAAATGAAGGTTTAGTCGAGTCCATTTACGAGAACTTCAAGCAACAACTCGATAAGGCCTACGAACGAGAGGAAATTGTACCTCAAAAGAACGCCGAAAAACTCTTTCAAGTATTAAAAGAGCAGGATATTTTAGTTGTTCTCAATACCGGTTATGATCGGCTTACCGCCCAATCGATTATCGACAAATTGGGATGGAAAGAAGGAAAGCAAATAGACGGGTTGGTAACGGCTAGTGATGTACCGAAAAACAGGCCTTATCCGGATATGATCCATTTTGCCATGAAACGTTTTAATATAGTTGACAGCAAGCAGGTTGCAAAAATAGGCGATTCTACTATTGATATTGAAGAAGGTCAAAACGCCGGTTGCGGCTTAACTATCGGCATTACGACCGGTGCACATACAGCTGAGCAATTGGAATCGGCACATCCTGACAAAATTATCGGAGATCTGATTGACGTATTATCTTTATTGGATAACGTTCCTGCATAATCAATCAACCGCCAATCCATCATAAAGACCATTCTTCCGTGGAACAGCCATTTATTTTTTTGCAGGGATCTTTCTATTCAAAAATTCCCATTCTAACAAGTGTGAGTTTTCATGTTCGGCCACCTGTATGGCCTTAAATCGAGCGATGATATCAGGATATTGCGCTGCCAAATCCTTTGTTTCCTGCATGTCGTTCTTTAAATCGAAGAGCATCCACGGGCTGTCATTGGTTTTACGTACATTAACACGTACTCCCTTCCAGTCGCCCATTCGGATAGCTACCTGTCCGCCATTCTCCGGATACTCAAAATAAATATACTCGCGCTGCTTTTGCTTATCCGGCTTACCTAAGAGGGTAGGTAATAGTGAAATGCCATCTGTATTATTAGTTTCGGCATTGGCTATTTCGGCCATAGTGGCCATCATATCAAACTGAGCAGAAATAAAATCACTTTTTGAATTTGGTTTAATTTTCCCTGGCCAACGCACGATAAAGGGTTCACGTATACCACCTTCAAATAAATCCATGGATAAACTCCTGAGGTACTTGCAGACCAACATGTGGAATAGTGTAGGGTAGATACAGAAAAAAGGGTAAATCTCTGTTTTTTTCAATAAAGTTCAACGCTTTTTCTGTCATCTTTGCAGCCGCATAATCACGGCCAATAAATTTTTTAAAATCCTCCTCCGTTGTACGGGTAGAATCTAGCTGTTGGTGAATTTGAAAAGAACGATTTTGCAGCGTGTCCCATTGACCATTCTCCCACAAATGGGTAGGGTAATAGTTATGTGCCTGCTTCTGATCGAGAATCCATAGGCATAATCAAAACCCTGCTTATTTGGATTGCCGGTAGTATAGGCCATGCCCAGTCCCCACTTACCGACAATACCGGTGGTGTATCCTACGGCCTTTAACATCTTTGGGATCGTATAAACCCCTTCTGGCAAGGGCATCTGTCCACCTTCTGTCGAATCCGCAAAACCGCCCATTTCATAATTTCCACGGATATAAGCGTGTCCTCCGTGCTTTCCTGTCAATAACATACAACGGGCCGGCGCACAAACAGGGGTCGATGTATAATGTTGCGTAAACTTGATGCCTTCATTAGCCATTTTGTCTAAATTCGGCGTTTTGATGATCTTTTGACCATATGGCCCTATCTCGCCGTAACCGAGATCATCCGCATAGATGTAAATGATATTGGGTTTATCAGATTTATTGTGTTGTGCATTTACGTTGATAGCAAAAAGTATAAGGGCTGCTAGTAGGTTCAATCGTATGTTCATTTTTTTCATGCTGTTAACTCCGCTTTTTGTCCGGTTTTCCATAGTATAGGCCTATGGCAAATTGGCTTATTATCAGCAATGATAAATGAAAAAAAAAGATTTTACAACGGGCTATTAAACACAACCGATTGCGTAAAAATCATCGGCAAACCCTGTTCCTAAATAAAGAAAAGGACCAACGTGAAAGTACCAAAAAACTGAGTGAACAAATTTTAGACACCTCACGTGGTCGTTATTTTCATTCTTCTGTCTTTACCTGTTCTTGCAGATGGGTAATGGCATCGTATAATACACCTGCTTCTCCCCTAAACGTTCCGGATCCTTCGGGTTTATTATCACGTGTATACCATTCGAAAAAACCGTTATTTTTTAATACCCGATCAATCATTGGTTTTAGCTGCTCGTAAGCCTCTTGCCGGAAGCCATACTTAACGAGCTGTTGAATCATACGCCCACCGAACCATGTCCAATCGCCTCCGTTCTGGTAGCCATAGGGATACATACCTTTGTTCTTGAACGCACCTTCAGGATACGTTGGATAAAGCGTTAAACCGATGGTCGCTGCTCCTGATTCCTTTACATTGACAATCATTTTATCCAAAGAAGCTTTAATCTCGTCTTTAGTTAACAAACCAGCCTCAATAGCTATTGCTGTACCTCCATGATAGTAGATTGCATTTTCGTCAAAAGTGCTATCAAAGGGTGAACCATTTAGGTAAAGGTGGGGGATAAATTTTTGGTGCTTAGCATCCCAGAGATGTTCCATCGTGTTCTTCGCAATACGCTCGCGGATGGGCTTCCATGTTGCTGCTTTTTCAGGTACTATCTCCATAAAATTATCTAAGGCGATCAAAAACATGGCATTATCATAAATATCAATTGCCAAATGCGAATCGTCGGTTAAGTAAACACCCCAATCATGCTCGGGTTGCACATCGCCCCAGTCGGCAGTGGTAGCGCCCCATAACAAGCCATATTTTTCATTATAGCGTTCATTCATCAGAAAAGATAAGGCTTGTTCCATCCGATCGCGTATAGGGATTGCACCAACTTTGAGATTTAGAAACGTGGTATCTTGCGTTGCTTGCAGGTATTTATACACCGCCTGTATTAATGAGGTCTCCTGATCGGTTTCCACGGTATTCTTATGTCCGGCATAGTGTGGTGCAAGATCGTTATAAATATAATCATAACCTCCCTTACTCGATTTTACGGTTGATTTGGGCACAAATCCGTCAACAATATTACCATCTGTTCCTTGCAATTGGAAAAAGATAACCAAGTTATCTCTTAAGGTATCTTTTGGGTGAGCTTTTGCGGCAAGGTTAATAAAGGTATTGTAATCGCGGATCCAAACTTCCCGATACCCATCCCCTGCATTAAAGCCCGTGCTTACCACTTTTAAGGCTCGCTCTTTTACTGTATTTAGACTGCTGTCAGCAGCAATCACCTGGGCCAATGTTTGTTCCTTATTTTTACCCGTTTGATTATTACATGCGTAAACAATTGGGCAAATAAGGAATACGATTATTGCTATTTTTTTCATTTGAACAATTGATTTTTTATGGCAATGAAGCTTGCATAAATTATTTTTCACTTTTGCTTGACTTCAACGGCGTTTAAGAGATCGCTACGCTAAGTTCATATCCTTTTGTTTATAGTAATTTATGCAGGTCTCATCGGTTTATTTTTTATTAATTGTTAATTCGCTCGGGGAACACCATTGATACCCCATGTTTGACTTGGTTCAGGTCCCATTTCCAACACCAGCGTCCCTCCTTTTAGTACCTCTGCTGCAGGTAGCCAACAGTCGTTCCATTCTTTTCCGTTTAGATAGGCTTTCTGCACATACATATTTTTCCCACTCGTATGCTTGGCCTCGATCGTAAAATTTTGGCCTCTTCCAAATCGTTCACCTAGATTAATGGTCGCTTTCTCAAAAAGAGGACTACCAATTTCATAGATCGGATCGACCCGTGTACCACCATCTGTTTGGAATAAACCTAATGCGCTCATAACAAACCAAGCACTCATCTGCCCCTGATCTTCATCGCCCAAATAAGCATTCGATTCACCGTGCCCATAGTAGCGTTCCATAATGGCACGGCTCCACTTTTGCGTTAGCCAAGGACGTTTAACCCAGTTAAACAAAAAGGCGAAGTGCATAGACTGTTGGTTTCCTTGCACCACCGGATAATCCCAATACTGATCATTTGGACCATTGAAGCGCCAGCGATAGCTTTCGCCGAAACCCCATTCCAATCGTTTGATAAAGGTGTCCTCGCCAATTTGCTGTGCTAAGCCACTTACGTCTTGTGGTACGAAATAAGTCAATTGCCATGCATTACCTTCCACATAATGTTTATTCGCTCCCGATTTGAAGGGATCAAAATCAGGTAACCAGTTGCCTTTCTTATCTCGCATCCGTGCATAACCTGTTGTTGTATCAATCGCATTTTTCCACCAGGATCCACGATCAGCAAAAATCCGGTATTCCTTTTCTTTACCGAGGGCTTTAGCAAATTGACCAACAGTCCAATCATCAAAACTATACTCCAACGAGTTGGAAAAACGACCTTCGTCGTAGGGAACATAGTGATGCTGTAAATAGCTCACTAAATCACGATTTCCCGCATATCCCCCTTCTACGGGCCCTGATGGTGTGGTTTGCATTTTATGAACTGCTTCGAACGCTTTGTTCACATCATAATCACGAATGCCCATTTGATAAGCTCCTACAATAAGCGGTATTTCATGTTCTGCTACCATAACCGGTATGTACTCCATTCCGGCAGGCCCCTTCGCTAACCAACCATTGGCATCATACATAGCTAACTGTGATCGTACCCACTTATTCGACCACTCAGGAGTAACTAGATTCCAAAACTGATTAAGATTCCAGAAGGTATTCCAAAACGCATCGCAACCTAAAGCCCGATCCTCTTTGTTGCTAAAGCGACGTATCTTTTCGTCTGCTGACACCCAGCTACCATCTACATCGCTAAAGGTATTTCTACTGGCTAAAGACCGATACATATTCGTGTAAAAGCGTTGTTTTTGTAAAAGATCATTTGATTCAATCTGAACACGACTCAACAGTTTGTTCCAAGCAGCTTGTTGGGCCGTTACCACTTTATCAAACGACCAACCAAAAGGCTGACTAATCTCTTCAGCTAAATTCTGTTTGGCCTGCTCTAATCCCACATACGAAAGACCGGTTCTGACCTGGACCGTTCGCTCTCTACGGACATCAAATTCAACAAACATACCAGCATCTTTTGCAGCACCGGTTGATAGTTCGCGCTGTTTCAGAACTTGACCATCCTTCCAGTAACCAACCTGCTGAATAGCTTGATCGAACTCCATCACAAAATACACCGTATAAGCTTGATCAACGCCACCCGACCAAACATTTTTTGACAATTGTTTACTAAATCCTGCAATGCGATTAGGACCGATCTGCTTGAGGCTTGCCTCCTCAATTTCATAGGAATATTCACTAGGAATTTGCAGATCAACCATCACTCGACCTGTATCCCCGCTATGGTAAGTATACCGTTGCATACTGCTTCGTGTACCTGCGCTCAACTCGGCCGTGACATTGTAATCGGTCAAATCGACACGGTAGTAACCTAAAGGGGCCTTTTCGGTCGATTTATCAATTCTTGATCGATAACCACTATCTGGTTGGTGTTCATCGCCAATATGAATTTGCAAAGGGCCGGTTGTAGGAAAAGTGCCTAAACCTGCCATCGTCCATTCATGGATGTGACTAAAAGTGCCAATCGATTCAATCGTGGGATCATAGCCTGCCTGCCAACCGCTATTTTGATTATCAGGACTCAGTTTCACCATGCCAAAGGGCATCCAGGGCCCTGGCGCAATCATCCAGCGTGAATGAGCTGCACCCATCATTGTATTGACGTATGTAGCGGGTCCCGCTTCGCGCTGGGCAGACCGAATCACCTCACCGCTTTCGCACAAACGGCCATTAAGAAATACCGTATAAGAGCTTCTTTTAGATTGTTTAACAGCCGGCATAAGAGCTTCGAAAAGATGGCGCCCCGAATCAAGTTGTTTTTTAAAAATTGATCGCCCCTCTAACTTAACTTCAAGGTTCGGCCTTCCTTTTAGGTGGCTAAGATCGATCAACATAGGTTGATAACGTTTACCTGCTTGCTCTATTTCGTAATTAGCTGCCTTCACGTTACGGATTAAAGCATCGTTTGCCGGTTTTAACGAAACGGAAGAAGGGCCCTTAAGAAGAAGGTTATCGAAAACAAGCCATCCACCTTGAAGACTGGTTAATTGAATCTCATTGAAACCTTTTTTTAACAGATTAGATGCTATTGGTATTGCAATATGTTGGGTGTCTTTTTTCAAAAAGGGACCAACCGGCTCTCCTTTTCCTTCACCGCTTTTTAACCGAAAATGATGAGCCTGACCATTAATCGTAATCTTCAACACAGGCGCATGGAGCGGATCGGTTCGCAAGATATTAGTTTCAAAATAAAAATCAGCAGCGTTCTCGACGTGCTCCAACTCAAAATCAATCGATAAAACATGTGAACGTATACCCGCTGTGGGGCCGGTACCACCCCATTTAGTTGCCGGTCCCGGCAATACGTATGGCCACTCCTTATTAGCATCCGAGTAACCGATTAGAAAAAAACGATCTTCGAAACCAAAATCTTGCGCAATAAATTGTTCATACTGATCTGGCGCCAAAGCCATTCCCTGTGGACTTTGATCTGATTGACCGATCTCCCATAAGACTTTTAAATCCTCCTTGGCATACCCGTTAATTGAAGTCAATACAATAAGCAGCAACCAAGCTATTCTTTTTATTATCTTCATCTTATTTACTGGTTTAACAAGCTTCATCTTTAACATATGCAACAACGACTTTCGCTTTCCGCTTGCCCAAATTACGGAGACTATACCCCTGAGCTGCCGCGGGAATTGCAAAAGTTTCTACGAAATTAAACACCTGTTTTGATCCATTTGAAGTGGTCAATTCGATAGACTCGCCTTCCACTAACATCAATATATGGCATTGTTCGTGTGTCAGGATATGAACCTGATCATCAAATTCGTAACGATCAACCGTATAAAAATGCTCAGCATGCGTTGGTAGGTGAAACAAACAGCTCTGTTCGTCAAGCACCTGCCGCACAGGTTTTGAGATTAGTGTATCCATAACAGTCTGCCCCTTCCGCGAAAAATCCAAGTTATCAAAGGCTCGGTCAATATTTAGCGGACGTGGATTCCCTTCTAAATCGGGCCGCACCCAATCATACATCTTAAAGGTAAAAATATAAGGTGTCGCACTGATTTCCAGCACCAGGTTATTCTTTCCGGACGCATGGACCGTTCCATTTGGAATCAGGTATAGTCCATGCTTTTCAGCAGGAAATTTCTGCACATAATCTTCGATATTCAACGCTTCATTTTTTTCAAAACTTTGCACTAATGCCTGTTTAAAACGCTTGGGTTCAATGCGCTCCTGAAAGCCTAGGTAAACCTCAGCATCTTTCTCACAATCAACAATATAATACGTTTCATCTTGTGTAAAACTTTCACCAAAATTCTCCCGAATATAAGCGCTTCTTGGATGGCACTGAATGGATAAATTTCCTCCTTCATAGGTATCCAGAAAGTCGAAGCGAATTGGGAATTCGTCACCAAAACGTCGATGTGCTCTTCCTAATACGTTTTCACTTTCTTGATACATCAATTGATCGAAGGAAACCTCTAGCTGGTTTCCTCCGTCTGTTAGTACCAAACCATTTTCGGGGACAATCATCTCAAAAGACCAAGCATAATTAGGAACTGCCGGATCTAGACCTGGTAAATGATTTTTTAACCATTGCCCTCCCCACACACCGGGCTCGAACCAAGGTCTTACCCTGAAAAAAGACTGTGACATCTGTTCAAGGGTCTTGCGAAGGGCGTCGCCATACATCCAGGTGATTGTATCCGATTCTTGCTGATCTGCCATGATACTGATGTGAGGTAATATCGCCTTTTTATGTTTATTCAGAACAACCCAATCAACAAAATAGAAACGTTTGTAGGTTTGCTTGTTATCTTGCAGTCGTTGCGCACCCAGATTGCGTACCAAACCACCACGCATACGCTTTTGGATGATGTTTTTAGGAAGATCGACATAAACTATCGGTGCCGTTGGATCGCACAATGCAGCGCCACAGCCATATACGATTATTTGCTGCGCACCGCCTTTGTAAATCAAACTTTTAAGTCGGTCTCCATCAAAGAAATCGACTAAGGATAAGGAGGTCTTTATACCAAAGATTGGATCATCACCACCGAGAAAAGGCGCTACCTTGACTTCAATGTTTGATGTCGGCAACAGGGCACTTTCCACCGACACGAAGTGCACTTCTTTGCCAAGGCGTTTAAACGATGCTTCCAAATTGCTCACCACGGTATGCCAATCGACACCAATATATCCGTCAAGTAAACAAAGAGGCAAACCACCTAAAACACTGGAAACCAACGCTTCAAAGCCGTTAAAAATTTCACCTTGCACCGGATAAGTCGGGCATATTTCATAATTCAGGTTTACTTTTCCATTGGCTAATTCCATTTCCTTTTGTTGTTGTTCCATAATATTAATCATTCTATTTCGTATCTTCTTTTATCCTTAGTCAAATTTCAAATTATCGGCATATTATTTCCTTTCCACGCTAGTAGCCCGGGTTTTGCGTTAAACTAGGGTTCCTTTGCAGTTCATCTGTCGGAATGGGTAATAACAAATTCTTTTCTTGTATAATCGCGCCTTTATCATTTGCATGGCCAATAACCGGCTCAAAACGAATGTCGCCACTACCATCTCCGATAGGTACAGGAAACATCCGCGTGCGTTGGATGTCAAACCATTGCCGGCCTTCAAATACCAATTCGCGGTAGCGCTCTTTCCAAACCTCTTGGACAAATTGCTCAACCGAAAGGCCGGCTAAACGCTGTCTCAATTGATTAATATCGGCCTTCCACAACGCTCTTGCCCTAACCTGCAAGAGGTAATTGATGGCTTCATCCGTTACACCTTCCGAGAGGGCGATAGCCTCAGCGGCGATCAATAGCACATCTGAATAGGTATAAATTGGTAAATCTTTTCCCGAACTAGCGGTCTCAAATGTTGCTTCATCATCCATCCACATATAAGGTGCCGTCACAAAATTCAGGGTTGTACCATTAGGTCGGGTCAATGATGAATGGAAGTATTGTTTTTCCTGAATACGGAGGTCATCCGTACGGTTATAACCTTGTAAAAATCTGGTTGAAGGCCCATAAGCGTTATTGGTAATGGCAAAGACCGTAGAGGATGCCGCCGTAGCCGGGAAAGCCCAGTGTACGTGAGTGGAAGTAGAAATACCTACCGCGAACTCATAATAGTAAATGTATTCCGCACTATTATTGTCCACCAAACGCAGTTTATTATAGGCCGTACTATTCAGATTAACCGCACCATCCGCGCTACGATCGTGCGTAGTTAGCTGGTAAACCCCACTACTGATAACGGACTTAGCAACCGATGCACTTTTCGCATACTCCGCTTTTTGTAGAGGGTAACCTCCCATCGTAAGGTAGACATCTGCTAAAAGCGTGGCAGCCGTACCCCTGGTTATCCTTCCACCGTTGTCTGGCATAGTCGTCTCCGCAAGTTCTCCTTCATTCACGCCAAACTCCAGGTCAGCGGTAGTCAAGGCGTACACTTCTTCCAGAGGGCTCTTGGGAACATTTAAATTCGCTAAGCTTTCATAAGGTTCGGTAATCAACGGCACTTCGCCAAAAAGTCGAGCGAGTTGAAAATAACCCATCGCCCGAAAATAACGCGCTTCTGCCAACAGCTGATTACGCTGCGTATCTGACAAACCGGGTGTTGCAGGAATGTATTTAATAGCATTATTGGCACGGGCAATACCCCTATACAAGATGCTCCAAATATCCTGAAAATAGGTAGACAGATTGGTTGCATTGAAGGTCATGTTTTGGGCATGCTGTACATGCACCTCCTGCCCCTTAAATTCATTGTCGATATACCCGGTTAAATACGGCCCAAAGAACATTTTCGCACCCGAATAATGCGTACCCGCCCCATCGTAAAGCTGTGGTGCACCCGTTCTGTACAGTCCATTAACGGCATTGATAGCGTGTTCCGGCTGCGTGAAATATTGGCTGCCGGCTATTTCATCTTTAGGTTCTTCTTCCAGAAACTTTTTACATGAACTGAAAGTAGCAGTTACTGCTATAAGATATAGAATGATAATTGCTTTCATTTGATCAACTTTTAAGATTTTCAATGGATTCATATCGCCTTACTTAAAATTGAAAACTAGTGCCTAAGGTGAAGGTTCGAGGGCGTGGATACTGGTGAAAATATATATTCTGTCCCCATTGATTCGTTCCCCAAGAAGTAGCTTCCGGATCGTAACCTTTAAAGCTATCGGATTTGATTAAGAAGGCATTTTGGACGCTTGCATAAATCCGCCAGTTCTTCAGGCCAATTTTACTCAATTGTGTGTTGCCAAAATTGTAGCCCAAACTGATGGCGTTAACCCGAAGGTAAGAGCCATTGGCCACCCAATGATCGTCAACTTCACTATTCTGTCCGGAATATGGGCCGTTACGAATTTGTTGAATCATGGTATTTTGATTCTCCTCTGTCCAGCTTTCCGTTAATGTCCATCTAAAGCCATTGGAATAACCGGTACGATCTTCCATCGAGTGGAAGAACTGTTGGAGGATATCTACGCCCATTACAAATTGTAAATCAACATTTAAATCAAAGTTTTTATAGCGGAAGTTGTTGATAAAACTACCGGTCCAATCAGGTAATCCTTTACCAATAATGGTACGCTCGCTGCTGCGCTTCGCTTCACCGGGAATGGCGCCCACTTTAGTGGCTTCAGCAGCTTCATCCGTACTCCAAGTTCCCAGTCGTCGGTAACCCCAAAAAGAGCTCAGACTTTCACCAACCCGAAGAATGGTTTGGCTGCCCGACACCCAGTTTGGCCCGGGGAAGATATCTTCATCATTCGCTCCTAAGGCTTCGATCTTATTTTTATTATAATTGAAGTTAAGCGTTGTTTCCCAACTGAAATCGGTGGATTTCACTGGGCTACCGCTGATCAACACTTCAATACCTCTATTCGATACAGAGCCAATATTATCACGAACAGCAGCAAAACCTGTAGAAGTTGGAACGGGGCGGTCAAGCAACAGGTCGGTTGTGAGCTTATGATAATAATCAAAACCGAAACTTAAGCGACGATTAAAGAGCGATAGATCTATCCCGATATCAAACTGCTTTGTTTTCTCCCATTCCAAATTCGGATTCGGTAAGCGGTTGATATAACTCTGTGAAACGCGTGTACCATTGATCAGTGTTGTTTCTGAAGATATCGTACCTAGGGATTGGTAAGTTGGAATCTCTGTATTGCCTGTTATACCATAACTCGAACGTAATTTTAGTTCATCGATAGCCTCCAAATCCGCTAAAAAACGTTCTTGAGATAACACCCAACCCAAACCCACGGATGGGAAAATACCGTATTTATTGTTTGCGCCGAAGCGTGAGGAACCGTCGACCCGTCCTGTAAAGGTCAGCAGGTATTTACTTTTATAGCTGTAGCTTCCGCGCAAAAAATAGGAATTCATTGACCAACGATCATAGGATGAGGTTGGTGCGCCGGGCTGACTGGCGGCCTGGATGCTATTGAAACGGAAGAAATTATCAGAAAAGCCTCTTGCTGAAATCGCATCGGTTTCGGCAGTTCGTTCTTGCCAACTCAGTCCCAGGACACCGTTGATACGATGATCACCAAGCTCTTTATTGTAATTTAAATAGGTTTCTTCCTGCCAGTAGAACGAATGTTGATTCTCAATGTAAGCGTAACCCAGCGGTGCCGAGATGTTAATCAAATCCGTCGGATCATAATTCTGAATAAGATTATCTTGTTTATCAAAACCAAATTGTGTGCGTAAGTCAAGTCCGGGCAGGATGTGAAAGGTCGCATAGGTATTTCCGAAGATCTGCGTCCGCTTCCGGAAACGATCTTGTGTAGTCAACACGTGTACCGGATTAGGAATGGCTTCGAGGGAATATGCGTCACTGATCATCCCACTGTGTGCCCAAGTGCCGTCAGGAAATTTCACCGGAAAAATTGGAGGCATTTCCAACATCGACCTTCTGGGCATTTGGTGGCCTCCCTCCTCTTCAAATTCATTCCCTCGGTTATAATTCACGAGTATATTGGTTCCTAACGACAACCATTTCTTCGGATTGGCATCATAAGCAAGTTTACCGTTAATACGTTCTAACCAGTTATTGAGCATAATGCCCTCCGTTTTATTGTAATTCATAAAAGCACCGAAGGACGATTTTTCTGATTTTCCCAGTACCGATAATTGATGGTTATGAGATATGGCGGTTCGCGTAGCCTCTTCTTGCCAATCGGTATCGTACAGTGGATTTCCCTGTGCATCGAAGAGCCGTGGGTCTGATTTAGTAAAGACAGGTGGCGTACCGCTCGGATTATATTTGCTATAATTTTGAAAACCCCGCTCAATTACTTCCAAAAATTCCGCTGAATTCAGTACATCCAGTTTTTTGGGCAATACGCCCATACTGACAAAGCCATCGTAACCAATGACAAGACCTTCCGTTGGTGCACCACGTTTGGTAGTGACAAGAATGACCCCATTAGCACCCCGTGCACCATAGATTGCCGTCGATGAAGCGTCTTTCAAGACTTCCATGCGTTCAATGTCATTTGGATTCAGGAATTGAATGTTCTCCATTACCACTCCGTCTACCACATAAAGCGGGTTGGACGAAGAATTGATCGTACCTAAACCTCTGATCAGTACCCGAGGACTGCCCGTCGGCGAACCTGAGTTTAGAAATACATTTACACCTGATACTTTACCTTTTAAGCCTTGTAGCATATTGTTAGCGGGAACATTTAGTAGTTCTTTTGAGGAGACCACTGCAACGGAGCCCGTTAGGTCTGACTTACGTTGCGTACCGTAACCCGTAACAACAACCTCCTCCAAGGCTTCATCATCCGATTGAAGATTCATGTTAAAAGTACGTTGCTTGCCTACCGTAATTTCTTGCGACTGCATACCGATATAACTGAACACCAGCACAGCCTGCTCATTTGCTACCGTTAATTGAAATCGCCCTTGAGCATCGGTAATGGTACCATTTCCCGAGCCCTTCTCGCTGACGTTAGCCCCAGCTAACACGATATCCGTCCCGATGCCTTCGAACACTTGTCCCGAGACCAAGATGCCCTGCTTTGCAGTCGCATGTGATTGAGATGCCAACAGGATTAATAATCCCAGGAAGTAAAACTTCCAGCGTTTGTACATTTTTGTTTCTTTCATTTCATTTAAGTTTTAATAAAGGTTAGTTTATAAGTAGACGTTATCGTTAATTATTATTTTCCCCGCATCTATTTTTATTGAATTTCTCCTGCCAATAGGCTTCGATGGTTTCCAATGTTTTTCCTTTGGTTTCCGGCAAAAGATAGTACACCGCCAAAAGGGCAATTGCACAGCAGACCGCAAAAAAACGAAAGGTCCAGGTAGCCCCCCAGCTGTCGAGCATGATGGGGGTTAGCTGACCGACGATAGCATCCGCTATCCACATCACTAACACGCTTAAAGCCATCGCTTTTGCGCGGATGGCACTTGGAAATATTTCGGAGGCCACGACAAACTTGAGTGGTCCGATGGAAAACGCAAAAAAAAGTAGAAAGCCAAGGATAGGAAGCGCCAACAACCACCCGTAGTTTTCCATGTTAAGATTTAAAAACCAAGCGGTTAACAATAAGCAAATCGTGGCACCTGCCGAACCGACAAGGTAAAGTGGACGTCTCCCCCAACTGTCTACTTTCCAAATAGCGATACCCGTAAAAACGACATTGGCAAGACCAAAATAAATTTGCGTTTGCAAGGACCCACTTAAGGAAAGTCCGGATTGCACTAATATTGTCGGGCCGAAATAGATGATAGCGTTAATACCGCTCAATTGGGAAAACAGGGGCAGTAACAAGCCGAGTAGAAGGGCCTGACGATATACGGGTTTCCAAATAGAGACCTCCCTAGTTTGATCGGATGGTGTGGTAGCACTGATCGCTTCCGTTAGCTGTAACCGTTGCATTACCTCTTCAGCCCGACCTTCATTCCCTTTTTGGATTAGCCATCTCGGACTCTCGGGAATACGATAAAGTCCCAGCCAAAATAACAAGGCAGGCATTGCGCCGATAAGAAACATCATACGCCAATGCGAACCATCAGTCCATTGCCAATCGTACTGGAGCACCGCCGCATTACTTAGATAAGCTATTAAAATGCCAATTGTAACAGCTAACTGGTAGCAAGTAACCATACGGCCTCGCAAAGGAGCAGGTGATACCTCCGCAATATACAACGGCACCACAATAGAGGCAACCCCTACCCCGACACCGCTCAAGCACCTTGCGACTAACAGGGTAAAGAAATCAGGGCTCACACTGCAACCTATCGCCGACAAGAAAAAGAGTGCCGCGGCCGCGATCAACAGTAACTTTCGTCCATAAAGATCGCTCAACTTACCGGCGAAGGCGACACCTACAATACAACCGATTAACGCCGAGGATACAAACAGCCCCTCCTGAAAGGCACTGAGTGCAAAATCTGTCTTAATCAGCGGGATGATACCCGAAACCACGGCCATATCAAAACCAAACAGGAAGCCTCCAAGTGAAACAATTATAATGATAAATAACAGATACGCCTTCATATTTTTTTTTATTTGAAAGTACATATGCATAATATGTACATACATACAAACATATAGCTATTTTTTTAATTCTACAAATAATCTTATTTTAGCCTATCAAATGGAGAAGATGAAACTGCAGATAGATCATAAAAGCGCAGTTCCTTTGCATATGCAGGCTGAAATGCTCTTGCGGGAACTCATTAAATCACCTGAATACCAACAAGGCAAATTGTTACCCAACGAAGTAGAATTAGCCAAACGATTGGCGATTTCGCGTACCACCTTGCGTTTGGCCATCAATAAACTAGTCTACGAAGAGTTATTGATCCGTAAGAAAGGTGTCGGTACGAAAGTGGCTTCCACCAAATTCAGCTCAAAATCAAAAAATTGGCTCAGTTTCTCACAAGAGATGAAGAACCGAGGTATTGAAGTCAAGAACTTCGAATTACATGTAAGTTGGGTATTACCGGAATCCCATATAGCCGATTTTTTTGAATTAAAAGAAGATCGAAAGGTATTGAAGCTCGAGCGTTTGCGAGGCAAAAAAGATGATCCTTTTGTCTACTTCATTTCTTATTTTCATCCGCGCGTGGGATTAACGGGAGAGGAAGACTTCAAACGACCCCTATATGAAATATTAGAGCAAGATTATCACATTGTAGCAGATCTATCGCAAGAAGAAATCAACGCCAAAGCAGCCAATAAATTTATTGCAGATAAACTGGAGATTAATCAGGGCGATCCTATCCTATTCCGAAAACGATTCGTATTCGATCGAGCGAGCCGCCCCATCGAATACAATCTCGGTTATTACCGAGCCGATAGTTTTACTTTTACGGTAGAGAGTCGACGTGATTAACTTGAAGCGGCCGACTTTGGTATTAAACCAGAAAACTGCAATCTTCTGTCACAAGCACATCTCTCATAGAAGCATTTGTTCATACAAATTGAATTTTAAAGACAACAAAGAGAAAATCTCCTTCCTTTCTTCATCTACATAATGCTTGACACTCGAGGGGATATTATTATATTTGTGAAATATGTACACACATATAGAATTAATATTGAGAAGAAGCTGATCGTAAACAATCACTTACATCTAAAGCTAAATTATGAGGAATATAAAAAATCTAAGCTATTTATTCATTATCTCTCTTAGTTGGACTACTATTTTAAAGGCCCAAGAAACGGAAGATTTGACTCGCTACGTTAATCCCAACATCGGCACAGCCCACAGTCGTTATTTTTTTTACACCCCCGCTGCCACGCCTTTCGGTATGGCCAAATTGGCTCCGAGCACCAACGGAAGTTACGGTAATGCTTCAGGTTGGGAAGCCGTCGGTTACGATGAGCGCCATCAATCGATTGAAGGATTTCCAAATTTTCACGAGTTTCAGATTGGAGGGATTGTTTTCGCACCAACGACAGGCCGCTTGCAGACACAACCTGGTAAATTGGGAGAGATTGAACGTGGTTACCGCTCCGCTTTTGATAAAAAGGATGAGTATGCTACCGCGGGATATTATCGGGTTTACTTAAAGGATTATAAAGTAAAAGCAGAATTAACGGCAACCGAACGGGTTGGTTTTCATCGTTATACTTTCCCTTCAACGGATTCCGCTAATATAATTTTCGACATCGGTCATCAAATGGGAGAAAGTGGCCCGGTAGTGGATGCCGCCGTTCATTACGAAGATCAAGTAGTGAAAGGCTACGTTGTTACGAAGCCAGCCTACGTACAAAAGTATCAACCGAATGCCCGTGTGACACTTTACTTTTACGCAGAACTGGATAAAAAGCCAAGTGCATTCGGTACCTTTATTGACAGCCTTCATTATGCCGGGAAAAAAGAAGCAAAAGGCAAAGGTGTAGGCACCTATCTCCGTTTTCATACCCAGGAGGGAGAGCAAATCAATATTAAGGTTGGACTTTCCTATACTTCGGTAGAAAACGCACACCAAAATCTAATAGCGGAGGCCTCCGATCTTTCTTTTGAAGAAGCCAAACAGAGTACACATCAACGCTGGAATCAATATCTCGGCAGGATTTGCGTAAAAGGAGGGAAAGAAACGGATAAGGTAAAGTTTTATACAGGTTTGTTCCATGCTTTGTTGGGTAGAGGCTTGGCTAGCGATGTTAAAGGATATTATCCAAAAAACAATGGCAGTATAGGGCAGATTCCACTTGACCAACATGGAAAACCGTTACACGCGCATTATAATACAGATGCAATTTGGGGAGCTTTTTGGAATTTGACGCAACTCTGGTCGATCGCCTACCCGGAATATTATGAAGACTGGGTTCAAAGCCAGTTACTCGTCTATAAAGATGCCGGTTGGTTAGGTGATGGTATCGCTACGAGTAAATACGTATCAGGTGTAGGAACTAACTTTACGGGATTGGCTATTGCAGCGGCCTATAATGTTGGTTTAAGGAATTATGATGTACCTCTTGCTTATGAAGCTGTCCGAAAAAATGAGCTAATAAGTGAAAACCGTATTCCGGGTGCCGGTAAGTTGGATGTAGGTGTTTTTGTAAAAAGAGGTTTCTCCCCTTATATCCCTGATCGTACCGGTAAGCCCGAATTGAATAGAAGTGGATCGCCTTTTGGTGCCTCGCATACGCTTGAATATGCCTTTTCGAGTTTCGCTGCAGCACAATTTGCTAAATCCTTAGGTAAGGAAACCGACTTCAAAACGTTTTCGAGCTTAGCTAATGCATGGAAAACACTCTATGACCCAAGCACGAAATTGATCAGGCCGAAGGATGAGGCGGGCAATTTCGTACAGGATTTCGATCCTTTTGCTCCTTGGCGGGGCTTTCAAGAAGGGAATGCCTGGCAGTATACTTTCTACGTACCGCACGATCCAAGAGGTTTAGTTAATCTCATCGGCGAAAAGACCTTTAATCACCGATTGGATAGTATCTTCCGCGAATCGCAAAAGAATATCTTTGGAGGTGGTAAAGAAATCGATGCCTTTGCCGGTATACAAGGCTTGTATAACCATGGCAACCAGCCTAACCTTCATGTAGCTTGGCTTTTTCATGCTTCCGGACGACCTGATCTAACGCAAAAGTGGGTACATGCTATTTGTGATGAATTTTATGGTACAGATGGTATACATGGCTATGGCTATGGCCAGGACGAAGATCAAGGGCAGCTAGGCGCTTGGTATGTTTTAGCCGGTATAGGCCTGTTTGATGTCGCCGGGTTAACGTCGCCCTCACCTTCCTTGCAAATAGGCACACCGCTGTTTGATAAGGTGACCATTAGTTTACCGTCGACTACGCAACGGGGTAAATTTATTATTACGACTAAACGACGTACAAACGGCCCCTGCTATACAAAAAATGCCAAGTTAAATGGAAAGAGGTTACATATGCTTCAACTCCCCTTTACAGCGCTTGTTAAGGGAGGCAACTTAGTGTTGGATTTAGTCGACAATCGTAGCACGCTTTAAACAGTACAAGTACACAACATAACTTGTGCAGGTCATGAACCAATCAAATACGTAACTTTACGAAAAGATTCCAACGAAGCAAAGGCCCTCTTCCTTGCTTTGTTGGAATCACCTTTATTAATAACCTGGATTCTGTTTGAATTGATCTTTATTGGTTACCGCATCCAATTCGCTTTGTGGAATGGGCCGTAATTGATGAAATGCTTGAATATAAGGGGAGGCGTCCGGATTGTGGGCCTGCACCCGCTCTAGTAACTTATTCGTCCGCTTCAGATCAAACCAACGGAGCTGCTCACCTGCAAATTCACGTGCACGTTCATCTAAAATAAAATCCAAGCTTATTTCTGAAGCGCTCACACGCATCTTCTGTGGATTTTGCTTGTCCAAAGCGGCACGCTGCCTAACAGTATTGATGTAATCAGCCGCATCTGCCTGATTCCCGAGCTGCACCTCTGCCTCGGCAGCGATCAAGTACATTTCCGCCAATCGAATCATAAATACATCGCGGGCACTTTCCGTTTCGTTGGCAGAAGCCCTGCTCGGGTCTTCAAATTTCTTCAACGAAATATAATGAAAACGATCTGCCGGCACTCCATTTGCGCTATAAACATCATTAACATCATAAATCTTATAAATCTTCCCCGCACGGGCCTCCGGCGAGACCACATACTTGCTACAAAAAATAGCGGTATCTCCCACATTCATTCCATCGGGTCGTTTTGCTTCATCCGTTTCGTTACAAAGCCAAGTGGTTTTAAAGGAAGCCTGGTAACGGGAATCCAACTGTTCATTAAATAGGTTCAATAAGAATTTAGTGGGCATATAACGCACATTCGGATAACCGTTAGCCACATCGCGTGACATCCCGGGTTGGGTATCATATTCCATGAGAAACATTGAATGCCCTACGTTGCTTCCATCATTGAACTCGAGATTCGTTGAATAATTCAGTCCCCAGATAATTTCCTGGTTTTTCTCATTATCCATATTCCATAGGTCTGCATAATTTGATATCAAACTGTATCCATAATTATCAATTACATGCCGGGCGTAAGTTAAGGCCTCTTCATAGCGACCCCGAGTTAAATATACGCGGGCACTAAAAGCCTCCGCAATCGACTTTGTGATTTTTCCGTAATCCGTATTTGTTTGCGGCGCATGCTCTACGGCAAATTGAAGATCAGTAAAAATCTGTTCATACACCTGGTCAACCGGTGTCTTGGTCGCTATTGTAACAATACTTTCGGTAGGCTCCAATGTAAATGGAATATCGCCGAACGATTCCACCAAATGCCAATAATACCATGCGCGCATAAAACGCAACTCTGCTTCCAAAACAGGTGCTTTGGCAGCCTCTACACCTGCTTCCGGGAGATATTTTAAGGCCGTATTTGCTAAGTTGATCCCTGCATAACAGGGTTGCCAAAGATTAGTTTTCACCCAAACATTATCAGAAATAAGTCCTTGATAATTCATTAAAGGTGGCTGAGGGTAAACACCATTTGTTCCGGAATTACCACTATTAGCCCCTCCGGTCCAAATATCCGTTCCCATTTCCAACAAAGCATAGCCTTGCTCCTTTCCGTATAGTTTTTGATTATAGGTATACATGCCATTGGCAGCAGCTTCAATGCCCTCCGGGGTGTTGAATAGACTTTCCACGGTAGCTCCTCCCGGGTTATACTCATCCAATGAACAGGATCCCATTACTAACGAAAGAAAAAGCACACTTAAGCGTTTAGATTTTCCGATTGCTATTTCAAGATAATTTTTCATATTTTTTGTTGCGCAGCGCGCTCATTAGAATCCAACATTAAGTCCAAAAACGAACAAACGATTTAAAGGTTGATCAATGACACCCTCCCCCTCGGGATCAAAATCCTTCAAGCTGCTGAAAGTGTGCAAGTTTTTTCCGGAAGCATAAATCCGAAGACTTTGTAATTTCCATTTACTTATAAGAGCTGATGGAAAATTATAACCAAGGGTAATATTTCTAATCTTTACATAGGACGCCTGCCGTTCCGTAAGTGTAGTTACATAATTTGAGTTCTTATTCGCATTAGGACGCGGATAATCATTTGTAGGATTTTCAGGGGTCCAATAGTCAATACGCGCACCATTTTCCAAACCATTTCTTTTATATTTTGCATAGTAATCGGAACTGATCCATTGCCCAACGCGGGCCACCAATAAAATATTTAAATCAAATCCTTTAAATCGAAGGTCATTACTCAAACCGGCTGTCCACTTGGGCACTCGTTGGCCAATGATCGTGCGATCAAAAGCATCGATCTTTCCATCGTTGTTCATATCAGCAATTTTTATATCACCTGGTTCAGCACCATATTGAGCGGCCTGTTCTTCTTCTCCTAATTGCCAGATACCTATTTTTTTATAGTCATAATAAATTTGAGCCGGTTGTCCAATAATGAGCGATTCGCGGTAATCATCTGCAATCACATTTCCATTTGGCAAAGCAACAATTTTCTCGTTGTTATGGGCAAAGGTTAGATTGGTGTTCCAAGAGAAGGATTTCTTTTGGATATTATGCGAAGTAAGGCTCAACTCAATCCCTTTATTTTGTGTCCTTCCTATATTACGATTCACCGTTGTTACACCTGTTGAAAGTGGTAAGGTATAAGGAAAAATCAGATCGTTCGTCTTTGCATTGTAGTAGTCAATACTTCCTGTCAATACATTATTGAAAAGGCCAAAATCGACCCCTAGATTCATTGTTTTTGTCAACTCCCATTTTAACGTATTGTTACCAATCAGACCGTTGATAACATAGGCGTTAGCCGCATTGGCGTCATTAAAGGAGAAATTCTGTACTATAACGGAATTTTGTGTAGCATATGGACTGATTACATCATTACCCGATACCCCATAACTGACACGAAGCTTTAAATCGCTGAAAATCTTTTGATTTTTCATAAAGTCTTCGTCAACGAGACGCCACGCAGCTGCCGCAGACGGAAAAAATGCCCATTTGTGCCCTTTGGCTAATTTAGAAGAACCATCGTTTCTACCCGTCAAAGTCAGCAAGTATTTGCCTTTATAACTGTAATTAGCACGCCCACTGAATGACAATAACTTACTTTCGACATAACCACTGCCATAAAATGGGTTTTGATTTGCTCCACCAATGTTATAATAATATTGCGAAGGGAATAATTGGTTATTTCCCCCTGCAAAACTATTCGTATTGGTCCATGAAAGATAACTGGTAACACCCGTCAACTGAAGCGCATGATCACCAAATTGTTTATTATAAGTAATCACATTCTCCCAGCTGATATTACGATCCTGATTATTCGTGATAGAAGCTTGTGAACGAGACCCTTTTCCATCAATTGTATTTTTGGAATAAAAATTTCCGGCCTCGGAAGTTGAAAATATAGCACCAAAGGTGGATTTAATAGACAAGTCTTTCACTGGTTTCAACTCGATATAACCGGAAACCGTTGCGCGGTTTGATTTCGTATTCCGCTTATAGGCATCTGCCTGTTCATCTGCTAGCGGATTGATTAAAGTACCTTGTAAAGGAAATAAATTGAGCTGCCCATTTTCATCATAAGGAAGCCCTAAAGGTGCTATTTTGGAGGCCTGATTAAGTGGATCGCGACGAATATCATTGTCGATATAAGCGAATTGTGACTGCAAGCCTACGTTCATCCAACTGTTAATGGTTTGATCGATGTTTAATCGACCAGAATAACGTTTATACTCGTCCATTTTTAGCAAGCCTTTTTCCTGAAAATAAGCACCTGAAAAGTAAACTTTTGTGTTCTTACCGCCACCACTTACGCTAATTTGGTGGTTTTGCTGAAAGCCATTATGCAACAAAAGATCGCTCCAGTTTGTAAATTGTCCATTCTGAAAAGCTTGCAATTGAAGCGGATTCAAAATTTTATTATCGTCCGCTGGGGAGTTCCAAGTTCCGACCGCTCGATAAGCTTCACGTCGAAAATCTACATACTCCTGGCCAGTCATAAATTCGCCATAACCGGCTACGTGCGAAATACCGGCATACGCATTGTAATTTAAACGGGGCTTTTCATTTGCACCGCGTTTTGTGGTGATCAGAATAACACCATTTGCACCTCTCGAACCATAAATTGCAGTAGAAGAAGCATCCTTTAAAACTTCGATGGATTGGATATCATTGGGATCGATATCTTGTGCAGCAACCCCTTGAATTCCATCCACAATATAAAGCACATTGTTGGAGCTTTCCGGATTTGCAATAGACCGATTTCCACGGAGCTGAACGGATGCCCCTTGGCCCGCGTAACCATTATTTCGTGTAATATCAGCTCCAGGTACCCGACCTTGGAGTGCCTCTGCTGGCGTTGTAACAGGCACCTTTGTCAAATCCTCTCCTTTTACTGAAACTACCGAGCCTGTCAAATCACGTTTTTTCACTTCACCGTAGCCGATGACAACCACCTCATCCAAGGTCTCTTCACTATTCTGCAAAGTAATCTGAATCGATGTTTGATTAGTGCTAAGCGGCATCTCCCGAGAGATATGACCAAGATGTTTAATTACTAAAATAGCGTTTCCATCAGCAGGTAATGTCAAGGAAAATTGTCCATTATTATCTGTTGAAGTGCCCGCCTTGGTTCCCTTTATGGAAATACTTGCGCCGCTTATCGGGGCTCCTCCGGCATCTTTCACAGTCCCCGTAAGCCTTGCCTGCTGAATCATATCGACGCGATTTTTCTCAGTCGCCTCGGCATGATATAAAGATAAAAGAAGAGTAAAACAAAGTAAACTGTTTCGAAAAACAGAAAAAAAAGGGTATCTGACCCTTAACCTCTTAAGATAATTTATCATAATCATTAACACTTATAAGGAGGTAGGCATTATGGTATCTGCCTACGGTTAGCTTTAAAAAGGCCAAGGTAAGTGTTAAAAAAACATTTAGTCTATATAAAATTTGCATCTTATTATATCATCTTACCGTAACAAATATTTTAGGCAACAAGTACTTTATGTCTTTTTTAACGGCTTGGTAATAGTTAATCAGTGTTTATTAATACTAAATATTAGCAATAGTATATTGAATATTAATAAACATTTAACATACTATTGCTTATATTTGCAGATAAAACCTGCTATTTTATGAAAAAGATTCTTCTCTGTTTCTCTCTTCTATTTTTACTGGGCTATCATGGCGTAACTAAACCTAAAAAGGCAACGCGGGTAATCCTTATTGGGCTCGATGGATTTAGTGTTGCCGGGTTTAAACAGGTAAAGCATCCCCATCTGGACGCTCTTTTAAAAACCGGCGTCTTATCATTGAATACACGTACGGTTATGCCCTCGGTAACGATGCCTAACTGGACCAGCCATTTAACCGGTAGCGGACCGGAGCAACATGGTGTTGTCAATAATAACTGGACCTTGTCAAAGCATGAGCTTCCGCCTGTTGCAAGTGATCGTAAAGGCTACTATCCTTCAGTTTTCAAGCTGTTGAAAGAACAGGTTCCTAGCATAAAAACGGCTTTTTTTTACAATTGGGCAAACCTGATCAAACCCTTTAATCAAGATTATTTAGACGAGGTTCATTTCGAAGAAAACGATCTCTATCGTACAAATTACGATAGAGCATTTGCTTTCATCAAGGAAAATCGCGATTTGCCAACGCTTACATTCCTTTACTCGGTCCATATTGATCATGCCGGACATAACCACCAATGGATGTCAGCACCTTATGTGAAAGCGATTGAGGAAGCAGATCAAGCCATTGGTCAGCTAATTCAGCAACTGAAAGAAGAGAATTTATATGAAGGAACCTATTTTATCTTCTTTACGGATCACGGCGGTACCAAAAATGGCCACGGTGGACTTACCTTAGATGAAATGGAAGTGCCATGGGCCATTGTTGGCCCGAATATCAATAAAGGAAAACGATTGGAATCGCCCAACAACAACACAAATACGGCTTGTATAATTGCCCGTATTTTTGGTTCTAAGGATATACCGGAAGCGTGGACCGGAAAAATTCCCAAAGGCATATTCACTAAATAAAATCTGTATATTTGGTCAAATTACGCTGGTCTTCGTTCGATTTTTCAACGCTTACTCTTAATAAAATAAATGATCGCTGTTGACAAAAAACAAATCAAGGCAATTACAAGAAAGATGTTTTGCGAATTACCGGTAATATCGATGGTATGCCCGAGAAGCGGTTCGCCAATAGCCGCAAATAGATAACCGCACATATTCATAAAACCAATTCCCGTTCCCGTATATTTACTTCCCAACATATCCGGACTCAGTGGCCAAAAACAGGCTTGCGGTCCGTAGACAGAAAAACCTGCCAACAGCATCAAAATACCTCCCAACACCAGGTTATGTCCAGGTAAAACATACACCAGTAAAGATACAAAGGCACTTGCCAACATTCCCACAAAAATAGCTTTTAGACGGTCGTGCTTAAATAAGGTATCCGATAATAAACCAAAGGATAAGGCACCCGCTGCCATACCAACCGGCAATAAGAATGTAACCCAAATATGTGCAGGACTATCCTTCCAGTCTTTACCCAGGTAATGAACAGGTACCCAGAATATAAGCCCATAGCGCGCCATGCTTTCAAAGCCGAAAGCTAATGAGGTTAACAAAAACCGTCTATTTCCAAGCACAACTTTGTAGCGCGCCAGCCATGTTTCTTTCGATGACGAAAGTATATCCTCTTCTCCTTGATCAACCTCGTCAGTCGGCTTATCGCGAACAAGAACTAAAAAGATAGTTGCCGATAGGAAAAGCAGTAATACCGGCAAACGAAATAACATACGCCACTCATATCCTTGTGCCAGCAAAATGATAGAAAGAAAATAGGTTACAACCGACGATAAACCTGCAGCCATGGTATAAAAACCAAAGGCCTTTCCGCGCTCTTCGCGCCCCCACCAATTATTAATCAGTTTCCCACCCGGTGCCCAAGCCATCGATTGAAAATAACCATTGAGCGCCCATAAAACCATAATAACATAAACATGATCAGCGAAGCTGATCGAGATATTTGTTAAGATCGATAAATAGGCACCGGTCGTCACCATAAATCTTGCACTGAAACGATCAGCTAAGTTTCCGTTAATGAACTGACCGATTGAATAGCCAATAAGCATGCAAAAACTTATCCATCCAATTGTGGCGTATGGGATTTGAAGGGCCTGTGCCATTCCTGTAGCAGCCCAACCAAAATTATGTCGTCCTGTATAAAAGAACAGATAACATAACATGGTTACCAGCAACATCTTCCATTGTTGTACCCTGAAGCGCTTCGTGTTTGTCATAGAAATTAGTCGGCGGGCGTTGGGTTGATATAAATGCCTACCCTTAATGGTTTGTTTGTTAGCGCATAGTTAAAGGCCATTTCGACCTCTTCTAAGCAAAATTCTTTCCCGACGATTGTGGAGAAAGGGAAATCTTGGTGGTAGTTGCTAATAAAATCAACTGCGTACACAAAATCTTCAAAATTATAGTTATGCAAACCTTTAATTGTCAACAGCCGACGTATCACTTTTTCTGCATCTACTTTTATTTTTCTTGTATTCAGTACGGCACCTACCCAGATAGCGACTCCTCCAATAGCAAGCGAATCGAGTCCGAGCTCCATAGCATGTGGAGAACCGCTCATATCAAAAGTGATATCCACGTCGTTAAGGTTCAGCGATTCATTATTTTTCAGTAGGTGCATTTTATCGGCTCCAAATTCATTTGACTGCTTCAATCGCTGCTCATTTATGTCGGCAACATGAATCTTAGCTGCACCTGCTGCTTTACTCATCGCAACACCAATAATACCTAAAAGACCGGCACCCATAATAAGAACTTTACGATCTTTAACACTTCCAGCTAGGCGAAAAGCGCCGGCAACCGTTGCAATGGCGCAGTTTATCGTGGCAGCAACGGGCAATGGGATGTCCTCATTAATTTTGAGAATGGCTGTACCTGGTTTTAAAATACAATGGGTAGCCAAGCCCCCATGCAATACATCGGTGCCCGTAATCTGCGCATGCCCATATTTAAATAAATTATCTCCTTTTTGGGGTATTCCTTTTTGAGCCATGGGTGAATTCGGATCAGACGAAAATATACTCCAGGTAATCCGATCACCTACTTTTAATTCATTCCCAAAATAATCGGCACCGGGATGAGAAGAAGCGATTGACACGATCTCACCCACAATCTCATGTCCCAATACGGTTGGTATTTTTTCTGATCGTAGCCCGGAATAAGTATGTAAATCACTACCACATAAGGTCGTATACCGATTTCGCACCAAAACTTCACCCTCTTTTAAAGACGGTATTGTTACCTCTAACACCTCCATGGCTTGTTGATGGCCATGAAAGACAACTACTTTTGCTTTATCCATTACCGCTTCTTTTCGCTTATTTTTACCAAGGTACTTTGTTTATGTTTAGCAAAAATAAACAAAGTTTATAATAATTGTTAAGTTTCTGCCAAAAAATCTGATAGGATAGATCAATGCATTCTTCCTTGTTCCCTATTATGGTTTTATCGTTAATTTCAGGTATCGCAACTACGTTGATAAAGCTTCTAAAATGGCTTTTCTGCTCGCTCGAAAATGCTTAATACTTGTATCATACCAGTCAAATCTAAAAATCATATTATCGATGATTTTTTGTGCTAAAGCGGGATTCTTCTTCGCTAACATATGCAATAGCGTATAATCATTAATCCCATCTCTCATCGCTTCCAAACGTATGGAACTATATAATTTTTGATAACCTGGATAAACGATCCAGGAATCTCCCGTAGGTAGTATATTCCCTCCCTCACTATTAATACCGGTTGTTTCTTCAAAAGGTTCCTCGTTCCAGTAGTTAAATCCCCAATGAAGATAACCATCAATTTGATATTTGTAATTGATCCAATGAATCAATCGCGTTTTTATAAGCGGAAGATCGATAAATCGATTTGCATAATTACCCCTAGGTGATAAGCAGGTATAAAACCACACTTCGTCATTCTTTTTTTTACGATCTTCATAGAAAGTAAAATCTTTGTTCAGAAAATCCAATTGAGGCACCCATAAATCAATCGTTTCTGCTAAATCCTTGCTATGGCAAGCCTCCATAATCTTGAGTTGTGGTGCTATTGATTTAACATAACTTGCGATGGCGATATACGACTCCTTGTTATCACTGATGGGTTCATCGGCAATGTGTTGATAGTACATATTGAGCCAGGATTTTTCTTCTAAATGTGTAAGCAATGCCTTAAAAAACTGTGCATAAAAGTCCCTCGCTTTTGGATCTTCAATTGACAAATGTTGAAATTCAGTGGAATTGGTCGTCGGTTCAGGAACTCTTACAATGAATGAACTACTCCAGTTACTTGCTCGTTGGCCTATATGGCCACCTTCAATTCTTCCCAAAACACCAGCTTTCCGAAAGATCTCTACCGTTCGATCGAAACGTGAAAAATCAATACTTAACTGCGAGCCCTTCTTTTTATAAATAGCTAAGTCCAGCGGTGAAATGAGTGCCACATTTTGTCCATAAGCAGCCATTTTATTTGCCAATACTTCTATTAAACGCCAGTATAAGGGCCCAAAAGGTTCCACGTTTTCTCCCTTATTCAACAGCGCCAGGCGTTCAGGTGCTAAACTATACCAATTCGTAATCCAAAGTGCTTGCTTCTCCAATTGAACATCATATACTTGAATAAAAAACTCTTTTTGAATTCGAGTACCTTTCGCTTGTACTACCACTTTTACCGAATACATTCCTTCTTTTGTATCAGCAGAAATGGGTATGTTCATGTAAAATGCTTGAGATGATCCCGCTTGAAGCTTAATTTCTTTATTGTCCAGAATCGGATCAGGATAAAATCCGCTGTTCGAAATAAGTCGATCTACTGCAGGATCGGTATATTGCCTCTCTGCTCTTACGTAGCCAACCGCCCCATAGGCGATACGAGCATGAGGTAAATCCGCAGCTTCAATCGATACAATTACATTATCAATCGTTTGTGTACTGCGAAGCACCAATTGCGCACTGGCCACTTCGCCCCTCGCCACCTCTATCCTGCGAAAACTTTCATTCGGCCATAACGTTTCCGGTAAAATTTTTTCCAGTGGATCCACTAAGGTCGCCGAAATTGGCAGATCTGTTGTCGCTGCATCAAGATGCCCGAAGCTTAACATCAAGATCGTTAAGCCAAGGCTAAGCAATTGTTTTAGATTCATGTTTCTTTCATTTTAGTATTTGACAATGATGGCAGCTTTCCCTAAACTACCAAATGAATAGGAGATACAAAGAATAAAGCAAGCTGTTCCTTTGAACAGCTTGCCACCAACCAATCAAAATTACCACCCGGGGTTTTGCTTAATCTTCGGATTCAAACTGATCTGATCTAATGGAATAGGTGATAAATAATCTCTATCAAGCTTAAATTGATACCCGGCATTTAAGGCACCTACAGGCTGGTAGTATTCGATGTAACCATCGGCATCAACCGGAAAACTTTTAACAGCCGTTGCAATATTCTCAGGCACACCAGGCACCTCCCATTGTGCCCTTTTTGCACCTTTGGGTTTCCATCCCCTGATTTTTTCATCCATAGCCGCCCATCTGAATAAATCATCTGAGCGATACCCCTCGCAAGCAAGCTCTACTCGTCGTTCGCGACGGATCTCATTGAGTAATGGACTGATAGCAGAAAATTCACGATTAGGGTCGTTTTCAATCATGGTAACTGATAGATCAGGCATGTTAACCCGTCGTCTTAGCAAATTAATACTTCTATCAGCATCTACTTGCGTAAACTGTCCAAGTTCAGCCTTAGACTCTGCATAAATGAGAACTGCTTCGGCAAAACGGAAAATGATTTGTCCGGTAGTACCTAGGTCTTGCTGCTGATTGTAGTCTGGATTGTGCCCCTTGTAGAGTTGATAGCCTGTTAATGACTTGTTTTCGTTCGCCACATCGAAAGTAGGATATTCGAACAGAACAGGCGCTTGCCCACCTGGACGATTATCGGTAATGATATGGTTTCCGTCTGGTAAATATAGTGTTTGCTTTAAACGGGGATCCCTATTGGCAACAACATCTTGCAGGCTAGCATCCCCCCTATATAAACTACTTGATCCAATCGGTTTTCCATCGATACACAAATAAGCATCTACTAGATTTTTGGTAAGCCCCCTTCCTCCACCACTTGGCGTATAACGGTGCCATCGATGCCCTAAATTTAAGCTCAAGTTAAAGGCTCTCCACAACATAATTTCATTATTAGCTGTATAATCAACCTGATTGAAGAGACGCCAGTACTCATCCTCATTTGAAAAGGCGGCAAGACCATACCCACCGCCATTGTCCACCAGAGCAGTACTTACAGAAGCAGCCTTTTCCAAAAATTTACGACCATCCGAACCGGAAACCCCAAAAGCTGTGCTTGCGTGATATTTTTCCCATGTACCCTCAAAAAGCGCGATTCTAGCTTGAAACAGCATGGCGATTTCCTTATTAATACGCGAAGCTTCTGCGGAACCTTTTGTAGGTAGATAGGCAATGGCTTTGTCTAAATCGTTCATCAGGGAATCCACAATAACATTTCTAGGTAAACGTTCATTGTAAACCTCCTCTGAAGAAGTGTTAAGCGGAATATTTATCCAGGGTAAATCGCCAAAACTTTTCAACTTGTCAAAGTAAAAATATGCTCTGAAAAAGAGGGCTTCGCCAACATACGGCTTGATTACATCAAAAGATTCTGATACCTTACTATAATTTGCCAATAAGTAATTCACGTTTCGTAGTGCAGACCAATCGGAATAGGCACCATAAGCTCCCCCGCTTCCCGGCACAACCCTTTCCCCATTCAAGGCCGAATTGTAACTGGTAGCGATCATATTATCGCTCCCGTCCGCATCCAAACCGTATATCCCAATTGATCCCCAACCGTTATAATTGGGCAACATCGTATTATAAAAATTATTAACATAAAGTTTCAAATCGTTGGCCGTTTTCCAATAATCTGCGTCGCTGATATTGGTTTCAGGCGTTTGCTCTAATAAATCTTTCTGACAGCTGCTGAATAAAAGGCAGCAATAGCTAAGTAGAACAGTTATTTTTAGTATTTTCATATCGTTCGAAATAAACTTTTAAAAAGACAAATTCACACCCGCTGCGTAGGTCCGTTGTAAGGGATAGATCTTAGCATCACTGATAGATAATTCGGGATCCATCGTTTTAATTAAATCGGTGATTGTAAAGACATTTTCCACGCTTACATAAAATCGTACTTTATTAAAACCTATTTTATCCAACCAAGATTTAGGCAGCGAATAGCCCAGTTGAATATTTTTCAATCTTAGATAAGCGGCATTCTGCAAATAACGTGTTTGTGTTTGCGTATTTTTTCCGTTTTCACCAGTAAGGTAAAACTTCGGGAAATAGCCATTGGGATTTTCAGGACTCCAACGATCTTTATGCACGTCGAAAGGTGAGCTTTGCCATTCATCCCCCGTAATCCCCCAGAAATAGTTGGAACCAACCCATGCATCACGCTTTGCAATTCCTTGAATAAAAAACATAAAGTCAAAACGCTTCCAACTGAGATCGCCTGTGAATCCGTAAGCAAAACGGGGTGTATTATTTCCAATAACACGTCTGTCACCTGGGTTTGAAAGCGTATTATCACCAAAATCAATGATACCATCGTTATTAAGATCTACATAACGTACGTCGCCGGGTTTCCATGTTTGCCCGGAGATACGCTGTTGTGAAGGCGCACCGTCAATTTCCGCTTGGTCCTGGAAAAGTCCGTAGGTAGTATATCCCCAAATATCGCCCATCTTTTGATTTACATACCACGTATTATCGCCTATTAGTCCAGTAGGGTTTGGATAACGTGTTACTTTCCCTTGATAGTCGCTCAAAACAGCACGTAAGCCATAATTAACCTCACCTATCCGATCACGCCATTGTATGCTCAACTCAAATCCGCTCGTTTCCATAGCTGCATTATTCGCGCTGGGTGGGTTATTGCCCAATACACCAGGTAATGCCTGGGCAGGCCCCGCGAAGTCATCTGCTTTACGGATATACCAGTCAAAAGAGGCGTTCAAACGATCCTGCAAAAAACCGATATCCGCTCCGATATTCAGGGAGGTGGTGGTCACCCAGGTTAAATCCGGATTGATGAGTCCAGGAGGCGATACAGCTGCCTGCTGATTACCGCCAAACAACCAGTTCGTGCCAGAAGGACTTGAAGTACCTAAGCTTGGATAAAATGGATACCAATTTGGATTGCTTGGATCGGTATCTATAAAAGCCTGATCACCTAAAGATCCATAGGATCCTCTCAACTTAAAACTACTAAGCGTCGTCTTTATCCGCTCGAAAAACACTTCCTTATCGATATTCCATCCCAATGAGACACCAGGATAAAATTTCCAACGAACCGGCCCAAGAAAGCGCGATGTTCCGTCATAACGCCCATTAAATTCAAAAAGGTACTTTTGTTTATAGTTATAATTAAATCGTCCAAAAAAACCATCCGAAGCAAGTTTTCGGGTAAAATCACTAATAGATGGAGCCGGTCCATAAGTACCTGATAAAGCAGGAATGTTGTCTGAGTAGAGCTGATTATTGCTGGCTGCATACCGCTGATAGTCGGTATAATCGCGCACAAAACCACCCATTATACTAAAAAAATGATTGTCTAACTGTTTTTCATATTTGGTAAACGCATTGATAATATGGTGTTGAGTACGATAGTTTGATCGACTAAAGCCATTGGGATAAGTGCCACCTATTTGATACTGCGAGCCATCCGGGCGAACCGAATAGAGTGTTTTAGTGTGTGCGTTCTGATCTTGAAAGGTTCCGTCAAAGGTATAATTAGCCGTTGCTGTCCAACCGGGCGCCAACTTAAAAGTGAACTCGCCGGTCAATAAGGCCTTGTCAAGCATTGATTTGGCGCGTCCACCTTGCTGATGAAGTAGCACATCACTTGCATCCGAGTAATTACCATCCGGATTAAACAGTGGAACACTTGGCCACTTTCGACCAATTTGGTGCATGTAATTACCGCCTGTTTTTCCAGAATAGGTGTTCGGTGAGTTGCTAAGTTCTTTTGAAAAACTTCCACGATAACTAAAGTCCAACCACTTCGCAACAGACGTTGTGATATTAGTACGGACATTAAAACGTTTATACGAGTCGTTTCCATAATTGTACATACCCGCGCGATCATTATATCCCAGACCGACATAGTAAGTCGTATTTTCAGAACCACCCGAAACCCCGACGTTATGTTGCTGGCTGAATGCCAAATCTTTAAAATAGATTTTAAACCAATCATTATTACCGTTTCCATTGCCCCAGGTGTAATAATCATTCGCACCAGGTTGTGGATTGGCGATCGTTTCGTCCTTAAAGGATCCGTTTTGATAGGCTATAATGCGGTCGATCGTTTCCTGATTAAATATCTCACTTCTACCACCATTTACGGCGGCCTCATTATACAAATTGGCAAAATCCAGGGAATTCAACATTTTTGGTAAATTTATCGGTGCAGCCCATCCCAGAGTGTTGTTATAGGTAATGGCAGGTTTACTTCCATTTTTCCCCTGCTTCGTGGTAATTAAGATAACACCATAAGGTGCACTGGATCCGTAAATAGCTGAAGACGCGGCATCCTTCAGTACCGATATATTTTCGATATCATCTGGATTCAAGCTATTAATATCACCTCCTTGCACACCGTCAATAACGACCAATGGCCCGCCGGTGGTTCCCAATCCCGTGAATCCACGTACATTAATATTTTGTGTTGCGTTAGGAGCACCTCCACTACTACCGGTAATAATATTGAGACCCGGCATCTGTCCTTGTAACGCCTGGCTTACACGTGATATGGAGCGATTTTGCAATACTTCCCCACTAATTTGTGAAACCGCTCCTGTTACAAGCGCTTTATTCTGTGTGCCATAACCTACAACAATAACTTCGTCTAAATCGGCTAAGTCTTGTTTTAAGACAACATCAACCGTGTTTCCTGTAACCATGAGCTCTCTTTGTGCATAGCCCAAATAGCTGAAAACCAACAGAGCATTATTTTTACTTAGATTGAGGCGGAACATGCCTTCTGAATCCGTTAACGTACCGTTTTTTGAACCTTTTTCCTGAACACTTACACCTGCTAAAGGCTTACCTGCTTCGTCTTTTACGGTACCACCAACTGTTAACTGCTGCTGAACCTTCTTTAAAGAGATTGCCGGGGAATCCGCCTGCTTTCGAATGACAATTGATTTATCTTCTACACTATAGGCAAGTGCCTGGTTTTGCAAAACTTTTTCAAGGCTTTCTTCCAAGGAAGCATGTTGCAAATTAATGGTCACCGACTTCGCATTTTGAAGTAAATTACTATTGTAAAAAAGCCGATAACCGCTCTGCTTACTGATTGATTTTAAAATGGATGCCAAGGATGCATTTTTGAACGAAAGATCAATCTCCTGAGAGAATACTTTACCCGATACTTGCAACAAGGAAATCAATAATAAAAAAAAGGTCAGTTTACTGATTTTTAAAAACTTAGAATAAAAAAAGGTCCGACGGGACTGGTAATTTTTAGGCCAATAAGGTGCTTTGTATTGAATAGTTAAATTCATACATTTGTAAATTAAGTTAGTCGATTAGTTTATTTAACTTCTTAGGCAAATTGACTTGCTCCAATTTAAACCGGAAGCGCGGCATCGCTACCGGTTTTTTTAATATGATTCTTACATAGGCATCTTGGTTTTTACGTAAATCTTTTTGTTATTAATCTCAAATTTCAGTTCCCCGGTTCGTTCCATCATATCTAAAACCTGCTTTAAGTTCACATCCCTGGGTATATATCCGCTATATTGATCGTTTCCAATCCCATTAAATTCAACCTCCACATCATACCATCTAGCCAATTGTTTCATAATCTCCCGTATTGGTGTTTCATTAAAAATAAAATCACCATTCTTCCAAGCTAGCGCTTCCTCCACGTCAGCATCGCGTACCGAACTAGCAGATTTTGCACCGCTCCATATCGCCTCTTTCCCCGGGTTTAATGTTAGTGTCTGTTGCGTTTGATTGTTTATCACCTTAACTCGCCCTGTAACGAGCGTAGATATTTCCTCAAAATCCTCTTGATACGCTTTGATATTAAAACTTGTACCAAGCACCTGAATAGCTTGATGACGTGTGTGCACAATAAAGGGTTGATGACTTTCATGGGGCTGAGCTCTTGGCCGGACCTCGAAATAAGCTTCACCGTAAAGTTCAACTTCTCTTGGTGCTTTACCGAATTGGATAGGAAATTTAAGTTTTGTGCCAGCGTTGAGCCATACTTTGGTTCCATCACTCAATATCATTTGATATTTCCCCCCTTTCGGTATAGCAATCTCGTGATAAGTCAGCATTTCATTGCCTAAGTCTTCCTCTGTACGATAATCAATTATATTTTCCTTACCATGAAGAACGCGAAACCCTTGCGCTAAGTCGCCCTTTGCCGAATTCGAATCTAATCTAATTTTTCTGCCATTTGCCAAGGTTAAGATCGCCTGATCTTCCGCTGCTGTTATCGCTTCCGTTAAATAAGATACTTTGGAATTACGTGTATTATGATAATAAAAGAAAAGACCAGTACAAACACAACAGATAAGGATGGCTGCAATATGAAGGTAACGGAGATGAAAACTACGTTTCGATTGGATTTGATTAAGATGTTCATCCATGAATTCAGCTAGATAAACATCTATTTTACCAGATTGCACAAGCTGAAAAAACACCTCCAGCTCCTTATCCGTAGCCGAGCCATCACGATACTTACGAATCAATTCTTTATAAAAAAAGTCTTTGTTCATTTGGTGCTATGTAGTTCATCGAGCTACATAAACTAAGACACCTGAATCCTTTTTTAGGGTACCTGAAAAGCGGAACTTTTTCAAAAAAAATCAAATGTATGAGGAAATAGAAAAAATAATCCAAAAGAAAACACACCACCGTACTTCCAAAGGCCCCTCGATCAAAGCCTTGAGCGTTTTCATGGTCTGTACCATGTGTTTTTTAATTGCATTCCGACTTACTCCCAGCTCACGAGCTACTTGGTCGTAGGTTTTCTGTTCTTCGCGGCACAATTTGAATATGCGACGTGCAGTAGGCGTTAAGCCTGCCAGGGTTTCCTGTAAATAGCGTTGATATTCTTTCAATTGCACCTCGTTTTCGGTCGTCTTCTCGTTGCTGGGATAATAGTTAAGGACCTCACCTAAAACTGTGCGTGAATTACTAGCTTTCCTTAGCATATTCAGTGTATGGTTACGTGCAATGGTAAATAGGTATGCTTTAAAACATTTAATTTCCCGTAAACCCGTACGGTCGTGCCAGATTTTTAAAAATATCTCCTGGCAAATATCTTCCGCCAAATCCGGCGATTTAACGTAATCTAAGACAAAGGAATAGATTTGTTTAAAATACGTAGCATACAACATATAAAATGCTTTTTCGCTACCACTTGCCAATTTATGGATTAAGATAGATTCATCGGGATTAAAATAGGCCTTCATCTTTCAAAAATTTGTACCCAACCATATAAATAAACCTCCCAGCGTATGCGTACGCATTACCTTCCCAAAAACGCCTTAGTAAAGACAGGTATGATCAGTTAGCTTTTCACAATGCTAGAGAAAAAAACAGAGTATAACAAACCGGTTACAAACGCAAACGGTTGCGTAAAATGGAAAGATTTTTTTTAATACTTCCTGATTTTAACAAGATCATGTTATAATCTAATAAAGTGATATTCGAAACACGATGCTCGGTTTTGACAGCACCTTCTATTTCAGTTTTCCTGTTTAATATGTAACATTCCTTATAACTGCCTAGTCTAATTAAGCGTTCAACATATTCAATGACTGGAAAGAAAATAATCATTATAGGTGCCAGTTCGGGCATCGGCAGATCCTTAGCAGCGCTTTTAGTCACTAAAGGCAATATCCTCGGCATTACTGGAAGACGTAGGGCATTGCTAGATGATTTCAAAAATAAATATTCGAAAAACATCTATACCTCTTCGTTTGATATCAAAGAAACCAGTACCTGTCAACAGTATCTAGAAGAATTGGTACAACAGCTAGGAGGCCTGGATTTGCTAATTATAACTGCGGGGAACGGAGAAATAAACGAAAGTCTTGATTTTTCAGTGGAAAACGAAATGATAGCACTCAATGTAACTGGCTTTACTTGTGTGGCGGATTGGGCTTTTAACTTTTTTCAACAACAAGGCTATGGCCATTTAGCAGGCATTAGTTCTATTGCAGGCTTGCGAGGCAGTCGACAAGCTCCCGCTTATAGTGCTACCAAAGCTTACCAAATCCGTTACTTGGAAAGTCTTCAGCAAAAAGCGTTTCATCAACAAAAACGGATGATTGTCACCAATATTTGTCCGGGCTTTGTCGATACACCGATGGCCAAATCCCCTGTTAAATTCTGGGTGGCACCTGTCGATAAAGCTGCAAAGCAAATTATTCAAGCATTAGACAGGAAGAAAAGCACGGTATACATAACTCATCGATGGAAAATGATTGCGTGGTTGTACCGTTGTTTACCAAGTTTTATATATAAGCGCTTATAATTTTGCAGAAAAGCTAGAAAACTTAATATTCTCGCTAATATATATGTTAAAAAAGTTGTGTCTAATTAAAATAAAGTCTTCAATAACGAAAAATTGTTTATCTTAGCGTAATAGATTTACAATTAAATCCTAAACAACACAATAAATCGATGCCATTTACCGGTCTTCGCAACAGATTATTTTAGGAATAACATACCGTTAATAAACCAGCTGCTTGGCAAATTCACTGGATAAGCAATTAAGCGCACTTTCCTTTATGAGTCTGATAGGACACCGTAAAAGCAATTATAAATAATTATATCAATGAATTATAGACTATTTACGCTTGTTATCTTATTCGATTTGATTGGCCGTAACCTGAAAGCGCAAAACCGGTTAGAAATCGGAATAGCAGGTGGATACAACAAGAATTATCTACATAGTAGTACGGGTTATCGCGCATTTACAACCTATGAGGCTGAAAGTGGCTTCGAAATCGGCTTACCGATCTTATATCACATAAACGACTGGTTTGCAATGCAAATAGAGCCTGCTTACATTCAAAAGAACTATCAAATAAAACGGACAGGATTCTTTGAAGGTATTTATCAAAAAAATATAAACAATTATATCCAACTTCCAATTATAGCCCAATTCTCCTTTGGTGGAAAGCAATTACGTGGTTTCTTGAATATGGGTGGTTATGCCGGGTATTGGACTTCAGGTAGGGTTAAAGGTTCTGCGCCCAATGTTTTTGATAACAGGCCTGAAATTGCCGATAATGAAGAGATTGATCATTTTTTACAGGTTTACCAACGTTACACCTATAACGAGCAATATAATTTCGATAGCCGACGCGATCGTCGCATTGAATTAGGTTTACTTGCAGGTGTAGGAATTCAATATCTTCTGCAGGAAAAATATCGTTTTTTCGTTGAAGGACGCTATTATTACGGCTTAACCGATCTACAAAAAAAATATATGACCAACCAAACACCACGCTATCATGATAATTATGGGATACGTATAGGTTGTTTGTTCAACCTCAAAAATATTTTCCAAAACGAACGTAGCAAATAGGCATTAAATCAACGAAATTACCGTAACATGAAACGTTTTAACCACTATATTATTTTAAGTTTCACTACCTTATTCGGCTTCGCGTCCTGCCGCAAAGAAATTCCGCAAATTAATCGACCTGATGACTACATCGCAGGCAGCTTCAGTGAAGTCTTTGAGGCATACTGGAATGGTATGAATAACAACTATGTGTTCTGGGATATTGACACAACGAATTGGGATCGCGCTTATAGACAATATAAACCACTTTTTGCACAGCTTAACCTCACAGATTCAAATGACGTAAGGAAAGGTTACACTTATTTTAAAGAAATGACTGCCGGATTAATTGATTCACATTATGATTTGTCATTTAACGACCCATGGTTGGCTGATTCTATGAGTATCAATCCAGCCTATCAGCGCAAGTTAAACAGTCCTGCCTATCATGATCCCATTAATCCCGGACATTTTTACTATACTGTTTCTGCAAATTACTTAGATCAAGGCTGGAAACGGGGTTTTGTGAATTTAGATCAGCAATACGTCGCTGTTGCAGGAACGATAAATCAGAACATCTTGTATCTTTACTTTAATGCGTTTAACTTAAAGAGTCTATATGAAAGTGACGATGAAAATGCGGTGAAGATCGTCGAAGAACATTTCTTTGAACTCCTTAAAAATACAACAAATATTAAAGGGATTGTTTTGGACGTACGTGGGAATGGGGGGGGTGCGCTAGTCGATCTCAATTTTTTGGTCGGAAAAATGATTGATAAGCGTTTAGATCTGGGCTTCACTCGTTCAAAACAAGGCAATGGTAGACTCGACTATTCCCCCTGGGTTCCAGCTTTTGTTACACCGGAAGCTGGGTGGAAGGCAGTAACCGCCCCCATCGTTATCTTGGCCGACGCCTGGTCTATAAGCATGGCTGAAATGACTGTCATGGCTATCAAATCTTTACCCAATGGCCACTTCGTTGGCGAACGCACTTGGGGAGGTAATGGACCACTAACTGGTAATACGTATTTCAACGGCGGGCAATTTTCAAGCCCCCTTATAAATCTTACCTATACATCCTCGCTTGCCCTTAAATATCGAGATGGAAAGATATACGAAGGTGTTGGTTTTCCGCCGGATTTAGAAGTAAAGTACAATGAAGAAGCTTTGCTCCAAGGACGCGATCCACAATTGGAAGCGGCCCTAGCCATGATACATTAAACTTATCCGATCGTTTCGACAATGCAGTACAGGCTGGATCATTCGTGAAAATGAAAGATATGATTAAATACCGCTCATGTCATCGTCCAATAAATTAAAAATAAGCAAACAAATAAAATTATTGCATTTGGTTTCAACCAGTTAGTAAGCCCACGATAAATATCATTTGACAATTTGAAACTTAGGGCTATATTTGCAGCGATTTAAGCTGTATTCAGCATCGGGGTGTAGCGTAGCCCGGTATCGCGCCACATTTGGGATGTGGAGGTCGTAGGTTCGAATCCTGCCACCCCGACAGACAAAAGCTCTTGCGAAAGCAAGGGCTTTTGTTGTTTTAGCGCGAGCCGAGTTTACTCGACCGAGCACGTAAAACAACAAAGGGCAGCGCACGTAGTGCGGTTTTTTTCTGTCATCTTCCCCAACAGGATCACCGAGTACAGCGAGGTAATCCTGCCACACATCGACACTCTAAAACTATAAAAGCCGGTGCACGATTGCCAGGCTGTTGTCTGTATAATTTGTTTTTTTGTATCCACTTTAACAAGAAACCGCTAACAAGTCATACCTAAAAAATATCAATTAAAAAAACTGTAAAAAATTGCGCAAGCAAATACTTGCCTTTATATTTGCAAGTAAATACTTGCAAATTATGGAGACACGCAGGGATGTTTTTCAAGCGATAGCAGACCCGACACGAAGAGCTATTATCGGTATGATTGCCGAAGAGCCTGTCAATGTAAACACCATTGCTGAACAGTTTGATGTAAGTCGACAAGCTATATCACTACATTTAAAAATATTGGCCGAATGTGGTTTGCTGGATATGAAGCGGCAAGGGCGTGAACGGATTTGTGAAGCAAAATTGGAAAAGTTGAACGAAGTAAGCGAATGGATAACACAATACAAACAGTTTTGGGAAACCAAACTGGATGCATTGGGCGAATTTCTTAACAACAATAAAAAATAGAAATAATGGACGAGAAAATATTGATAATCGAACGTATTTATGAGGCCCCGATTGAAAAAGTTTGGGAAGCCCTTACGAACAAAGACCAGATAAAACAATGGTACTTTGAGGTTTCCGATTTCAAAGCGGAAGTTGGTTTTGAGTTTCAGTTTTCTGCAGAAAACGAGGGAAAAACATATTTGCACAGGTGCAAGGTTGTGGAAGCTAGTCCAATAACAAAAATCGCTTATACTTGGAGCTATGAGGGCTATGTTGGGCAATCATTGGTAACTTTTGAATTGTTTAGCGAGACTGCGCATAAAACCCGTTTGAAGTTGATCCATTCAGGCACGGATAGCTTTCTGGTGCATCCCGACTTCGAAAAAGCAGATTTCAACGCGGGCTGGAATTACATACTTGGGCAATCACTTCGAAATTTTGTGGAAATGGACAGCTTAACGATTTCTTAAGTTAAGATTTATTTATTGTCTCAAAAAACAAAATATTGATATGAAACGCTCTTCACAAGCAGAAAACATCTTGGCTCAGATCAATACTAAAACGAAGTTGGGAGACTTACGAAAGATTGCGAGTGAGATTAAAAAAGACCACGAATTGGCCTTGGAACTTTGGTCAACCGGGCAATTTTTACCCCGACAATTGGCAATTTTGATTATGGACAAAAAACAACTTTCGCAAAAACTCATTGACCATTTAGATAACGACATGAATCAACATAATGAAGATGAAAAACTTCAGTTAATTGATTGGTTAATGGCAAATCAGCTTTCGAAAGACAAAAAGACCATTTCGCTGATGGAAACCTGGGAAAACAGGCAATCTTCACTACAAAGACGAGTTTTTTGGTATTATCAAGCCCGTTTACGCTGGGTCGGGCAAACACCACCGCCAAATAGCGAAGAACTACTTTCCAAAATTGAAACACGCATTGAGAATGAAGTACCGGAAGTTCAATGGGCAATGAATTATACGGCGGCTCAAATCGGAATTTTTGAAGAAAAATACCGTACGAGATGCATTGCACTTGGAGAACGTACAGGGCTATATAAAAATGAAATAGTTGCTAAAAATTGTACCCCTAATTATTTACCCAAATTAATTGCCATACAAGTAGGCAAGCTGAATAAACAAAAAGCATAGCGTATAGCATGAATGAACAGGATAAAAAGTAATAGTTAATCCCGCTTGCCGGCTTTTTGTATCTTATGATAACAACGTACCTTGATGGATTGGAAAAAAGTTCTATCCAAGCGTTTTTGTCTGTCATCTCCCCTCCCTTGAATCATCGAGCAATGCGAGATAATCATGCCATAGATTGACACCTTAAAAACCATAAAAGATCGTATTAATCGCCTAACCCATTTTACGAACTTTTAAAATAATTTCTTTTTTTCTATTTTATTTCTACTTTTGCATCACTAGTATAGACTAGTACAGAATAGAACACACTAGCCAATATAATGACAAGCGTATAAATTAATGGACCTAATGTCGCCTTGGACGTAAAGAACCAAGCTATTTACAAATTATAAAACCTGTTAACAATCATGATTCTAATCTTAAAAAAATGGTGCTGTGCTACAATTGCCATAAAAGTAGCTCTCATCCTAAGTATGCTCCTCCTTGTAGACGCTACGGCCTCTGCGCAGCAACTGACAGTCAACGGAAGCATTCTGGACAGTCTAACCCGCGAAAGCCTACCAGGTGTTTCCATTAAGGTAAAAGGAAGCACAAGTGGAACAGCTTCGGATGCAAATGGAAAATACACCATCCAAGTGACTCCAGGTGCTACGCTGGTAATATCCTATATAGGTTACCAACCAAAGGAATTGAAAGTATCGGATACGGTACATGATATTCTACTCCAAGCGCAGGGATTTGAACTAGAAGATGTTGTCGTTGTAGGAACACGAATCAAAAAAAGCGATCTTACCGGTGCTATCGGAACGATTTCTGAAAAGCAATTGAAAGAAGTTCCAACAACCGATCTTACAACTTCGATGCAGGGGAAGGTACCTGGCTTATACATTGCCCGCTCCAATGCTACTCCAGGTGGAGACGTGACCATTAAGGTACGGGGTACAAATTCTATTTCATACGGAACGAATCCTGTCTACGTAATCGATGGCATTGTAGCGGAAGAAGGTATTCGCATGATTAATCCAGACGATATCGCTTCGATTGAAGTACTAAAAGACGCATCGTCTACTGCTTTATATGGTTCAAAAGCCTCCAATGGGGTTATCGTCATCACCACCAAAAAAGGACAGCAAGGTGATGGTAAAATCAGCTATAATGGATTCGCCACCATAAGTAGTTATCAAAATCGTGTTAAACAATTAGATGCGCGCCAAATGTACGATCTACGTATTGATGCCTATGCAAATGCGTATATGGATGAAAACCCCGGTGCCGATCGTCAAAGCTATATTGATAACTTCCTAACAAAAACGGATATTGCGGGGGCGATCTTTTCACCCGAAGAACTGTATAATGGTCAAAATAATCTGACCAGCAACTGGCTAGACGCTATTACGCGTACGGGTTTAGAACAAAATCATTCCTTAAATTTCTCAGGTGGTGATACTAAATCCAATTATTTTTTAGGTTTCTCCTATTCAGACAATAAAGGGGTACTTGATATCGCTCGCTATAAAAGAATCAGTGGTCGTTTTAATTATGAGCGACAGATTAAACCTTGGCTAAGGGTAGGAACAAATACCAGCATTTCACGTGGAGATAAAAATCGTTTGGACGACAATGCGTATGCTACCGCATTGATGGCCAATCCGATGCAAACTATTGACACTGAACGCTTATACATGGCCTTCCAGGGTGTTTCGCAGATGGGGAATTACAACCCAATATTAACGAAAGAGTTATTAAGTGAAGAGGTACACAGCCGAATCCTGACCACCAATTTCTTGGAAGCCAAACCAATAGATGGATTAAATCTCCGCACCTCAATATCCGCCGACATTTATAACAAACAAGATAATAGCTATATCCCCAGCAACATTGGACAATCTATGCGCGACAATTATAATGGAAGGGGTTGGCAATGGCGTGGTGTAACAGAGTATTGGCAATGGGATAATTCTGCCAGTTATGAGAAAACTTTTGGCAAACACCGTCTCTTTGGACTCGTTAGCACGAGTATGTCCAAGACGCGTACCAATGCCATCGATATGACAGGTTATGGTTTTCCTACAGATATATTAGGATATAAAGGAATGGGTTTAGCGAGTGATCGCGAACGAAACACCATCAATTCAGATTATGTAACCAATACACTGGCCTCTGTTATCGCCCGAATCAATTATTCGTATGATGGTAAATATTTATTAACAGCCACCGTGCGTCGTGATGGAAGTTCTCGATTTGGCGATGGGAACAAATGGGGAACCTTCCCTTCCCTATCGCTCGGGTGGAATATGCGAGAAGAAAGCTTTCTAAAAAGTGCAGATTGGCTAGATCAATTGAAATTACGCGCAGGCTTCGGTTTGTTAGGAAACCAAAATATACCTAACTACACATACATGACCATTTACCAACCTGCTTACTCCAATGGAGTCGTCGGGTTTACTCCAGAGGATAATCGATTCGGAAACCCTGCCCTAAGATGGGAAAAACAAAAACAATACAACGCTGGTTTCGACCTGAGCATGTTAAACAACAGGTTGTCTTTTACAACTGATGTGTTCTATATGCGGAATACCGATTTGTTGATGCGTATGGCACTTTGGCCTTCATTCGGATATGATTATCAAATTGCAAATGTGGGTGAACTGGCCAATAAGGGTATTGAATTCAGTTTTAATGCTTTAGTTATCAACTCGCAAGATTTCCAATGGCGTATATCGGGCAATATTGCACACGACAAGAATACGATTAAAAAGCTTGTCAATGGTGTTGATGTATTATGGAACGGCGGCAATATCATGTCGCGGGACGGCAATTTATTTGTAGGCCAGTCACTCAACACGTTCTACACTTTTAAAGCAGATAAGATAGCCCAACAAAGCGATATGGATCGCATTAACGGTATGACATTTTATAATGGTTACATTGTTCGCCCCGGGGATATTCTACCTGCTGACTTAGACGGTGACGGGAAAATAACAGCCGAAAATGATATGACGATCGTCGGCAAAGCCGATCCTAAATTCTATGGGGGTTTCACCAGCAATTTTGCCTACAAAAACCTGTCGCTTAACGCCGTATTTACGTACTCTTATGGTGCCAAAAAGTTTAATGGTCAGTGGGATGCTTTAATGGACGGCTCTGCAAGTTTTACGCCGGCAAGCATTGAACAACTCAATCGTTGGACGCCTGACAATACAAATACAGATGTTCCGCGTGCATATCGTGGCAATAAATTCAATAGATTCGGATATGGGTCTACGGATTGGGCAATGTTAGACGCCTCTTTCATACGCTTAGCTGCCCTGAACCTAACTTATAATTTTCCGAGTAAGTCGCTGGGGCCGTTAAGTAATCTAAGCGTATATGCTTCCGGAAACAACTTATTTCTTATTACACCTTACAAAGGGTATGATCCAGAAGCGGGTGAAGGCTATCCATTGACTCGCAGCTTTACTTTAGGCGTTAATCTTTCATTCTAATGACGAGATCATTTTTATCCACTTTAATCAGGATTTTCTTATGAATAAGCACATATTATATACTGGTATATTATTGGCAGCATTGTCTTTGCCATTCACCTCTTGCAACAAATTCCTAGCTGTTGAGCCTGAATCAAAAATTCAGGACGACGCCATCTTCGACAATATAGAAAATTTAAACGGCTACATTTTAGGTCTGTATAAAGACTGGCGCGATGCACATAAGAACCGTATTGAGTTATACGCCGGTACCGATGAAGCGGTTATGGGCGGCATACAATGGCGGGACAATAATTTCCGTAAAGGATTGGAAACCTACCTTGACGGGATGAATAGCACCAATGGAGGTATACTGGAGGTATGGAAAAGTCGCTTCCGTATTGTAGCTCGTGCATCGAGTGCCATATCGGCTTTAAGTTCAAATGAAAATAGCCAAGATGCTGCCTTCAATCTCCGTTTAGGAGAAGCCTGTTTTCTTCGGGCCGTTAATAATTTTGAACTCGTACAAATGTTTGGCCCTATTCCCTTAACAGGAACGGACATGGGAGGAAAAAGGCAAGCTATCGATTTGGTGTATGGATCGATTGAAAGCGACTTAGAGAAGGCTATCCAGTACTTACCCGACCCTGCCGACCCCAGTTACACCGATTTGAGACGTGCAACGCGGGCCATTGCGCAAGCAATGCTTGGCAAACTTTATCTTTATGCGCCGGAAGTGTCTGGTTTTCGTGATTATGCAAAAGCAGCTGAACAGTTTGAAAAAGTTTATAATAATCCTTATTTTGGTGGTACAGGTGCAACCAATTACCAAGCCATCTTTGATGCGCATCAACAGAACTCAGCAGACTATAAGAAGGAAATGGTATATGCTTTTCAGTTTAGTAATGTTAGTGGTGATATGAATAGCATTCAATGGGATATGGGATCAAGACCCGTTTCAAGTATGACTGCAATTGAAGCTACTGCCCTATTTGCGGGTTTTGATGGAACGATGCCCAGTGAATATTGCTACGAATTGCAATCGGATGGCGGGTTATGGGAAGAAGGAGATATAAGACGAGCAGAGAGTATCCGTTTTGACTTTACGTGGGAAGATAAAGAACCCTCTTTAACGGGTTACGTATGGGGAGATGAACTGGATCCACATGTTAAAAAATATGAAGATGTACGCACCGTTGAGCAAGGACTTAGTTCTTATTATAGTGGTAAGAACGTTCCTTTTGTTCGCTTTAGCGACGTGGCCTTATGTTATGCCGAATGTCTATACAAAATAGGCCGACAGGGAGAAGCCATCGAAATCATTAATAATGTCGTCCGTAAAAGAGCGTTTAACGGTAATTTGCCGGCCGATAAAAGATGGACCCTCATGGGTGAAGAAGCATTCATGAAAAACCTAATGGATGAACGGATGCGCGAACTCTGCTTCGAAGGCTGGCGTAAATTCGATTTGTTGCGAACGGGATTGTTAAAGCAATACGTACAAGAAAGGAATCGCTGGGTTTCCGGTATGTATAAAGGAAACAGAATCAGTGCGCCTGTTGTCATACAAGATTTCCGTCTTACCTGGCCAATCCCCTTAGATGAGCTTCGACAAAATCCGGATCTATCAGAAGCTGATCAAAACCAAGGATATTAACACATCAACTAAGTAATTATGCAAATGATCAAGTATCTATACCGTTTCAACATCGTTGCTTTGTCATTTTTCTTCATGACAATAAAAGTAGACGCACAAACGACAGACGATTATACCGTACCCTTTGGAAAAGAGAATCAGCTGATTATCCACAAAAAATCAGGTTCGTTCTCCTTAAAATATAAGGGAACAACCATTGTAAACGATGCCGGGGCTTCTTTTGTGGTCAACCAAACGAAGTACGGCAATACTGATTATAAAGTTTACAAAATACAGCAACATCCTATAAAAGATGAATTGGGTAAAGGTATTCAGATTAAGCTAACGGCAGAAGCACAGGGACAACCCACAATGAATCGCTATTTTTACTGCTATCCCGATCGAGCCTTTGTTTTGACACAATTGGAGATCGTAGGTCAACAGCCGTTAAGCTCCAACCAACTGATACCCATCCAAAGTAAGAATACACAGCTCCTACATGGCGAAGATGTAAGAACGCTATTTGTACCATTTGATAACGATACCTTTATCGCTTATGATGCAAAACCTATTGGCACAGAAGCACAAATGAGTGCGGAAGTAGGTGTTGTATTTGACAATCAATCGCGCCATGGTTTGGTAATCGGATCGTTAAATCATATGGATTGGAAAACCGGTGTGAAAACCGCCGGTCAAAAGGCCTCAATTCATGAACTCGAAATATACGCTGGTTATAGTGATGTAAAAGTAACCAGGGATTCCATGGACCATGGCGCTATAAAAGGAAAAACAATACGATCACCAAAAATTTTCATCGGCTATTTTCCCGATTGGCGGGACGGGATGGAAATTTATGCAAAAGCAGGTCGGTTGGTTGAAGCACCTTATATTAAACCTTGGACCAGGGCAACACCCGTGGGTTGGAATAGCTGGGGTGTTATCAAGGAGCATCTCAGTTACGAACAAGCGACCGGAGTAGTCGATTTTTTTGACAAAAAGATTCCTTTTTTTCGAAATGATGATCAAACCGCCTTTATTGACCTTGACTCTTTTTGGGATAATATGGTACAGGGTGGGTTTTCCGGTGATTTTTCCCGATTAAAGGAATTCGTTGCTTATTGCAAAAAAAGGGGCCTGGAACCTGGCGTTTATTGGGCACCATTCACCGATTGGGGCTTTAGAGGAGATCCTAACAGAATAGCAGAGGGAGGTAATTATAAATTTTCAGAGATGTGGACTAAAACCACGAAAGGTTATCATGATCTAGACGGCGGACGGGCGCTCGATCCCACCCATCCCGGCACGCAGGCGCGGATCGCTTATGTTATTAACAAGCTCAAGGACTGTGGATTTAAAATGATAAAAATCGATTTCCTTGCACACGCGGCAGCTGAGTCTAGTCGTTTTTTCGATACCGAGATAAGTACGGGTATGCAGGCATATCGGGTAGGAATGGAATGTTTATCGGACAATCTGGCCAATAGCATGTTGGTATATGCAGCTATTTCGCCTTCTTTAGCAACAGCTCGCTATGCACACATGAGACGAATCGCCTGCGATGCGTGGAAAAGCATTAAAGATACGGAATACACATTGAACAGTGTCAATTACGGGTGGTGGCAGACCTATCAATACGACTACATAGATGCAGATCATTTGGTTTTCGAACAAGAAAGTGAAGGCGCCAACCGTGCACGTCTCATCGCTGGCTTAATTACCGGATCGGTTATTTTGGGTGATGATTATTCAAAATCCGCAGATTGGCAACAACGTATCATACAATGGTTAGGAAGTTCGGAAGTCAAAACACTTATACAATCGGGGAAAGCATTTCGCCCAATAGAAGGAAATACGGGGACAAAAACCAACCAGTTGTTTTTCCGCTCCGATCGAACAGGCACCTACCTTGCCGTTTTCAATTTCAATACAGCGGCAACATCAATTCACATCGAAGCGGCTCGAATCGGTTTAAATCCGAACAAGACCTATGTGCTAAAAGACGTATTAAGCAATCACGAAAAGGAACTAAACAAACAGCTAGCCATAGCATTTGAACAAGAAGGTGCTTATCTTTACAAAATCAGTTCCAAGTAAAATAACCAAATGACAAAAAACATGCTTTCCGATCAATCGCCGATTTTTGAAAAAATACGTTCCTTAGAAAAAATACAATCGCTCTCCAAGCATGAAAAATTAATCCAAGGTATTTTGGATGCGATTGATGATGAATGCCTTTATGCAAATGACCCTTTACCCTCTGTTAACACTATGGTAAAAGAGCTGGGCTATGCTCGTGAAACAATTGTAAAAGCCTACAAGGAACTAATCGAGCGCGGCGTTATTGCGTCAAAAAACAGGAAAGGTTATTTTGTAATCAGTCAAAATACAAAGCAAAGGCAAAAGATCGCTTTATTGATGTATGCTTTTGATACTTTTCAAGAAACCTTGTACCAACATCTTAAGATCAACTTGGGTGATGATACCCAAGTTGATCTTTATTTTCACCATAATAATCCGGATGTATTTGAAGCTATTTTTCATCGCATCGTTGGACACTACGGTTTGTACATTATTGCACCTATTCCTTCCGAAAGAATCAAAGAACTTTTGTTAAGTATCCCTCCCTTTAAATTGCTGATCATAGACCGCTTTATTTCGTTGGGAAAAGATTATTCGTATATCGTCCAGGAGTTTCAACATAGTTCCTACCGTATATTTGAACAGTTGACCCACCAATTGGCAGCGTACGAGGAAACTATTTTTTTCTTTAGAAGGAATACTGCCGAGCCGCAGGAAATTCTCAAATCCTTTAAGAAATTCTTAAAAGATACCGGAATCAACGGTAAAATCGAAACCTCCTATAAACCAGGCACTATACAGAAAAACAAAGTGTACTTTACGATTCATAATCCAGAACTATATGCCATCCTGAAAGATGTCATGGATAAGAAATGGGAACTTGGAAAGGATTTGGGCGTATTGGCACATAATGATGATGTCATCAAGGAAATCCTAGCAGGAGGTATTACAACGTTCTCCACCGATTTCAAAAAAATGGGAGCACTTGCAGCCACTTATGCAAAAAGTCGTGAAAAGATTCAGCTGGTTGTCCATACCGAATTACATAATAGAAAATCACTGTAAACCATGGAAGCCTTTGTCAGCTTCGGATTATGCACCTTATTAATTGCCCTTATTTCATGGTATAAGACGAAATCGACCAATTTACGAACCGTAAAAGGGCTCTTACTCGCCGGAAAAAATAACGGCTATTTAATCGTTGCCAGTTCATTGATCCTCACCAATCTTAGCGCAAATCAATTTATCGGCGAAAACGAATCCGTGTACACCAATAACATGTCTGTTATGGCGTGGGGTATTACTTCGGTGCTTGCCATGCTGTTGGTATCTGAATACTTTCTTCCTATCTATTTTAAAGGTGGAATGATTACAACACCCGATTTTCTGGCCCATCGTTATGATGAAGGTACAAAGCGACTTGTTTCCATCATTTTTTTATTAAGCTACATAGTGAATCTCTTACCACCTGTACTCTATGGTGGTGCTGTTGCATTAACCGGCATGTTTCGCCTCCCCGATCTCTGGGGAATTAGCTATTGGCAATCGATATGGATAATGGTATGGCTTTTAGGTCTAGTCGGTAGCACCTACACGATTCTAGGGGGCTTAAGAGCCATTACGATCTCCGATACACTCTTAGGATTAGGCTTACTTTTGCTCGCTATCGTCCTTCCTGTTTGCGCGTTGCGGTACTTGGGAAAAGGCGATATCTTCGCGGGCTTGACGTTGCTTTTTAGCAAACATACCAATCATTTAAACGCTATCGGGACTGCCCATGACGCCATTCCTTTTAGCACGATTTTCACGGGAATGCTATTGGTCAATCTCTATTATTGGGGAATTGAACAATATATTGTCCAGCAAACATTTGCCGCTAAAAATTTGAAAGAGGCTCAAAAGGGCATGGCGCTCGCTGCATTGAGCAAATTATTGATGCCGCTTTTAATTAATCTACCGGGTCTCATCGCCGTACACCTATATACCAACATGAAAAATACGGCATCAGTTTTTCCTTTAATAGCAGCCGAAACACTTCCCGATGCGCTGTTAGGCATTACGATTGCGCTTATTTTTGGGGCGGCTATTACTACTTATAATGCGGGATTGCATGGAAGTAGTACGCTGTTTGTTATGAACCTCTATTTACCCTATCTCAATAAAAGAAACAAAAAACCAAAGGAAGACGAGTTAGTCAGAACAGCTCGACGCTTTGAGCTATTTCTATCGTTTGTTGCAATGGTCACCGCCCCTTTTATCCTCTTCGTAGATAGTGGATTTTATACCTATCTACAACGAGTAGCAGGGCTTTTCAGTATGCCGATTTTTACCATTATTATTATTGGTTTTGTCAATAGAAAGGTTCCGGCTATTGCCGCAAAAATCGGTCTCCTCTTCTTCATGCTGTCCTATTTTGCGTGCGAGTATATCTTCGCTGTTCAAATCCATTACTTACACGTTTTGGCCATCCTCTTTTCGCTTACCGCGTTTATAATGGTCATCATCGGTTGCTATTATCCATCAAAAAGTATTCAAATAACTTCGGCAAACACCACACAGCATCTCGTTGTTCCATGGAAAGGCCGATATATCGCAGCTGGTGCGCTACTGATCTTAATGCTCCTCATTTATATTGCTTTTTCGCCGTTGGGACTGGCATCTTGATCCAATGATCGATCATTTCAACCCTTTTATAAACCTGAAGACAAATTGGTGGTATATGAGTATATATTCTCACATTGGCAATCCATTTTATTCTAAAAAGTGAGGAAAGGAATAAATTTATGTTTAGTTTTGAAATGCTGAATTAAATCAGCATGATTACCACATATTGTCTATAGCTATCTCCAATTAAAATAATGACTGTGTTATCCAGACGATCCTTTATTAAAAGTTCACTAGGCACCGCGTCTCTTTTACTTGTTAATCCCGAACTTTTTGGAAAAGAAAAACAAGCGCTTTCCCTTCCCGAAAGAATGTTACCGGCCCCATTGAACGGGGGTTTTGAAATGAAAGATTACTGGGTTTGGGATCCTTCCGTAGTAAAAGGGGAAGATGGTTTGTATCATATGTTTGCTTCACGGTGGTCAAAGGAATATGGCTTTGGCAATTGGGTCACCAACTCGCAAATTATAAGAGCGGTTTCCACTACGCCCGCCGGGCCCTACACCTTTGCCGAAGTAGTACTAGATGCTCGGGGGAAAAATTTCTTTGATGGCTGTACAACCCACAACGCACGTATAATAAAAAGCGGGAAATATTACTTACTTTACTATTTCGGAAATACCTATCCAGATACTCCGCCAAAACCTGGTGAAGATGTATGGGCAAGCGGCCTAGCTCAAAGAGCATGGATGAACAAACGCATCGGTTTGGCCTGGTCAACGTCCGTTCACGGTCCATGGACCCGAAGCGAACACCCTATATTGGAACCTAGACCTGGGCATTGGGACGCCTCAATTACTTCAAACCCTTCGCCCGTCTCCCTTCCGGATGGCCGCATTTACCTGATGTACAAGTCATCACAAAAAGACCATAACCCTCCACTATTACTTGGTGCTGCTGCAGCTGATTCCTTTAAGGGGCCTTATAAACGACTTTCCGAAAAACCATTGTTTGAATTTCATGCTCAAGGGAAGTTGGATAATGACGTCGAAGACCCTTTTGTCTGGTGGTCAGGTGATCATTATGAACTGATCATGAAAGATCGCTTCGGGCATATTTGTGGCGAGGAAGGTGGCGGTATCCATGCCCTGTCCAAAGATGGCATTCAATGGGATCTAGCACATCCGGTAAAAGCCTATTCACGACATATAAAATGGGAGGATGGTAAGGTGACGTTACAGGCCAATTTCGAACGCCCTTTCCTACTATTTGAAAATGGTAAAGCAACTCACTTATTCGCAGCAACCGGCACAGGTAATCGACCTTACGAATTGGAAAATTCATGGAATATGGTTATTCCATTAAAGTGATCATGAAAAATACACATATCGTCAGATCTTATACTGCTCTACTTTCCTATACAGCGTCGCGATGCCAATATCCAATAAACGAGCGGCCTCTGCTTTATTCCCGTGCGTAAAGGCGAGTACTTTCTGAATGTGTAACTTCTCCATACCCTCAAGCGAAAAGCTCGAAAGGGCGGTCGCCTGCTGAAGTTCGGGATGACGAACATCATAAGGTAGACTGTCAACATCTAATACCCCATTCATATCTAAAATGACACTACGTTCAATTACATTCTTAAGCTCCCGAATATTCCCCTTCCACGGATATTGTTCTAAAGCCCGTATATAAGCGTCACTTAACTGAACAACCCGTTTATTGGTCTTCAAAGCGAAAATCTCAGCAAAATTATTTGCTAGCAAAGCAATATCCTGCTTTCGCTCTCTTAGGGGCGCCAGAAAAATGGTAAACACGGAAAGCCGATAATAAAGATCACTTCGGAAAGTCCCCTTTTCAATCTCATCTTCCAAATGCCTGTTGGTGGCCGCAATAATACGAACGTTTACTTTTGTTGGCTGTGTTTCTCCAATTTTCAAAAACTCCCCCATCTCTAAAACCCGTAACAGTTTAGCCTGTAAATCAACAGCCATTTCCCCGATCTCATCTAAAAACAAGGTCCCACCGTTTGCTTCTTCAAACAAGCCCTTTTTATCTTTTAGCGCACCGGTAAAAGAGCCGGCTTTATAACCAAAGAGCTCACTTTCCAGTAATTCTCTTCCAAAAGCTGCACAGTTTAGGGCCACAAAATTTTTCATTTTACGATTGCTCGCCTGATGAATTGCTTGTGCAAACACCTCCTTACCCGTCCCCGTCTCGCCCAATAGTAAAACGGTTGTATCTCCTTTCGCCACTTTTTTACCCCAGTTGATTGCGTCAAGTATGGCGGGCGACTTTCCGATGATGCTTTCAAAATTGTACTTTCTTTCCACTTGCTTTTCAAGCTGCTGTATTCTTTTGGCTAGCTGTGCCTTCTCAAACGCACGATGCAGCAGGGGAATAATTTTATTGTTATCATCTCCTTTTGTGATATAATCAAATGCGCCGCTTTTTATGGCTTGTACGCCGTCTGCAATATTTCCGTAGGCTGTTAATAAGATAATTTCAGCAAATGGCTGTTTTTCTTTAATATATTCTATAAATGCCACCCCATTACCGTCCGGTAATTTCACATCGCAAATAACCACATCAAACTCTTCGCTTGTCAGCTTCTTCTGTGCCGCTTTTAAATTATCAGCCTGCACAACTTCAAAGCCCTCCAATATGATAATTCGAGCAGTAAGCTGACGAAGCTTTTCTTCGTCATCAATTAATAAAACATGCTTCACTTTTTAATCTTTTAATGCCATGGGGCTAATCGAATTAGGCGTTAGCCCATGGAACAAACTTAGATAAAATAGAGCCATTCGTCAACAGCAGTAAAGCATTCATCGAAAAGAGTCTATTGACGAAAAAAACCTTGTCTCGACCGAACCGACTAACAATCTAAAAGTGAGGAAACTATGTACCATTATTGTGAAGATATGCGAAACGGATATTGATACACATTGTGTACCTTGTGAACACCTTAGCCTGAAGAACTAAAACATATGAACAGCAATTTACAAACCTTAAGCATTCTTCTGAATATCCAGATTCAAAGCGATAATATTGGCGAAATCCCCTATATTCCTTTAGGAGAACGTTATATTGTCACTGAAGACCAATTTACAAAAGAACTCGAGTTAAACGACCTTCATCTTTATCAGTGGACGATTAAATCACTCAGTGAAATACTGAACTTCGCAGCTCGTTTATAAAGTGATTTTTAATTTTTATCTTCTTTTCCTTCTTTTTGAATTAAACGGGAGCTAAAAATGTTTTATTTTCGATTGGATTTTAATCTTGCTCACAGATCTCACGAGATGAACGAGATGACGATAAACTTTTATAAAAACGAGGATATGTACGCGATCTGAGCAAATAAAGGTAAGAGAAGTAAAAATCAAACAAATGAAAAGGGGAACATTTCTAAAACTGAAACAAGTAGGATTTATTGTTATTGCTTGGATGCTCATCGGTTTGATAATAGCCATATATGACCATTTAGTATTGCATACGCAAGTTTCATTAGGTACGGCTACCAATTATTCCTTCTTCATTTCTGTGCTTAGAAATATGGGAGCAGGACTCATTGGTGCATTGTTAGGTGGTAGCTTACTGGTCTTTTATATTGACGAAAAATTTAGGGATAAACCTTATGCTTATACCATTTTGATCGTGTTTATATGTTTTGTGCTTATTGTCGGATTTATCACAATTGTCATGGGCTTAACGATCGTACCTTATCAATTAAAAAAACCATTGACAGACCCCATAACGCAACAAGCGGTGCTCTCCTTCATGACGGATAGCTATCCATTAAAAAGCGGCCTGGTTTGGGCCTTTATCGTTGCACTTACCCAACTCCTTTTGCAAGTGAGCAGTAAATTTGGGCACGAAACATTTTTCCATATATTAATAGGTAAATATAATACCCCGAAAGCGGAAAAACGTATTTTTATGTTTCTTGATATCAATGCTTCCACAAGCATTGCGGAACGACTTGGTAATGAACGATACCATTCGCTTCTCAAAGATTTTTTTGCCGACATCACCAATCCCATCCTTGAAAATAAAGGGAGTATTTACCAGTACGTTGGGGATGAGGTGGTCGTTGCCTGGAGTTATAAAGATGGATTAGAAAAGTCGCATTGCGTAAAGTGTTTCTTTGATATAAAGATGACGATTGAAAGGAAGCGAGACAAATATACGCAACTATATGGCTTCGTACCTACCTTTAAGGCCGGAATTCATTCCGGCAATGTGATTGCAGGCGAGGTCGGAATTGTAAAGAGAGATATTACCTATTCAGGTGATGTATTGAATACAACTTCACGTATACTGGGTAAATGTGGGGAATTTAAAGAGGAAGTCATTATCAGCGCAGACCTACTTTCCCTATTGAGCAGCGCCAAAGAATATAGCAGTAGACTGTTAGGCAGCATACGATTAAGAGGAAAAGAACGAGAGATCGCCATTCTCGCACTTTTGCCTCAACATGTCCATTCAGCTAACATCTAATTCATTTTCCAGTTCGAGTAAGGCTCTTTTCCGCCAGATACCACCCCCATAACCTGTCAGTTGTCCATCCGACCCAATCACTCGATGGCAGGGAATCAAAATGGATATTCTATTCATACCATTTGCATTGGCAACGGCCCTAACAGAAGCTTCTTTTTCCATCATCTGTGCCTGTTCTTTATACGAAATCGTTTGACCATAAGGTATGCGCTGAAGTGTATTCCAAACTAAATTTTGAAAGTCTGTGCCAGGTGTAAAAAGCGGAACGGTGAATGATTTTCGTCGACTCGCAAAATACTCAGCCAATTCAATTTCCAACTGATTAAAATGTGAATTGTTCCCTTGCAGAATGGTGGCATTCATCCTTTTGGCAAGCGATTTAAATTCGGTTTCGAGCATTTTTCTATCCGTAAATTCCAGCAGACAGATCCCCTCAGTTACGGCACAAGCAACCATCGTTCCCAAAGGGGTTTCTAAGCGCTTCAAATCAATTACACGTTGCTGCTTTGAATGTTGAGGAGATACCCCAAAAATAGATTTAAATGAATCTCCAAACCCGCTCAACGACTCATAACCGGTATCAAACGCAGTGGTTGTAATGGATTCACCCTTTTGGATACGCTTAAAAGCGTTATTAATGCGAAACATACGCTGATAGGCTTGAAAAGTCATACCGTGGTTCTTCAAAAACCAACGTCTTATCATACTGGGTTCAACACCCATTTGCAGTAAATCGCGATCTTTAAACTTCATTCCGGGGTTTTCCGCCAAGCGATTTAAAACATTCCGTATGCCATCGGGTGTCATACTATACGCTAAAGGATTACAGATTTTACAAGGTCGATATCCTTTTAGGATCGCCTCTTTGCTTGTCTTAAAAAATTCTACGTTTTCTTTTTTTGGTTTCCGGGCGGTACACGTAGGCCGACAAAAAATACCAGTCGTCTTTACAGCGGTAAAAAAGACACCCTCAAAAGAAGAATCTTTGTTTACAGCAGCTTCGTACATTAGATCTATCGTTAATTGCATAACTTATTATTTAATAGATCAAAAGTATCGCAATCGATGGTATATCCGCAACCGAAAAATTAACAGCTTTTTTTACGAAGCCGGTTTCAATAGATCTCCTTCTCTTTTCACCTTTCCCTGCACAATCAATACGCTCACTGCATTTGCTATTTCCTGTCGTACCTCCTCTGTCAATCGACCGAAACCAAAAGCTTTACTCACCAAGGGAAAAAGTGCTTCAGGCAAAATCGCAATGGATCGATCAATGATTTGTAAAGTGGCTAAAGCAATTTCTTCCGGCGCAATATATTGAATCTTTTTTGATATCGCCGGCAAGTTGTTCCGATCTCTTATCGGTGGTTCATCCTGCTGAACTCCCCATAAAAAATTACCTACAAAACGGATGGCTTTTTTTTCCTCCGCCAGTTGGCTGGCCCGTGTTAAAATACTTCGCATACGTGTTCCTAACTTAGAAACACCGGCTGCATTTACCACACGCCGGGCCATTTCTTCGAAATGAACCGGTCCTTCTATTTTCACGATATGTTCAACCCATTCAACAACCTTTTCAATAGGCTGTTGGTGCAACTCAAGTGTAGATACTGTTTTGGGTAGTTGTGCCATTTCATAATAGGCAAAAGTCTTGGGAGATTCTTCGGTCAACTCTTCACGCATAAGATTCGTAAAGGCTTTTTCTTGCTCCGTTTCAGCAATATCCATCGCCAAAAGCTTTTCTTGTGCTTTTTCAATAGTGTCCAGTAAAGCTTGCAACTCTCTCGTTGGATTTCTGTACCAATTAACACTCCATACCCGATATAAATCCCAACCCATATTGGTCAGCACTTGCTCTCTTAGCCGATCACGGTCACGTGCGGATCTCGCGTTAGCATAGTTCTCACCATCACATTGGACGCCAATCAGGTATCTGTTTGGATGTTTTGGATCAACCACCGCTAAATCTAGATAAAAACCGGCAGTACCAACCTGTTTCCGAACATCATACCCTGCTTGTTCTAAACTGTTTTTTACAATGTCTTCAAAAGGAGTTTTTATCATCGATTCAGACGCGGGGCTCATGTCCAGACTTCCATGTTGCGCAAAATGCAGAAAGCGCTTGAGTGTCAGTATTCCACTTTTATTCGATCGATTGAGATCAATATCTTCTGCTGTAATATTCGTAAAAACCTCGCATCTCATCTTTGCACGCGTAATTAAAACATTGAGTCGCCTCTCACCTCCGTCATTATTAAGTGGACCGAAATTCATCATTAATGTATCGTCTTCGCTACGACCATAACCGACACTGATAAAAATCACATCCCGCTCGTCCCCTTGTACATTTTCCAGATTTTTTATAAAAAAAGGCTCATGTGCGTGACTTTTGAAAAAACCTTCCATTTCAGGTTGTCTACGCCGCCTGATTTCCAACGCTATTTGAATGGCCTGCATTTGTGAGGAGCTGAATGCAACCACGCCCAGCGTGCGATAAGGGTGCTCGGCAGCATGCAACATAACAGCATCGGCTACGGCTTCTGCCTCTACCGGGTTAGTTCGTGTTTTTCCCCGATCATATAAGGCATCTTGTAAATAATGAAATTTCAAGCCCATATCAAAGGTTGAACCGGGACTTGGGAAAACAACCAACTTGTTCTCGTAAAATGCCTGGTTCGATAAGGTGATAAGCGATTCGTGCCGACTTCGATAATGCCAGCGCAACATCGATTGAGGAGCCCCTTGCCCGTCACATAATCCCAATATACTTTGTACATCCGCGGTAACATTCTCTTCGTCCTCCAAATCGCTATTCATCGTGTCAAAAAAACTGGTTGGTGGTAACTGTTTGCTATCACCGACTACAACCAGCTGTTTCGCACGTAAAATTGCGCCTAAAGCTTCTACAGGACGAACTTGACTGGCTTCGTCGAATATTACCAAATCAAATTCAACACTTGAAGGAGGTAAAAAATTAGCAATGGAAAGTGGGCTCATCATAAACACCGGTTTAATTGCCTGAATGGCCAGACCAGCCTCTTGCATCAGCCGTCTGATAGGCATATGACGTGCCTTTTTGTTAAACTCGGTTCGTAAAATATTGACTTGTCCACCAGCTTCCTGTCGGGGAATATTCTCCCAATGTTTCAAGGCTACCAGGGCCCTATGATATTGCTGATTTAGCAAATCGAGCTTTTTAAATTTCGATAGGGTTTCTTCATGCGTGTTTTTTTCAAACTTTCGCAAAGCCGGTTCATTAAACATGACCTGCTCTATCAATAACTCATACCAGGTTTTTTGCAATGCCGTTTTAAGGTGATCTTTTGCTTCCGGCCAAAATTGCGCAATAAGTGTTACTTTCTTCAAATCGAGCTCTTCTGCTTGTCGGACTAAATTATTCCAGGCGATTGTATCGTTAATTTCTACAAAACCTTTATCCCACCGATCTAGAAGGTCTAATTGTACAGAAAAGTCTTCCGCTAACAAACCTCTTTCAAACTTTTTTTGGTCATCGTAAGCCAGCCGTTGTAAAACTTCCTGCAACTTCCCGTACTGCTGCTCTAATAGATCAGTCAGCATTTTTTTGTGGTTATAAGCTACTTGAGGACCGGCATAATCGCGTAAATAGGAAAGTAAATAAACAGGATATTTCTCTTCTACGATTGCTTGATGTATTTGTGATAAGAAAGTAGCGATGCTTGTTATCGCTGCGAAATCCGACTTTTCTTGCTTCCAAGCTCCTCCAAAAATTTCCTCCGCTAAACTTTGATATACTAATAGATTTTTTCTTAGGCGTTTTACCTCCAGTATCGCATTAACATAATCCAACTTCATCGCTAAATCATCGGGCAATGCCGCATGGCAGAGCGCGGCCAGCTGTTTGGTGCTTTTTCGGTAGTCACTGATCAAAAATCGATACCATTTCGTCCCATGAGCCATTAAAGACTGTCTGAGCGCTAAAACATCATGTTCCCATGCTTCGGGCAGTAATCGTTGTTCGTATTGTTTATAAATGGTAGAAAGCCTTTCACCGGCCTCGATAAATTCGTGAATATCCTCTTGTTTGGTAATCCACTTTTGCGACAATACGTCCACACCATCCAAACGAGGTGCGCTACCTGCTACACCAAAAAAATCGATAAGTAGACGAATGTCATCTGTACTTTTCGGAATTAAGGGAGCTCCTATATCCTCGCCAAGTTTTCTTCCATGATACAACAGATCCTCGGTGGCTTTTTTACTTTCCTGCAGCAATGTACGCACTTCATCATACGCATGTGGCAGCAATACTTCCAAGTTACTGCCCCAAAACAACAATTCAATGGGTATACCAACTTCCTGCAAACGAGCTTGTACACGCTCAGCAAAGGCTTCCGCTTTTCGCATACGTTCGGCATCCCAAACAGATAAATCATCTAGTAATATCTTTGGTAATTTAACGGCATCTGTAGCATCTTGGATTGCCAACAGGTGGCCAATGATTTTATGGGGTGTCAACTCACTTTTCTCTACCAATGTGTTAATCGCACGACAATAAGCGTTCAACTCTTCTTTATAATCGTCCAGTAAACTAACCTCCCGTTCTAAGTGCGTTAAAGTTGGTCGTCCCAAATCCAATATGCGCCTTAACTCCTCATGCAATTCCTTCTTGTTACTTTTATGACTATGCAATTCAATACAAGCTTCACCAAGGTCAATCGTGTCTAACCGCCGCTTTACTACCTCCAAAGCCGCCAATTTTTCAGCTACAAATAGAACTTTCTTACCCTGACCTATCGCATTAGCGATCATATTCGTAATGGTTTGGGACTTTCCTGTTCCCGGAGGCCCCTGAATGACCATATTTCTCCCTTCATTTACCGCAAGTAGGGCCAGCAACTGCGAACTATCGGCATCCATTACGTGAAAAATCTTGGCTGCTTCAGGATATATATCCAAATCATGTTCTTCATTCGCAGTGGGCGCAGCGTCCTTAAAACCTTCCGTAAACAATGCCTGTAAAAGTGCTTGGTTAGGAGGTTGATTTTCCGCAGGCCACTGATTACAATCGAGATCATGATAAATCATAAATTTTCCGAAAGAGAAAAAGCCAAGTTCAATGTGATCACGATCTACCTTCCAATTCGATTGACCGCGGACTGATTTTTCAACAGCATCGAAATAGTTATCGACCACAAAGTCTTCCATGTCCTCCATATCGGGAATCACGATATGAAAATCGGACCTCATTTTCGCCTGTAAAGATAGATTGGCACCTATCTCGCTCGCTGTATAGCGCAATCGAAAACGTTCTTGAGCACTGGATCGTTCCAACGATACCGGTACTAAAATCAATGGTGCATACCGGACGTCCTCCGGTTGATGCGTTTCAAACCAATGAAGCATACCCAGCGCTAAATAAAGCGTGTTTACGCCTTGTTCTTCTATACTCGTACGGGCAGCGTAAAACGTATTCAACAACCTGGTCTGTAAACGGTTAATAAACTCATCTGTTTGCAGCTTTGTATCCAGGTAGGCATTTTCCTGCGTTTCTGCACGTGGCTCCATGGGTAAGGATAGGGTATCCTCGATATCCTCCCGGGACCCCTTTTCCGGTACACTTAAAAAGCTCATTGCCTTTCCTTGCTTTACCAATACCTCATAAATGACGGTACTTTTCTCCTTTACAATGTGTAAGCCTCTGCTTTTTGGTGTCCGATAGTTTAACAGGGGATTGCGTAGTCCTAAATCTAACAGTTCTTTACGGGCGGATTCGAGACGGGCTAAGACAGTTTCCTTCATAGCGTCGATGTATTTCAAAGGGAAAAAAGGGTGTTAATTCCAAACACCATTTTTAGCGGTTAAAATCAGTGGTTTTCCGTCTGTAACAACAATAGTATGTTCATGTTGCGCAGCATAACCGCCCTTATTACCAACTAAAGTCCATCCGTCAGCTTGTTCAATTGCTAAGGTAGAAGCGGTAGTAATGAAAGTTTCAATAGCCACGACTGAATTTTTCTTGAATCTCCTTCTATCAAAACGGTCCTTGTAATTTAAGATATTATCAGGCTCTTCGTGTAAGCTTCTTCCTATACCATGTCCTGCTAAATTTTTAATTACTTTATAACCTTCTTTTTTTGCCTCTTTCTCGATCAATTCTCCGATATCTGAAATTCGAACCCCACCTTTAATATGGTTAATGGCTAGTTGCAAAATACGTTTAGAAGTGTTTATCAAATGGGCTTTCCCTTGAACATCCTTTCCTAATATAAAGGACCCGCCGTTATCTGCCCAAAATCCATTCAATTCAGCCGACACGTCAATGTTTACTAAATCACCTTCTTGAAGTACGCATGCCGGAGAAGGAATACCGTGCGCAATTTCACTATTGATACTGATACACGTACATCCGGGAAAACCATAGCTAAGCGCCGGAGCTGATTTAGCCCCATAGGCCGCTAAAATTCCGGCCCCAAAATCATCCAGTTCCTTCGTTGTCATACCGGGCTTCGCGTAGGCTTGCATTTTTTTTAATGTAATTGCCACAACTTCGCCTATCTTAGCCATTCCAAGCAATTCCGATTCTTTACTTATTGACATATAATTTGTTTAAGTCTTACAAAACTAACTTTAAAAAGCATTGTTACCTTTTTAAACAAACTTAGAGAATTTACAACTTATATGCAATCTTCCATCTTCCTCTCGATACATCGGACCCGGAGCGAAGAATTTAATCATAAAAATTGCTTAAAAAATACAGAATTATTGAATTTTAGTTGGAATTTAGCTGGTGAAGCACGTGCTCACAATGGGTAAGGCTTTGTCACGAGTAAAACACGCTACTCATTAACGCCTTGGTGGCTTACTATGAATTATAATTTATGAACATGAAAATCGGTATAGCTGCAGACCATGCAGGCTTCGAGCAGAAGCAGCAACTGCTAAAACAATTGAAGGAAAAAAATTTTGATGTGATCGACTACGGTGCGATCAGCTACGATGCGTTAGACGACTATCCGGATATTATTAAACCCTTAGCACTTGCCTTAGCAAGAGGCGAGGTAGCAAGAGGAATTGCTATTTGTGGAAGCGGCGTCGGTGTGTCGGTTGCCGCTAATAAGATTCCAGGCGTAAGAGCAGCACTCATCACCGAAACTTATTCGGCCCATCAAGGGGTAGAACATGACGACATGAACCTTCTCTGTCTAGGGGGACGCGTAATCGGGCCTCAATTGATCTGGGAGTTGGTAGAAGCTTTTTTAAAAGCGAAGTATATCAGAGAGGAACGTTTTCAACGTCGGCTCGATAAAATAATTGCATTAGAACAACAGTTCGCAACATTTAAAAATTTAGATTAGCGCAAAAAATTAGAAGACTCAACAATAAATTATACGATATGGAATCATTCGATTTTGGCATTGTAGGCCTCGGTGTTATGGGAAGAAACCTATTACTTAATATGGCCGATCATCATTTTGCCGTCGCGGGGTTAGACTTAGATGCAGCGAAAGCCAATTCCTTGGAAAGCGAAGCGAACAAAGGCCAACACGTTAAGGGCACAACCTCCCCCGAAGAGTTTGTTAAGCTCATTAAACGTCCCCGTGCTATTATGTTACTTGTTCCTGCAGGCAACCCCGTAGATGCTGCCATCGAAACACTCCTCCCTTATCTTGAAGAAGGCGACATTGTCATTGATGGTGGAAACACCTATTTTCCTGATACGGATAGGCGTGTCGCAACCCTCGCAGAAAAGAAAATACATTTCTTCGGCATGGGAATTTCAGGTGGCGAAAAGGGTGCTCGTTTTGGCCCAAGTATGATGCCGGGTGGTGATAAAAATGCCTATGAACGTTTGCGCCCTATATTTGAGGCAATTGCCGCCAAAGTTGATAATGAACCCTGTGTTGCTTACCTCGGAAATGGCTCGGCAGGTAATTATGTCAAGATGGTCCATAACGGTATAGAATATGGTATCATGCAGCTTATCGCCGAAACTTATGACCTTTTAAAAAGAGGCTATGCCTTTGATGATGAAGCGCTCCAACAAACTTTTGAAGAATGGAACCGTGGAGAGCTCCAGTCATTTTTAATTGAAATAACCGGTGAGGTGCTCAAGAAGTACGACGACGAGACAGGCCAGCGATTAATCAATCTTATTTCTGATCGCGCACGCGCGAAAGGTACCGGAAAGTGGACTTCGCAGAATGCGATGGACTTACAAGTACCTATTCCATCTATTGACGTCGCCGTAAATATGCGTGATATTTCTATTTATAAAGAAGAACGCATTCAAGCAGCCGAGCAACTTCCTTGGGATCAGCCACTGCGTGCTCTTGATGCCGAGGAGAGATCAATTCTTCAGGAAAAAGTAAAGAATGCATTTTATTTCGCTATGATCACCATTTATGCACAGGGTTTAGCGCAATTGCATGTCGCATCGAAAGCCTATGATTACGGCCTAAATCTCGAAGAAGTTGCCAAGATATGGCGCGGTGGTTGTATTATCAGGGCACTATGCTTAGAAGATTTTCGTCAAGCGTATAAACGTACTATTTCCTTACCTAATATCTTACTCGACAAAGAAATCGGCCGCAAATTAGTAGATAAACAAGCAGATTTACGATCGCTTATTAAAGAAGCCGTTGATAAGGGCATTCCTGTGCCGGCGTTTATGTCATCACTTGCCTATTTTGATGCCTATAGAAGCGCCACGCTGCCCACCAATCTTATCCAAGCCCAACGTGATTATTTCGGTGCCCATCTTTACGAACGTACAGACAAACCCGGTACTTTTCATACACAATGGGACTAAGATTTTAATACGATCAACATCCATGTGTTAAATAATTGAGAAAACAGATCTGCCCAGCGGAATTTTGAATTCCGAAGAGAGTAAAAAAGAAAAAAACAAAAAGATGAAAACAGGTAAAAAGGCAATTCCCACCATTATTGTAATTTTTGGAGGAACTGGAGATTTAGCTAAAAGAAAATTAATTCCCGCATTCTACAATTTATTTTTGGACGGCTGGATGCCTGAGAAATTTGCTATTATCGGATTGGGAAGAACTGAGTTAGATGACGAACAATATAATAATCACTTACACGAAGGCTTGATTGAATTTTCAAGGAAGGGGAAGCCTGACGATGCACAGTGGGCCAGCTTCAAAAAAAATGTTTCCTATTTCAAATCAAATATCAATCATCCTGCCGATTATATTACTTTGGCAGAAAAGCTAGATCAAATTGACACGGAATGGGGAATACGGGGCAACCGCTTATTTTATTTATCGGTAGCACCGCAATTTATTGAGGCAGTAACGGTTAACTTACACGATAGCAAATTGGCTTCTGAAGCAGCTTCCGATCGCATCATTATCGAAAAACCTTTCGGCCATAATAAGGAAACAGCAATTGAGCTCAACAACCTATTAACACGTACCTTTCAGGAAGAACAAATTTATCGGATTGATCACTATCTTGGCAAAGAAACTGTACAGAACATCTTGGCCTTCCGTTTTGCAAATGCGCTTTTTGAGCCGCTATGGAATCGCAATTACATTGATTCGGTACAGATAACGGTAGCAGAGCAAGTGGGGGTAGAAGAACGGGGCGGTTATTATGAAGGATCCGGAGCATTACGCGATATGATCCAAAATCACCTGCTTCAAATTCTTTGTATGGTAGCCATGGAAGCACCTGTCTCGTTTCAAGCAGAGGAAATCAGAAATCGAAAAGTAGATGTGCTCAGAGCGGTCAGACGAATAAAACCGGAAAACGTGCACCACTATGCTGTTAGGGGGCAATATGATGCAGGCTGGATACAAGGCAAGAAAGTTCCGGGCTATCGGGAAGAACCCGAAGTTTCTCCAAAATCCAATACGGAGACCTATGTTGCCATCAAGTTCTACTTAGATAACTGGCGCTGGCAAGGCGTACCCTTTTATTTACGTACCGGTAAGCGAATGCAGGAAAAAACTTCTTCTATCACCATACAATTCCGACCTGTTCCGCACTCAACCTTCCCGGAAAACCAATCGGATAGTCTCATGCCAAATCGTCTAACCATAAACATACAGCCGCAGATGGACATTCGCTTGCGATTTATGGCCAAAAAAACGGGATTGGAAATGAATCTGAACCCGGCAGAGATGATTTTTGACTATGATACCTGTTCAACGCAAACACCTGAAGCATATGAGACTTTGCTTTTAGACGCTATGCGTGGAGATACCACGTTATTTATGCGTTCCGATCAAGTAGAAGAAGCTTGGGATGTAATCATGCCTATTTTAGAAACCTGGGAATCCAGAGAGTCGATCGATTTTCCAAATTATGCGGCGGGTACCTGGGGACCTGAAAACGCGGAAGCTTTAATCGCACGCGATGGCCACGTATGGGCAACCAATCTTCATCCGAAAGAACACCACTAAAAAATTTAAGCATGATTAACGTTTTTAATGATATTGAAACCTTAAGTAAAAGTGCTGCTGCGCTGTTTGTACAAACAGCACAGCAGGCTATTGAATCAACTGGCCGTTTCTCTGTAGCACTGACCGGTGGAAGCTCTCCCATCCAACTCTATCGACTACTTACGGAACATCCCTATGCAGAACAAATCGATTGGACCAACGTATATGTCTTTTGGGGCGATGAACGTTGGGTACCCTTAACGGACGATAAGAGCAACGCTAAAATGGCCTTCGAAACCTTATTGACGCATGTTCCCATTCCGGAAGACCATATTTTTCCGATGTGGGCAGCCGACACTAGTCCTGAATCTTACGCACTCGCCTACGAAAAGTTGTTACGAGGGCATTTTGGGAATAACCCACAATTTGATCTTATATTATTAGGCATGGGAGAAGATGGGCACACAGCTTCTTTATTTCCACATACAACCGTTTTGAAAGAAGAAAATAAATGGGTAGATGCTTATTACCTGGAACCGCAGCAGATGTATCGCATTACATTAACAGCCCCTCTTATCAACCAAGCGAAAAAAATTGCCTTTATTACCTACGGAAAGGCTAAGGAAAAAGCACTCTACGAAGTGCTGCACGGAAAACCAAACCCAAGTCAGTATCCTTCTCAATTGATCAGACCTCTTCATGGTGAGGTTTACTGGTTTGTAGATGAGGCTGCTGCAGCAAGTATAACGACATGAGCAAAAGGAGAACAAATTGCTCTCTTTATAGAGAAAACAGGCAGCTTAAATGAATACCTGACCGCTTGATCCAGTATAGTCTTATGGATTAAGCGGTAAACTCCTCCCTATTCATGCCCATATCGGTGCCCTTCACTTAGCGAACGGCTGGCTTTGTAATTAGTTAGTAAGGAAACCCAATAAAATACGAGAATTATTTTTTAAGTTTGTTTATATCAATAAACAAAGTTCCTTGCCGTTTAGCTCCTTTATGATCCACTTGCAGAAAAAAGGAATGATTTATCAAAACTATTAAACACTCAACTTATAAACAACATGGCAAAATATTCAATTCAAGTCAATGGTAAAACCCATGAAGTGGATGTACTGGACGACATGCCGCTTTTATGGGTTCTAAGAGATGTCCTTGGGATGCGGGGAACAAAATTCGGATGCGGCAAAGCACTTTGCGGTGCCTGCACGGTCAATTTAGATGATACGGCCATCCGATCGTGTAGTTTTCCCATTTCGGCCGTTGGAAAAGGAAAGATCACAACAATAGAAGGCCTTTCAGATCAAGGAGATCATCCTGTTCAACAAGCGTGGGAGCAATATGTTGTGCCCCAGTGTGGTTATTGCCAAACAGGGCAAATCATGAACGCAGTTGCGCTATTAAAGGGAAATCCCCATCCTTCAGAACGGGAAATTGAGCAAGCGATGCAAGGCAATCTATGCCGATGTGGCACATATAATCGCATAAAAGCCGCTATTTTGAGTGTGGCCAATGCTTAATTATTTTTTTATTACCAATCCATGCCATCGATACCATGAATATACCAACATCCCCAAAAAAGGAATTGCAGAACATTAGTTCACAAATCTTTAAAGCGTCTCGAAGAGATTTTCTAAAAATTGGCGGTATACTAACCGGCAGTTTTGTACTTGGTGTAAATTTTTTCAGCTGTAATGAAGATGGAAAAAAAATCACCTCCCTAGCACCCAATGTATATCTACAAATTACGTCGAAGGGCGAGGTCATCATCATTGCTCACCGTTCGGAAATGGGGCAAGGCATTCGCACTTCACTTCCATTGATTGTAGCCGATGAACTGGGTGCCGACTGGAGCAAAGTTCGTATCGTGCAGGCAGAAGGTGATGAGAAGAAATACGGAAGTCAAAATACCGACGGTTCTTTCTCGGTTAGAATGTTTTACAAACCCATGCGGGAAGCCGGTGCGGTTGCCAGGTTGCTATTGATACAAGCGGCGGCGAAACAATGGCAAGTACCTGTTACAGAATGCGACACGATTAATAATGAAGTCGTACATAAGGCTTCGGGGAAATCGATCGATTTTGGAAAATTGGTGGAAGCTGCTAAAAGCCTCGCTATTCCAACAATACAAGAGATTAAACTCAAAGATCCACAACAGTTCACTTTGATCGGTAAGGCAACCCCCATTATCGATCTACATGAAATTGTTAGTGGTACAGCTATCTTTGGTATTGATGCCGTCGTTGACGATATGAAGATCGCCGTTGTTAAACGTTGCCCCGTGCTAGGCGGAAAGGTAAAGTCTTATGACGACAAAAAAGCATTAGCGGTGCCTGGTGTGTTGAAAACCATTCCAATTAAAGGTGGAGATATCCCTCCAACCATTGAAAAACCATTGAGTGGTGTCGCCGTAATTGCTGAAAACACGTGGGCAGCCATCAAAGGGCGTGACCTCTTGGAGATAACATGGGATCTGGGCGACCACGCAACATATGACTCCAATCAGCAATTAGAGGAACTAAGTAAAGAAGTGCTTAAAAAAGGTACCGTCAGAAGAAATCGAGGAAACTTCGATCAGGCAAAAACCAACGCGAAGAAAATTATTGAGCACACCTATATAACCCCTTACCTGGCGCATGGAACCATCGAACCCCCCAACGCCCTAGCGGTCGTAAAAAATGGCAATTGTGAAGTATGGGCACCAACACAACATCCACAAGGAGCTAGGGATGCGATTGCACAAGCATTGGGAATACCGATAGAACAGGTTAAAGTAAATGTAACACTTTTGGGTGGAGGTTTTGGGAGAAAATCTAAACCGGACTTCATTGTAGAGGCCGCTGTGCTCGCCAAAGAATCCGGTTTTCCCATTAGAGTACAATGGACTCGTGAAGACGATCTGCATCACGATTTTTTTCATGCGCTAAGTGTACAGCATATTACAGCCACTATTGATCAAAACAATCAAATAAGTGGCTGGAATCACCATATCGCTTACCCATCGATCAGCGCAACCTTTGATGCCTCCGTGTTACAGCCCGCAGATGGAGAATTAGGACAAGGCGCAAGTGATTTTCCTTATAATGTACCTGCTATACGTGTAGAAACTCATGATGCAAAAGCACACTTAAGAATCGGTTGGCTACGCTCAGTACGCAATATACCACAGGTTTTTGCGATAGCCACCATGCTCGACGAACTAGCGGAAGCGCGTGGCGTAGATCCCGTTCAACAAGCCCTGGAATTGCTGGGTTCCGATCGATCCATTACTTTTGATCAGGAAATGGTAAACGGAAAATACGGCAATTACGGAGAGGATATCAGTGTCTATCCCTGGGAAACCGTCCGTATGAAAAAGGTCATCGAAAGAGTTGCTAAAGAGGCAGGCTGGGGTAAAAAATTACCGACAGGTTCCGGCTTAGGCTTCGCTGCCCATAAAAGTTTTCTGACCTATGTTGCCTGTATTGTAGAAGTGAAGGTTGATTCCAATGGAAAGATCAGCATTCCACAAGTCCATTATGCGGTGGATTGCGGTACCTCTGTTAATGTAGACCGCATTAAGTCGCAATTCGAAGGGGGGGCTCAATTTTCATCCAGCATTGCACTAAAAAGCCAGATTACGGTCAAAAATGGTACGGTAGAACAAAACAACTTTGACACTTACCAATTGATTCGTATGCCGGAGTCACCCAGTCAAATCCATGTGCACATTGTAGATAGCGAAGCAAAACCGACGGGTGTTGGCGAACCTCCGGTTCCACCCTTCACCCCTGCTCTATGCAATGCAATCTATGCAGCCACCGGTAAACGAACCTATAAATTACCGATTGATCTAAAATAAAATTCTCCCCGCTACTTAGTTTGGAAGCGAAATACAGTGAACGAATAAGCGGGGAGTTCATCTTTAAAATCATCGCGCACCAAAATCTTACTACGGTTTGGCTTTACATCTTTATCGGTTGGATTACCTGTTAGCGCAATTTTCAATGCTTCCGTCGAAAGAATTCCCAAACTTTGTAAATCCAAAACAACATGCGTCGAAACCGGTAATAAGTTAACTATTTTAACGATCACATCACCTGTCTTACTATCCAGCACAACTGATGTTGCCAGTCGTTTTTTCACCGCGTCTTCGTTATTCGACAGCTTAAGTTCTGTCGGAAGGTACGTGTCGCCCGCATGTTGTCCGTACAGTTGCTGAACAAAGTAACCTGCCGTTGGTTTCACCTCTGTATTATTAAAATAGATAAGGTCCGGATTCCACTGTGTATGATTTTCCTTTGCCAATAGGGGTGCATACGAAGCCATACTGACCACATCTCCATTCCGTTCTAAACTTGTTAAATGCAAAGCTTCCGCCAGAGCAGTTTCCAAATTATTCGGTCTTCCCGGTAAATGTGCGGCATATTCTCCTAAATAAACCTTTGTACGATTACGGTCATACTTATCATAATACGTTTGATTATGGATAAACCAACCCGGTGATTGATAATAATGCTCATCAACCATCGGCACTTGAAGTTGATTCGCAATATTCCATCCTTCCGTGTAATCCGTGCCCTTAAAACTAGGCCCAACGGTACCAATTACTGTTATTTCAGGGTATTTTTCCTTTACTTTATTGAAGATCATGGTAAATCTTTCTTCAAAAATATCCGATATAAGGTCTTCGTTTCCTATGCCAATGTATTTAAGATAGAAGGGTTTCGGATGTCCTGCAGCCGCTCGTTTACTTCCCCATTCGGTGTTCACATCCCCATTTGCATATTCAATTAAATCCAATACTTCTTGTATATAAGCATCCATCTCTTCCAAGGGTATCCCCCCCTGTTGCCCTGCCCCACCGGCGGACGAATTTTGACAAGGCACACCGGCAGGCACTACCGGCACCGGTTCGGCACCAATATCTTCACAAAATTGAAAATATTCAAAATAGCCCAAACCAGCTGTTTGATGGTAATTCCACAGGTTTCGTTGTGGTATCCTGGATTCCAATGGCCCAATGGTATGCGGCCAACGATACATATTTTCCAAGCCATCGCCATGGGCTACACATCCCCCCGGAAAACGAACAAAACGGGGATGAAGATCAGCAATCGCCTGTGCTAGATCCGCACGTAGACCATTTTTTCTCCCTTTAAAGGTTTTTTCCGGAAATAAGGAGATCATATCAAGCGCTAAGGAACCCGTTTCTTGTGGAATGATTTCCAAATAGGCATCTGAAGCTCCCCTCTTGGCTAAAATCGTTGCTTCATATTTTTTCCATTCTCCTTTTATATCGCGCATGTTTATCGCCCCAAGAACGGTACCTTCTTTGTCTATTAAGCGAATCAACAGGTTATTGATCCCCTTTTGTGCCTTTACAAACAGCGAGAAGTTATAACGCTCGCCGGCCTTAACCGGAATACCGTCAAAACCTTCATTGACCAGCGACGCTCCCGTTTGCTCTACGTTGAATACAGCATAATGTGCATTATTCTGATGCAAGGGGGCGACACTGTCAATTTTAAGAGTCCCTTCACCTTTTAGGGTCCAAGCTTTATAACTATTCCAGGTACTATCTTTTCCTTTTTTATCACTTAAGCGGTACTCAAAATCTCTATTCTGTATAAGTTCGGCATATAAACCACCATCAGCAGCATAATTGATATCTTCGAAAAAAACACCCATCAGCAGATCACTGATTTTCTTTCCTTCATTTTTGTTAATTTTAATATGTGCATCCACTGGCTTAAGTGAAGCAAAACGATGGGCATCATCCGCTGTTTTTTCCGACCACAGTTGTTGTTCATAAGCAGCGTGTTGCGCTGCTTTCAGTACAGTTTCAATAACATGCCACGAAACCTTATGTACCGTTCCACTTTCCTCCATCTCTCCTATACGAATAGTTTGTCTACTGTCTATTCCGTTCTTAGCTGTAGGCTCAACGGGTGAATAATTCTTAAAATCTTTTGTATGACTGACATAGTCTGCCGAGTCATCTCCTTTTTTACTCATCCATGCAATTACGAACTGCTGGCTTTTGGTATCAAAAGAAATAGTTGGAAATAAGCAATTTCCCTTTTGCATCAGAATCGGATACGATTGGCGTTCCCAATACACCAGATCTTTTGATGCCGCATGTGCAACAACACCATCGGCTTCATTTACCGACCACACGCAGTGCCACAGTTTATCAGGTCCAAAAAACAGAAAAGGTGCAAGCATCCGCTTCTGCGCTCCCCAAGTTCCATAATCACAGCGGACATAACTATGTTCAGGACCGATCGCGTGCCAGTCTTTTTCATCGACACTCCAGGCAAAATGCAAGCCATTCCGCCCGCCATCCTTTAGGGAAGCATAAGAAAAGAGATAAGCAGAGTCTGGTTCTTTCCCGGAATGAAGGCTTTCGGCCCTCAAATCCGTACAGAAGACGACAAAAGTGATGCTCAACAGCATCAAAATTTTTTTTACTTTCATTGATAACCGGATATATAGTTTTTTCTGTTTTTTTTGCTCGTATTTAAGGTTTACGGTTGTCTTATTTTAATAACCTTATTTCGATAATTTTATCGGTATTTTTCTCTTTACAAGCCCTCATGCGTACCGTTAATTTATCCTGATTGGTCAATGACTGATCCAGTGGATAAACAGCGATGGCCGTGTCTTCCGATTTCCGGGTCTGGCTAAGCGGTTTTAGTAGCCGATCATTTACCCAAAGTTCATAACAGGAGCTTGGGTTAGGTAGCAACTTAATTCTTATGTTTGTCGCAAGCCTGTCATTGTTGTTCATTTCATAACTGAACCATCCGTTTGCTGCCCGCCAATGCTCATCACCCGATACACCCGTATAGGTATTTTCTTGCTGCATATGATGATCAGATTCCGGTTGTTGTTCTCCCAGGGACACAACATCCACGGTCTGCTCATCAAGCTTCAGTTGCTCTTCCTCGCGTTGACGGGCGACACGACGAATGCTATCGAGCGATTGTGCATTGACAACACGCCAATAGATCGTGTAACGTGCATCGTGTAAACTAAAGAAAGGCTGTAGACCAACTTTTACTTTCCGGCCATTTTTAGTAAGGTGATCGAGTTCAAACGAGAGTCGGTCTTTATCTACTACCCGTGCAAAACTTGTTACCTCCCTGGTTTCGGACACCAACAATGGATTTTCGTCTACCGGTAACAGGGCACTGGAAGCGATATGTCCCATTCTTTTATCATCTGCAAAAAGCCCTTTAAGATCCTCCGTTCCATTTTTTGAAGCCAATACAATCGGACCGTAGGTATAAGAAACCCAAGGCTCGCCACTTGGCAGAAACTCGGCCTGTATTGCCATAGGCAAATCAAACGTAATACTTGACCGTCCTTTCCATTGACGGTTGATTTCCCAGTATCCATTGCTTTCTTTATAAGGAGTCTTTTTTCCATTTACCAGTAAGTTAACACTTTCCTCACCGGCCCACTTGGGTTTACGAATAAAAACAGAAAAGGTCATAGCCTTGTCCACATCCATTACAATCTCACTTTTTTGCTCGTAGGGAAAATTAGAGTGTTGCTGCAAAGAAAGCCCTTTTTCCTGCCACTTAAGTTGGGAAGGAATAAAAAGGTTTACATATAGATCGTTCCCTTTATGGGAATAGATTAATTCGCCGTATTTACCGTGGTTTTCCAGTCCACTTCCTACACAGCACCAAAAACATGCTTGCGCCTGTGAGTAAACTCGGTAATGATTTGGTCGCATAGGGGTAAAGTACACGAAACCTCCTTGCATAGGATGTTGTGAAGAAAGAATATGATTATACGTAGCTTTCTCATAATAATCAATAAATTTCCGCTCAGGATTTAGCAAAAAAAGATCTTTCGAGAGCTTCATCATATTGTACGTATTACACGTCTCAGGGCCTTCACGCGACGACAACATTTTTGCGAAGCTATTCAGTGAATGAAAATGTTCACTTTCACTATTTCCTCCGATTGACACCGTACGATGTTCAACAACCGTATCCCAAAAAAAACGAGCAGCGCTCACCCAGCTTACGCTATCTGCTAAAGCTGCTATCTTTTCAAAGCCGATTACTTTAGGAATTTGTGTATTTGCATGTAAACCGCTAAGCGCATCCTCACCCGCCAATAATGGTTGCAGTATCGAACGATGAGAGAGTCTCGTTGCCATTACAAGATACTTCTGTTCACCACTTATTTGTGCCAAATCGGCAAACACTTCATTGATCCCACCATGTTCTGAACGTAATATGGTTTGTATTTGCTGATCACTAAGTCCGCTAAAAACATCCAACCACCAATCGGCTAATTTAAAAACCATTTGCCGGGCTTCTTCATTTCCTGTATAACGATAGGCATCGATTAAGCCGGCGAAGAGTTTGTGAATATTGTAAATGGGAACCCACTTACCATTTAACGAAAAAGATTGGGCGTCTATTTTTCCTTTTTTTATGTCGTTCCACATCCTTTTACCGTCCGGAATCCCTCCTATGTAACCCGCTGAATCCTGCAGCTGGCAACGTTTCAGTTCGCTTAACATATAGGCCAGTCGTGTTTCAATAGCCTTGTCACCTGTCGCGGCCATCATCAAGGATAGTGCCGACAGATAATGTCCACCAATATGGCCATCCAGGCCCGTATTCTCCCAATTACCATAGTTATCAGCTTTTGGTTTCAACCCCGCCTCTCTGAGATATGGCGCCAATAGACGATCCGGGTTCAAAGACAACATGTAGCGAAGATCCGTTTCCTGTGCATCTTTAAAAGGCCCCTCATTTAATCTAATTGACGTCAACGGAAAAAGTTTCATCGCCTCTTCCTGGGCTACCGCGGGCGTATATAGCGCCATTAGTAGACAGAATATAATGAAAAAAATAGGTCGTCTTTCAAAACCGCAAGTCGTTGTCAATTTTTTATTATTCATAGATTGTGTTATGTCTTCGAAAAGAATTTTAAAGGTTAATTGATAACGCGTTTTGGAGAACTGAAATTCGTCGCTTTCATACTTCCTTCGTTAAAGTGCCTCAACTGGTTAGTAAATAAGTGTTATATTAACAATTATATATCAAATATATCACTCCTATCCGATATATCCAATAAAAGCTTGAAAAAAGGCAGGGTATGTAGGTTCAATTCCAGCTGTAGTAGGAATTTCGCTTTTAATATAAACACCGAGGTAATCAGGGATTTCGCCTTTAAAAAAGAACATTTATTTTATACATCCCACTTGGACGCACCCAAGTGGGGCAAGGTGCTTAGGCTTGTCTATTCCGTTGCAACTCGTGGTCAGATGCCCATCCGTGAATCGGAGCCACCCTCTTGCGCAATGGCATGCCCTCCGTTCGTCGATTCACTCATTACCATCTGCTTCGCACGATAATGGTGAAGGGGCATCTTTGACTGCCGGTTGCTGCCTCCACAGACTAGGCCATTGACGTCCTTCGGAACGGCAGTGCTGATACCAGGCTACAGTGCGTAGGGCAAAACGGCCTCACAGCATGAGCGTGAAGAAGATTTAGGATAGCCGAGGACAAAAAATCATGTGAAGAAGCGAGGGGGAAGACTAGCGGGAAGGAGCGGCTCCACAGGATTCAACATTGGGCCTAAATCTTTAGCGAAAGGATGTGCAGCCTTGATGTTTGCCTCTCTTTGCATCAAGGTAAAGAGAGATGAAATAAAAAAATCATCAAGACAAAACGTAAATAAAATTGACTAAAATAAATGTTCTTTAAATAGAAACACCACGTGGACTCACCCTGGATTCACCTCGAAGAAGGTAGTTTGTTTGTCTTATCTTGGTATCGTGTGTTTATGGAGAAGCTTGTAATAATGCCGTTCGCGGGGGATATCTTTAAATAGGCGAAGACAAGGTAACATTTTTTTAAATAAATTCTCTATTTATCAACTATTTAATGGTGACCGGAAACAATCAGCTAGTTTTTCTGTTCAGCGTTTTCAGTAATAAAAGGAGATGCCGGTAAACCTTCTTTATTATAAAAGTTTACATCAGGCACATTTGCCCAGCCATAACGGGCATGCTTTGGGCTTTTTACCTGATCGTTACTTAACACAATTGTAGTACCTTCGATGGAAGCAGTGGCGGGATAGTATATCCCATCCGCTCCAGCAAGCTCAAATCCTTTTAATTTCTCGTTTTGCGGAAGGCTTACCAATCCTTTTCCGGTATGCTTAAATTTTAAGTACAGTTTATTCGCTTTTACTTTGTAGGAAGAATACATTGGCCCTTGGTACTCTTCTTTAGCTTGATAAGCTAACGCCGCAGCAGCAAGTGCCAAGCGTTCACCTACAGGCTGTTTCTTGGTCGGATGAATATCATTTGCATCACCACAATCTGTTGTTACGATTAAGGCCGTATTGCGCACCCGTTCTGTCACCTTTCGCTGTGCTTCTCTTAGCGCTGGTTTCATATTCTTATGAGGTGCAATTTGCACGATTAAAAAAGGAAAATTGCCTTGATTAAAATCCTTTCGCCAATTTTGAATCATATTACTTAAAACGAGCTGATATTGTGATGCCCTGTCATTATTAGATTCACCCTGATACCAAGCCACACCTTTTATAGGAAAATGAAGCAAGGGATAGATCATTCCATTATATAAACCGGCAATACGCTGCCCTTTTGGCTGATAGCCCACATTCATTGTTTTAACATAATTTTCGACCAGTTTATTCAATTCGGGATTATTTTCCAGAGCTGCCCTACTTGTCCAATCTTCTGCAGGTGTTCCGCCAAAAGCCGAAAACAGGATACCAATCGGCACCTCCAATTTTTTATATAAATTTTTAGCGAAAAAGTATCCCACCGCTGAAAAGTCAAAAACCGTTGATGGACCGCATACACTCCATTTTCCGAAAACATCTTCCTCCGGCATTTCAGCGTACTTTAAGGGGACATAAAACTGGCGAATCAGGGGATAATTTGCTTGATCCCGTTCTGCCTCCCAGTTATCAACAGGCCGTTGCGGTGGCCTTGGTCCAAGTTGACGTTCCATATTCGACTGCCCGCTGCAAAGCCATACCTCGCCAATCAAAATGTCATGAACACGAATTGTATCATCCGCAAAAACCTCCATCGTTAAAGCGGTTTTGGAAACATCCATTGGTTTAAGCCTAACCATCCATTTACCCTCGGAAACTATGGTTTTATGTTCTTGCCCATTAAAACGGACACTGACAGATGTAGCCGTCGACGTACCCCAAACAGGTACGGATACGCCATGCTGGAGCACCATATGATCACTAAATAAACTATTTACTTGGGTTTCCCCGAAAGCGAATGAACAACAAGAAATGCTCAGTAGAAATAACCATATCCCTTGTGAAGCCGAGCGAATAAGAAGGTGTTTTAACATTTCAGATTATATAAAAAGGTCAGGCCTAAGATAGTAATTTATTCAATTCTTTCTCGTAGCTTTACACAAGCTTTTCTTCTCTTTATTCAACACTTTCAATTGACTTTTCAAGTCTATCAAATCTGCATTAAGTCCACCTTAAGTCCACATTAAGTCCACGTCAACTCCACCTATCCTTCGCTTTCCATTCACCTTCTATTGTCGTTTTCCTCGATCTCTATAAGGCGTACCCCATATGGATATCACCTGAATAGAAGATGGATAGCGATCCTGGTACAACTACCTATAGCATCCCCGATTCTCCTCACCTAAAGAATTAAACACCTAATTCCCGCTGTATTTCTTCCAAGCTTTTACCCTTTGTTTCGGGCATTACGCGCCAAATGAACAGAAAAGAAAGCAACATCATGGCTCCATAGAAGACAAAAGAATAAAATCCACCCAGCGGACTTCCCTCTACAATAATCGGAAACACCCACGAAATAATTGCAGCCATGATCCAATGGGTAAAGCTTCCCAGTGATCCTCCTTGCGAGCGAACTGCATTGGGAAAAATTTCAGAGATGAATACCCAGATAACGGCTCCTTGTGAAAAAGCAAAAAAGGCAATAAATCCTATTAAATAGATAATTACGTGCTTATCAGCTGCTTCAGGGTTACTAAATGAGATAGCGGTTAAGGCCAGAAAAACGACCATTCCAACCGCGCCCATTAAGAGCAAGCGCTTCCTTCCAAAGCGATCAATCACGGTCATGGCCAATGCTGTAAAAAGAAAATTCGCCAGTCCTATATATACTGATTGTTGGAAGGCATCTGCTTTATTAAAACCAGCCATTTCAAAAATCCTGGGGGCATAATATAAAATAGCATTAATACCCGATAATTGATTGAACATCGCCAACAAGATGGCGTAAAAAATGGGCTTATTATATTTACCATTGAACAAACTTTCACGCGTACCGTCAGCTGCTAATCGGTGCTCCTCTCGAATAAGCTGTGAAGCGCCCTGTTCCCCCAACCGCGTAAAAACCCGCTCTGCCTCCGTATCTCTACCATTCAACACCAACCATCTTGGGCTTTCCGGTATCAACTGAAGCAAGAGAAAGAACAGCACCGCGGGAACAGCCATTACGCCCAACATGTAACGCCAGGCATTTTCTTCACCTGTAGCCGATAAAAGGTAATTGGTAAGATAAGCAACAAGTATACCACCAACAATATTAAGTTGAAACATGCCTGCTAGACGTCCTCTACTTTGCGCAGGAGATATTTCGGCAATATACATGGGACCTACTACCGATGACGCGCCTACAGCGATTCCACCTAAAAACCGAAACGAAACAAATAAAAACCACTGTTGAGCCAAAGCACAACCGATTGCAGAGAGTAAATAAAATAAGGCGATACCGATGAGTACTTTTTTTCTTCCATACTTTTGTGCGGGAGAACCTATAATCAACGAACCGAGTACCGTTCCGATCAAGCTTGCCGCAACAGTGAATCCCAACCAAAAGGCATCGAGGTTCCAAAATTCTTGAATGGTGCGTTCTGCTCCTGAAATAACGGCTGTCTCAAAGCCGAAAAGAAAACCGCCCAAAGCCGCAATTAATGCGATACGCGTAGGATAAGTCATATTTTCTGTTTATAAATTCGTATAATTACCGCTGTTTTTGGTCGGGTGCTTTTTACAAAACACCTACCACTGGCCCTTGCTATTCTGGATGATACTATTATCAAATGAAAATAAAACAAGCTGATTTATCGCACCGGTAGTTCAATATTTACGGAAGTACCCTCATTAACGATCGAGTCAATTTCTAAGCTCCCTTTCAAAAAGGACACCCTGCTCTCGATATTGCTCAAGCCAATGCCCTTTTTCGTTGCCAACACCCCTTTATCAAAACCTTTACCATTATCTTCCATTGTAATAAAGAACCGATTTTCATTTTGACTACATTGCAATACAATGTTACTGGCTTTTCCATGACGCACAGCATTTGTTAACAGTTCTTGTATAATTCGGTAGATACTTACTTGTACTTGTTCGGGTATATCCTTCTGTACGCTAAAAGCCTGAAAAGTAATATAGGTTACTTCATTTCTAAAAAAATCACAGAGATCTTCCAAAGCTATTTCCAGGCCGAATTTAATCAAGGCCATGGGCATCATGTTATGTGCAATTCGCCGTAGCTCAGTCAGCGAGCCATCTACTTCATTGATGATACCGCCTAAATCGTCGACAATTACTTCCGCATCAGACTTTGCTTCCAATCCCGAGAGATGAATCTTTACATTCGCCAAAAGCCCGCCCAAACCATCATGTAAGTCGCGTGCTAAACGTCGGCGCTCCTTCTCCTCACCTTCTAATAATGCCGAACTATAGGCCAATTGTCGCTGTTGTTCTACTTCTTTCAACTGTTGTTGGTAATTAAGCTCCTTCTGTTCTGATAATTTCCTATTATTGCGATAGTACCAAAAAGAGAAAACCGACACCAAGAGTAAAAAAAGACTCAATAAGCCCAGCAACCAATTAAAAAGACGATTACTACGTGCTTCCAGAATAGCTCGATCATTCTCAGCTTTCAATTCACTGATTTTCTTTTCATTCTCGGCATTCCTGAATTTTACTTCCAGTGCATGGATATCATTCTTCAACTTACTGGCATTCAGGCTATCACTTAATAGGCTATATTGTTTTAGCCAGCTATATGCGGAAGACATGTCTTTCAGTTTCACATTAGTTTCTGCCAATCCTTCATAGATCTGTAATCTATTCACTAAAAGCGACATAAATTCCTTTCGATGCAACAACTGTTGAAGCACCTCCTTTGCTTTTCCATAGTCACCATTTTCATAGTAAACATAAAATTTTTGGAAAATGAGGCTCTGCTCATCGTATGATAGGGCAAGTTTTTTCGCCAATGCAACTCCCTTGTCTAAGCTAGCCAATGCTTTGGCAGGACTCCTTACCACCGTAAAGTACATCCCTTCAATCATATAATAGCGTAGAAAGTGTTCCGACGCTGGAAAAGGGGCTAGTAATACGTAGGCGCTATCGAGCATTGCTTTTGCTTTCGGATAGGTTTCTAAAAAAACATAATTTTCAGCGTTGGTAACATAAGCTTTTGCCAGCAGACCCGGCTCTGCATGTACTCCACGTAAAATGCCGATCGCTCTTAGGCAATATTTTTCCGATTTTTCTAATTGACGTTTATTTTTGAAAACAATCCCCATAGCGAGGTAATGATCACCCACTAAGGATTGGTCGCCCGATTGCTCGGCAAAGGGAATTGCTTTATTGACCAGCACATCAGTAAAGGCCTTTTCATCGTCATCCAATTGCTTCAAAAAACCGATTCTACGCCATACCTTCGATCGAAATAAATAAGCATCCGGTGTGCTGAATTTTTTAAGCAGAGAATCGGCTTTTAGATAAATCGCTTCGCTTTTCTCCCGATCCGATTGGAAAACCGCTTCAAAATAATAGCGAATTCCTTGTAAATAAGGGTATTTTTCACTGAGCTTTCGGCCCCTGTCTAAATATGCTTCAGCCTTTACACTATCTTTAGCAGACCAATACTCCGCTAAAAGAAAGCTAGTTCGCGCTTTAATACTATCGGAGGTATGCTGTTTTAAGACCGAGACCAGGCTATCAAGATATTTATGCTGATTAAGCGGTATTTGTGTCCAACCATAGATCCAAGGGATTAGAAAGACAATCAAACAACATACGCGACGAATCATTTCGATATTATAAATTGATTTATACCGGTTAAAAATATCTAAAATTTGTCGAAAATGAAATTTCTTTAAAGTAAACCAGCAATTTAATCAAGAACAAACCACCCTCCAATTTCCGTCGCTTCGATCTACCTATAAACATCACCAGTCCAATTTCACAAGGGCCACTGCTTGCCGTTTCAATTGCAAAGGTATTTCCGTTTTTCCGGCATTTATTTGGATCAACTTGCTCGAAACACATGCTAATTGCCCTGCCTGTTCGAGTTTGGCAATTTGTTCTTGTGTAGGCTTTTGCGGAGACCCCATTTTTTTCCACAATACGTATGAATTACTATTTTCATCATCAATCAAGTAGATCGTTAATCTTGCGCTTTTTACAGGCACGTGATCCATGACAACATGAACCATTTCTGCTGGTCCTTGTTTATCCACATCGTGATAATTCCACACCATGACAGCGGCAGCATTTGCCTCTTTCGTGGCCATAGCACCAATATCTGTCTGTGCTCCACAAATGCTCGAATCCAGTACAGTTTCCAAAGGGTACATTCGGTTGCTTTCTGCCAATATACGATCGCCGCGCATCATGCCAAACATTCTAAAAACATTGAGTACAGGCTTATCAACCCCGTTTGTTGCCAAATCTCGAAATCCATAAAACCAAGGTTGATTTTCAAATTCGAAGGACCAAGATACCGCACCTAAGAAATTCACGTTGGCACGGTCGGCCAGTAGGTATTTTCTCGCAAAAGATGCCGCGGTATAACTCGAATACATGGTTCCATTGCGGTAGGCGTTTTCCGGGTTTGTCGCCATACCACAAGCGGCACACCCTTCCGGGTCAGATTCACCAATGATGAGCGGTAAGTGTTTCGTTTCGGGATAAAAAGAAGCTATACGAAAGCCGGTTGCAATATCGCGCATTTGTGGTGCCATATTCATATGAACAACACCATCTACCAGCTTGGGTGATCCCTTGGCATGAAAAAGCAATGCATCTAAAGGTGAGCCTTTCTTTCCGGTAGCATAGTTAACACCTGAAATACAATGATTTATAAAATTATTCATCCATTCGATCGCCCCCTTACTCGATGTTCCCGCAATATTAGGCCCTCCAATCCTAGCGGTCGGTAGCGCGCGTTTAACACCATCTGCCGCATAATCATAAAGCTTAAAAAATTCGTCCTGACCAGCCTTCCAATAATATCCGTTGGGTTCGTTCCATACCTCCCAATACCACGATTCCACTTCCTCTTTTCCATAACGCGCTACGGCATGTTTTACCCATTGATAGATCAGTTCACGCCACTTATTATAATCTTTGGGAGGATAGGCCCAACCGGTAATTATATCCGAATAAGGGTCACCTGGTTTCCAATGGTGCCTATAAGGTTTTGGGTTATTGGATGACAAATCTTCAGGCATAAAACCTATTTGGGCCAAAGGTTTCATCCCTCGTTGAATATAAGTATCAAAAATGCGATCGATAATTGTCCAGTCATAGATCGGGTTCCCATTTTCATCTTCGGTATAGGCATTCGTGGAACCCCATTTTAGCGCGGCAGTACCGTCACCGCTCACCAGCAGACTGTGCGTACGCACATACACCGGCACGGGGCTCAGATCAGCTAGCTCTGAAAGGAGTTTTTTACCATCTTTCATGTAGGTATAGTTTGGCTCATCGTATCCAAACCAAGCCCATATTGGTTTCATCGGAGCAATCTTCTTCTGAAGATCCACCCTAACAAAATTAGATCCAGATGAGTCTTGCTGTGCCTTGACATTTATGGACATAATAACCGACAGGACAAGCGTTAAATAAGATATTATACGTTGCATATTTTTTATATAATTCATGAAAGAAAAATCACTTTATAGAACTAATTTACAATTATTAACGGATGTTCCAGATTGAAAACAGGGTACATCAGTACCCCGGATTCTGTTTCAGTTTATTATTAGTTAGTAACTCTGAATTTGGAATGGGAAACAATTTTTTGGAATCGGCGCTCGGATCGTGTGAAAACCATGACTTCTTGGTGAAGACATCAAAACGGATCATGTCTTGTCTGCGCCTTCCCTCTTGCGTAAACTCCCAGGCCAATTCATCGAGCAATCTCCCAAACTTAACATCAGCCCCTCCTTCATGCGTAGTTGCATTAAGATCTCTTCTACCATAATCATAGGTGCTTCCCGCTAGTAATTGCGCTCCTGTTACCTTTGCTTTTTCCGGATTGCTCTTAAAATTACGCTCCCTTACTTGGCTTACCAGCGTGGCGGCCTCTTCTTGCTGTCCTGTTCTAAGTAAAGACTCTGCTTTCATCAACAGAACATCTGCATATCGAAGCAAGGGCCAATCATTACTTAAACGATTGGTTATGCCTTGTGCATATTCGAACTTACCCCAGCGTAATCCGTGAACTTCCTGTGATTCATCGATGCTAGGGACTTCATTTATATAACTCAAGGGTCTCCCGGCGTAAGCTCCCATGGTGCAATTCAAGGTTGCGCCGGTGGAAGAATATTGTTGTCCTTGTATAAAATTGGCTGCCAACCGATTATCGTCGGGATCAAATGAATTTATGTACTGCGGCGTGACACAAACACCACCCCAAGGCGTTGCGGTAAAGTTGTAAGTAGCTTGGTTGGCCGGCTGCAAGGTGTACATGTGAAAATCAAAAGCATTCCAATCACTTACATAGTTTTCATCAAATGCTAAAGCCATAATAATCTCGATGGAATTTTCATTATGGGTGGCAAAAACATTGGACTGATTAGCCTCTAAAGCATATTTGTTAGCTTCGATAACCCGATTACAGGCTTCAATGCACTCCGCATAATGACCGATTCCTGTATAGACTTCTGCATTCAAGTAGACCTTTGCCAATAAGGTATAGGCTGCCCACTTATTGAAGCGACCATAAAAATCGCCACCCACTGTTTCACTTAATTGATCGATATTTTGGGTGATCTCCGTCACAATGAAATCGTACACTTCTTGTCGACTATTCTGCTCCGGCAAGTATCCTTCAGGTACGTCAAATTGTGTAACTAATGGAACGTTCCCATAAAGGTCGCATAGCAAATAATAATAAGACGCGCGCAGTACTTTTAATTCGGCCAATATTTGTTCGCGGGAGTCGGGAACAGCCACTGCTCCTGATTCGATCTGATAAATAATCCGATTACAATTATTCACCCCAACATAAGTTCTTTCCCAACAATTTCGTACGACTTCGTCTTCTGAAGTCCATTTGTGTTGGTGTAAGCGCTTGTATACGCCTCCATCTACCCAGCCATTCGGACGTGCGGGTAATACGTCCTGATCAGCGGTAAGCATTTGCGCTCTTACCACGCCATTCCATAATAACATGGTTTGCCTCCATGGAACATAGGCTGACCCAATGAGTGCAATCAGATCATTGCCTGAAGCAACAAAATCATCGGCAATAACACGATCATAGCTCTCATCTTTCAGTTTGGTACAGGATAAATTCATCGTCAATAACGATATCATTAGCCCCAGTAAGAATATTTTAGTTCTCATTTTTATTTTAATTAAACGTGCCCTTTAAATTTTGTAAACCCATAAACCTTTAAAAGCTAAGATTCGCTCCTATCGTGAATGAGCGAATACTTGGATACTGATCGCGATTATCGTATCCCGGGTTGAGCCCGGCGCGACTGACTTCGGGATCGATCCCCTTATAACCGGTTATAATGAAAGTGTTTAGACTGGATGCGTATACGCGTAAACTCTTCACACCTTTCCATGTATCAGATTTAAAGGTATAGCCCAATGTAATGTTATCGATTTTCCAATGATCGCCGTCCTCCACATAATAGCTATTGAACTCACCGGGTACAAGTTTGTTTAATATGGCTTTCCCATAAATTTTGTCATAAGCAGATTTTAAACGGTTATACTGTTCTAAATTTGTATTTTCATAATACATCCGTGCCCCATTGATAATTTGATAACCAAAGGCACCACGCATACTGATGTTCAGATCGAATCGTTTGTATTGAAATGAATGGTTCCATCCCGCATACCATTTAGGAAGTCCATTTCCAATAACTTTCTTGTCTTCAAACGCTCTTGTAAAATCATCATAGGCAACCGGATTGCCATCTCTCCCTTCATAAATCCATTTACCATCGTCCGAAACATCTATCACTTTAAACCCGTAAAAATTGCCGATTTTATCTCCCACACGCACAATATGTGATTCGGTCTTAACCGGTTCGCTAATCCACCCGGTCATAAAATAATCACTTGAAGATTGATACAATTCATTTGACAGGCTGATCAATTCATTGCTGTTGGTCGAAAAATTAATGGAAGTGGACCAATTAAACTCCTTCTTTCTAATGGGATTGAAGGATAGGAGAACTTCTACCCCTCTATTGCGCATTTTACCTACGTTGGCTCTGGTGGTTTTATATAAATTTGGCGGACTGGGCACGGCATAATCGTAAAGCAATCCATTTATGTCGCGGTTGTATAGATCAATACTTCCACTGACCCGGCTGTCAAACATGCTAAAGTCCACGCCAAAATTGGTTTCATGCTTTTCTTCCCAGCGCAAGTATTCATTTGGGTTTTGCGAAGGGGCCAAGGTCTGTATCCAATTCCCATTGGAATAGAAATAATCGCCGTAATTCAGCAAGGCTACTCCTAAAAAGGAGGCGTCTGGCTGACTCCCTGTCACCCCATAACCGGCACGAAACTTTAAATCATCGAAAAGGTGCTGATTCTGCATGAAGGGTTCTTTGGTTAATCGCCATCCAAGGGAAATCGCCGGAAACGTACCCCAAGGGCTTTGGGTTCCATACAGCTGACTTGCAGCTTCATGCCGAACACTTGCCAGTAATAGATATTTATCTTGGTAAGAATAGGTAAGCCGACCGAAGAAACCGATTAAATTGGTTGTTCTTCGGGCTGTTATTTCCTCCGTCAAACCTTCTTTTAAAGCCCTCCCTGCACTTATATTATGGTAGCTGAAATTATCTGTCGGAAAATCCCAATTGGTCATTTTTTGCGAGGTGTAATCCGTTTCCTGATAACTATATCCGCCCAATAAATTAAAGGAATGCCCCTTTATTTCCTTGCTATATTGAGCAGTCAGTTCCATTAATTTGGTCATGTTTGCATTGGAGCCTACAGCGGCATAGCCATTTCTACCGTCGCGCAGGGTAGATATATGATTTTTAGTTTCATAATACCCGCCATTTTGTTGGCTTTTTACATAAGATAAAAGCGCATTTAATTTCAAATCGGCAATGGGTTTGTAGCTGATATTACCATTATAGCGCATTTCTGAAATTTCTTGTTTACCATCACTTTCGTAAAGACGGGCCAAGGGATTTTCGTACTCAAAGAGCCCGGGTTGCTCTTGCCAATGGCCTTCTGTATCATAAATGGGCGCCGTTGGGTTTCTGATGAGCGCTTGTCGGTATACATAGGCATTGAAACCATATCCGTCAGCAGTAGCGGTGTAATTAGTTTGATTACCGATCATACTGAAATTAACGTTTACTTTATCGTTAAATAAAGATTGATTTATCTCCAGTCGTCCTTGAAAGACGTTGTTGTCCGACTTTTTGAATATTCCTTGCAGGGCCCGATAGTTGAGGCTAGCGATGTAATTGGTTTGATGATTTCCTCCGCGAAAAGCGAGGTTGTGCACATGGCTTATCGGAGCGCTTGTAATTTCGTCCAACCAATCGGTAGATGCTCCTAAGTCCCAAGATGCATCCCGCTCACCTGCAGCAATCTGTGTTCTATAATTAGCGGCCGTCAACATATCCAGTTTACGACCAATTTGCGCAGTGCTGGCATAAACTCCATAGTCCACCTGGTTAATTCCATCACCTTTCGCTTTCTTTGTCGTAATCAAGATCACCCCATTGGTTCCTCTTGTGCCATAAATCGCAGCTGCAGAGCCATCTTTCAGTACATCTACACTCTCAATATCTTCCAGCGCCACGGTATTGAAAGTACCTGGTACTCCATCGATCAATACAAGAGGATCCGAATTGGCTCCCAGTATCGTTGTATTCCCCCTGAGCAGAACCTGCGTATTCGCTGTCGGATCACCACTTGGGTTCGTAATCGTTAAACCCGCTACCTTACCTTGGATCAGTTGACCGGCGTCTCTAACAGCCCCCTTTAGGAAATCTTCCGATTTAACGGTCGCTACTGAGCTGGTAAGATCACCCTTGCGTTGGGTTCCATAACCAATAACTACCACTTCCTCCAAGTTATTTTCGAGACTTTGCAAAACGACGTTAAGGGTATTGGCTTCGGTAAGGAGTATTTCCTCTGTACGAAATCCCATGTACGAAAAGATTAGCCGTTTGGCATTTTCGGGAATTGCCAAATGAAAAGCCCCATTTTCATCGGTGGTCGTGCCCCGATTTGTTTCATCAAGCCTTACACTCACCCCAGGCAGGGTTGTTCCATTTTGGTCCACTACAAGTCCTTTGATTTGACGTGTCTGTAAAGGTTTTGCGCTGCTCTTTTCCTCTACAGCAGGTGATTGGCGGCTTTGCTTTTTTTCGCTGATAATGAGACTTTCGCTCCGCAATTCATAGCTTAACTTGGTGCTTTTCAAAAGATGATCGAGCACAACTGACAGTTGCTCCTTCTCTGCAGCTACGTGTAATTTTGGGTAAGCATCTACCAGTGCTTCGTTATAGATGATGCGCAAACCTGTCAGTTTTCCAAGTTCTTGTAATATACTTTTCAAAGAAGCACTATTTTTATGAATAGTTACCCTGGTTTCACGCAGCGACTGTTTTTCCTTGGCCTCCCCATAAACAAAAGGTATCTGTAAACATAAAATAATACATAATAAACCCAGGGTATCCCGCCATTTTTTTATCAATGTGGGCATTTTAATATAGATTTCCATATCTTTAATTTGTTCGGTTAATTGGCATATTTACTGAATAGGCATGATTAGGTGATTCGCGTTGCAAAATCATGCCATCAGGAACAGGACACTATGTTCTGTTCCTATTTTTTCATTTCGTTTTCTTTTATTCCATTAATTGATATTTAGTATAAGGTTACCTCTTGATGTTCATTCCATGTATATTGAAAATTATTGGCTTTCGCTAGTTCATAGATAATATCAACTGGCTTATCTGAAAGATTAAAGCTTGCGGAAAACCGGACATGGTTTAGTTTTTTATTTTTTATAACAATCTGTATCCCATAAACTTGAGCCAGTTTTACAACTGCTTCCACGATGGTTTGGTCTTCAAAATAAATTCGGTTCCAATTACTTGCCAACAAAGCATCTACGGGCTGCTTGATCGGTGCTTGATCGTTCATAATGAGCACCTGTTCATTCGGATTTAAATAAAGTGGTTTCGTTCGTTTTTCGGGTGCCTTCACGGTAACAGCAACTTTACCTTTTCTGAGTGTTACGGTTTCCATACTCGCCTTTGTATTAATATTAAAGGCAGTACCGAGAACCATGGTTTGACTTTGCTTCGTTTCCACAACAAAAGGCTTATGCCGATTGGCGGCGACATCGAAATAAGCCTCACCTTCCAGAAGAGTCACTTTTCGCTCCTTGAGACCAAAATTTTTCGAATAACTACATTTGCTCTCTTCATTTAAAATAATAACGGAACCGTCTCCCATACGGATTCGTATTTTTTGATTTTTTGGCGCAGAAATGACGAACTCTTTGGCATCGTTTTGTTTGATGTCGCTCAGCCAATAGTTGATCCCGGTAAAACAAAGAGCAAAACAAACAACACTTATCGATGCTTTTGCCGCAATCCGCTTATATCGGTTCAATTGAATCTGTTTATCGATTTTCTTCTTTACTTGCTTTTTCAGCACAAAGTCCTCTTGATCATACCTCTCAGTTTTTTGTCGCCGATCAATCCAGGCATCAACGTGCAACCGTTCCTCTTCGCTAAGGTCATTGTTCATGTATTTTTTAAGTAGATCGGCTATTTTATTGGGGTCCATGATCTTTCATTTCACTTAAGTCGTGAAAGATGGCTTAAGGGAGTATAAAAATTTTCATTTTTTTATAAAGTTGTCGATAGGGCGATTAAAAAAAGGATATCATTCCAAAAAGCAGTGGTAGCTAACTTACAACGTAAAAATTTAAGTGCATTACTAATCTGCTTCTTTACCGTAGTTGGAGCAATATGTAATTTCGCAGCGATCGCATTATGATTCAGCTGTTCGTTTCTGCTCAAATCAAAAATTTCCTTTGTCTTCTTTGGCAGTGCACGCGTACAGGTATCTAAAAATAGCGCAAGTTCCCTCGCCGTATGTAAGTCCATAGGTGAAACGGATGTAGCAGAAAATCGGTAATCTTGTTCAAAAGCACGATGTTTTATCTGTTTTCGGATAACATCAATCGCCTGATATTTGGCGCAATGGAGGAGGTATCCTTTCAACGATGCGATGGGTGATAAAGATTTTCGCCGTTCCCATAAAGCCACAAATATGTTCTGCATTATATCCTGTATCATTTCCTCATCAGCCAATAACTTGCTCAAATAACGGAAAAGCACCGATGAATAACGATAATATAACGCATCAAAGGCTTGCTTATCACTATCGATCAACATACCGATTAGCTCCTTATCTAAAAGGGAATCATATTGGTTCGCCTGCATCGCCATCAGGTTTATCTAGAAATGGTTAGTAAAAAACGGCTATTAAATGTCAAACATACGATTATTTTTCATACATCCAAAAAAGACAAAAAAATAAGCGTTAAAAGATGAGGATAAATGACAAGCATATGTTTAGGGGAGACGTAACAACGTCCATGTGGTCAACGGGGCTTTAACCATCATTCAGTTTTTACCAGGCAGCATTTCTTAATTAAAATGTACATGCTGACGAACGTCATTCCCAAATCGATCAGCAACAGAAAAGACAAGCGCAATACCATTATCTAGATTAATGATAACTGCATTTTCCTTTTCCAACGTATCGGCGAACGTGTCAATTACGTATTTTTTATGTACATAATTCCCTTCTTCATTTACATATTGATCAAACCACTTCAGCAGCTCTGCAAAGCTCCTGCAAGGAACGGGATTGATCAATACATCGGGATAACATCTTCTAATAAAACCTACTGTATACATAATTTTGCCCTTAACATTTTTCATAAGAGAAGGCACACAGCGACCTAGTTGTTTTGCCATACAGTGCGCATTTATAGCGCAGTCTTTCACAAAGAAAACCAATGGACTATGCAAATTGAAATTTTTTACACATAAAGGCTGTTATCTTACACGAAACCTCCTTTCTGAAAAACAAACTTAAGATCTCAGACTTCTTATTTATAAAAAGTACACACTACGCTGTGCTAAATATGCGATAGTTTAGGATGTCTCTTTGTGAAAACATTTCTTATTCTGAACAGCATGATGAACACTTGCTTATTATCAACCATTTAGATCAGCATTTAACTCACCCTTCTAATAAAATTCTAATTACTTTCCAAGGTATCCCTAAGCGTTTTCGTTATAAATTAATCCTATATTTGCAAACGGAGAAAAATTAAAAAAATGGATACAGGTCCCAGTTATATCATAAAAAAACGCACGCACTAAACCACGGATTCTTTTCAGCTGTGTGGAATTGATAACGTCGGATGGTTCCCTACTTTTCAATTTTGCATCGTTTATCTGTAAATCATCAAGAAATGAACACTTTTCAAGAAATCCATCCTGCAGACATTGCTGAACAAATCACCCTACTTGATCGTAAAGAAAGAAACATCGTTTTCCTCAAATTACATGGTGAACAAAAAACAGCTGTTTTTTCCTATCTAACCATTGATCTGCAAAAAGAGATCATCAAAAGTTTAGGTGACCGAGACGTTGCTGAGGTCTTGAATAATTTAGAGCCCGATGATCGTACGTCCTTGTTCGAAAATTTTCCCGACGACTTGATTAAACGTAGTATTAATTTATTGAATGATGACGAAAAAGAAGTCGCTTTAAATTTGATCGGGTATCCCGTCGATTGCATTGCCCGACTGATGACACCTAATTATGTACAGGCTAGAGCCGACTGGACGGTACAACAGGTCTTTAGCCATATTAAGAAATTTGGCAAAAAAGCCGAAACGCTCAATCATATTTACATCGTGGACCACCGGAATAAATTGATTGATGACCTGCGGATTGGTCAACTACTGATGGCCGAACCGGAAGATATGCTCCGAAAATTGATGGATGAAAGTTTTATTTCCATTACCACCACGACTCCCATTGAACCGGCATTGGATATTTTTGAAAAGTACGATCGTGCTGCCTTGCCGATTACAACTGAAAAAGGGGTGTTGGTAGGTATTGTTACTTCCGATGATATTTTGGATAAAATGAAAGAATTGGATACGCAAGACATTCAAAAATTCGGAGGTGTGGAAGGTTTGGATCTATCCTATACCCAAACTTCGCTCGTCGATTTAGTTAAAAAAAGGGCCGGGTGGCTTATCATTCTCTTTATAGGTGAAATGTTTACAGCCTCTGCCATGAGCTTCTTCGATGCAGAAATTGAAAAGGCGGTTGTGTTGGCATTGTTTGTTCCACTCATTATATCAAGCGGTGGAAATTCAGGATCGCAGGCCGCCTCTTTGATCATAAGAGCCATGGCCTTAGGTGAGTTAAAGTTATCCGATTGGTGGTACGTTATGCGTAAAGAAATTCTATCAGGTTTTTCGCTTGGTATCATACTCGGTATGATTGGTTTTTTGCGAATTTTTATTTGGCAGCAAGCAGGTATATATAATTACGGAATATATTGGTTTTGGGTCGCCCTAAGTGTTTCTATCGCATTGATTTTCATCGTACTGTGGGGTTCGCTATCTGGATCATTGATTCCTTTTCTGCTAAGAAAACTTGGCATGGATCCCGCAACAGCTTCTGCTCCTTTTGTAGCAACCTTGGTTGACGTGACAGGTTTAATTATTTACTTTTCAGTAGCAGCACTTTTTCTCTCAGGTAAACTTTTGTAAGCTTGGCATAAGTCGTATGTAAAAATCAAGAAGGGATGATCGCGCGCATCCCTTCTTGGGTCTTTACCCCAATCGCTCCGTGACCTTCTCCCAATTGACCACATGCCACCAATTGTCGATATACGCCTGTCGCCTGTTTTGATATTTCAAGTAATAAGCATGCTCCCACACATCCAAGCCTAACAAAGGTTTTGCCGGTACCGATGCTAAGTCCATCAAAGGATTATCCTGATTCGGCGTCGATGTAATTTCCAAACGGTCCATACGATCAACCAACCAAGCCCACCCTGAACCAAACTGATTCAACGCAACTTTTGTAAACTGTTCTTTAAACTGTTCAAAAGAACCGAAAGATGCACGTATCCCATCCGCCAGTTTCCCACTAGGGGCTATAGTGTTCGGTGTCAGGTTTTCCCAGAAAAAATTATGATTCCAGGCCCCACCTGCATTATTTCGAGCTTTCGCCGAATAATTCGCCATTCTTTTAAATAATGCTTCGACTGAAGGCTCGCTTATGTTTTCGGCAAGAATCGCTTCGTTTATCAATTTAACGTACGTAGCATGATGCTTCGTGTAGTGAATCTCCATTGTTCGTTCATCAATATAAGGCGCTAAGTCGCCGAAGCCATAAGGTAATTTCTCTTGTTTAAAGTTCAATAAACTTTCTTTCCTTTCCACTGCCCATATATTTTGCGTGTCGAGCAAATGGCCACCGAGGGTGGTCACCAACAAGCCCTTACCCGTTTGTTTTATAAATTTTCTTCGTGTTTGCATCTTATTCTGTTTAATTTTTTCTTAAATAATCGTAAATCGCTTTCCCCTCCTCTTCCGTCAATTGCTGGTTAATCATCGGTGTTTGATAAGACCTATACAATGCCTTTGCTGCGGGGTCTTCTGCTATCATTTTGTCCGGTGCCAACAACATATTCAAAACCCATTCAGGTGTATGCCGATCGGTTACACCTTGTAAAGGAGGGCCTATTAATTTCGTATCCATCTGATGACACATTGCACATTTTGCAGCGAAGAGCTTCGCTCCTTTTTCCTGCCGTTTTCCATCAAGAGCAGCTGGTTTGAAGTCAGTGATCGGTCCCACACCTTTTGCCATTAAATCTGAAGGTGATACTAAAACCTCTTGACGCGAACTTTGCCCCGAAGCAGCTGATAACTTGCGATTCGCTACCACGGTCTGACTTGTACTACTATCTGAGCCTGTACAAGCTGCAAGCACAAACGGGACGCTTATCAGCAAAAGCTTTTCCATGCCCCACTTAATCTGTAATTTCATCCTTTATTGTTTTATTTTTTGTCTTCTTCCTTTTCTTTTAAGAGTATTTGCATATCCTCAATTAGTTTGGACACCTGTTCATCAACCGTTCCATCGTAGATTCCTCGTATCCGTCTGTGCTGATCAACCAAAGCGAAGCTTCCACTATGAATATAACCACCGGGTGCATCCTCTTCTTCTGCCGCAGCAGCGAAATACGATTTTTCTGCCAATTCATAGACTTGTTCTGCAGATCCTTCCACGAAATGCCACATCGTGGTATCTGCCTTCAGTTTTCTTGCATACTTTTTTAAAACAGGTATGCTGTCATGCTTGGGGTCTATGCTATGCGAAAGGATCGCAACAGACGGATTTCCTTTAAAATGGGATGATACCTTTTGCATATTCTTCGACATGATCGGGCAAATCGTTGGGCAGCTAGTAAAGAAGAAATCGGCTACGTAAATCTTATCGACAAAACTTTCGTTGCTAATCCATACGCTATCCTGATCGAGAAAACGGAAATCTGCTATACGATGCGTTGCATCCCCGTAATAAGGTAATTTTTTATCCTGACAGGCTACCCAGGGAAGTACCATTAGAAAGCCTATAAATAATCTATTTTTCATTCGTAACTAATTTTTGTCCTTTAGGTGTCATGACTGGTTGCTTTATCGTGCAATTTTTTACAATCATGGCGATTTCAGCATTAAAAATTATTCCTTGATCGTTACTTGAAAGGTGATCGGTTCAGTGGAAACTTTTTTTCCATCTTTTAGTAAGCTGGCCCCTATTTCCCATAACCCTGCCATGGGAAGATTGATTTTTCCTTCGTAATTTCCATCTCCTACCGCAGCAGCCGCTACATTTCCCTCAGATCCGTGTCCCATATCCGGCATATGCGTTTCTAACTGGATTTCATACCCCTCAAAGACAGCTGGATATTCGTTTTTACGAATACGGTAAAGGTTAAATCGAGCCGATTGCTCACCTACTTTCAGGGAGTCACTATCCAATAAGGACAGGAAGAAACGTCCTTCCTTCCCGCCATCAAAGGCAATGGTCCTTGGTCTTTCTAAATGTTTGACTTGTAACGGGATATTGACGCGATTTTGCTTTTCTCCCGGTTGATCAACCAATACGTTAAGAACCCAACTATGACCACTTTCTGATGAAGAAGGCATAATAAATACTACACCCCCTCTAAAAAAACCGTCAACAGGCTCTTCTGCAGGTTGTACAGTAGGCGCTCCATGGGCCATCATGCCCATTTTCATCTCGGGCATGAATTGTATATGTGCCTTCTCTATCAAGTTGCCCTTCGCGTTTTCGAGTTTAATAAAAAGATGCTGATAGGTATCAACCAATGAATCATTTGCATAAACGCGGGCGAAGAGCTCGCCGTCAACAGACTGCCCGCTGCCCACCTCTACGAGAGACGCTTCATTAAACGATGTCTTGCTGATCTTTCTATTGTCGTTCTCGACTACCTGATGCTGTTGATTTTGATTACAAGCTGCGAGCCATAAAAGCGTACACAGAAATGATGAGAAAATATGCTTTTTATATATTAACATAACTATTGATATGGATAATAAATTCTTAAACCAAGCACCTGATCAATTTAGCTAAGGTGATGGCTTTTAAACGAACACGATAATTTTCAATGAATAAACAGGGCAATCTAACGGATACAATACTTAATGAATCCATTAGGTTGCTTGTAGGAAATCGACAAAAAGCGGGGGAGGATGAAAAAGATCCGCTAAGTGTTGGTAACGGTATTGCCGTAAATAAGGAGGAGAAGGAGATCTTGGTATAAAAATGAAAGGTTCTTCTAAGCGGACGGTTTCAGGAACAATCATATTAGGTTCTATTTTATCAACTGTTGTTTCCCGACCGTGCTGCGCTGGCTTTCCCCATTTCTTCAATTTCTTCATCAGTACACACTGGCCATTGCAATGCAGAGTCGGCCTACCCCTATTTTCACATAATTCGTTCGCAATAAAATCCCGGTTGGATATAAACCAAGTAAATACACCCAAGCTTCCTAAACATTGGCATGTTAAAACAAGCAATAATAAATAAACGAATGTTTTTCTTAACCCCTTCATTAGATGAACCCTATCACATAGCAATTGATTCGATCAGAACCGATCAAACAAAGACAACCCAATAAGTTTTTTGCTTAATGGGCCTTATTTCAATAAAAAATTTGTTATACCAGCGGTGGGTGAAAAATAGCGCTTAAGACCGGCGCTTGATAAGGGAAGTCGCTTTCGAGGAAATGATTTTCTGTTTCAGTAGCATAAATCGCTTGCTTTAAATCTATGGCAGCAAGTAACCTGTCGATCGGCTGAAAATCTTTTATTTTGGTTTCCGGACTTTTTTTCTCCTGTTCTTGTTCTTTTTTCAGTTCCTTCACTAAAATACACCGCCCACTACAAAGGGGTGCCATTTTGGTGTTTCGATTGATGCATAGGTTTTTGGCAATATAAGCTTGATTTGCATAAAACGCCGTCATGATAAACAAACCGGCACAGGTCTGTAACAACACAATGGGAATGAGTAGTATGATGGCAAAGCGTTTCAAAAGATCAGCATTAAATATTGCGAATATAAGGCTTTGTTATAAAACCTGCAATGGAATTCATCCCCAAATAGCTTTGATAAAAAGTAACCGCCCTCCGAAATTGCTCGGATGGGCGGTACATTTACAAACCAATCATTGTAAAAGGAACACGAATACCCTTCACCCGATAATAATAGGGGTCAATAACCCCGTCTTGACACCCATCCAAGCCACAAGCTGAATAATTCAAGCAATAGGTTAGTAGCAATTCATTTCGCCCATTATCGAAATGAGGGTGAATAGCCGGTGTATAATATCGCGCATATTGTCCATAAAAATATTCACTAATCGTATAAACTGCTTTCCGCTCCGTAAAAGGTCCGGTGGGGTTATCTGCTGTAGCCAAATAAATACGGCGGTTAGCATCGCAATTAAATCCTTGATCCATCGTCATTAAAATGTACTTCCCATTTAGGTAAGATACTGCGCTCGAGCCAAGGCCATCGGTTACTTTTGAAGCTTCCCCTGTTGTCGGAGTTGGACTCCAGGAAGTCCCATTAAAAAACTCCCACTGTTGCGGATCACTTTCCGGAAAACGTGCAACATGGATATAACTTTCATAACCAAAGCCCACCGTTTCACTTCCAAAAGCGTACACATAACCATCTCCCGCCTTCACCATACCGGTAGCATATAAAATAGCTGTTTGTCCGCTTAAGCCAGCCGGTGTTGTTCGCTGCGTTTGCCACGTAGTACCCGTGTTCTGCGTAAATACGTAAAGCGACTGGTCAGTGGCGTTTAAACCAGAACCTTCACCACAGTGAACATAAACCTTATCGCCTATTTCCACCCCCATACCGGGCCAGGCAAACGTATTATTAGCTTGAATGGTACAAACCTGCCTCGGTCGTCCATTTGCACCTCCCGGAACAGTTACATTGGGCGTGTGCAAATTATTCCAGTCTGAAATGGAGGGTTGCAAAAGCATGGAATTTCCATAGCTGAAAAAGTAATTACAAGGGAATTTGTCATCGGGTGTTAGGGAGGTTCCATCCCAAGCATCCTGTGTCACCCACAATACTTTACCTGCATTGCTGCCCCAGCTTAATGGAATACTATTTCCTTGATCAAAGGCAACCGAACCCTGTTCCGATTCATTGCGGTTGAAAAACCGAACAACTTCATCGTCCCGATAGGTATCTTCCTCTTCCAAACTAATTATCCAATATTGACGGTTGTCATTTGCGGTTTGTTCTTGAACAATCGCTGCCCCATTGTTTGTCGCCCCATTCGCTACGGCTAATACCAAACCATTTCCTTTATTGACTAATTTTACCGAAGTACCATCTGACTGTTCTTCCAGACGCCATAATTGTTGATCGGCCAAAAAAGGAAAGGCCGCATATTGCTGTATTGGCAGACCGATCGAATCCGATCCCTCCGGTACATCCATCAACTTCCCGCTATGTAAATTTCTGATTTGGTAGTACTTCACACCATCAACAGTAGAACGATATATCAAATGCCACTTTTGCCATCGATTTTGCTTCCCATCAAGGGAAGAAGTCTCCCATAGTTGCAATTTCGCCTGGTCGTCAAATTTTCTGTTGTAGAGTGGGTCACCGCCCACTTCCATAAATTTATTACCTGCTACATTCTTCAAGGTAATCACGCCGTAATCCGGTAAGGAGGCAAGTTGCAAAGAAGTAGGCTCTGCTACTTCTTTCATGACACGTTGACAAGCGCTGAGCAATAACAGACAGCATAGACTTGTAAGTAATACTTGTTTCTTCATAACTTAGCATTTAATTATTTTAAAAGCATCACTTTTCATCTATTCACATTAGGTTTTTAAGGTTTAGGTTGGGTTATCGGTCATTTCCAGCGTGAGTTCGCCGCCCTTGGTGAGATCTTCGTGCCGAAGATTATAATGAGGATAAACCTTTCCGTTTAAGCGCATAGCGCGGATGTAACGATTATGAGAAGAATTATTGGGTGCACTGATCGTGAAATAGATATCCTTCCCTTCCTTGCTGTCGGTCCGAATACGAATGCGATTGAATACCGGACTGGTGATCTCATAGGTTCCATCAGCTGCTGCTATCGGGTGGATTCCACAAGCGGCCAATACATACCATGCAGACATCTGCCCAACGTCTTCATTTCCGACCAAGCCCTTTTCAACGGCATTATGATACGCTTGTTCGCAAATTTGTCGTGTCCATTTTTGGGTCAAGGAGGGCTTCCCTAATTTGTTGAATAAAAACGGAACATGATGAACAGGTTCATTGGCGTGGTTGTAAAAGTCATTCCAACTGAAATCGGCAGGTGTATGTTCAAAAAAAGATTGTAGATCTTCCAACATGCGCTCCTTCCCTCCCATTAAAGTCGCTAAACCTCCCACATCATGAGGCACGAACCAGCCCTGTTGATAAGGATTACATTCAATGGTGCCATACCAATGTTCTTCCCTTCCCTTCGCTGGCCAAGGCAACCAGTTGCCGGCATTATCCTTCGGTCTAAACCAAGCTTTCTCTTTATCAAATAAATTTTGATAGGCCATCGCCCGTTTCAGGAATTTGTTTGCATCTGCTTGCTTGCCGAGCTTTTCCGCCAGTTTTCCCAGGCACCAGTCGTTGTAAGCATATTCAAGCGTTAACGAAATACCCTGACTGCCTGCAGTGTAGTGTTGACTTCCATTGCCGAATTTCTCCAATGAACCCATAGCCAACCGGTAAGCGGCCTCCACATCATAATTACGGATGCCCTTTGCATACGCTTCCGATAGCACATTGACTGCAGGGTTACCGATCATACACCCCGAATAAGCATTCAGCAATTCCCACCGTTCAAAATAATTTTTATTTTTTTCTTCCGCCAAATCCGTCAGCGATTGGATCAGGTCGCCCACCACTTGCGGATTTATTAGGGTTTGTAGCGGGATTTGACTTCTGAACACATCCCAACCACTGAAAATAGTTCTTCGTACATGCCCGCTACGCGCCTGATGTATTTTCCCATCCCCTCCGGGGAAACGACCATCTACATCCTGTAAACTACGCGGATCGAGCATTGTACGATACAAAGCCGTATAAAACACGGTCTTTTCTTCTTCTGTCCCCCCTTCTACCTGTATCTTACTCAAAGCATCCGACCAACTTTTCCGTCCTTCTGCATATACCTTATCAAAATTCCAGTCTTTTATTTCTGCCTTTAAATTTCGTTCGGCTCCAGCCTCATCCACAAACGAAATAGCCGCTTTCATCAGTACTTGCTCTTGATCCGCTGCGGCAAATGTGGTATAAAAACCCATATGTTTACCCTCCGCTTCTTTCCTTCCCGGAAGTACCTCCGCATCGGCGATCCATTGTTGATAGTAATCGGCCTCTACATTTTCCCTTTTCCTTTCAGCCGTATCGGGAATTGATGCTTTCCATACACCAACATTTTTCAGCGGTTTGCTGAATTCGACATAAAAATAGACTGTATAATCAGCCTGTCCATCCCCGTTTCCCCAACCACCTCCATCTGGCGTACAACGCATCCAACCTGAAATGCTGTGCTCATCTCGAACACGGACGCATTGAGCGGTAGAGGTTCCTCCCACACGCCTGGCTAGGTCAATCTGGATACGCGCCTCTTCGCTTTTCGGAAAAGTAAAACGAAGTATACCACTATGTGGCGCCGCCGTCATCTCAGCCCGAATACCATAATCACTTAATGTTACACTGTAATAGCCCGCTGAAGCTTTCTCCGATTTTTTATCGTAATGACTTCTATAACCATCGGTCCGTCCTTCCACACCGGCATTAGTTTTTAGCGGTCCTGTCGTAGGCAAAACCAAAAAATTACCCAGATCTCCAAACCAGCCAATACCGCTCATCTGTGTAAAAGCAAAGCCTTCGATAGTCTTGTGCTCATAACTATAGCCCGAACCATTATCTCCACCGGTGATGGTATTAGGACTCAACTGAACCATTCCAAAGGGCATGGTCGCTCCAGGAATTGTTTTTCCTAAACCATGATAAACCCCAGCCGCTCCCACACTAGTGCTGGCTCCTATAAAAGGATTGACATAATCTGCCGGATCCTTTTGTCTTTTGTTTTCGGGGCTTGAGCAAGATAAGCTACCAAACGAAGTCAAAAAAGAAATTGTTAACCCTATACGCAATAATCTGTTCATTTTATTATATCGCTGTTATTGTAATACGATGCCTTTTTGGTTTATTTACCTGATACATTTTTTCACGTATTGCGTGCATACCGTCCTCCAATTGCCTACGTGAACTCAAGACCCGAATCTGCTCGTAGTCGGCAGTCTTCGCTTTTAACCAACCATTATCCTCTTGGTGTTTCATTATGGTATCTCTTGCAACCGCCGAATCATCGAATAATAGTCCTTTTTCTTTTAAGAAGTTATAGTTTACCCAATAGTAATTTCTGAATTTAGTTTCCAATTCGCGATGTTCCCGGTTAAGTCCCATGAGTTCGAGCGCCTGTTTATATTGGGGAGTACGACTTATTTCTGCCAAGTTAATGCCCTTTTCCAATGCTGCAGCATCAAAACTACCCATCCATTCCCCGTCAATTTTTAACGCATAATTTCCGACTTTTAAACCGTTTACAACCAGACGCTCCTGATTAAATTCGTCGGTAAATGGAATGACTTTCAAGGCATCTTTTTGGATCTGGTTATTTTCCCACACCCTAGGCAGCGAGTCAATAGGAAAGGGAAGCGATTTGGCCAAATAATCAAAAGACACACCCGATTCATTTATTTTTAACGATTTAATTTTTGCATTTTCACTTTTCACAAGTTTCTTCGATTGCATGTCAATGGAAATATCAGCAATTGCCTTACCCGCCAATCCTTGCTCCTTTAGGAAGAGATAAGCCATCACAAAATGGCCTGCACTACCGGGGTGAATCCGATCAGGCCCTGTAAGCGTAAAATCGGGCTTCTTTATCTGTTCTCTGTGGGTGATTGCCAGCATAGGATGCAACAGATCAACATACTCCCATCGGTTGTTTTGGGCAACATCTTGTTGAAAGCGCGCAATTTCTTCCATGGTTAGACTTTTGCCGGGAAAATAATTCTTCTCATTCTGCATGGTTTCGTCGTAAGGTGAGGACGACATGATAATCTTACGAAGCCCAGGACGCTCCTTCAAATAATGCGTGATCTTTAAGAAATGAGCATACGAGGTATCCACCGCTGTTTTACGGGTCATTGTTGTTTTCGTGCTATCTTGATATTCAAAATATTTACTGTCGTTCATCCCAAATGTAATGATGAGCACCGAAGGTTCTTTTGCCATAATATCTTTTGGCAACCGATCGTAAATTTGCCCCGCAACATCCCCGCCAATTCCCCCATTAAAAACACGTAATTTCATTTCGGGAAAATGTGTTATATAATACAACCAAATATAATTTTCATAGAGGCCGGCCTCTGTAATACTATTACCGGCAAATACAATCCGATCGCCCTTTTTGAAGGGCTTAATCGATTGTCCATAACTGAGCTTAAAAAGGATAAGCACGACGAATAAAAGATAATTTTTCTTCATTTCACATTCATTATTGCAGTTTAATCCGTATCGTTCGAAAGCCAAAACGCGGCATTTGCAGTTCCAATTTTGTACTATCTGCGTTGTTGATCACGGTTAGATCGCTTATTATTTCTTGATTTAAATTTTCCAGTTGCGCGCGCTTTACCGGAAATTTCATATGGATCGTCATTGGGCCTTCGTCGCCGGCGGCGTTGAAGATACGCAATAATAAATCACGCTGATCGTACTGCATGGCCGTCAATTGATACCCGGGTTTGCTGAAATCAAATAAGGAGCGCACCTTTTCCATTGATCCTTCTACCGGAGTCGATTGCAGCGGATTGGTCACAACTTCGTTCATTTGCCACAGTGCAGCCTTTGCCCAGTTCCCTTGATGGGGCAATAAGCTATAATTTAGCTCGGTAGGTCCATCCAGACAATAATCGCGTCCCCATAAACCTTTCCCTACATATTGTACATTTAACGCCAAAGGGTGTTCTCGACCATGGGCATAAGAAGTTGTATGGTCTGTAAACAATGCCAAACCATCCTTTGCTTCCTGATCGGTTACATCCACCCAATCGAGTAGAACATTATTCTTAATATGATCCCAGCTGCTAAAAAAAGTATGATCAAGACGACTCTCGGTTACGTCAAACGGTGCATTTTTTGCAATGCGTTGTCCTTCTAATTTTGCCGGGAAGAGCAACAGTAATTTGTACTGATCATTATAGAAAGCCTTCTCCCTGTTTTCCAAACGCAGTTGTTCATCGTCGAATTGCCCGATAGATACCTTTCCATTCCAATCAATTTTCAATCGGACATCGATTCGGGGTTCCCCCTTTGTTAAACTGATTTCCTGTGTAAAATCATGGCCGGCGATCTTTCCCTCTATGGCCAGTCTCAAACGTATAGCTCCCTTTTCGATGATCTTGATACTTGCCTTATTTTCAGTACTGGAACGAAAACGCTGTTGATCGTAGAAAAATCCACGCAATTCATTGAATCCCTTATACGTAGTCGTATCCACCCATTCCTTATCCTTCGTATCCTTTAATTTCAGACTGGTCATCACCCCTCCCAAATTTGCATTTAAACGCATAAGATGATTATCCGTTTTGATAATCAGTTCGTCGCCTTCCCAATTCAATTGTGCAAAAGACGTTGATTTGCGTTGTCCTTTCTTCATGTGATATAATTTTTCCCCCATAGCCGGCACATTCGCCTCAAAAAGCAGATGCTTACCGTTCCCCCCTTCGCTCCATTGACTCAGCACTTCCTTTCCATATGGGTCCACTACCACCAAATTTGTATCAATCACCGAATCTGTCATGTGATGGTCAATCACGCCGTTCCTTCCATAAGGTAATACGTTCCTGACCATCAAAGACGATACAGAAGCACGCTTATTTTCTCTCGCTGCTATCACCGAATCGGCAATTTCCAGTGCTGCCCCTGTCCACTGTTTCACCTTTCCCGCCCAATCCACACTGTCTACTTTGTTATAAGGGACAATCCAACAATCGTGATGTTGCGCCAGCAGCAAAGGATGCCAAGCACGCTGAAACGCGATTTCGGGCCAGGGATCTTGGTGCCATATACGATCCATTGCCGCCCACTTTTCAGCCATCAACAGTCGCTGCTCGGCCTTTCGAACTTGCTGTGCAATTCGTTGCAATACTTGGGCACCCCATACAAGACTTACCTGAATATCCTCCTGCGAAAGTCGCCATTTCGCTAAATCTCTGTTTGTGCTTACCTGTTCAAAATAATGTCGCCAAGTCGTGTATACTGTTGGTTGATAGTCCCCTCCTTTGGTACCCAACCAGGGGCCATTTTTCCAGCCGGCATCTTGTAAGCACATACCGAGCGGATGTTCAATACCAGCATCAAAAGCCGCTTGAACGAAATTTTCACTATTATAACTGGCAATTGTTTCCCATGTTGAGCCCGGTTTTAAGGCTTCCATCTCATAACGAGGTACCGTTGGTATGCTGGTGCCATCTGGTCCGACCCAGTCCACCATTTCCTTCCCATAAGCCCGTGTATAACCACCCCAACAAGTATTTGGATTTTTCAAAGAGGCATATTTGATTCCAAAACCGGTTAATATCTGTGGCAGGGCGCTCGTAAAACAGGGTTCTTCAGAAGAATAGGTATCGAATCGAATCGTTGGAAAATGCTTTCGCAAGAGCGCTATTCCATAAGCAAATTGCCGGATAATGCTTTCACCCGAGATATTATATAAATAAGGCTGTCCATAGGTAGGATTCACATACTCCATTCGTCCAGTGTCCGACTGGTCCTTTATCAAAGCAGCGAATCGTTCATAGCCTTCAGGATCTACCCCTTTCACCCAGTCCCACGTCTCCGGTTCAATTTCAAGGTTTAACTTCCAATCTCGGTGTTGTTGCAACTGATCCATTATAAACCGCGTATATTGTGACGGATAGTGCCCCCATTTCCCACCATGGTAACCATCTACAAAATAAACTTTCTGCGCTTGCAGAATTGAATTATTCAGCAAGAAAACACCCAACAGAAAGGCCATTATGAATCGTCGGTTTTTCATCTAACTTGTATTTATTTCAAATTTGGATTCGCCTGAATCTCCGAAAGCGGAATCGGCCAAAGCAAATCAGCCTCGCGGAAGGCATTTACATGATTCGGCGCTTTAAAACCTATTAAATCGACGATGCGATCATTTTCTACATCAAATGCCTTTCGCGTACGCAACATATCGAACCAGGTGTGAAATTCAAAGCACAACTCCCAATAACGTTCTTTCAAAACTTCATCTGTTGTAATATGTCCAGGTCTCTGTAATCCCGGAAACGCCCGTAATCGTACGGCATAATACGCATCAATAGCCGCGGCGTCACTTGTTGAACCACCATCGATCATCGTCTTAGCTTCCGCGCAGAGCAATAAGAGATCAGCATAACGCATTAAGGGAAAGTTGGCTCCTGACCGGGAAGTTTCTTCGGCAGCGGCATCCCAAAATTTATAAATAAAGGGATTCAATTTACCCGGCGTATCGCCTACGTAACGTACATTATAGAAAAATTGCTTCTCCTGTTTACGAACATCATGCTCATCAAAAGACTGATAAAAAGCCATCGCAGGCGCCATAGCACCGCCAAAGTTGGGAATGACCGACACCGGTTCCGGTGGTTCTGGATAAGGCACAAAGTTGAAATGAATAATGCTTGTTGCATTACGCTGATCACGCTGATTCATTAAAATATGCTCTCCTTCGTTATTTTTCGCCGGATCGCGTAGGTCTGCATAAGTAGCAAATAAGCTATACGCTCCAACATTGATTAACTCCAAACATTTATCATAGGCCATTTGATAATAAGAAGCACCCATTTGTAAGGGATAGCCTGCCATGGTCATGTACACTTCGGCGAGCAACGCTTTCACGGCCGCGAGGTTTACACGACCGCTTTTATCTGTCCAGGGCAAACCCGCTTGCTCCGCAAACTGCAAATCACTCACAATTTGCGCATAAATATCAGCGATGGGCGTTTTTCCGATCAACATATTATCCAAATTGAGTGTTGGCTCCGTCTTCAACGGAATACTGCCAAACAAGCGCACCGCACGAAAATAATAATATGCCCTCAGAAAATAGACTTCTCCTAGGAAGCGGTTTCTCTTTTCTTCACTCACAACTGCGGTTTCTGCAACATTGGCAATAAAGCTATTGCAGTTTTCAATGGGGATATACGTACTGCTCCACCAATTTTCAAAACGACCATTGGAGTTCTCGATATTCTGTAAAAGCAAGAACTGGTCATCAGCACTGCCTGAGGGCCGTGGTCGACGACTATATCCGGTAATGTACTCCAATGCATACACAGGGCTGGCTGCCACGGTAATTTCTGACGAAAACGGCATGTTCAATCCAGCGTAAGTGCCATTGGCCGCTGCTTGAATTTGGTCTTCTGTCTTATAATATTGATCCGTAGTTAAAAAACTCGCTGGTTCCTCTTCGAGGAATTTGTTACATGAACTAAAAAAAACGAGGACCAAAAGCATTATTTTTGAAATCTTATTCATGGTAATTAAAAGCTAGTTTTTAAAGAAAAAGAGATTGTTCTAGGTTTAGGATATTGGTATACATCAACCCCTTGGTTAAGCGCTGCATCGAAAGAGGTTACCTCCGGATCATAACCGGTATACCCCGTAAAAAGAAGCGCATTTTCAACATTTACACCCAACACCAAGGTGTTTAACTTAATTTTTTGCAGCCAATTCTTATCAAAACGATAAGACAATCCGACATTTCGCACACGCAAAAAAGAACCATCTTCTACATTGTAAGAATCACCCGCTTCATTGTCAAAACCATCAGAATTCACCCTTAATTGCCCAAGCATTGTATTTTGATTCGCTGGTGTCCAGGCATTTAAAATCGTGTTAAAACTATTTACATTAGGCCCTGGATTTACCATGAGCGCCTTTGCCAAACTAATTACATGGTTTCCGTAAACACCTTGTAGATCAATAAAAAGCGAAAAGCCTTTATAACTAATGGTATTCGTCATATTCATTTCCCATTTGGGCATTGCATTCCCCAAATTCACACGATCATCCGCGTCTTTCACCCCATTTCCATTGGTATCCTGATATTTGATATCACCCGGCTTCTTGCCAAATTGTGCTGCCTGCTCCGCTTCGTCGGTTCCCCATACGCCCACGCGCTCATAACCATAAAACTCATTTAGAGGGCCATCCGCGATAATACGGCCGAACCAGGGGTAAATTACATCATTATTGATGTCAATCACCTTGGAACGATTGATAGAAAAATTATAGCCTGTCGTCCAGCTAAAATCTGTTTTTTTCACATTGATCGTGTTAAGTCCAAGCTCCACTCCCTTGTTCTGAATGCTTCCGATATTATCAAAAACATTGGTATAACCCGTTGTCATCGGTAGCTTTCGAAGATAGAGTAAATCGTCATTACGTTTATTGTATACATCTGCCGTTATGAGTACACGACCATTAAACAGACTCATATCCAGACCAACATCTAATTGTTTGGCCTTCTCCCAACGCAAATCGGGGTTTCCCAATGCTGCTAAACTTACAGCAGATTGATAAGCATTGTTAAAAACCGCCTGTCCATTGTTATAACGATTCAAGGTAACATAGTCGCCAATTTCCGCATTTCCAACGATACCATAGCTAGCGCGCAATTTTAAGTCGTCAATACGACTATCCATATTTTTAAAAAACGATTCTTGCGAAATACGCCAAGCGGCCGAAAAAGAAGGAAAGTAGCCATATTTATTATTGGCACCAAAACGTGAGCTTCCGTCAACTCTGAATGAGGCACCCAACAGATAACGGTCGTCAAAATTATAATTTGCTCGAGCAAAATAGGAATTCAATTGATTTTCCGTTTTTCCTGAGCTAGGTATTTGCGGTGTAGTTCCCGTACCCAAGTTATTATATTGAAAAAAATCATCGAAGAACCCCTCGGCTCCAGCATGATCGGTAGAGGTCACATAGTAATACCAACTTGCTCCTGCCACCGCATTTAAGTGATGCCTACTCCAATTATTTGTATAAGAGAAATAATGTTCTGTTGTCCAGGACCCAAAATCCGTATGTCCGCGTTCGGCAACACCTTGCTGGTTTTCGGCTACGTCGAAGACAGTCCTACCGCCATAATAAAGATTATAACTAGAGGACAGTTGCCCGCTTACAGAAGCATTTAAATCCACCTTATCCGAAAGATGAAATGTAGCCATTAAATTACCTAATGACTGCGTTCTTCCTGTGACATTCTTTACCTCATTTAACAGCTTGATGGGATTCTCGGAATTTTCTGCACCCGGGTAATCGCCTTTTCGCGAATAAGTACCGTCCGGATAGGTTATCGGCAAAAAGGGCAAATATTCCAAACTTTGCCGCAAGGCATTTAATCCTAAAGTGTTATTATCTATATTATTACTTTGGTAGCCCCCGGCATTCAAATTAGCTTTGATATTCAACCAGGGTTTCACTTCCCAATCGAGGTTTAAAAAGCCATTTAACTGTTTATAATAGCTATTTAACATGATTCCATCATTGTTCCGATAAGATACATTGGCTAATACTTTTATATTATCTTTTCCTCCTGAAAAAGTTAATGCATGTTGATGTGACACCGCTAAGCGGGTTGCCTCACGTTGCCAGTTCACATTATATTTAGGTGTTCCATCGTCGTTAAATAAGTCTTCTTTACGAGGGAAGAAATTATTAGGGTCCAAATGCGGTGCGATGCGGCCAGGCACATATTCGTACTGGCGCTTAAACATTTCCAGGCTTTCATTGGCGTCCAAAAGATCTAATTCGCGTGCAAGCGAAGCAAAACTTAACGTATTATCAAAGGCAATCTGTGTACTGTTAGGATCTCCGTTTTTTGTTGTAATAACAACCACGCCGTTCGCTCCGCGAGACCCATAAATCGCTGCAGATGAGGCATCCTTTAGTACATCTACGGATTGAATGATATTGGGGTCTATACTTGTTGGATCGGCTCCTACCATGCCATCTATGACATAGAGTGGCGTATTAGAACCATTGATAGATCCGGTTCCTCTTATTTTTATAGCTGGATTCCCTCCAGGTTTACCTGAGTTCAGATTGATATTCACCCCTGCAATTTTACCGGCCATTCCCTGTAGCAAATTTTGGGCGGTAGGTCGTTCCAGTAGTTCCTCCCCTTTTACCGATCCCACCGCGGTGCTTAAATTTCCTTTTCGAGAAGTACCATAGCCCACCACAACAATTTGCTCCAAACTGTTGTTAGCGGCCTCCAACGTAATAACCAAATTTTCCGTTTCGGAGGTGATCACTTCTTTTTCAGCATAACCCACATAGGAAACAACTAATAAAGCCCCCGGTAACGCTTGAAGTGAAAAGGCACCATTTCCGTCAGTTAAAGTTCCCGTTTTTGAACCTTTAACACGTACAGAAGCACCTGCCAAGGCTTGCCCCGCTTCATCCAGCACTTTTCCGCGCAATACAACTTGCTTCTCTTGTTTCGATGGCGACGTTTTAGGCTTTTCGCTGATAAAAACCGTCTTTCCTTTAATCTCATACGTTAAGGAAGAATTAGCCAAGGTTGCCCGGAGTACCTCACTTACAGAGGCATTCCGGATGTTTAGATCCACCCTGCTCATCAGTTCAAGTAATTGGTCATTGTAAAAGAACGTGTAATCCGATTGCTTTTCAATGGCCATAAAAATCTCCGATAACCGGGCCTTTTGCAACTGTATGCTGATACCTTGCGCAGCAAGTACCGAGGAGCTGAACAACAAGCTCGCCAGCAGTAAGCAGGTGAATATTTGTTTTCCTAAATGAAGGCCAATAGCTTTCCTCTTCGCCTTATTTTTAATTGCGATCATATAAGTCTATAATGTTAGGTTTGTTAATTTAAATTTATTCGCTTATTGGTTTTCTGTGCTGACAACCTTCAAGGTCCATTTGTTTCCATATTTTTTTTCTAATACAGGTCTTTTGGTAATTCAATAATTTGCTCTTTATCTTCTATCTGAATAGGAATACCTGAAAGGGCCAGGCCTTTCATAAGTTCAGACAAAGTCAGTTGACGGTCTATTTTACCCGTGTAAGTTTTTGTAGTACTTGAGCTCACCTTTAGATCTACATTATACCACCTCGCGAGCTCACGCAATACCGTTTGCAAATCGGCTCTATTAAACGAAAAATAACCTTTTGTCCAGGCTACACGAGCGCTGGCATCTTTCAACATGTTCACCTTTATAGCTCCCTGTGCGCCTAAACTTGCCTCTTCCCCAGGTCGTAATAAAACACTTTCCGATCTTGTGCCCACTTTCGTAATCGCAACACTTCCGGTTAACAGGGTTGTTTTCAGTTCCGGTTCATCCGAATAGGCGCGTACATTAAAATGAGTTCCCAGCACCTGGATGCGTTGGCCGTTACAATGCACGATAAAAGGTTTGTCGACATTTCGTGCTACCTCGAAATAAGCTTCGCCGGTCACCGTTACTTCCCTTAGGCTATCATCGAAACGCGTTGGATAATGCAAAGAAGACGCTGCGTTGAGCCATACCTTCGTTCCATCAGCGAGCACCAAACGGTATTGCCCTCCTTTCGGTACACGCATGGTATGAAATACTCCTTCCTTGCTTGACGATTCATTGGTATAATAATTTAACTGTCCCTGTTGTTCCTTCACAAAACTACTATTGCGATCGTTGAATTTACCGTTAGCTATATTCTCTACCTCAATCGTACGACCATCAGCAAGCGTGATAGAGGCCTTTTCATATCCTGGTAGAACGTCTCGCTTCACCACTATCTTTTGTTTCTCCGATAGGTTGTTTACAGGTTGCATCAAGTAGAAATAGACAAAAAGTCCTAGTCCACAAGTTAGCAGCATAGCGGCAGCATACCGAAGCACCGCATGCCATTTCCTATTCGCCTTCAGAATTGTACGTTGTTTGATCTGCTTCAATAGGTGAGCGGTTTGAGCAGTATCAAAGAAACTTTCGTTTTGCTCATAATCCAAGAAGGCCTTTTCCAATAAAGCCTCCACCGGCTCTTGCAACTCCTCCTTTTGGAGTAAAGCAAATAGCTCAAGCTCTTCCTGCGGAGAAGCCTGTTTATTGAAGTACTTTTCGAATAAAATCCGCAACTTGCTGTCCATTATAATCAATTAGCCAAAGGGGCTGTTTAGCTTAAAGACACAGTCAAAAAGAAAAAGGGGTAATCAGAAGATTATTTTACCGTAAAAAACGGCTCAGCAATATGACTAAGAGCGGCAGGTCAATCCGCGCTTCCGCAAAATAATTACGTAAGAACTTTAGTGCCAGCTTCATGTGTTTCTTCACCGTTTCGGGCGAAAGCTCTAATAAACGAGCGATTTCCTCTTGCTTTAGGCGTTCTATTTTACTCAATTTAAACACCTTTTGCTGTTGAGGCGGCAGTTTCTGAATTGCCTCTTCCAGAAGGGCTTTATAACGATCAATAGGATCTTCAAACGCTTCAGCAGGCTGATATTGAATAAAACCCGCTTGCCAAGTCTCATTTCGAAGTTTTTCACTGGCAATTTTACGCAGGGCATTCAACATTCTATTCTTTGTAAGAATAAAGATGTACCCTTTAAAAGAGGAAATTTCACCTAAGGATTCACGTCGAAGCCATACCTCAATGAAAGCTTCTTGAACCACCTCCTCTGCTAATGTACGTGAGGAAGTAAGCTGATAAATAAAAGCTCCCAGCTTATCATAATAAGCATAGAATAACTGTTCGAAGGCTTTTTCATCACCATTCGCTACCCTAATCAATAGGTCAGCTTCGTTGTTAGAAGAAAATGATACCACTTAAGTAGGCTTATACAGTGCTAATGTAGAAATAAAAAACGATTTAGCAATAATATAATATAATGTATTTGGTAATGAATGTTACTATTCACCGGATTGGACTTGTAATGATTTCGCGTCTTACGGATTTCCTACTCGTCACGAAGCGATTTCACCGGGTTTACCAAAGCAGCCCGTATTGCTTGCCAACTAAGTGTAAGCAAGGCAACTACCATAATAACCAATCCAGCAATAACAAATATCCACCACGCTATATCCACCCGATAAGCAAAATTAGTTAACCATTTGCTCATCGCCCACCAAGCGATCGGTGAAGCAATCAGGATGGATAGGCCGATCAATTTAAGAAAACTACCGGATAAAAGACTCACAATGTTAGTAATTGAGGCTCCCAGTACTTTACGAATACCGATTTCTTTCACCCTATGCGCAGTCATCAATGTGACCAAGGCATATAAGCCAAGGCACGAAATAAAAATAGCCAACATGGCGAAATAATTAAAAAGCTGTGTGGTTACCTTCTCCTTTTTATATTGCGCAGCATAGGCCTCATCCAAAAAAGTATAGTCGAAAATTCTGTTCGGAAAAAAGTTTGCCCAAACGGCCTTCACCTTCGGTAAATCATAAGGCGTAACTCGAAAAGAAACTGTAGTGGCCGGGAAGGTGTTATAAATCATCACCAATGGCTCAACCAAGTTGTGCATCGATTGATAATAGAAGTTTCGCACAACCCCGACAACTTTTCCTTTATGTCCAAATCCTTCCAGAGGTTGTCCGAGAGCCTCTTTCCATCCCATATTCTTTACAAAACTTTCGTTTACTAAAAATGCCTGCTCTTTATCCGTATGTAAACTATCCGATAAATTTCTTCCTGCAACAAAGTGAAGTTTTAATAGCGGTGCAAAATCCGGATCGATCAAATAATAATTCGAGACAAATTCTCTTTGCTGATTGTTGCTTTTGCCAAAAGTTGTTGCCATCGTAAGATCATCGGCTTGCAAACCACTACCCATGGTTGCTTTCGCTACTTCGGGAAGTTGCCGTAAAGCTTCATAGAATGCTTTAACCTGTCTTTGCTCGATCGAATCGATCGGAACACGCACACTGACGATACGGTCCAGGCTAAAACCAAGATCTGTGTTCGTTACATATTTTACTTGCTTATAAACGACCAAGGTGCTGATGATCATTGCTGTTGCAGCTGCAAACTGAAGTATAAGGATTCCGTTGCGGAAGTTTAAACCCGTTACATTTAACTTCCAGCGCCCTTTCAACATCCCTAACGGCCGATAACGTGTTAACGTAAGCGAAGGGTAAATTGCCGATAACAACACCGTTAGTAGAAATACAGCAACCAAAAACAAAGCGTATTCTTTCCAGGCAAAGAATATGGCGGTGCTCAATAGGCGATTGAAAGAAGGAATCAGTAACAAGACGATTCCGATAGCTGCTGCCCAGGCCAGACCAATCAGAAAAAAGGATTCGATTAGAAATTGTCCGATCAACTGAATGGGTCTTGCTCCAACTACTTTGCGGACCCCCACTTCTTTCTCCCTTTCCATCGCCTTTGCGGTGGATAAATTAATATAGTTGAGCAACGCAATAAAAAGTATAAAAATGGCTAACAATGAAAAGATGTAGTTGAATTGTTTACTCCCTTTTAGGGTGTCCATTAACTTACCCTGACTGAAATGCACGTCAGCAAGTGGCTCGGTTAGGAAACGAACTTGGTAGTCCTTCGCTCCTACGCTGTTCAGTTCCGGTTGTACATACTGTGCCGCTATTCGTTGTAATTTAGATTCAAAATGCTTCCGATCTGCATTTCCCTTTAAGCGTACAAAGGTATAAACGGGGAAATCGAGATCGGTCCATGTCGTTCGTGCTGAAAAGTCGGTCGAAAGTAATCCCTCTATGTGGAGATCCGTATTCGCGGGTAAATCAGCGACTACCCCTGTGATACGATAAGGCTTTGCATTACATAACAAGGTGCTCCCAAGCGCCAATTCAGGCTTTTCAAAATATTTTCGTGCTACACTTTCCGTCAGCACCAGCGTATTCGGAGCAGTCAACGCATGATGCGCCGAACCAATAACAAATGAAAAAGTAAATACAGAAAACACCGATTGATCAGCCTCGAAAAATCCTTTTTCCCGAATTAAATCATTCTTATAAGGTACAACCGCAGGTGATGACTCCAGGCGAACCGCTGCTTCTACCTCCGGGTACTCACGTACTAAAATATCGGCTAAAGGGTACGAGCTGGTTGCAAAGGTAAGACTGGATTCCGGTGTCTGTAAGCTAGTTGTAATCCGAGTGATGTGATCAAAATGCGCATGATTATGATCGTAGGTCAATTCGTAACGTACAAAGAGGAAAATCAACAAGCAGGTACTTATACCGATCGCAAGGCCGGCCACATTGATCAAGGTATACAATCTATGTTTCCATAAATTACGCCAAGCAATTTTAATATAAATTCTTAACATGCAGATAGCAGTTATACATCATTTACCGATCTGACGCAATAAATTTGCCAACTCAAAAAAGACAGTCAGATCACGATAACGCACCATTTATTTTCCTCGAAACTGTTCGGATATGTACAATGCTGTTCGAATGCGAACAGTTTCATCCGTCTTGGCGTAGCCATTGATTCCACATTTTGCACCATGAAAGCATCTATTTTTCAGGCTTGTTCGTTGGTACGTCCATCGCTGTACCTCGATCTCCCTGCGCAAGCATCCACTTATCCAATTCTTTTGCATATTGATCAAGCAAAGCACGGTATGCCGGTTTTTCCGCTAAATTTTCCAACTCATAGGGATCCTTTTGAAGGTCATATAACTCGACTGGGGGACGATGAGCTATTCGTTCTATCCGCTGTGCTGCTTGTTTATCGGTTGCAGCTTTGGCCACCCAGGTTGTCCAAGCTAAGTTAGCGTTGTCGGTATTCATCATATATTTAATATAATAAGTTGAATCAGGTGTCAAATTACGGATGTATTTATAATGAAGGTCCCGAATGCTCCTGATCGGATAAGCAGGACCTTCCGGAATATTATTGTGAATACCATAGGCAAAATCGCGATGCTTTGCCTCTTTATTTAATAATACGTCTTTAAAGCTGAATCCATCCAAAGCAGCTATAGGCTTCCCCCCCGCGATATCGAGCAAGGTTGGTGTAATATCTTCATACTGAACAATTGCATCTGTTTCCGTACGTGCTTTAATCTTACCTGGCCATTTAACAATCATGGAACTTTTCTGTCCATTATCGAAAAGCGTCCATTTCCCCCCAGGAAACTGAGGTCCCTGCTCACCTAAAAAGATAACAATTGTGTTGTCTTCCTTACCCGATTCCTTCAATACGTTCACCAGGTCTCCGACCTGATTATCCAAGCGGCGCACTTCCGCTAAATAACGGCAAAATTGTTTACGCGTTAAATCCGTATCCACCCAATGAGGCGGCAGTTTTAATTTCGAAGGGTCGAATTCCGCCGGGTCTCCCACAGTCCATGGTGCATGGGGATTGATACTCATCACAAAAAGACAAAACGGATCTTTCTGTTGTATATAATTTTTTACGCTGTCTAAACTATATTCGTCTGTCGCCGATACACAATTGGCTTCGAAACCACCAACCCGGTCAAATGGAAATACAGCCACGGGCTTTGTTACGTGGTCCTTTCCGGCAAGTCCAACACGATACCCTACGGCATTCAAATAATGGACAATACTCTTTAATTGCGGGTATACAGGCTTGTGATTCCGATAGGCTCCATGTTTTGCAGGGTATAAACCTGTAAAAAGCGAAGCTCTTGTAGGTACACACATCGCTTCAGAAGCGATAATGGAATTAAATTTCAGCCCCTCCGAAGCCAATTGATCAATATGTTTTGTATCTATATTTTGTCCACCATAACAACTCAATTGCCTCGAGTCAAGATCATCTGCCATTACAATGATTATATTTGGCCTTTGATCTTCAGATTTCACCGATTGATCAGCAAAGGACTTTGCCTGCCACGTAAAGGAAAGAACAAAGAGCAGAAATAACGGATGTTTCTTCATAATTTATCTGAGTATATTGGAATTGGTTATAATTATCCAATCCAAAGTTAACAAACAATCAAGCGCGTGCATGATCAAACTTTAGCTTTTTTGTCTCAATATCTTCAAGCTATCTCTTTACAGGGTCCGGTTATTTGTTAGTTCGCTCTTTCTTCCACCCCGTCCATAACGGCCCTAAAACAAGGACATCTTCATTTCCCGCATAACAAAATGCTTATAAAAGAGAAAAATGGTAAACAAGCCGGCAAAAGCCGAACATATAGATATCCACCATGACCCTATCAGCATATAAAGCAGCCAGGGCATCAGCAAACCAAATCGAAGTCCTTCTAAAACCAAAACGTAATTTCTACCATCTAATAAAGCGCCGCAAACCACCAAGGTAACCAGCACAAAAGCCAACGAAAGCAGGTACACCACAAAGGACAAGTCGCTATAAAAGAACATGACCATCATTAAAACCAACACACAGCCAACCATCTGCATATTGATGTACTTTCTTATCATGAGGTTGGTAGCAGAAGACACCTTCATAACTTTAAATTTCCGCTCAAGTAAGCGACGTATAGCAGGATTCATTTCATTCGGTCCTCCAAAGGCGGCACGCCATTTATCCTTCCAATTTTTAGCCCGCTGAAAGGCGACAGCAATTTCTAAATAATAATGAAAATGTTGCCATAAAAAACTATTCGTTTCAAGGCCATGTACAATGCCGTAGTGAGGTTCTTCCTCTTCTGCCATGAAGGTACCAAATAGCTTGTCCCAGAACACAAAAATATCCCCAAAATTCTTATCCAAATATTTTTCATCAGAAGCGTGATGCACACGATGGAGTGAAGGTGTAATAAAAACATATTCTAACAGGCCTAGTTTTCCGACTAAACGGGTGTGGGTAAAAAAAGAATAAACACCATGAAACATAAGAACAGGAATCACCATTTTGGGTTGAAATCCAATAAGCGGGAGAACAGACCAAAAAGCAGAACGTATAAATGCCTGAAAAACGGTAATTCTGACGGCTGATGTGTAATTAAATTCTTCACTATGGTGATGCACAATATGCGCAGCCCATAAAATATTGATTTTGTGTCCTAGGCGATGATACCAGTACCAAACCAAATCGGTTGCCAGCAACAACAGCGCCCAAATATACCACGCATCTCCTATTTCAAAAAAATGCCAATGCTCGTAAAGGAAATAATAAGTAGCATAAAAAATTGTTGAACAAAAGATATCAAAAAACCGATCGGCAATGCCTATCGATAAGTTAACCACTGTACTTTCATACCTGAACACAGTCATCAGTTTACGTTTTTTGGCCAATATGTATTCTAAATAGATAATCAGTAGCATGAAAGGAATACCGAGGGCCAGGTAATTAATATGCATGCTATATATTAATTGAGAGTTTATGCGTTTGGTATGAAAACACTGGTTTTTTTCGTCGTCTCACGATCCCCACCTTTAAAAAATCTTCATGATGATCACGAATCATTTGCGCAATAAAGGAATACATCACGGGTGCATCTAAAAGTAATTCCGTATGAATTTGTTTAAAGGCATAGCGCGTAAGACCGTTCTTTCCAAGTGGATCAACCATTAACAGGTATTGTATAGAATCAACTAATTCCTCCAGTTTAACCAATTTAAAATAATGAGCCGCTTTTTTTAAACTACGCCAGTGCATGCACTCGTGCAGACGGAGGCTATATGAATAAAAATCAACTAAGGATAAATGTGCTTGCTCATAAAGGTGTAATACAATAAAGAAAGCACGTTGAGCAGGTGTCAGTTTTTCGGACGACGGCAAAGATTGCTGCGTATAAGGGTTTGGCTTCATTAAGTTCACGATATTACAGCCATACCCTTCATAAACACGCCGTATTAAATCGCTGTCCGATAATTGGCTTAACTCATACGAACTTATTTTGGTTCTGCTATTCATCATATATTTTGTAAGCCGATAACCAACACTTCTAAAACCAGAAATTTATAGGGAACAGAAAAATCGAGCAGACTAATAATCTCCCCCTCTTTTGCATAAGCAATCGATCTTGCTAAGGAAGAATTTTCGACAACAGACTGATAACCTTTAGGAGCGCGTTTGCGGGACGAAAGTGCTAAATGTAATTTCAACCCGCCTTGCAAGGCTCGTAATTTCACCAATATACCCTGTTCCATCATCCCCATCTCATTAGAACTCTTTTTCTGATGCTTATTATTTGTTTTCATGAGCGATCAATTTTTTAGGAGCGTATACAAAAAACCATAAAGTCTACTAATTTAGTATACTTTTTTAATATATTTAAATCAAGCTTTATTTATTTAGATAAAAAACTGTGTATGAACGGCATAAATTACAAAAAAGAATAATATTCTGCAAGCGTTAATTCGCCGATCTTCTTTTAAACCAAGTGCTTTTTCAATTCGCCTCTATTCAGTTCGACACCAATTCCAGGGTTATTTGAAACGATTAGAAAACCATCTTTAAAACCTTCGACCGGCCTGATCAAATGGCTGCTCCAACCGACCTCTCCATATGCATACTCCAGCATTTGAAAGCTCGGCATAGTTGCACAAACAGCCAAAGAAGCAGCTGTTGCAATGGGTCCGCTCGGATTATGAGGAGCTACACGAATGCCAAGCGCAGCGGCCATCGAAGCGATTTGATATAGGCTGGTTATTCCGCCGCAATGTTTTACGTCGGGCATCACTGTGTCCAAACTTTGCCACTTAAAGATTTCTGCAAAACCTGTTAAGCCAAAAATCGATTCACCACCAGCTAGATAGGGTGTCGCCTCTGTCTTCAATGAGGCCATTTCCTCAACTGATTTAAGTGGATCAAAGGGTTCTTCTAACCAAAAGAGATCGAATCTTTTCACACGTTCCAACAATGTTTTGGTTAATCGAAAATTTAAATGGCTATGAACATCAATTAACAGTTTACGTTCTGGTCCGATGATCTTCCTTACCGCATGAATGCAGTTTAATGCATAGACTATTGACGTCTCAATTTCACGCTCATTGGCATCTGCAAGCGATTTCATTTCATCGAAGGGCGCCAATTTAACCGCATTGAACCCTGCTGCTACTGCCTGTTCGGCATTGTCGATAAAGGAACGGACAGAGCGCCGCCCATTGGAATCACGCTCATTAGATGCCCGATTAATATTTGCATATACTTCTACTTTTTCGTACAGTTTCCCACCCAATAGGCTATAAACCGGTAAGTTGGTTGCTTTTCCACAGATATCCCATAAACATTGATCGAAGGCGGAAAAGACTGTTTGATAGATTTTATCCCATTGCGGGTGAATAACTCGTCGAAATTTATTGATATCGAAAATCGATTGTCCCTTCAATACGGCGAACAATTCCGCAACAGCTTTTTCTACCCGCCTCTTTCCTTGCCTGTCATGTACCGGATGTGCATGGGAACATTCACCCAAACCGGTCAAGCCTTTATTGGTGCCAAGTTCTATGACGTACCAATTGCCTCGTTCATTAACACCTATATTGTACAACTTGATATCCTGCACATAAATTTCTTGGTTTGCTCCTCCCCAAAATTTGCATGCAGGAAAAAGGGTAGAGAGTGTACTATTACGGATAAATTCTCTTCGTCTCATAGCCAATTTCGGTCCTCAGGATAATGACTTACAAAAAACATATTTAGTCTATAAAATTAGTATACTTTATCTATATTTGAAAACGATTCCTAACACAAAATATGAATAATCGTTATGCAAAATACAAATGCCCCTTAACCGGTTCCTGTTTACGAAAATAAATTTAATAAAAAAGCCACCCCGTGTAAATCAATTTTGCGCTTCGATTAACAGGGTGACCCGATCAACTTTATCAAATTAATCATTCAAATATAATGAATTTATATTCTCTACCCTATCATCACACTTTTACCAGTGACAAAATCCATTTTTATAGGTCAGAACGAGCGAAATCACCCTTATTAACGCATCGAATGCGACGGACTGTATAATCCTGATAAAAACACTTATTCATTGAAATCAAGCAAGCGAAAGCCGCTGTTTTCGCTTGCTTTAACACGATATGTCTATATTTATGGAATTTTCAACTATTTATTCAACCAGATCAACTTATTGCTTCACCTATCTTCTTTATTTATTGTTCACGACATTTCCGATAAATACGGTAAATGCCCAGCAACGAATGATTAAGGGTAGAATCACCAACCCGGCAGGGGAAGTCTTAGAAGGGGTTACTGTGATCCAAAAACCGGAAAACCATACAACAAAAAGCGATTCAAAGGGCCTCTTTTCCATCGCTGGCGGTGGATCAGCTATTTTAAGATTTACATTAGTTGGCTTTCGCGATCAAGAGGTCAAACTCCATGACAAAACAGATCTTCACATCATACTTGAACCAGTAGATGCGAAGCTTGATGAAGTTATTATTACCGGTTATCGCCAACAAAAGAAGAGCACTTATACCGGTGCCAGTACGACGGTAGCGGCTACCGAACTGACCAACCAACAAGGTGCCGCCTTTAATGATCGGCTTCAGGGACTAGCACCTGGCTTACAAATTGCTTCCAATTCGGGTATCGCCGGTGGAAGCACCTTTGTCCGACTTCGCGGTACGACGTCTGTCAATGCGGGTAATGATCCGCTTTATATCATCGATAACGTTTTTATTAACAGTGAATCATTACAGGGTGTGCGCACCGGTGGGCAAAGCACGAATCCCTTAGCCGATATCAATCCGGCTGATATCGAGTCCATTGAAGTATTGAAAGATGCGAATGCAACGGCAATTTATGGATCCAGAGGTGCTAATGGTGTTATCATCATCACGACAAAAAGAGGTTCAAAAGACGGTCCAACAAGAATAAACCTAAATTCACAATACGGTTTTGCCCATTATGATAAGCTTTGGGATTTGAGCACAGGCCCACAACATGCGGAAATCTTAAATGAAGCTTATCTTAATGATGGTGGTTCTTACGAATTACGTCCCTACCGACCTGTCAGTGAAGTAGTAAATGGTGTTGCAGGCCTGGGAAACCCCGAAGATCAGGGAACTTATGATCGGCTGGGTATTCTGTTCAGAACAGCGCAGCAACAAACACATAACTTGTCGATCAGCGGGGGAAATAATAAAACCGCTTTTTATATCGGTGGTGAATTTTCCGATCAACCTTCCATTATACGATTACAGGATTTTCGTCGACATAGTTATCGTACTAACCTAGATCACAAAATCAATGAGAGGCTTGCCGTAGGTATCAGCGCATCTTATGCCCAAACCAAACGACAGTTAGTAAGAACCGGCGACACCGGGGGAATTCTAAATACCGGCATACACACACCTACCCTAACACCTATATTCAAAGAAGATGGAAGCTATAATAATGCGGAACGATTCAACAATCCTTATATCTTATTAGAAAACAGCAACAACCATGCTTATGGCAAACGTTTTATCGGTAATTTCTTTGCAAAATGGGAGATTATCCCGGGCCTTTCCTTCAAAACGTCCTGGAGCTTAGATAACAATGACTATCGTGAGTCGATATATTACAATGCAAATCTGAATGAAGGTAAAGCAAGTAACGGCAGTGCAACCGAAGGTCTTACCAACGATAAAACATGGATTGCAGAACAGTTACTTAATTATAATAAGGATTTCGGCGAAAATCACCTAGCAGTCTTTTTAGGAAACACTATTCAACGTAACGACTTTCAGCGTCAATTGCTCACAGGCACCAATTTTCCAAGCATTGAATTCAAAACGATTGCATCGGCTGCTATCACAACAGCCTATGACACAGGCATTATTTCTTCAGGCTTACTATCTTATTTTGGCGGGGCAAATTATAGCTATAAAAATCGCTACAATATAGATGTGAACTTGCGGGCAGACGCTTCTTCACGCTTCGGTAAACAAAACCGATGGGGCTATTTTCCTTCAGCAGGTTTCTCTTGGCGCGTCGCTGAAGAGCGTTTTATTCGGGAAAACCTATCATTCTTAAATGAATTAACGCTAAAAACCAGTATTGGGTGGACAGGTAACCAAAATATCAATGATTTTGCATCACTCACCCTATGGAATGGAGGCAACAATTACCTGGATTTACCGGGAATTGCCCCCTCTCAATTAGGAAATGATCGATTAAAGTGGGAAACCACGCGTCAACTTAATATTGGCCTGGAGTCTTCTTTCCTACAAAACCTATTCAGTGTAGAATTTAATTACTACAGCAAATATACCACCGATTTATTGCTAAGTGTACCAGCTCCTGCTAAAACGGGTTTCAGCTCGACATTACAAAATCTCGGCGAAATGAGCAATAAAGGAATAGAGTTTCAGTTAACTGCCAGACCTATAAAGGGTGATGTATTCCGATGGACAAGCTCATTCAATATTTCGCATAATAAAAATCTCATCGAAAAGCTTCCCGCTTCTTTCACGCAGTATAATCGCGACTGGGTTCGCCTTCAGCAGGGTTATCCTATGTATTCATTCTGGCTCTATAAACAACTATATGTAGATCCGCAAACTGGAAACGCTGTGTATGAGGACGTCAACAAAGACGGTAAAATTACCGCTGACGACCGCCATATTGTTGGGAATGCATGGCCTAACTATTACGGTGGTTTCCGGAATGAGTTCAGTTATAAAAACATTGATTTAAATTTTCTGATCTACTTTTCCCAGGGTAATAAGGTGTTTAACATGAATCGCTATTTTCAGGAACATGCCGGTTCGAGAGGAACTTCCTGGTCGCTTCAAGAAAGCATGATGCGTCGTTGGCAACAACCAGGTGATATCACGGATATACCGAGGGTAACGAACCAGCCTAATCCGGATGGCAGTTATAATCACAATTTTGAAAGTAGTCGTTTTCTGGAAGATGGCTCCTTCATACGTTTGCGTAATGTTACGGTCGGTTATACTTTCGACAAAAAGCTGACAGAACGGATCGGTATTCAAACATTGCGCATTTATACCAATGCAACCAATTTATTTACAATTACCAATTACTCGGGTGCGGATCCGGAAGTAAACGTTGCACAAGACTTTGCGAATCAAACGGTGCAAGGCCTGGACTTCTCCATTCCGCCACATGCGCGTACAATTGAATTTGGCATTAATGCAACCTTTTAATGATTTTAGCTATGAATCTATTCCTTTATAAAAGAACAAAAACTTTCCTATTTGCCTTGAGTATAACGTTGCTTTTTACACATTGTGAAAAGGACCTGCTCGACTTCAACCCCACCGAGTCCATTTCAGATGAATTTGCGATCGTAGATGGTAAAAGTGCCGAAACAGCACTCTTAGGCGTTTACAATAAGTTACAGAGCTCATCATACTATGGGGGAGATGGTTATCAGGCGGCTGCTTATTTATCTGGCGGTGATCTGCTGTGGGTAGGCACCCTAAACTATTATGCCACCTTTATCAATCATACCTATCGCGCAGATAATCGAGTCATTACAGATGCTTGGTATGCAATTTTCCGGGCGGTGAACGGGGCAAATCACATCATCGCCAAGGTTCCTAGCTTGAGCACCGGCATTACGGAACAGCAAAAGAAACAATTGGTTGGCGAAGCCTATTTTCTTCGAGCACTCGCTTATTTTGATTTAGCGCGCGCCTGGGGCAATGTTCCCATCGTATTACAGCCAACCAATACAGTAAACGATGCCAACGGCATCAGGCAAAGCACACAAGGCCTTGTTTATGATCAGGTACTTGCTGATCTAAATGCCGCAGAAGCGTTACTCGACGAAAGCATTAACCGAAACCGCGCAACTAAAAATACCGTGTATGCCTTAAAGGCCCGTCTTCATCTTTATCGTAAGCAATGGCAAGAAGCGGAAGATTTTGCATCACGCATTATTAATCAATCCAATCAATACAACTTAATTGACTGGCAAACCTTTATTAATACAAAAAACAGTAACGAATCTATTTTTGAACTAGCCTTTAGCACGCTCAACACAAGTGCTCATTTCGGCTCCTGGTCTAGCATAAGCTATCGCAATCAATTCGCTCCTAACCGAGCTTTGTATGAATTAACCCAGTCAGCTCAAACAGGCGGAGAGCGAAAGCTTTTAATTAGTGACAATTCCTCGACAGCCATTCCGAATTATTTCGTGCAGCATCTCTATTGGCGTACTACAAATGATAATCCTACTTACATTTTACGCGTAGCTGAACAGTATCTTATCCGCGCGGAAGCACGGGCACAACTCAATAAGCTCAACGATGCCATAGCAGATCTAAATGCGGTTAGGACGCGTGCGAAAACTGCGCTATTTCAGAGCAACAGCCAGGAAGCCATTTTGCGCGCCATTGAAGACGAGCGTCGTGTTGAATTTGCGCTCGAACCGCATCGTTGGTTCGATTTGATCCGTACAGAAAGAGCTTCCACATTGGCTGGCGCCACAGACCACAGCAAATGGATTTTCCCTATTCCGTATAACGATATCGCAGCCGATCCCGATCTGGTTCAGAACCCAGGTTATTGACACCTAACAAAATGGTTATGATGAACTTAAAAAAGACAGCAAATATCCCGGCTTTGATGAGCATTCCTTTTCTAGCGGCTTGTCTGCCCTTAAATTTTGCATTTGAAAAGTTGCGTTGGATTCATAAGAACCCGCAAGTGCTCTTCGACCTGCTCACTTCTTATCCAACATGGCTATCTGCTCCGTTGTCGGATGTGCGCACCTGCCTAATTTTTTTCTTGGTTTGCCTCTTATTCTATCTCTTATGGAAAATGGTTCCGAGTCAGGCAATCGGCAACAAATTATTATATGCGGCCCGTGCGATTGTACGTTACCGGCTAGCAGCTGCTTTATTAGCTATGGGAATTATCAAATTAATCCCTCTTCAACTACCTGCTCCTACGCTAAGTGATCTGCACACCAATTATGGAGACTTCTTACCTTGGAAGATATATTATCTCACTAATAGCGCCGCTAAGGCTCACCATCAATCTTATTTAGGATTAATCGAAATTTTGGCAGCCATTGCATTGCTATTCAGAAAGACAGCAAGCATCGGTGCCGGCTTAGCACTCGCTTTTCTTACCAATGTCATTTTAGTGAATATAGCCTATCAACTTCATGATATCGTTTTTGCAGTTTATCTTTTTTGTTTAGCCTTTTTTGTTATCCGTATTGACCTGGCCCGAATCTTCCATTTATTTTTCGGGAAGGGCATTGTCCATGCAAATCGTTATCGACCAATCTGGCATGATCGAAGGTTGTACAACCTTCGATTTACCCTGAAAGTCGGCTTTGTAATCCTGATCGCTTTCTTCTTATTTCAAATATACCAGGCTAAGCAGCAGAATCCTTTCCCCTTCAAAGCCGATCCAGGTTTGAAAGGTATCAAAGGATTTTATCAAGTAGAGAGCTTTACGCTTAATAATACTGCTTTAGATGCTGCAAACGAAAAGCGATGGCGAAATGTCGTATTTGAAGCATGGAACACCATGAGCATACAACAAAACCTTCCCCAACAGGTGCACGTAATGCCGCCTAAAACAATTCCACTTTTCGACGATAGTCGATATTACGAATACGCAGGCTCAGGAGGACGCACCTTCTACACCTATCGTGCCGATACTATTAACAGACAACTTCAATTACGCTTAATGGGTGGCAAGCAAAACCTCATTTTGCATTACAAAGGTCCGACAAAAGACACCTTGTATCTATCCGGCAGTGATGAGCATAGGAATATCATGAAGGTCAAATTAGTTAAAAAAAACAAAAGATACCTGATTCAAGAAGGTAGACGCAAACCTATTAAAATATAAACGATGCAAGCTATTGAAACTGAACAAAAAGCGCAGCCTTATCACCTAAAAGAACAGCTCTTACAGCCTGTTGCATGGTCCCGATGGCAACAATGGCTCATTCGAGTTTCTACCATCTTCTTTTTGTTATTGCTCATTCCATTGGATCGCAAGTGGTATGAAAGGCTTTTCGAAGCCACTTATTTTTATGAAATATTATCTCCTTTCACAGGTTATCGACCTGATTTCTTTGAAGTTCATTCAGAAAGTGGGCGCTGGGGCTTTCTTAGCTATAGCACCTGGTTTGTAGCCTTAGCCATCGCCCTGACAGGAGCCTCAATTTGGACCATCTTGCAACGAAAAAGCGCTCTTTCTTATGACAAATGGTATTACTGGTTACGTGTATTGGTGCGCTATCGAATCGCTATCGGCATCATTGATTTTGGTTATCTCAAACTTTTTCCCATGCAAATGCCTTATCCTTCGATAGCGAATTTGAACACGGATTTTGGCGATTATACGCTATATAAACTCTACTGGCAATCTGTTGGTATTGTCACCTGGTATGAAATCGTGCTCGGTGTCGTAGAAGTATTCGGTGGATTTCTGTTATTCTTCCGTCAAACGGCATCCTTAGGTGCGGTGATCAATATAGGTGTTCTGTTCAACATTGCTTTCGCGAACCATGCCTATGACGGAGGAGTACATGTCTACAGCGCCTTTTTTGTATTACTTTCACTTTTTGTGCTCACATACGATTTCCCATCGATTTATAAACTACTTATTAAAGAACAGGATGTGCAACTCCGCCTTTATCATCCCCGCAACGATCCATCCTTTCGCACCAGCTGGTGGCTAACAAGTAAAATATTTTTTATTTTTCTTTTCGTGCTTTTATTGGGTTATTATCGTTACGACCGTCATTACAACCAACGACGTTTAAAAGATCCGATAGAGCAAGGCCTAAACGGTGTAACCGGTTTTTACCAGGTTGACCGTTTCAAATTCAATGGAAAAGAATTAACGCTTAATACACCTCATTTAGGCGTTTGGCAAGCGGCCACCTTTGAACGATGGTCAACCCTTGGTATAAAGACAGGCGATCCACAACCAATACCTTTAGAAAATGGTACGCCACAACCTAAGGACCTTGACCGAAGCTATGAATTGGCTGGTGTGGCCGGCGGATGGAAGTACTATTATTACCAGGTAGACACGACGAATAAAGAGCTAAAACTATGGAATAAGGCCATCCACAGTCTCGCAAAGAAGAAGAACGAAAACAAAGAACTGCTGCAAAAACCCTTAGTTTGGAAGTATTCATTCCTTCATCCCAATCGGATCAGGCTGCATGGCCTGGATGAAGAGGGCAATGAAATTGATGTAAACCTCGTTCAAGTCGAGCGAAGTTACCCACTCATAAAGGGCCTTAAACAAAAAACAGATTTTACTATACAACGATACAAATCCTTATCCATTCATCCTTAAATCCACAACTATGTCACATTTAAAAGGAATACTTTTTTTAATAGGCGCATTGTTAGGCCTAAACGATCACCTTTTCGCACAAGATCTCGTTAACCAGGAGATAGCGATCTTTGCGACAGCCATAGCACAGAACAATGTACAATTAATTGACGTACGGACGGGTCCTGAGTATGCCGAAGGCCATCTTGAAAACGCGAGATTGATCGACTGGAAAAATTCAAACAACTTTAAGAAAGCCGTAGAAAAGTTAGATAAAGACAAACCTATTTATGTCTATTGCCGCAGTGGAAGGAGAAGTACAGATGCTGGTAATTATCTTGTCAACCACGGATTTAAACATGTTTTCAATTTAGAAGGAGGTATTCAGCTATGGCAAGCAAAAGGCAAAAAAATTATAAAATAGCTGCTATTAGTTTAACGTTAATCTTTAGTATTACGTTTCTCGTCGCAAACGCACAGCGCTTATATGACCGTGAAAATGCAAAAAGGGCATCTTCTTCATCACATCCACATAGTTCAACATCCGAAGAAAATCAACATGACGGGAATCAAAGTCATGACCATTTCGCGCATATCCAGGCTTACAGAAAAGAAACTTCATTTGTTCATAACCTTCCCGCCCCCTCTATAATAGAAGGGATAGGTACCGTCAATTTCCCTATTTCGACAACTTCTTCCTCAAGTCAACAATTCTTTAACCAAGGAGTTGCACTATTGCATTGCTTTTGGGACTTCGAAGCATACCGCGCATTTAAAGAAGCCATCCGAACAGACTCTTCAGCTATTATGTTATATTGGGGTTTATATTCGGCGATAGGTGCTATTGAGGGAAATGATTTTGAGGGCGATAAGGACTTGGCCTTACGAAAAATGGAACTGCTATATGAAACGGCATCTCCAAGAGAACAATTATATTGCAAAGCCATATTATCGAGGGCAGATCCGACAAGTGGAAAAGAAAGCTACGAAAAAAACATGGAGCTTTTGATACATCGATACCCTGACGACGTACAGGCCAAACTCTTTCTTGCATTAAGCAAATTACACGGTTATGATGTAGATTTAAATCCAAGGGAAGGCACACTCTATGCAGAATATCTTTTAAAGGATATATTAAAAACAGACAGTCTCAACGCTGCAGCACATCACTACTGGATCCATCTTAAAGAAAACTGCTGTCCGGCGGAGGCACTGATAAGCGCTCAAAAGTTACCCATGCTCGCCCCTAATTCGGGTCATATGGTTCACATGCCAGGGCATATCTATTACAAATTAGGTGAGTATAAAAATGCACAAAAGGCATTTATAGAAGCCGTAAAAACAGATTCAACATATATTAAAACACAACACATTCCAGAAGTAGATGCTTGGAATTTCATTCACAATATCAACTACTTACTTGCAAACTGTGCGCAAAACGGTGATTACGCAACCGCTCTTTACTATGCCCGGAAATTGCAAGCAATGCCAGTAAGTAAAGCACGAAGTCAAAAATATGAAGGCCGTTTTTTTTATCAAGGCATCATTGCACCGGCAAAAATGGAACTTTGCTTTGGTAATTATAGTAAAGCAAGAGAACGACTTGAAGCTATCCAAAATCCGGACTCCGTTTACTCTCCAAAAGCAATGGCTTATCGTGACGCTTTACTTTTTTTTGCTTATGGTATGGAAGCTATTTCAAATGAAGATGCCGAGAAGGCTGCAGATTACGCTAATCAACTTGAAAGTCATTTGTGGCAAAACGTGCAAGAAACGGCTGATGAACGTAAAATCAACAATCATAGAATCAAAGAAGTATCTATCGCTGCACTCGAGTTACGCGGTCGTATCGCCCTACTAAACCGTCAATTTCAACAAGCTGAGACATTATTGACCCGCGCGGTGCTTGCGGAAAAGAATCTTGGGTACAGTGAACCACCCGCTTATGCGCGTCCTGTACTGCTCAGTTTAGAAAGTCTTTACACACAGCAAAAAAACTGGAGTAAAGTCCTCGAAGTCTTACATCAACTTAACAACCAGCACCCGAATAGCATCCATGTGGTGGACGGCTATATTCATGCATATCACGAGCTAGGCGATAAAGAAAAAGTAGCTTACTATAACGAGCTTAAACAAAAGTTGTAATTTTCTTAGAAAAAAGATTGCCCTGACCATTATTCCCGGGGCAATCTTTTACTCGCATAGCAAGCGATCGATAAGAGCACGATTTATACCAAAATTTCCGGCTATCAAATCTGCTGCGAAAATATCGCGGCAGCCTCTTTATCCTGGTATTGGTCGATTAGCTTTTTCAGTTTACCTTTCAATTCTTCGGCCGTTGCCTGATAAGCCTTGTCGCCATAGATATTATGAAGTTCTTGCGGATCTTTTTGAAGATCGTATAATTCCCAGGCATTCTGCCCCTTATAAAAACGCACCAACTTATAACGCTCCGTGGTAAGACCAAAGTGAGGCGACACGTGGTGAGGTTCGGGAAATTCATAATAATGGTAATAACTTGCGTCGCGGGTTTTCACGTCTTTTCCATTAGCCTGTAATACCGGAAGAAAGGATTGCCCTTGAATATCCTTTGGAACAGCTACCCCCGCAATATCCAATAAGGTCGGTGCCCAGTCGATGTTCAGCACATGCTGATCAATTTTTGTTCCCGGGGCTACTACCCCTGGATAACGGATTAGAAAAGGTGTTTTTAACGACTCCTGATATATAAAGCGTTTATCGAACCAACCATGCTCTCCCAGATAAAATCCCTGATCCGAACCATAAATAACAATTGTATTTTCCGCTAGACCTTTTTCATCTAAATAGGCCAATAATTTACCGATATTACGATCCAATGCATTGGCCGTCGAAAGGTAATCCTTTATGTAACGTTGATATTTCCATTCCGTCAAGGCCTTACCGCTTAATTTCTTATCGTCAAATTCTTTCGAAATTTTATCATAGTATGCACTGAATGTTTTTAATTGCTCATCGTTGAAACGACGGTAAAGCCCTCTCTTCAGATACCCTTCGATTTGCTGTTCCTGTTCAGGAGTTAACTTTTTATTACCGAAAAGTTTTTGTTTGATTGTTTCCCTTTGTTTCTGCAGATCCTTTTTGTTCAATTCATAGTCTATATGCACCTTCAGATCCTCTTTTAGGCGCATCGTTTTTTCAATCGTCATATCCTGATCAGCCGCTGCTTTTCTTCCTGCATAATCATCATAAAAAGTTTCCGGTAGCGGAAAATCAGTAGTATCATAAGCCCCCAAGTCCGTTAAATCAGGAAGCCACTCCCGATGGGTTGCCTTCTCTCCCACAACCAGAAAAAAGGGTTTATCAGTATCACGACCGTCCAACCAGTCGGTTGCCAAGTCGGTAATTATATTCGTCACATATCCTTCAATTCTTGTTGTATCGTTTGCTTGATTGATAAAATCAGGATTATAGTAAAATCCCTGACCTGGCAGCACATTCCAATAATCAAAGGCGTCACCGGGCAGCGTCCCTAAATGCCATTTCCCGATCCATGCAGTCTGATAATCGGCCTGTTTTAGCAAACGACTAAAGAGCTGTTGTTCCACGTTGAATTTTCCTTCATTACCAAGATAGCCATTTTCGTGGCTATATTTACCGGTCAGTAAATTTGCTCTACTAGGACCACAAATCGAATTCGTTACCAGGAAATTATTAAAGATAGCCCCCTCCTTTGCGATTCGATCAATATTCGGCGTGTGCGCATATTTATTTCCATAAGCACCAATTGCCTGATAAGCGTGATCGTCAGAAAAAATGAAGATAATATTGGGTTTTTTCAGTTTCTCTTCCGCTTTCTTTGCGTTTTGGTTACAGCTGGCCAATGCGATTCCGAAGGCAAGCAAACACATGTTAATTTTCTTTACCATCATTTATTTTCATTATTTATTCAAATAGTTGCAGTTCTCATTAAGAAGAAGTCAAATTAACACCATTCCCTATCCCTTTATCGCTATTGCTTCACAAAATAAATCTACAACAATTTGTTGATATATCCCTTCAATTAGGCCTTTCACAAAGTTTACTTTGCGTCAAGAGAAAGTTTGTTTATAGCTGTATATCACATTTTTACGCATTCCACCTAAATATACTGTGGTATCGCAACTAGCAACTTACCGGGAAAGAAACAAGTATTGCGTCATTTTTTCTCAAAAAACAGGATTTTTCCTGTATAATTTACAGTATTCCACCTGTAGATTATTTCTCCATTCTTCCCAATCTTTGTATCGCAAAAAACAAACATTACCTATGGACAAGCATTATGGAGAAATTATCGAAATCACGATTCGAAGAAACGGATACAGTATCAGTGAATTGAGTCGGATGATGAAGGTTAACAGACGATCAATTTATAATTGGTTTGCGCAAGCGAGATTTAAGCCGGAAATTATATTTAAGATTGGCGTTGCTATTCGTCATGATTTTTCGAAAGAATTCCCCGAACTATTTACATCCGAAGATTTTCAACGCGAAATTGAAAAAAGCAAACAAAATTTTTCTACCACAATCCAACAGGTGGAAGAACTATCCTACTGGAAAGACAAGTACATTAATCTTTTAGAAGAGTATAATGTAGCCTTAGCAAGACAAACACAACAAATGGGTAGAACTACCGCCCTAGCCTAAGGGAGTAAATGAAGAGAGGCAGCCTAGCTGCCTCCTCTTTCTGCTCCCTTCATTCCTTCCTATTCCTTTTGCTCTGCTGCCGCCGAAAGCAGAACAATTTCATCTTCTAGAAAAAGACAAGAATATTTCTTTTATTTGCAGAAATAATTGAACATGAATAGAACGAGTTGCCTTCCCCCTCCAATACGCTAGTTTTCTTCGGACAAATTCACGTATCTCGACTTTACGAAGTCGTTTTTCTGATGCGCATATTATTTACGAAAAAAATCTTTGTTATTTTTAAAGGCAATTTTCATGAAAAAATCATATTTGTTATTACACCTTGCCGTAATACTTGCTGGATTCACCGGTGTTTTTGGAAAACTCATTACACTTAACGAGGGATTGCTTGTATGGTATCGTATGCTTTTTGCGTCAGTTATGCTTTTGGCCATACTTCGATTGCGTAATAATAAGATAAACTTCTCCTTCCGGGAGAAAATCACAATCGGAAAAGTTGGACTGCTTATCATGACCCACTGGGTTCTGTTTTATGCCAGTATTAAGTATGCAAATGTATCCATTGGTGTAGTATGTTATTGTCTCACCAGCTTCTTCACGGCTATTTTCGAACCGCTAATCAATAAGAGGAAATTGGTACCCACTGAACTCGCCTTGAGTGCTTTAACGCTTTTAGGCATTAGCTTAATCTTTCATTTTGACACCTCCTATCAATTGGGTATTGCCATCGGTACCGTGTCGTCCGCTTTTGCAGCGCTCTACACTATTTTTAACCAGCGTTTAGTAAAACAACACGACAGCAAGGTAATCAATTACTATCAGATGCTTAGTGGAACGCTTGTGTTAGGTTTATTGATGCCCTTATACCTCTATTATTTTCCCACAAGTAATCTCTTCCCTAGTTTAAGTGATTTGATTTACTTGCTTCTACTGGCTTTATTTTGTACCGTCTTCCTTTACGTATTGTTTGCTGAAAGCTTAAAACATCTTTCCGCATTTACGGTTAATCTAAGCTTCAATCTGGAACCCATATATGCTATTATATTGGCATTTTGGTTATTTAAGGAAGGAAAAGAAGTGAACACCTCGTTCTATATCGGTTGTCTTTTCGTGATGGCCTCCGTTGTCTTACAATCTGTAATCGCCAGAAGACGGCTGAAAATGGCAAAAATTAAATCCTAGATTTCCAATCCCCGTATTAATTGCACAAGGTGAAGCAGACATTCCGGTTCCTGTTGAAAATGCCGTTAAAACCGTGGTGTGCAAAGATGCCTACCCGGTTCCTGTTCATGTTTTAGATGATTTTAATAAAAACACCGATTACCTTAAGCTGCTAATCGCGGTCACTTTTACTTCACACTGAGCATCCGAATATCTTCTGCTGCAACCGCTGATACCCTCTGGAGATAAACATCCAATTGTTCTTTAGGAACTCGGTAAATGGGGCTTATGTAAGTTGTATAAACCGGCGCGATTCCACAAAATTCCAAGGTTCCTTCTTTTAGCTGTAAGAAAGCTGAACGTTTAAACTGCTCTTCGTAATCCTTTTCAGGTGTATCGCCCGTAGAGATAATGCGTGCGGTCTTTCCACTGAACAATTTTTTATATGAACCATCACCTACGCTGGCAAATCCAATACCGGGAAGAAAGAGTCGGTCAATAAAGCCTTTCATCAAAGCAGGGTAGCTCCACCACCATAAGGGATGAACCCAAACCAAATGATCACTCCACAAAATATGGTCCAGCGCTTTTAGCAAATCGGGCTCCAACTCCATCCGCTTTCTGTAGCCATATTTTAAATTGGGGTCAAAATCCAGCTCCCGCAGCATCAAGCTCCGCACATTTACATCAAAGGATGTCGCTGTTTCTATATAACGTTCTGTTATTAGCTGATTAAAACTTTCTTTATCAGGATGACCATTGATCAACAAAATATTCTTTTTTTCCATTATATTTAAAGCATAAGGTTAAAATTAGGTCAAACGACCAATCAAAAATAGGTCATTTGACCTATAAAGCAAAATTGATTTATCTCCTTTATGTCAAAAAGAGAAAACGTAACAGCTGATATTCTTAAACAGACAATAGCAATTTTAAAAACCGAAGGAAGCAGCGGCGTGACGATGCGACAGGTTGCCGGTAAGACGGGTATTACGCTCAGCAATCTACAATATTATTATGCAGACCGAACGAAACTGTTTCAAGCAACAGCAGCGTTCTTCTTTAATGAATGCGAAAAAACGATCCTTAACGAATTGTCTGCGATCGATACCCGTGATGGCGAATCCGCTAAAGAATTTATCCGGAAGTTGCTCGACATGTTAATTGTAGATGGGGGAAATGACGATAATCATGGTATCTTCCGAGAGATATGGGCCTTGATGTTAAGAGATGCGGAACTGGCCGAGACCGTTCATCGTTTTTACAAAAATTATTCGAATTGGTTAGTACAGTTAATTTCCGGTTTTACCTCCCAACCTGAAAAAATTATTTCACTGCTTATTCCTTATGCAGAGGGTTATGCTGTTATAGGGGCAGATTTGACTCTTAAACGCCAAGAGATTATTGAAATGCTATTGGAGATTATTTGGCAGATGAAAGTCAAAACATAGTGGTTTTCTTCAACAATTCAACAAAAAAAACACCTCATGAAGCCCTTACACGTTGATAGGTTATAAGGTCAGGTATACGCTTTTGTTCGTCAAGGCTGCCTGTCCTTGCAAAGCTTGCCCATATTGCGCGCAAACGTCTTCCTGCGGCGCGTAATTCTTCTGAAGAGATCCCTTTGCAAAACACGGCATCTTTCCAAAACTCTTCATTTCCGAACAAAAGCGGGATATCGATCACATGGGCTGCTTTAAAGGGATTTTCGTTCGCACCCCAATCAATCTCATACGCGTAAACAGACTTTCCGCCACCTGCTATCAATTGGGCCAAGGCATGTCCCGAATCTCTATATACTTTATCGGTCGTTTTACGGATCAACCATTCCAATACCTTTTTGCCAACGATAGGCAGATGCATCAGTCGTTTTGTCAATCCGATATAGGGAGCGAAAAGAGCCGTTTCTCGACTCGTCCACCCAATCAATACATTCCATCTCTCAGCCCTTTCCTTCCAAACTGCTTCGGCCGCTTCTTCTTTGGGCAGCGGTTCATAACCGTATTGGACGCCGAATGGCATTCCACCCTTTAATCCGACCTGCCTCATCGAAAAAAGCATTGTATCCTGTGCCGCCAAAAGTGTTTGTGAAGACGCGTCTTTAGGCATCGAAGCTGCTTTTTTTATTAACAATTCCGTAAGCGATGCTTTTCCTCTTCGAATTCCCAAGGGCGCGCTTTGAATAATTACATTACGAAATAGGCCTTCTATGTCCTCTGCCAACATCAAATGAGCAATGGCATCACCGCCGGCCGACTGGCCAAAAAGCGTAATATTCTCTGGGTCACCTCCAAAGGCAGCAATATGCTTTTTTATCCATCGAAGCGCCGCTATGATATCGAGCAAGCCTAAGTTAGCGGGTATATCATTATACCCCCCTAAGAAGCCGAACAATCCTAATCGATAACTCACATTGACAACAATAAGCTCCTGTTCACTAACAAGTAAAGCCGGATCGTAAGCCGTCATATCCCCGGCACCGGTTACATAAGATCCACCATGAATCCAAACCATAACCGGCTTATCGTTTAGTGGGGACTCACTATTGGGAAGTGTTATTGAGAGATGTTGACAATTCTCATCCAAAGACAACTCGTCTGCCATATCCATGCCGAACACCTCTTTTAATATGGGAGAAAAAGACTGTGGACAAGCAGGAGACCACTTAGTAGCGACGTAAGGTTCTTCACCGCCCACTCCCTTCATTTCCTGGGGTTTTTCATAACGCCCTGCCACGGCATAAGGAATCCCGGTAGCACGTATGACATTTTTATCTTGCCATCCCAATATGGTTCCCTCCGAAGTTCGGAATGTAATATTAGTCATGTACATCGCATTACACTTATATCAAATTGATTAAATTACCACCGCCAACACTTCCGCCGCTACTCCTCCTTCTGAAGAACGGCCTTCTCCTGAAGAAGAAGCCCGCCACAAGATAAATAAAACCCGCTGCATATTCAGGATCAAAATAATGATGTTAAGCAAATCCATTTATCTACCGATCTAAAATCGGTGTTAACCGAGTACTTCCTACCATCCACCTATTTCCTATCGATTAGAAGCAGCTTGCCTTCTAAATTTGAATCAACAACAAAATGCTCGATATGATAATACAAAGATATAGACCATCAGCTGTACGTAAGAGAACAGAAGATGTTCGTTTTCGTACAGGTATTGAAAAAAACAAAGAGCATAAAAAACTGAAAAACAGCAATTTAAAAAAACGGAATAATTATACGAAGCATTTGGTATAGAAACAAGTAAAAATTAACACAAAAAATTAAATATTATGAAAACGTTCATCACATCCCTCATCGTTGCCATTCTGTTCACAAGTACCGCAGCTTTTGCTACAGTTCCTAAATCTGCGAAGCGTTCCAACGTTGCGGCCATTAATTATACCTTAGATCGCTACACCGATGCGCTATCTAAAGGACAGGTTGCCGACCTCGATCATTTGTTCAGCGAGCAATTCAATCAGCGTTTTGTACAAAGAGAAAAAGGAGCGAGTTTCGGTAAAAAACAACTGGTGAATTTTCTAAAAAAGCACCGCAACATTCAGCAAAATTGCGAAACGAATTACCGTATTTTAGAAGAAACCGAAGGCATGGCTATTGCCAAAGTAGAAATGAAATATAAAGACTTCTCGCGCATTGATTACGTAACGATCTCACACAGCAATGAGGGTTACCAGATTAGTCAGGTTGTAAGTACTTTTGAATAAAACGATCTATTTTGAAGACCACATAAAAGGCCACGTTCAATAAACGGGGCCTTTCTGCATCAATACGGACCAAGTATTTTCTTTAGCTTTGTAAATAATGTTCAATTCGATGTGCAAATTCCCTTAACAAACTTGGATCAACACGTTTAGCCTGAAAACGACATGCCTCCTTCTGTCGGAATTCAAAAGTAACTTGTTCGTTCATAATATCTACCATGCACAATTGCGTTCCCTGTATAGATGTCATATTAACATTGTAAAAATCACCTCTTACTTTCATCCAAAAACTTTGCATAATTCATTCAATTTAAATCCTTTACTTCCCTACTCTTTTTAGTGTACGCTCTTTTTATAACGATCGTATTTCAAGAAATGTAACAAGTTGCTCACAATTTTCATGAATTTTTAATATCTGTACAAATTCGTTGCCGGTGACGGTTTCCGATACCCGATCCGTAGGACTCAATTCAATCCAATCCGCATTTATGCTTCATCAGAACCAAAACAAGCCCAAAAAAAATATTTATCCTATGTATTTAGATTCATTGCCATGAATAAAGCCGACTGGATTACTCCCCCAATACGTCGCATAAAATCAACGTATTGGGGTATTGCTGAAGATTAGTTTTTTCTAATCCATTAGGCACTTTCCGACCGGTTGATTATCTTTGGGCTGCGTAGCGAATGTAAGTACCCATCAACATGTCAAGGAGCCTTCTTTCAAAATTTCTTCTGCTGACGATAGCATTACTATTTTCAGTGAAACCAATCGTTGGATTTCACCTCTATGCCAAAACCGAACCCATATCGTCCAATGAACTTATTACGATTATCAAGTCCTTCAGTAAAAGGAAACAAGAGTATTTGGACGACTTACTTTGCGAGGTTGAATTAAGCCAACAAGTCCGATCAGCAACCTTACAACCACTGGCACGACTGATTGTGCAATTTATTCGGTTGTCGGTCGATAAGTTGCATAATTGCCAAAATCAACTGCAACACTGCGCCATTAATCGATTTTGGCCATTCAAACAATACCTGATTTTTGAGCAGCTCGCGCTGTGATGCGCCAGCCATTCTTCTACTTTTATTGGAGATAAGCCTCCGTCAGGGCCCTATCTCCTTCCTTCATCATTCAAACTAAAACAACGTATATGCTTAAGCAACTTTTATTGCTTGGCCACAGCATGCTATTTAGCGTACTGCTTAGCTATGGCCAGCAGAAACCAAATCCAATTAGTCTTCAGCAGCTATTGCAGTTGGTAAAGCGCCATGCTCCATCCCTGCAAACAGACGCTGCTTCGTTGGCCATCAAGGAAGAGCAGATCAAAAAAACAGCTAACAACCGTTCCCCCGATCTTGAATTATCCTATCAAGCCGATCTGGGTTCCAACAATAACGTTGCGGGCCCCTACTTCGGATTCGGTATCGTACCTACTAACAATCGAGGTGTACGCGAAAACAATCAATATCGCCCGGTCAGCTCTAATCTGGGCATTGCAGCTTTTCAATGGGAGTTCAGCAACTTTGGCGCTTATAATGCCCAAAAAGCATTGGCCCAAGGAGATCTAACCGTCGAGACGAACAAATTTATGCAGGCGCAATTTGATCTCCAATCTTTCGCCATTTACAGCTATTTGCAGTTATTGAAATTCAACGATTTATTAACGATCCAGCAGCGCAGCATTGAAAGGAATGCCGAAATACATCGCTCTATTTTAGCATTGGCAAAAAGTGGTGTTCGAGCAGGTGTTGATACCTGCATGGCAGAAGCAGAACTTTCCAGAGCACGCCTGCAGCGCATAGCACTCGCCAACCAAGAAAAACAGCTCAAAATACGGATTGCCGCTGTTAGTGGCTTGCAACCCGAGCAGGTGATACCCGATACAGCTGCTGAACACACCTTGTTCCAACGAGTTAATGATATATCGTTAAACTTACAAGCCAAAAACCAGCACCCTCTCATCAACTATTATCAGTCTATCGTGGATAATCAACGGTTGAAGGAAGATTGGGTACGCAAGAGCTATCGGCCTAAACTTTTTTTATCGGCCGCCCTATGGGGACGTGCAAGCAGCATAGATAGCCAAGATCAGTTCCTGACACTCTACCAAGGTATCGGTATGCAACGGGGCAATTACCTCGTGGGAATTGGCATTAACTATAACCTATTCGATCGACGTCGACAAAAACTCGACTTGGCTGTTACGAAACAACAAACCACCCATGCTGCACGTAAGCTGGAAGAAGAGCAGGTAAATTTAAAAACAAACATATTGCAAGCCAAAGCAGAAGTGGATGCATCAGAAGAACGCTTAGAAGAGATACCCCGCCAGGTTAAAGCGGCAAATGCTGCCTACCGCCAGAAATTCTCCCTATACAAAAATGGACTAACTGATATTGTCGAGTTGAATGTTGCACAAAACATGCTCTATCGTGCCGAAATAGATTATGTAACGGCAAAGTATAACTATTATTTATCCCTTTTTCACTTAGTTATTGCACAAAACAATGTTGATCCATTTCTTCACCTCTTTAATTAGTCTCGCATGTCATTAGTAACAAACGCATTAAAGCGACCTATTTCAGTCATCATATTGACCCTTAGCTTATTGATATTTTCACTGATTGCGATCACCAAAATTCCGATCGATATTTTCCCGCGGTTAAACTCGCCTACCATTTATGTCATCGAGTCATACGGCGGCATGTCGCCGAAGCAAATGGAAGGATTTTTCTCCTCCCGTTTACAAGATCAGTTTCTATATGTTAACGGTATTAAAAACATTAGCACAAAAAACATTCAAGGGCTCACGTTGCTCAAGCTCAGTTTTTACGAACAAACCGATATGGCCGAAGCATCGGCACAAGTTGCATTGCAGGTAAATCGAGCCATGAAATTCTTTCCACCGGGAGCACTCCCACCGCAAGTTGTGCGTTTTGATGCTTCGTCCTTGCCTGTAGGCCAATTGGTCCTTTCTTCCAAAACCCGAAGTTTAAAGGAAATTTACGATATGGCCTCCACCCTGGTCCGCCCCAGTTTCTCTGCCGTTTCCGGATTATCAGCCCCCCCACCATTCGGTGCTAATTCGCGAACCATCACCATCAGTGTTAATCCGGATAAATTGCGCAGTTATAACCTCACACCCGACGAAGTAGTGCAAGCGCTTGCTTCTTTTAACGTCATGTCACCCTCAGGGAATCTCCGCATGGATAATAACATGTACGTAACCACCATCAACTCCTTGATTCAGCAGGTTGACGAGTTCGGTAATATTCCTGTAGTAACGAAAGATGGTGTGCCTATTTATATCAAAGATATTGCCCGTGTAGCCGACGCTTCCGATGTGACCGTTAGTTATGCTCTTATCAACGGCCGACGCTCGGTATACATTCCAGCAGTAAAAACGGCAGATGCCTCCACTTGGTCCGTTGTAGAAGGCCTCAAAAGCAAAATTCCGGAAATACAAAAACTGCTACCGGAAGATGTAAACATTTCTTACGAATTTGATCAATCCGTGGCCGTCATGAATTCAGTGGAAAGTTTACTTACCGAAGGAGCACTGGGAGCCTTACTAACCGGTTTAATGGTACTCCTCTTTTTGAAAGATTGGCGGAGCAGTCTCATCGTTGTAATAACAATTCCTGTATCGGTGTTAATTGGTGTATTGTTATTGACACTTTTCAACCAAACGATTAACATCATGACTTTGAGCGGCTTAGCTTTAGCGATCGGCATCTTGGTTGACCAAGCTACCGTAACGATTGAAAGTATCCATCAACATCAAGAAGCCGGAAAGTCAAAACGTTTGGCCATTTACGATGCCTGTAAAGAAATTGCGTTACCGCTGTTTCTGATTCTTCTATGCATTCTAGCTGTTTTTGCTCCTTCCTTTTTGATGGAGGGCATTCCAAAAGCGATGTTTTTGCCTTTATCGTTAGCGATCGGACTGACCATGATCGCCTCCTATGTGATGGCCCAAACCTTAGTTCCAATTTTAGCCAATTGGCTATTAAAGGATCACATAAAGGCCAGCACGCCGCACACCTCGTTCTTTGATCGAATACAGAAAAAGTATCTACATATGTTGCGTCGTCTCCTAAAAACAAAACGCCTCACAACACTTATTTATCTCGTTGCAAGCCTTCTTTTTACCGCCTTTGCCTTTGTATATATTGGCAAAGATATGATGCCGAAGCTCAATAATGGTCAATTTCAATTGCGTATAAAAGAACCAGACGGCACGCGATTAGAACGAACAGAAGAAAAAGTGAAACAAGTATTAGCTGTTATTGATAGTACCGTAAACGGACAAATAGGTATAAGCTCTGCCTATGTTGGCTTAGTACCCAGTAGCTACGGTGTTAGCAACCTCTATGTATTCAATACAGGAACACATGAAGCCGTTATTCAGGTTAACCTAAAAAAAGGTTACAAAATAAACATGGACGATTTAAAAGATGCGCTCAGACGAAACATCGCTTATAAACTCCCCAGTCTGCGAATCAATTTTGAACCCATTGATATGACAGAGAAAATCATGAGCCAGGGAGCCGCTACGCCTATTGAAGTACGTGTAGCAGGGAAAGATATGGAACAGTTAAAAACATATGCTAAAAAAGTGGTAACCCGTATGAAGCAGCTCCCCGACTTACGTGACGTACAAATTTCACAACCGCTCAAAATGCCCACGATCGCCATTCATATCGATCGTTTAAAAGCTGCGCAACTTGGATTAAAAATGACAGATATTGCCCGTTCAGTTACCGCTAGTACTTCCTCGAGTCGTTTTACCGAAAAAATCCAGTGGTTAGACGAAAAAAACACCTATACCTACCAAGTGCAAGTCCAGGTTCCCGAATATGTCATGAACACAATGGACGAGCTCCGCGAAATTCCATTGGTGAAAGGAAGAAGAACACCTACACTAGGCGACATCGCCTCCTTTCAAACCACGTATGAAGTTGGTGAGTATGACAGACAAGGGCCTCGTCGCTATTTAACCGTCATGGCTAATCTACATCATATTGATTTAGGTTCTGCTACCAAACAAGTACAGCATGTGCTCAACGGGCTCGAAGCACCACCAAGAGGTGTTACTGTCGTACTGAAAGGGATGTCAAGCCTGTTGGATGAAACACTTAAAAGCTTACAGATAGGTTTGGCTTTTGCTATTCTGGTTATTTTTCTATTACTGGCCGCCAACTATCAATCGATGAAACTTTCGCTCACGGCGCTTGCCACCATTCCAGCGGTTGTCCTTGGATCGCTCGTTTTTCTTCTGCTCACCGGTTCTACGCTTAATTTGCAATCTTATATGGGGATGATTATGTCTACAGGCGTTTCGGTAGCCAATGCCATCCTCATTGTTTCCAATGCCGAACAACTGCGCTTACATCATCAAAATGCCGAAACAGCAGCTTTATTCAGCGCCTCTACGCGCTTGCGGCCGATTATGATGACGAGCCTGGCCATGATTGCCGGAATGATTCCCATGGCCTTAGGTACAGGAGAAGCGGGCGAGCAGGCAGCTCCGCTGGGAAGAGCCGTTATCGGTGGACTTTTCGCCTCTACATTCGCCGTCCTCTTTATTTTACCCCTGGTATTCGCCTGGGTTAAAGAAAACGCAGGTTATCAGTCGCCCTCACTTCTTCCTGCAATTAATGAACAAGAAACCATTCACGCTACTCAACACGTAACAACTATCCTCCATGAGAACTAAAATGAACAGCCTACTTTATATCCTTTGCCTATCCATGTTTATCTTAGCATGCAATGGCCGGAACAAACCCATTGATCTTGCGGACACAAAAACCGAAAAACAAACAAAAAGCGGTTATGAAATTGGCCATGTCAGCGAAAAAGCGCTGGCCAGCTCCGTAAGGCTACCAGGACAACTGAAGCCCTTCAATGAAGTTAATATTTTTGCAAAAGTCAATAGCTTTGTCAAACAGATTTATGTAGACCGCGGAAGTGTTGTTAATAAAGGTCAGCTTATGGTCGATTTAGAAGCACCCGAAATGCTATCTCAATTACAATCCGCCAACTCACGATACATTCAGGCAAATGAGGCCGCCAATGCCAGTAGAGAGAAATATCGACGACTTAAAGAAGCTTCCTTAGAAGAAGGTGCTGTTTCACCGCTTGATCTGGACAACGCACTATCAAAAATGAAAGGAGATGAGGCGGTTGCCATGTCAGAAAAATCGAATGTAGAGGCGATGAAAATGGTACAATCATATCTCAAAATCCATGCACCTTTTAATGGCATGATCGTTCAGCGTAATGTTTCAGCCGGTGCGCTCGTCGGACCTGGTAAAAGCAGTGAGCAACCCATGTTGGTTCTTCAGGATATTGCCAAGTTAAGATTGGAAGTTCATATTCCGGAAAACTATGTCGACAAAGTCGATCTAAGTAAACCCGTAAGCTACGTATTCAACAGTCAACCCGGTAAAAACTACAACGGAAAAATCAGTCGATCCGCCAATATGCTAGGTGCAATGCAATCCGAGGCAATCGAAATAGACGTCCTGAACAAGGATCAACGTCTTAAACCCGGCATGTATTGCGAAGTACATATTCCTCTACTCTCCGGTGCCAGCTCCTTGCTCGTTCCCGGTCATGCCATCGTACGATCAACCGAACGACAGTACGTTATAAAAGTAATCGATCAGAAGGCCATTTTCGTCGACGTGAAAGAAGGTATCGCCGCCAGTGACTCCATTGAAGTGTTTGGTAACCTGAAAGCCAACGATGCAATCCTTTTACATGCAAATGATGAGATCAAAGAAGGAAGTACGGTTGAATAAATAAATTGATAGACGAAGGTATAGGAGGAAATCGGCCGCTGGCGATCATCGCAAGCAATTTCGGATTTCTTCTTACCTTCTCGAAATTAAGCTTAAAAAAAAACCGAAGAAAAGACAATAAAAGCTGACCCACCGCGTTATAAGCTACGGTTATGCATTTCCAGATTACGCTTGGAATCCAATAGTCATAACACACCTAACTAAATAATTACATGAAGCACCACGGGGAGATTATCGAGCGGGCAATTCGAAGAAATGGTTATAGTATTACAGATCTTAGCCGCACCATTAATGTGAACAGACGATCCATGTACAACTGGTTCAGTCAGCCGAAACTTAAACGAGAGATTATATTGAAAATTGGTAAAGCACTAAATTTTGATTTCTCTCTTGAATTTCCGGAACTTTTTAATTCGGAGGATTTCCATACAGATTCAGCGTCCGTTTCTACCGTTCAAGAAGATAGCGTTATCCAATCAGATAGTGTCGCTTATTGGAAAGAAAAGTATATTCAAATACTGGAAGAATATAATCGTGTATTAAAAGAAATCAGTACGGCCAAAGTAAACCGTCCTGCTTCTCGTAACAAAGCATTTAAAACACGACCTTTTCTATAAAAAAGGCTTTCATCATGAATAAACATACTGCCCGCCTTAAATTTGACGGACGGTATGTTATCAATCTTGCATCTCAACGGATCGCCTAATCCTTAATCATTCCCATCAATTCCGACAAGTGCTTTTCATACACCCCTCGTGGCGTTGTTTGGTATTTATTAGCTACCGAAGCGGCCATACCAACAACCTCTCCCATCATTCCACAGGTACGCATCACCCGCGTACTGCCAAAAGCTACATGTGTAGTACTTATATCTCTGCCAGCCATAAAGAGATTATCAATATTTCGCGAATAAAGACAGCGATATGGAATTGTATAAGGCGCTACACGAATGTGTTTTGTCCCGGCAAAAAATTCTTCATCCGGAAAATACAAGGTATTCTTTTTATCAGGAAAATGAAGATCAATGGTCCAAGTGGCCGTTACCGTTGCATCGGGGTACATTTTACCTTCCTGAATATCCATCTGCGTAAGAATATGATCGCCCATTAAACGTCTTGATTCTCGCTTTCCACCAATATAGGCTACCCAGGCCAATTCTCTTTTTGCATATTTTTCCGGTTTGTGATTTTTAAGATAAGACCAATTACCATATACCGCACGTAGGTTATGATCTCGTATCTGTTCTGCTTCCGTAATGGTGTTGAAATTGCCAAAGCCCGTTTCCCACTGCCAATCCGACTGGACCTCATCAATATGATATTCTTCAGTAAAGGGGAGCGCCCAAGGAGTTTCCGGAAAAGTTGTTACGCTATCAACCGGCAAAGAAGCCCATAAATTCGATGTACCCAATGTAAAATCATCTGCTTTATCAGCTGCCAACGATTCGCCTGTTTCTTTTTTACTCTCACGTCCCATCCGAAAATCGGCGCCCGCCAAAAAGCCTAATGTGCCGTCCCCCGTGCAATCTGCAAAATATTTTCCGGTAAAACGCCGTTCTTCATTGGTCTCGATATCCCGTCCAATAACGGCCTTTACGCGATTGTTTTCCGTCTCCGCCTGATAAACATGCGTATTGATAAAGAGCGAAAGTTTTTTTTCTGCCTTCACCATCGCGAACTTACGGGCATCGCCATATTCCTTTGCATCTGGATTGCCATTTCCAGGATCACCATTATCCAATTCCCGTACGATTCTACCCAATTTTGGATAATAGCTTTTGTCAAGATCTCCCATCAAATGCACACGCACTTCCGAACTATTGTTACCACCCAACAAGGGTCTATCCTGTATAAGTGCCACCTTCAAGCCTAGGCGGGCCGCCGATAGCGCAGCACACGTACCCGCAACCCCGCCACCTACCACCACCAGATCAAAATCACCCATCTCCTTTCTACCTGCATCCAATCCGAGCAGCTTATTACGCAATACATTCATGTCGGCAAGTTCGTTTGGAGGCGCCACATCGCGTTCCTTGGTAAAAAAAATGGCATCCACCCGGCCGTTAAATCCTGTCAGATCCTTTAAAACCAGCTCAACCGAATCTTTCGCTACCTTTACCTCACCACCGCTATACCATTTCCAAGCACCGTCACCACTTTCACCGAAGGTAGACTGCAATACCTTACCATCTACAAAAAGTTGAAATTTGCCGGGTCCCACCGGAAAAGGTGCCCAATCCTTGGTGCGCACCCATACCTGATACATCCCTCTTTTTGGAAACTTCACTTTTGTTTTCGCATCAGCTACCGGCCTACCCATCCCATGGGCCATCAGATACGAAGAATGGAGAACAGGGAACGATTGCTGATCAACCACCCACCCCCCTTTTTCTCCAAAGGATTCCGCTTCTACCAGCACCTGTTCTTGCGCTGCTAAGCGCAGTACAAAGAAAAAAAGGATCAGGCCCCATACGTACCTGCTAAAAATAAGATTCATCATCATTTGTTTTATGGTTTATAACTTCTCAATTGTTCTTTAAAGGCTTCGTTCAATGGCACATGCTCCCGAAGCGCCTCATACACTGTTTTAGCCCTTTCTCGATCTGCTGCGTTTAAATAAGCCATGAGCGCTTTCTGCGATCCTTGTGGCAATACCTTTTGCCCTGCCAGAACAATTAAAGCTTGTTTGAATAAGGCCTGATTTAACTGTGGCAGGTAATCCGTTATTTGCTGAATGATGCCGGCATCAAGTTCCAATTCCACCATACGCTTTAACAAGGCAACTTGTTGCGTATAAGACGCCTGTAAAAAAATACGCCACAAAGCCCCTTGCTCGTCAGCACTCGTAAAATAACGCAGGTTTATCTTTTGCCAAACATAGCGAGCGGCAAAAACATTGTCGCTTGCCAAGAGGGTTAATACATCTGCTAAGTAAGCATCGTGAACAAGGCCCTGTGCATCCATCACCTCATCCAATGCAAAATATACATAATGAAAATTATCACTTCGTAAAAAGCGGTGAAGCATTGGCTCATCCAGTTTTTTACGGGTAAGCTTCTTTATGTCATCTACCGTTGCGCCATGCGCCAAATGCCATAAGGTATAACAAGTATATAGTGCGCCCTCAATTACCTCTCCTTTCACTGTATTTTTTGTTGCGCCTGTAACCGCATCCACGGAATCCGATAGGCGTTGACTGGATGAATCCACCAGATCTTCCATTTTAAAATCCTTCAAAAGGGAGTTTTCATTCAAGAGAATTTCCTGCAATTTAGCATGATCAGCTGCCGTAAAATCCGCATGATCCAGTTTAGTTAAGGGTTCATCTTTTGGCACTTCATAACGCAAATAATTACCCAATAAATCCCAGAACAATGTGATGCGTACCGGTTTGCAGACATCGTCTAGGCAAACCGGTGTAAAAATATCCCGAAAAAAATATACAGGTTGCTTTCCGTTATCGTACGCCAATATTAATTTATAAGACTCTCCCGAGTCGCTAAGGGTATAACTTTCCTGAAGGGTCTGCGCCCGCACTGAAAGAAACCATATACAGCTTATCAATAAACTGAATCCTTGACGAAGCATACTGTGCATCATAATTTTAGATCTTCTCTCTCTAGAGATTAACTATAAGAAAGCCAAGCCGTAGCCTTGCAATCCTTATTTGCTTTAAAGCGGATCCATCGCGCTTGAAATGCCGGTGGAAAATCAAAATTAACGCTTTCTCCGCTTGGTATCTTGATCGACTTATACTGAATCCAATTTCCTTCCCCGCCTGGATCAATTTCAATGGTAAAGGTAACGTCCGTTGCAGCATGGTGCGACAAACTCAGTTTCCGTTGATTGTAAAAACCAATCAGGTAGGGATCTGAAGGAACTTCTTTATGTACCTGTTCATCCTTCCAGGGACCACCTTCCCCCTTTGGCTTACCAAGCTTCCACAAATCATCAATCACACCCGCCCAGACTGCCGCCTTTTTATCCTTCGAAACAATGATGTGTTCATTTTGGTTTCCCTTTAATTGTAATGGGTCAATACCTGTCATAACCAACATTCCCCGAAATGAGGCGTAGTCATTAATTTTGAATGGGTGCGAGGCCACAGGTCTCAGTTTGGCAAAACCATCCGCATTTTCAGCAGGTAATTCGTAAAATGTACCATGGCAATTAAACAAATCTCGTTCTGTAGCAACCTCTCGACAAATCCGCAAAGCTCCTTGTTGAGTAAGCGCAGTAAAAGAGTCGTCTCCTAGCGGAAGGCGCCACCTACGCCCCTTATCATCAACAACTAATACAGAAGATTTCTCTACAGTCACCGCTTCTTTTGGAATCGCAAAACGCTGCTCGATAAAATGCAGCGTACTGTCATCTTTTTTAGGAACGAGTTGCAGCTTTTCATCCAGTTCATAATAATCGCGATCGGTCTTTATATCACCCTTTTCGTATTGCCTGGCCACTAGCCCTAGTACTTTTCGTTGTTTGCCCAGACCGTAAAGCAGGCCTCCTTCGAAAGTGGATGTTTTTGACAGGCCATGAAAGATATCACTTCCATTTCCATCACGTTTATCCTCCCGGGCATAAGCGAAATGCACACTGGCCGTTGTTGCCTCGGTCGTTCTCACACGTATCCATTCTCCTTTTTCCTGTTTATTGAAAGACAACTGTTCAGCTTGCCCCGAGGGTACCTTGACCACTTTGAGCGTTTGCCAATGTCCATTACCTAATGGATCCACCTCCAGCACGAAGTTTGTAGGTGTTTTTCCTTCGTTCGACAACCAGCAAGAACGAAGAGGCCAACCGCTAAATAAAAAAGGATCCGAGCAGGCCCCGGCTTCCAGGTTTTCTCCTTGCCAAACCGAACCATCCGCTGTAGCAGGCCCCAATCGATCCGGTTGATCCAATGGTGTAAACCATAAATTCGAATTCGATTGTCCAGGGCCCTCGATACTTCCTTTTGCTTTCCGTTTATTCAGGAACTCCTTCTCTGCCGAGTCATCACAACCAAAAACCAGTTGATCATTCCAACGTGTAAAATCACCAATCACCTTAAGATATGCCGAACGTGGCCGGATGCCTGCTGTATTTTCCACACTAAAACCTGCCGGAAAACGCCAGAACAAGCCATGCATTGTCATCAAATAATCGGGTCTTTCTTCCGTGCCAATATTCCTAATCCTTGGCCATTCGGTATTCCATCCATGGGCACCATCATAACTATGACTGGCCTTTGGCAACCTATAAAACACCCACTTTCCATTACCCCGAACCCCTAAAAGTATCGATTTATGGTCCCAGCCTACCGTCCAAATCGGGTCTTTTTCCGGGTGAAGATTTCCGTAAATGCCTCCCGGCCCCGTTATTTCTGTAAATTGATTCCTACGAATCAACTTCCAGTCTCGACCGTTCCATTCATGCAAACCGCCGGAAGCTGCATTGAAATGATGAAGTGCGCTGTCTCCCCGTTCTCCATTATTGCTATATACCAATACCCCCTGTCCGGAATAAAGACCCTTGCCGTGCCAACCAATTAAATCAGCTGCAGGTACTTGCCTTCTTTGATCCGATGCTAGATTTTCATCGGCATACAACCAACGAGGCTTTAAGGTATGCACATCCACTTCATAAAACCCTTCCTCCATGGTTCCATAATAAATCTTATCAGCCGGGTTCGTTAAATGGCGGGCATTACCTGTCAACCGCCCCGGCATATCCTCGTATGGAATCGTCCGTACCCGACGTACGGAATCAATCGCATACGGACCAATGAACAGTTGTTCACTTTCACGATGTATCATCCGATTAGCCGGCGTACCTCCAATACTTTCCTTATGGATTATTCGTTTCAAATCAGCACTAATTTCATATAACTTATCGGAGGAACCGAAAGGCAAATGCGGACCATATGTAATAACCCATAAGCGATTTTGCCAAGGCACCACGGCCCCGGTACCACATTCTCCCTCATCATTATACATGGCCAAGTGTGGATAAATTCCACTTATCTGTACCGGTTCCTTTCGTTCTTGTACGACACAGCCCTGCAAGAAGCAGAGCACCAAGCTAGATCCCACAATTATTTTCTTCTGTAACATTTCTTTTTTACTATCAATTAATAATTCGGATTTTGTTTCAAGCCACTGGTCAATACCTCATTGGTGGGTATGGGCCAAATATATTGTCTAGTCGCATCAAATTTGCGCGTGGCAACCTGTTTAATTAATCCTGCATTGTACATTGCAGAAAAATCAGCCGTTCCATCTTCATCGATGGCAGGAATTTGCGGAAAAAACCATAATCCCGGCTGCACAACTTTTGCGCGTAAATCGTTTACATCCAGCATTCCATAGTTTACCCGATTCAGCACTTTTTCGGCTAAGCGCCAACGGATAAGATCCATATAACGGATACCTTCTAGCGCGAACTCCATCCGACGTTCTGTGCGCACAATCCGTCGAAGCTGGTCTTGTGTGGTCAATTGCACAGCAGGGTAAGCCTGTGTATTCCCAAGCTCCACACCGTAGGCCCTTGCCCGTACCTGGTTGATCGCATCCGTTACCGAGGCATCTAGTTCACCCAACTCGATTTTCGCTTCCGCATACATCAGAAGTACATCCGCGTATCGGATAATAATTTGATCGGGTTCCACCTGCCATGAATTTTTCAACCAATCTTCATCAATACCCTTTTTCCAAAGCAAGCCATTAAAAGATGCATATTGTGCAACCGAGCGTGTATCTCTGTTCTCAACTCGTCCGCCGGTAGTTACATTCAATACCGTAAGCGTATCTGGATGTGGTTGGTACGTATAACCCAAATGTGTCGTCTGAAATTCCACGATTGTTTGTGCACAGCGAGGATCACGATTTTCGAAAGGCATTCTAGGGTTAAAGGATGGAGATTCATCGATCGGTAAACCATCCGTACAGAGAAAAGCGCAGAAAAGGTCCCACGAAGGGGCCTTGGCTCCCCATCCACCTGCATTTCGAGGCACATAATTCTGGCAATCGCCTTTTGCTATATTGAGTACAATAGAACGCGGAAATCCAAAAACCATCTCTTCCGAATTTTTTGTTTTTGATAAGAATAGAGTTGAAAAACTCGCGTGCAGACGGTAAATATCTAAATCCATACACGCTTTTGCTGCCTGCTTCGCCGTTTCCCAATCGCCCATATGCAAAGCAATTCGAGCTTTCATCGCCAGAGCAGCTCCAGCGCTTGCACGTTTTATCTCTGAACCGCTAAAACTCGTTTTCAAATGGCTGGCAGCAAAATCATAATCTTCATAAATTTTCTGAAGCACCATTGCCGGATCCGCTTGCTCAGCCGTTAAAGCCTCTTCAACGTCCATCATGGTTTCCGTATAAACTATGTTGCGATAATGCGAAAGTAGCCGCGCGTATTGCGAGGCGCGTACAAAACGTGCTTCAGCAACATAACGATCGCGTTGCTCCTGTGAAAGTAAATTGGCGGCTCTATCCACACTGCTCACAATATTATTGGCCCGCGCGATACATTTGTATGTATTTTTCCACCAGTCGCTAACGAAGGTAGTTCGTCCATCAAGTGTTGCATCCGTAATTTGTGTCAGCCCATCACGATATATCCAGTCGTCAGTCCATTCATCTTGATCCATCATCCAAAAATCGAGTTTATACAAACCATTTAACGACATTTCAATTTCTTCAGACGTGGAGTTCCAAGTTTCACTTGACCCCTGCGATAAAGGATTTAAGTCAAGTTTACCGCACGAGCCCAAAAATAATAGGGTCAAGCCTATGTAGAAGTATATTTTCAGTAATTTCATATCCGTTTTGTTAGAATTTCACTAAAGCACCAATTAAAAAAGTCCTGGTAATAGGATAACCTAATGTGCTCATTTCGGGATCCCAGCCTTTGGGGAAATTGTGGATGGCAAACACATCATTAATGGTTCCGTAAACCCGTAATCCCTTCAGGTGCACCTTATCCATCCAGGTCTGCGGAAAAGCATAGCCAACGGTTACATTTTTTAATCGGAAATACCCTCCATTTATCAGCCAATAATCAGACATCGCGTAATTATTTACGGCTGAAGTATTAGAATAACGAGGATATTTGGCGTGTAAATTCTGTTCAGCACTTTGATAATTGCTCCACGTGTTCCCATCCAGAATGGCAGGAAAGTTGCCATAATTTTCACGAAGTGGCTGCACGATGTCCTGATGTAACCTACTGTTTTGTTTTCCGACACCCTGGATAACAAAAGATAGATCCCAATTTTTATACCCTAGGTTAAAATTACCGCCGAAGAGGTAACGTGGTAACGATCCACCCAATAAAACCCGATCATATTCTTGCGATATTCTACCATCAGGCACCCCATCCGGACCACTGATATCCAAGTAACGAACATCACCCGGACGAACATTGGCATTCAAAGTTGCCGAATTATCCACTTCCGCTTGCGTTTGATACAACCCATCCGATAAGTAACCATACCACTCATTAAATTCACTTCCTTCTATTTTTATCTGATCGCCGATAAACTCCGTTCCACCCAAATTTCCCATACGGGAAATAAAATCAGATATATTGAAGGAAGCCCCATAACGAAACTCGCCAATGCGGTCATTCCAAGCTATTTGCGCTTCCCATCCCTTGGTATACATCTTTCCTGTATTTTGATCAGGATTGTCAAAACCTACATAGTCAGGAATTTCCAGTTTCAACAGCATATCTTTCGTAGTCTTCTTGTAGTAGTCCCCCACGAAGCTTAAACGATTATCAAAAAAATTGACATCCAATCCAATATCAAAAGACGAAGTCGTTTCCCAGGAAATATCACGGATTACGTATTGCCACTGCGCAGCCGATTGACCAGCGATAATGGTATTCCCTTGGTAGAAAAGTGATTTATTTTCAAAGGATAGCAATGCCTGATAAGGGTAATTGCCAATGCGTTCATTACCCAATGTACCGTATGAAGCACGTAACTTCAAAAACGATAAAGGCTTCCACCGATCTTTTAAAAACTCTTCATTTGATAAAACCCAACCTGCCGAAACGGAAGGGAAAGCGCCCCAGCGATGAGCCGGAGCAAAACGAGAAGAACCGTCATAACGAATATTAGCCTGCAAAAGATATTTATCCTGGTAGTTATACATCAGGCGTCCGAACCAGGATCGATACGCATTTTCATATGCATTACCACCATTATTTCGAAAATCTAACGGGCCAACATCCAAATAAGGGTAATTGGATAATAAATATTGTCCACGTGACGCACCCAAATCTTCATTAAACGCATAAAAATACTCATAGCCCATCAAGGCATTAATATGATGATCCCCCAATTGCTTGGTATAATTGGCCAGAAACTGAACCGTATAGCGATGACTATCGTTCCGTTCTTCCTGCAATTTCGTTTCAGTAGCCTGTTCAATATAACCAGCTATGGTTTCGGGATCGCTAAAAGTGGTATAAGGTACTTTTCTATTAAAAACCTTTACCTTATCAAAATTTAAAAAAGGAGAAAAAACGCCTGATAATTTCAACCCATCAAGCGGCGTAAAATCCAGATTTACTTTCCCACCGACCTGGTTGTACCAATAGTGTTCAAAGCCTCCTTCTTTCATTAATGCATAAATATTGGCCCCGTCCTTACCTGCTCCGATCCGGCCGTCTGACCACAGCGCCGCGTAAATGGGCGGCATAATTCCCATTTTGTACATTGGCGCGGTCGATCGTCCATCGGTAGTTAGCGACCGCCCATCAAAAACAGCGTTTTTAGTAATGGTTCTCCGATAACTCAGATCAACACTTGCCTTTAAATATTTTCCAATGGTAAAGTCGTTGTTGATTCTTGAGGTAATCCGATCGTAGCTTCTTTCATCATAAAAAGCTCCATTTTTATCATATACAATAGAAGCGCGTGTCTTCACAAATTTGTTGGCACCATAAATACCCATCACATGGCTTTGTCGTGGTGCAAAATCCCGTAACATCAATCCACGCCAATCCGTAATCGGATAGCCATCTGGATTTTCCCGATTTAACTGTAAATAATTATCCACCAATTCCTTCGTATAAATAGGATACTGGTTCTCATTATTCCCATTATCATTCCATCGAAGTTCATTAGTCAATTGCATATAACGCACCGCGTCCACATATTCCGGATACTGTGTTGCCTTTTCCCAACCATACTCCACTGAATAGTCTAAACCAATCTGCCCCTCTTTTGCCCTTTTCGTAGTAATAAGAATAACACCCGAGGCGGCACGTGATCCATATATCGAGGCCGAAGCGGCATCTTTCAGCACAGAAATATTCTCAATATCATTCGGGTTCACCGCATTAATATCATCGATGGGCACCCCGTCAAGAATATAAAGTGGATTTAAACCTCCTTCTGTAATGGTTGTAATTCCTCGTACCCGAATAGTAGCCGACGATCCAGGTGCATTATTGTTACGCGTTACCATCAACCCCGGTACAGCACCCTGTAAAGCCTGCGATATCTGCGTTGTTTTGCGGGCCGTGATTAAATCACCTTGCACACTCGAAACCGCTCCGGTCAAGTCTTTTTTCGCCACCGTACCGTAACCTACCACAACTACTTCATCCAATAAAGCTTCCTTCTCCTCCAATTGGACCGTGATTTTCTTTTGGATGTCCAAGGTATTTATCACAACTTCCTTTTTAAGGAAGCCGATTGAGCTAATAATCAACACAGAATTTCCCGCGGCACCTAAAGAAAATTCTCCATCGACATTTGTCTTGGTTCCATTACCCGGACGATCTTTCCAGTAGACGGATGCTCCCGGAATAGCTGTCCCATTTTTATCCACCACGACTCCCCTGATCAATGCCTGCGGCGGCTGGTTCCCCCGAGGCTCGATTGCTTTTTTCCGTTCGATCAGCACGGTTGCTTTTTCGATTTTATAAATTAAGGGTTGATCTTCCAAACAACGATCCAAAATTTCTTTCAGGGGTCGATTACGCACATGGATAGTTACAGGACCGGCATCCGCCAAGTCATCCGTAGCGTACAAAAAATCGTACCCGGTTTGTTTCTTCAGTATTCTGAATACGCTTTTTAAGGATAGTTTTTCAGCTGATAAAGTTGCATGTTGCGCGCGCACAGCTGCCCCCACCTGAAAGTAAAATATCATCATCAGAAAAACAGCATATTTCATAACCCGTATAGGTATTAATAGGTAAGGGAAACCCTCACCATCTTTCTTGGCAGTATTTTTTTTGTACATTTGTATAGGTTTTAATTAATTGTGGCTTACAATGAATTGGTTACCTAATATAACCGGAAGTGCAGCGAACATTTCCGGTTTTTATATAACCCCGGTTAGCGAAAACTCAAGGCATAACGATAATCCTCCTTTCTTTTTTAAAATAAGAACCTTTTTCGAGTGTAAAATGCAGGTTTCCTAATCGTTCTAAGTAGTTCAGCAATTCTTCAAGAGGTTTTGTACGCGAAAAGGTACCTCCGATTTTTTTGACAGGAATTGGCCCCTGAAACACCACCTCGATATTGTACCAGCGCGAAATCTGATGCATAATCGCTTTGACATCCAGATCGTCGAAAACAAAATAATCGTTCTTCCAAGCCAAGAAAACTTCCGGGTCTACCTGCGATTTCGCAAGCCGGCCCTTATCAAGATGAGCGCTCGCCTGTTCTCCCGGTTGCAACACCAAGCTACGATCGTGCAATGATACAGCAACCGCACCCTCCGCTAATGTTGTCAGTACTTCCTTTTCATCTGGATAAGCCGACACATTGAAGGCCGTGCCCATCACCGATACCAGGCTTCCATTCGCTTCCACTGTAAAGGGATATTGAGCTTGCGGTGCCACTTCAAAATAGGCTTCCCCTTTTAGTCGAACCTGACGCCCCCCCTTTCCAAAAACGGAAGAGAACGATAGCTCAGAACAGGCGTTCAACCACACCTTGCTTCCATCGGGTAAAACGAGCTGATAAGTGGTGCCTGCCGGTATAAGGAGTGTATTCCATTTTTCCCCCAGAGCTTCCGTGGCTCTCCGATCCTGGAGAGTATAAACCAGGCTATTGTCTTTGCCTTTTTTTATGGTAGCCGAACCTGCACGATTTGCAATACCGTCTTCCAGAGTTGTCAAATCAATAACAGTCCCGTCATACATGGTAAGCCTAGCAGCGTCTACCTGTTCGGGTAATGCAATCACATGATCTGTGGGTAACTGATCCGTCCTTGAATACGGCCATAAAACAATACCCACTCCGATCAATAAAAAACTAGCGGCCATCGCAGCCAACCAATAGTAAGTGATCTTTGCTCGGCGCAGCAATTTAGTGGATACACGTTTCTCAATTTTACCTGCGATACGTTGCTTTACTTGTTTTGCGTGCAGTCGACTGCTCCATGACCAATCGGATTGCTTTTCAACGTGGGCCAACCAAGTCTCTACCCATTTTTTTTCATCATCTGTACATAATCCGTTGTAATACCGCTCTAATAATAATTTAATTTCCTCTTCGGTCATCGGCATTTACGATTTATAAAGGTCTTTTCTTATTAAGAGTAGTAAAAATGGAAAAGGTGGTAGATGAAATGAAAAAAAATAAAAGATGCGAAGTTTTCTCTTAGAGACAATGGAATTTAATAATCAAGAGCAGCAACAGCGCACTATACTGATCGTTACTCAATTTTTCGCGCAAAGTTTTGAGTGAGTTATAAATCTGCTTCTTAACCGTTTCATTGGATATCCCCAACTTTTCTGCAATTTGCTTATGGCTAAGTTGTTCTTTGCGACTGAGCAGAAAAATTTCGCGCATTTTATTCGGTAGCTTTTCGATCTCTTCTTCAAAAAACCGCTCCAGCCCTTTTGCCATAAAAGCCTCGTCTGAAGCAGCCGATAACTCATCAAAAAACGATTGGAGTGAAGTTAAATAGTTACGGGCTTCTATGTTATGTCGAATAATCCGAACGGCATTATTACGAACAATAGCCAATAAATAATTTTCTATATGCTCGATATTTTTTGCTGATTTCCGATATTTCCAAAAAGAAACAAATGCATCTTGTACAGCATCTTCCGCATCATCTTCGTCATTCAAAATACGAACAGCATATAGGAAAAGTCGTTCCCAACAGGTATCATATAACTCAGCAAAAGCCGAATCATCGCCCGAAATAAAACGTTGCAACAAGGCACGATCTTTTTTTCCGTTCATGAAGATTAGGTTTATATCTATCGCAATCGATGCAACCGCTAAATATAATTCGAAGATAAAAAAAATTAGTAAAGTCGAGTCAAGTGAAAAAGAAATTGTTTTATGAACAGCTTATCGTTTCAGTTGCTCATCAATAAATCGGTAGAGAAATTAATATTGATCGGCAATCAACGAACAATTAACAAGGGCAATTGCGCTTTCTTTGCCAGTTTTTTTGAAATAGACTCCCTGGTGATTCGTTCCAGCAAAGAATGCTTTTTAGCAACCACAAGTATTAATTGTGCCTGCTGTTCTTCTGCAAAAGCAAGGATTCCTTTAGCAACATCCTTATTATCTGCATAATGGATCCGTGTATCCATTTCTTCGAATAAATCATAAAAAGCATATTGCTCACGGAGCATATCTGCATCAAAATGTTCCTCTTCGCGGTGATCCACATGTACAACCAGCAGTTTTGCCCGAAGCTTCCCAATTAAATATTTTATTTTTTCACTTGGCATGGTTGAAGCAACATCATTTAAATCGCAACCCATCACTATTTTTTTGACCGTCTCAAAAGGTGTGTCTAAAGGAACGATCAATAAAGGCAAGTGACAGCTTCTCAATATAGTTCCTGTACTGCTGCCAACTAGGAGTTTTTCCCAGTTATCTTTACTCGACAAGCCTATGACCACCATATTGACCCCATGTTCCACGGCTAAATTATTGATTCCCTGCACCAAATTCAATCCATTGGTAATTAAGCTTATCCTCACTTGCGGTTTAACCAAATGGATAAACTGCTGCTTTAATTCCGCTAACAAATCCAAGCTACCTTCATGCAATCGACCATCAGATAAAGCAGTATCCCCCGGTATACCCGGTGAAGTTGAAAGCAGTTCATAAGAATGATATAAAATCAGGTGCCTGGCATCCAGTTGATTACTCAGCTGTGCGGCATAATTCGCTGCATAATTCGCTGCTTTCGAAAAATCCGTTGCAATTAAAATCGTTTCCATAGGCGTGCTTTTTTTATTAAAGTTACGCAAAGGGCAAATACCTGCGGTGACTTCCGACACCTTATCCAATGATCTTTATCACTAACAATATTTAATTGGTTTCGTTTTCATTGCATCGTGGTAATCGCTGGTAGAAGTAAAATGGGGCCGATTTTACTCGGTCCCATTGCAAATTAGAGTCGGTAGATTAAACTTGCTGCTAATTGCGCTTATTTTTCACGATCTTTCTCGATAAGTTTGCGGGCCACATCCAATGCATCTTCATCTCCCGAAAGAACATCAGGAATAACACCAGTACCCTCCCAACCTTCGTCCGAACGGGGAGCAACCACCATCTTCACCGGAACAAAGGCAATCAGATTCCGTTTGAGTGGCACAAAAGATCCGGCAATACCGGCGCCTGCTGTAGTATCGCCTACGATAGTAGCTCTACCTAATTTTTGCATAGCATAAGCCAATCCTTCCGATGCGGACGCCGTTCCAGGGCCCACCAAGATATAAACTTTTGCTTTTGGATTTCTTCTACCGGGCACAAAGGAATACGTCCACTCCTGCTCGTCTAGCGCACGGTTTTTGTGAAATCCGTTCAAGTAGAATTTCTCATTACCTGCTGAATAGAAATAAGAAGCGATAAAGCGACCCATATGACCTGTACCACCTGGATTATGACGGATATCAAGGATCACATATTGACTATGAGCAGCCATGTTCATTGCTGCAGTAGCCATCTCAAACGATTCCTGCGTTCCCCAAAACGGACCTGGGATATCCAGGTAAGCCGTTGATTTGGCACCATCTATCTGCACACTTTTGAAACCATAATTTTGCACTTTCATCCGCTTCCATTCGGTGCTATCATCCGATCTTCGTTCTGAGGGTTCCAACAGCCGCTTATAAGTCTCTTCATTTCTCATGACCCGCAAGTGTACGTCCTTATGCGTAACGCGTAGATCTTCCGTCAACTTCTTTGCCAGTGAATCTTCCGAAAGGCCCTTGTAGTGTCCTGCTTTTTCACGCTTTAAAAGAGCCTGCTGATATTTTGTTGATATTTCCGGAAAAGGATAAACCTCAACCAATTGATGGGTCAGTGTTTGCACAATTTCATGCACTTCTTTGTCCTCAACATTTTGTGCCTTTACAGAGACACTGAAAAGCAAGTATGTAAACACAAAAATCAGTGTTCTTTCAATTTTATTAGTCATCATGGTAAGCATCATAGGACACAAATATAGAATAAGGTCGATAGGCAATCGTGCTGACGGTATCGGATTAACAATATATTAACAAGATCGTATAAAGATTCGAGAAATGAACCGGATTAAAACTAACAATTCCTTGCATTACCAAACCCATTACGGCAAAAGCGGACTCCAAATAGGGAGCCCGCCTATTTACAGTCCTTAACCACCGCTTTTAGCAGTAAATTATTTCAGATAAAAGTCGGGTGTTGGATTTAAGGTTTTATTCTGCCATTGATGCCAATAAGGATAAATCGGCGCTGTGGTACTAGCCCCATCGAGTTTTTTCACCTGATCGACTGTCAAGTTCCAGCCAATCGCACCGAGATTTTGTTTCAGCTGCTCTTCATTCCTGGCACCAACAATAATGCTGGAAACCGTTGGTCGCTGCAATAACCAATTTAAAGCTACCTGCGCTATGCTTTTTCCGGTCTCTTCAGCAATTTCCTGTAGCGCATCGATCGTATTATAGAAGGTTTCTTCTTTCACAACCATATCCGGTACCGGGCTCCCTCCTTGCGCTACACGACTATCCGGTGGAATCGGCTTGTTACGACCGTATTTACCACCTAAACGACCCGCAGCTAAGGGAGACCAAACAATAGCACCTACTTTTTGATCTAAACCCAAGGGCATTAACTCCCATTCATACTCCCGATTTGCCAGCGAGTAGTACACCTGATGTGCCACATATTTATTCCATCCATATTTTTCAGAAATGCCCAAGGATTTCATTAAATGCCATCCTGAAAAATTAGAGGCGGCGAGGTAACGAACCTTTCCACTTTGCACCAAATCGTCCAAGGTTCTCAAAGTTTCTTCTACCGGTGTAACCCCATCGAAGCCGTGCATATGATAGATGTCAATATAATCGGTTTTCAACCGTTTCAAGCTTCCTTCTATCTGCCTTAAGATATGAAATCTAGAAGAACCTTGGTTATTTGGCGCATCGCCAAAAGTAAACGTAGTTTTAGTAGAAAGTAAATATTGATCACGCGACTTTCCGCTAAGGGCATTTCCCAGTACTTCTTCTGCCAAGCCATCTGAATAAATATCTGCGGTATCAAATAAATTCACCCCCGCATCAAGACATATCTCAATCAGTCGTTTCGCTTCGTCTACCTGTGTGCTGCCCCAGGCTTTGAAGAAATCATTGCCACCGCCAAAAGTGGCTGTTCCGAAGCTTAGTACCGGTACCTGAAGTCCCGATCCTCCTAAAAATCTGTATTCCATTTTATCTATATGTTGTTAAAATTAAAAATCCAATTTTACTTCGTTTCATGTCACACTTAATTCCTTGTTCCCCCTTATACAAATATCGAAGCTTTCTGGTATTCCACCAATAAAACTTCCACAGCTTGTATTGTATTCAAGATGTAAACACCAAGTAAATCACGATCAGCTTAATCCATTAAAGGAAGCCCGGAAAGTCAAGGGTGTTACCTTCGTTTTATTCTTAAAAAGTTTACTGAAACTCTGCGGATGTTCAAAACCTAAATCATAAGCAATTTCACTCACGGAACGATCTGTTGTTGATAATAGCTCCTTTGCTTTTTCAATCACTTTATTGTGTATATGTTGTTGGGTGCTCTGTCCTGTAAGCATATGAAGCAGGTTGCGGAGGTAATTGGGCGATACATGCAAATTATCGGAAACATACTTTACGGTAGGCAAGCCCTCCTGCAATCGAGTACCATCATTAAGATAGTCTGTTAACAGCTGTTCCAAGCGGTCAAGGATCCGATGATTGCTTACCTGTCGAGTGATAAATTGCCTTTGATAAAAGCGATCTGCATAATTGAGCAGCGTTTCAATTTGGGAAATAATAATGAGTTGACTGAACTTATCGATGTTCGTCCGATATTCCTGCGCGATGTTTAGGATAATGTTATTCAATAGGAGTTCCTCCTTTTCCGAAAGAAATAATGCTTCATTTACTTCATAATCAAAAAAATCGTATTTCTTGATTGTTTTTGCTAAAGAGCTGTTCCACAGAAAATCCGGGTGGATTAGCAGGAGCCATCCCGTGTGCTGAGCTTTTACATTCGGGTCGTGGGCAATGCTAAATACTTGATTGGGTGCCATGAAAAATAGCACCCCCTCATCAAAATCATATTGCTGTTGACCGTATCGTATCTTCGCATTACTTGTTCGTTTCAAAGAAATAGCATAAAAATCCAATAGCCAGCTATTCCAGTCGTATCCCGCGTCATGTTCAATGAGACGATAATCAACGATACTGATCAATGGATGTTCAGGCTTGGGTAAATTCCGTAATTTATGAAATTCACTGATGGTTTTAATACGCTTCGGTAAAGACATATCCTTATCTCAATTGTTTACTTATCATGAAATATTCGTGCAAATTCATCGGCATAGATCTCGAGCGACACCTTACCAAATAAAGGTGAGTGTTTATCAAAATCTTCTCGCAGTTTTCCACCATGAATAGCCATTCCCAACTCGACCAGCATGCTAGCTGTTTCTTTCCGCATCCCTGTCGCCAGCAGATTGCTCATCACCTGATCTTCGGTTAAAGTTAACCATTTCAAATCAGGCATGCCAATCGCGTTCCCCAAAATCTGAGCGATTTCATCACATGTACGATCATCACTAGCCACATAACGAACAGCACTTATGGTATTTCGGGTAGTTAATTCTTCTGCCACCACATCCGCAATATCTTGTGGTGAAACCAATGCTAGCCTATCTTCCCCGCCATAAACAGCGCCCATAAAACCAAGCGATTTAATCATCCCAATAAAAGAGATTAAGTTGTAATAGAAGAAACCCGGACGAATATGCGTTAAATCAATATTCGGTAATTTATTCAAAATTTGCTCCACTCGGTACGACCCGGTAATCAACCCTGCCCCTGATGACAGGTGCGCACCATAACTACTGAGATGGATAATTCTTTTCACCCCGGAATTTCGTATCGCACGGTCGTAGGCTTTGCCGGTTGATTCATAATAGGCCAATTGATCTGGCTGAGAAAAATCAGGCGGTATCATACAGAAAGCTGCATCCGCATCGAGGAATACCTGTTCAAGAAATTCGTCCTTATGCAAGGAACCGATTGCAGCTTCCGCGCCCAAGAGCTGAATCGCTCTCTCTTTAGCCGGATTGCTGCTAATGAGCGTTACAGCATGTCCGCGCTGCACCAATTGCGTCGTTAAAGGCTTAGCAATATTGCCCAAAGAACCTGTTACTACTATCTTCATTTGTTATACATTTTGTTTACACAAAATTCAATCATTGCATAAAAATGAACGTAGCCAAATCCATCTATTCTGTAGCCGGAAAAATCAATCCGTCAGTTGTTTCTTTAGGTCCTTCTCCAAATCTAATTTTCTAAAAGCAGGTAAAGCTAAACCAGTGCTAACAACGGTTAGCAAGGTCATTGTTCCCCCAAAAACCACGGAAGCAACGGTTCCCATTAAACGAGCTGTAAGTCCACTTTCAAAAGCCCCGAATTCATTGGAAGAGCCGACGAAAATCGCATTGACAGAAGCGACCCTGCCTCGCATCGCGTCGGGTGTTCGTAATTGTAAAATTGTATCCCTGATAATCATCGAAACCCCATCCATTACTCCACTGAAAAACAGTGCAACAACCGATAGCCAAAAATTCGTAGACAGGCCGAAGACCAAAATGCTTAAGCCAAAGCCAAAGACAACCGTTAATAATTTCATTCCGGCTTTTTTATACAAAGGGAAATAAGCCGATACAATCATGATCAAAGAAGTCCCTACGGCCGGAGCCGCCCGTAATATGCCAAAACCTTCTGATCCTACCTTTAAGATATCTTGTGCAAACACCGGTAGAATGGCCACTGCACCCCCGAACAGAACCGCTACCATATCTAAAGTGATCGCTCCTAGAACCGATTTTTCATGAAATACAAAACGTAGGCCTTCACGAAGACTACTCCATACCGATTGGTCGGTCTCTTTATTCTTAATCGGTTTTTTACTGATTCCCGTTAACGTAACCAAAGCCAAGAGCGAAAACCCAAATATCACGCACATCGACCAATGCACACCGATCAAGCCGATGGTAAAGCCCCCCAAAGCCGGCCCCAAAACACGGGCCAATTGCCCCGCGGTACTATTCCAGGTAGCGCCGTTAGGATATAATCTTCTTGGCAAAATGAAGGCCATCAGCGAGAAAACGGTAGGTCCTATAAAAGCCCGCACGAATCCACCCAGAAAAACCAAAACATAGATACCGAGCAACACCGTATGAGATGATATACCCGCAATAACACGTGGCCAAGTCAATAAAAACAACCCGAGACTAATAACTGAAAAACCGGCGATGCAATTCATCAAAAGCGTTCTGTTGTCCTTACGATCGGCTACATGTCCTGCAAACAACGCCATAAGAACGGCTGGTATCACTTCCAAAAGACCGATATAGCCTAAAGCCAAGGGTGATTTAGTGATGCTGTAAACTTCCCATTCGATCACAACGAATTGCATGGACCATGCGAAGACAATGGCAAAACGCACAAGAAGAAAACGATTAAATTCCGGGTATTTAAAAGATGCGTACGGTTCTGAGTTGACCATGCTTTCAATTTGACGAGCCAAACTTAAGGAAAATGAGACATAAAAACAATCTTAGAAATAGGGTTGGGCTTCTTAAGTACAGGTAACAAATTGAGGCAATTATGTATCTTAGCGTCCTGATAGCACATACAAAAAAAATTGCCTACTTCAACATCATCTGAATAGAACCATCATGCGTAAAAGCCCAAATTCGATTCCCCTAAATACGATGGCCGACACGTTCGGCACGGGTATTTTCTTGGAAACGGCCTCATCGGAAGATATGGGATTATACCGACAAGCGAACGAAGCTCATCGCGATGATTACCATCTATTTTGTGTTCAGGAAGAAGGAACGACCACGTTTGAAATTGATTTTCAACGCTATCAGGTAGCAGGTGCTGCGGTTATCTACATACAACCTAACCAGGTCCATCGTGTAATAGGAATTGAAAAAGTAAGCTTCCGTGTGCTGATTATCAATCAAGACAACCTACATCCCGCAATTCTCGATATACTACAAGAAATAGCGCCCGTAAAACCTTTAAAACTAGACGCTGCTACTTTTTCCCTTATATCCGAAAGCTTATCGCTGTGCATTCAATTTTTCCAAAGGAAACAGGAGCCTTTATATCGTGTTATATTGAAGGAGAGCTGCAATGCCCTCGCTGCTTTGATCAGCTCACAATATTTAGCACATGCCAACCCCTCAGAAAGTCTCACTCGATTCGAACGGATCACCAAAGCCTTTAAAAATCTATTGGAAAGCAATTTTGCAATCATAAAAAGGCCCAGCGATTATGCCAAGAAATTAAGCGTATCGACTTCCTATTTGAATGAATGTGTTAAAAAAACTACGGGGCAACCCGTAAGTTACCATATTCAACAGCGTCTCATACTAGAGGCGAAACGGCTGCTTTACCATTCTCAAAAATCCGTAAAAGAAATTGCATTTGAACTGGGCTATGACGATTACGCTTATTTTTCCCGTTTATTTACCAGAACGGTTGGGATGACCGCTCTGTCTTTTCGAAAGAAAAACCGTGATTAATCCAATACTTACTTTGTTTGAGCCTTTTCTGAACTGCGCATTCTTGGTTCCTTTGTTCAAAAAATAAAGTTTATGCCAAGCGCTCCAAAATGGGTATTTGATGTGTTCGATCATCTTTTATCCGCCAAATCATCGTCAATAGAGGTAAGCAGAATCGAATACCTATCCAATACGATCAAAAGAATTCAATTTAAGGGAAACCTTAAGAAGTTAAACTTTGGCATCGGAAGTTTTATCGACTTTCGTGTCAGTGACACCGACTCCAGAAGATATACGATTTCATCTGTAGATACCGCTGGCGGAACACTCGAGTTAATCGCTCACCTCCACGGTGAAGCACCCGGAAGTTGCTTTATGGACCAACTACGTATCAGCGATAAAGTTAACATCAATCCACCTCGGCCCTATAAATATTACGACCAAACAGTAGAAAGGTATGTAATTTTCGGTGATGAAACCTCCTTGGGCCTTGCCTGTTCTTTCTTACCTAGCCTCGAACGGAATAACCACCGGTTTCAATTCTATTTAGAACTTGCGGAAGAGAATAAAGATATGGCGTCGCTGCTGCAGCTGAAGAACTGCACGGTTTTTGAAAAAAATGGCTCATTCCGTAACGAAAAATGGATAGAAGAATTGCCCGTCGTCCAATTGCCCGAGTGGCAGCAAGCTAACTTTGTCCTCACTGGAAATGTCCGGTCAGTCCAAACATTCCGTAGGGTTTTAAAAACCAGAAGTAAGGGCAAAATAGTCTCGCATGGTTATTGGCTTGAGGGGAAAAAAGGTTTATAACTAACTATTTTTAGAAGATGATTTTCGTATTTAAAACTTCTGTCCAAGATGAAACGGATATTCAGCAGCTAAGCCCTTATTTGAATGAAATAAGGCCTTGTGTAAAATGGAATTTTGATCTCGATGATTGCGATAAAATCCTACGTGTTGATTCCCCCTGCAACAATGCAAAACGGATAATCCTTCTATTGCAGCACAAGGGTTATATATGTGAGGAATTGTTGTATTAGTTATCAATTGCCGATTAAGTACCATCGCTACCTGCATCAAATAGGCTAAAAAACATTTCAACCCCAAGAATGTTATTTAACGAAAGATAATATCCCGGATGACCTCTTTTTTCGGTCATCATTTTGATTAACGCAAAAACCAGTTAAATAATAGTTAGAATGAATATCACTTCCTACACGTACGATCGAGAGGCGATTAGGACCGGTATTGTCCATATCGGCGTTGGCAACTTCCACCGGGCCCATCAACAATTTTATATCAATCAATTATTAGCCGATCAGGACCAGCAAAACTGGGGCATTTGTGGTATCTGTCTCTTGCCATCCGATCAAAAGATTGTAGAAAGACTCCGATCCCAGGAACTAAGCTATAGCCTGACGATCTTCGGCAGAGATGGCAAAGACGAAGGCTACAAAATAGGATCCTTGCGTGAATTGATCTGGGGTGTTGAAGCACCTGGAGCGGTGATTGAAAAAATTGCCGAAGCCTCCACCAAAATCATTACACTTACTATTACCGAAGGTGGCTATAATTTAGTGAAAGAAACTAATAAATTTAATCTCGATGACGAAAGAATAAAACAAGATTTAGCCAACCCTTCTAGGCCCACTACGGTATTCGGTTTTGTAGCCGAAGGACTACGCAAACGTCGGACAAATCAGCATGGCGGTCTTACTATTTTATCCTGCGATAACTTGCAACATAATGGCCATACGGCAAAAGAAGCCTTCCTTTCTTTTATACAAGCACAGGATCAGGATTTAGCGCAATGGGTAGGTACCCATGTTAGCTTTCCGAACAGCATGGTGGATCGCATCACGCCCGCTACCAGCCCGGAAGATGTGGAAAGACTCAACAAATTGAGCGGTTTGGAAGATCAGGCCCCTGTTTATTGCGAAGATTTTTGTCAATGGGTTATCGAAGATAAATTTATTGCGGGCCGACCTGCTTTAGAACGTGTGGGCGTAGAATTTACCGAAGACGTTACCACCTATGAAAACATGAAATTGAGTCTCTTGAATGCATCACACGTTTTATTATCCTATCCTGCTTTCTTGAAAGGCTATCGAAAAGTAGACGAAGCCATGCGAGACAAAGCCATCGTCCAATATATCCGTCAATTCATGGATATTGACATAACGCCTTATGTCCCTGCACCTCCTAATACCGACCTGGACTTGTATAAGCAAACCCTCATTGAGCGCTTTGCCAATCGTTCCGTAAGCGATCAAGTTAGCCGGTTATGTTTTGATGGTATATCTAAATTCCCTGTATACCTCATGCCCAACCTCGCCAAAATGATACAAGACCAACAAGATCTTAGTCGCATAGCCTTCCTATTTGCCGCGTATAGGCATTACCTGAAATATAAAACGGACGAGCGAGGAAATACCTTTGAAATTGCCGAACCTTGGCTACGAGGTGCCGATGAAAAGCGAATCGCCAGTGACGACCCCATCGATTTTTTAAGTTTTTCAGCCTTTCAAAGTGTACCTTTAAAAACAGTAGAACCTTTTGTTTCTAAATTCACCGGCATGGTCAATAACATACAAGAAAAAGGTATCACAGCCGCATTGAACGCTATCCTTTCTTAACGCTTCTACGAGCACTAAACTTGACATTATATATGACTTCCACCGCACAAAAGGCCTCCCTACTCCCCTTCCTTATTATCACATTTATCTATTTCCTTGTTGGTTTTTTAACCACCGTCAATGAGCAATTACAGGCACCTTTACAGTTCACCTTTTTGCAGCATGCCGGTAAACTCAAAAACACATTAACCACGCTGATCTCTTTCTTTTTCTTTTTAGGTTATTTAATTAACGGCACACTTGGCAGTAAGTGGGTAAATTCCTTTGGTTATAAAAAGACCATTCTACGTGGTTTATTATTTATGATTTCCGGGCTCTTCACCTATTTATTGTCATCATTGGTAGGCCATCGATATCCCGACATTAGCGTACATCACGGCGATGCAAGCATTCCCTCCGGGTTTTTCATTTTTTTGTTAGGATCCTACTTAATGGGCACAGCCGCGGCCATCATCCAGGTTGTCGTTAATCCTTATGTAGCTTCTTATGAACTCCCGGGCACCCAACCCGTACAGCGTTTGAATATTACCACCGCCATCAATTCGATCGGAACCACTTCCGCCCCTTTCTTTGTAACAGCCATTATTTTCAGTGGCATATCCATTGAAAACATACAAATACAACAATTAATTCTTCCATTCATCCTCATCATCTGCTGCATTGTCCTAGTATACTTCGTCACCAACAAACTGCATATACCGGATATCGTTAACACACGTGCATCTGCCGGCGAAAAATTGGAGAGAAGCATTTGGTCATTTCGACATTTTGCTCTAGGTGTTCTAGCCATCTTCTTTTATGTAGGTACCGAGGTAGCCATCGGTGCCAATATTAATCTACATGCCTTCGAATTAATGCGTGGCGGAACCCCCATTACCTTTTTCGGAAAAACCGACATGGTATTCGGCAATATTGACCTGGGCATACATGCCCTGTTATCAACCCTCTATTGGGGTGGTTTTCTCGTCGGACGTTCGATATCCAGTTTTTTCAGTCATATCTCGGCAAGAGCGCAACTTACAACCACCACACTGTTAGCTGCCCTCTTAGCCATTATTAGTATGATTACCCAAAATTTATGGTATCTGGTAGCCATTGGCTTATTGCATTCCTCTATGTGGAGCTGTATTTACTCCTTAGCGATCAAAGGACTTAATAAATACACTTCCAAGGCTTCCGGTGTTTTTATCTCCGCCGTTTTCGGCGGTGCTGTATTCACCTTAATACAAGGTGGTCTGGCCGACCTATTAGGATCCTGGCGTTGGACTTGGAGTTTAACCGTCTTATGTGAATTATTGATGCTTTATTATGCTTTGTATGGATCACGAATACGCGGAAAAGACCTGATCACTGCTTAAAAAACTCAACGTCGTCCATACTGCAATAGCTATTGTTTCCAAGACTTCTCCGGGAGCGATATCAAACCCTTTTGAAAACAAATCCGGAGACAGGTGATGGAGTCACATCAAGCTTAAACGAAGCGCTTGATAACAAATTGCACCCCTTCGACGTTGCTTTTCTGAAAAAACTACGTATCTTAACACGAGATCATCTCGATGACCTGGCATTTGGTGTAGCCTGGCTTGTCGAAGAAATCGGTAATTGCAAAGGGTGCCCTTTCTGCCAATGATAACGAGAACAAGTAAAAAGCTTAACACTTGAGACGATATTAACATGCTTCCCTACAAAAACTTACTTCTTATAAAAAAAAACAGTCAAGTTGCTGTTTTTCGGCAAATCGCCACTCAGTTTATTGGTCTTATACAGGAGGAAAAGCTGTTACCTGGCACAGAGCTGCCCAGCACACGTGCGCTTGCTTTCGATTTAGCCTTGCACCGTAAAACGATCATGGCCGCTTATAATACGCTGGTCGCTGAAGACTGGATTGAAAGTTTACCACGCAAGGGCTATATCGTGTCACCAAGATTACCGGAAGTAAGGCCCAGATCTTATCACGCCAATCGCTTGGCATCCTATCAATCAGCACCCGGTTTTATGTTTAAAACCCTGGAAAATTTTACCTATCCCCCATCATCCATAAGAAATGCCAATCTTATTATAGATGATGGTTTTCCTGATATAGAATTGCTTCCAAAAGAAGCTATGCTCAATGAGTATAGACGTGTGCTACATAAAACTGATCTGAAAAAACTCAATTCCGGCTGGGATCCAGAGGGTACACCCGATTTCAGAATCGCATTATGTGAATTTCTGAACCAGACAAGAGGGCTCGATATTCAGACAGCGAATCTACTTACCACCCGGGGAGCGCAGATGGCCATTTACCTGGCAGCCTCCCTTATTGTTCAGCCGGGCGATAAAGTCGTTGTCAGTGATCCCTGTTACTTCTTCGCAACAAAAGCTTTCGAACAGTTAGGCGTAGAGCTAATTGCCGTGCCCGTTGATGAACACGGTATGTGTACAGATATCGTGGAAGACATACTCAGCAAGCACGTCATTAAATTGCTATATGTTATTCCTCATCACCATCATCCCACCACCGTCACCATGAGCACCGAGCGCCGAAATCATTTGCTCCGCTTGATAAGAGACTATCGCTTAGCCGTCATTGAAGATGATTACGATTACGATTTTCAATTTCAATATGATCCCTACTTACCCTTAGCAAGCGGTGATCATGATGGAAATATCATTTACATTGGATCATTGACCAAAGTACTCGGAACGCCCTTTAGATTGGGTTATATGGTTGCTGCTGAAAATTTTATCAAAGCGGCGGCTGAATGGCGGATTCTCATAGACTTAAGAGGTGATGTATTTATGGAGCACGTAGTTGCGGGTCTTATTAGAAACGGCGAGCTGACAAGATTGATACAAAAAGCAAATAAATTATACCGGGAACGGTGTCACTTTTTGGCTGATCTTGTTCACACCAAATTGGGGGATGTCGTGGATTTCAAAAGACCGAATGGGGGGATGGCCTTGTGGCTGCAATTTCCCAAAGACTTCCCCTTGCAAAAGATTATAAAAAAATCGCTGTCGCTGGGACTTGGAATCGCCGGAAGCACCTATACGCCAGAGACAAACGTTAGTTATAACGCGTTTCGTTTTGGTTTTGCTTCGCAGCATGAAGACGCCTTGGAAAAAGCTGTCGAAATTTTTTGTCGATCTTTTTCGCGATGACGAATGATGAGCAGAAAGTTCATCCTTTCCTGATACTATTCACAGGGTTGGCCCGAGCCGCTCGAACGACTTATCTTTATACATATCAATAAAGACTTGCATCAACTTCGACGGCCGTCGGTTATTTCGTGCAATAAGAACCGTTATCATCGTTCCGAGCGACTTGCTCAGGGTGAAGGTTTTAATATTTCTAGAAGCGTAATAAGCGCTAATTATTTGCGCCGGCAGGAGGCTGATTCCGAGACCTGCCTCCACAAAATTGATAATGCCCTCAATGGAATTCACAACAATAGGCTTATACTGCACAATCCCCTTTGCACTTAACAACGATTCAAGCCGCTCCCGGAATACACATCCCTGATCAAATACAATGATTTTAGGAGCTAACTGCCGACTCAATTCGGACGACAAGGAAGTTGCCTCTCCCCTCGCCAGGATAACCAATTGCTCCTCATGAATAGGTTCCTGTTGTAGACCCGAAATGCTAATAGGGCCTGTAACAAAAGCTGCATCCAGCTTATAGTCCAACACATCCTGAATCAATTCCGGTCGCATGGCCGATTTAAATTCCAATTCCACATGGGGATAAGCCGCACCGAAATCACGAAGAATCTTGGGTACGCGAAGTGCCATGGTTGTTTCGATACAGCCTATTTTTAGCGATCCGGTCAGCACGTCCATGTTTTTGATTTCTCTTTTTGCTTCCTCCAATAGCTGTGAAATCTGCTTAGCATAGTGCATCAACACCTCGCCCGCAGGTGTCAGGGATACCCGCTTCGCATTGCGTTCAAAAAGTGGCGCCCCAAATTCTTCTTCCAAGCTGCGAATTCGTGCAGTTACATTCGACTGGACCGTAAACATAACTTCCGCCGCCCGTGTAAAGCTGCTGTGTGATGCCACTGCTTCAAATATCTTCAGATCATTACTGTTCATGTATCACAAATAATGATTTATAAAATCGTTATAAATCGTTTTTAATAATCAAATATCTGAAATAATTTTGGATAGACAAAACGATAGCATATGAAAACAAATCTGATTCATCATAGGAACCTGAACGTCCAGGGCCTTCATATTTTTTACCGCGAGGCAGGCCCAATGGAAGCACCAATTTTATTACTGTTGCATGGTTATCCCACCTCTTCACATATGTTTCGGCACTTGATCCCGATTCTTGCTACCCGTTATCATGTGATCGCTCCGGACCTTCCGGGCTTTGGTTATTCCGATGCACCTGATCGCATTGAATTCACCTATACTTTCAACAATTTGGCAAAAACGATGCAATCCTTCATCAATGCCTTAAACCTCCAAAGATTTGCGCTATACGTATTTGATTATGGTGCGCCTACCGGTTACCGTTTAGCCCTTTCCAATCCTGAAAAAATTACCGGTATCATATCACAAAATGGCAATGCCTATACAGAAGGTTTAGGTCCCGATTGGAGTCCAATTCAAAAATATTGGAAAGACGACACCCAAGCGAACCGCGATGCATTGAGGGGATTTGTCACATTAGAAGGAACCAAATTCCAGTATCTGAGCGGCGTAACCGATACCAGCTTGGTTGCGCCGGAATCCTACACCCTCGACCAGTATTTTCTCGATCGTCGGGGATCCGATGAAATACAGCTCGATCTTTTAAGGGATTACAAGAACAACATTGCCTTATATCCACAATTTCAGGAATATTTCAGAACCTATCAACCCAAGCTTTTAGCTGTTTGGGGAAACAAGGATCCCTTCTTTCTGCCAGCCGGTGCTGAAGCCTATAAGAGGGATATACCCGATGCGTTGGTGAAATTCTATGACACAGGGCACTTTGCACTGGAAACGCATGTCGATGAGATCGGTGCAGCTATTTTAGCCTTCATGGATAGCGTACCCCGATAATCAACTTAAAATAGGTACAATGAATTGAATCTCTATGGAACCAAAACACCCATTACCTCCCTTTAGCTATGAAACTGCACGTCAAAAAGTGCAGTTAGCAGAAGACGCCTGGAATAGTCGAAACCCCGAAAAAGTGAGCCTGGCCTACACCATCGATACGATATGGCGCAATCGATCCACATTCATTAACGGTCGAGAAGAAGTAAAAGCGTTTCTTACCCAAAAGTGGGAACGCGAATTGGATTATAAGCTTAAAAAAGAACTCTGGAGCTTTCACGAAAATCGTATTGCTGTACGTTTTGAATATGAATGGCATGATGCAACGGAACAATGGTACCGAAGTTATGGAAATGAAATGTGGGAATTTGATGAAAATGGCTTGATGCAAAAACGCTACGCCAGTATCAATGATGTGAAAATCAACGCCTCGGAACGGTATCTTTAAAGTATTCCGCGATATTAGTTGAAAGACTGTCGAAACTCCAAGGGGCTCTGCTGGGTCTTTGCTTTAAATAATTTACTGAATGACTGTGCATGTTCAAAGCCGAAGGCATAAGCGATTTCACTTACCGACAAGTCGGTGGATGCTGTGGCTTTTCAAGCCCGGCCAACCGATGCCCTTCTGTAATGGATTTTATTCGATAAGGTGTTGCCTTTGCCATAAAAAGTTTGTTTTTTCAGTTCTTAAATGGATACTTCAACCAGATCATGACCAAAGGCATAATCAAAAAAGGGATTTCAATCAATGCGATCCTTACATTTCCCGCATTTAAGGCCAATGCCATAATGAGGACGATCGACAGGGCATTCAGTAAATTTCCAAGGAAAAAAGTTTTTGGAAACAATAATAAAAAACCGATTAGAATGACCGCTATTCCAAATACCGGAACATGCTTGCTTATCCGGATTCTTCGAATCCTTTTTCGGTGTTTTGCCATCTGCTTCAAACATCGTTGAAGCCCACAATAACTTTCCGAAATATTCATCTCCTGATTTATAAAACTCAAATTTAAGCTTTACATCTGAATCTAGTTTAAAGTAAAGAAAGGTTATGGTTCGTATACTGTCCTCTTAAGAATTCCGAATCAGGGTTTCCAGTTCATTCCGATTCGCTTCTCCCCACCGGGCCGTATGCTCAATTACCGGAATCAACGTTTGTCCAAGCGGTGTCAGCGCATATTCCACTTTAAAAGGTTTCTCCTCAAATACTGTCTTAACGAGAATTCCATGCGACACCAGTTGCGCGAGTTGTTGGTCCAGAAGTCGGCGCGAAGCACCCGATAAGGTGCGGTGCAATGCCCCCGGTCGATTAATTCCCCCGTATATACACCATATCAGATTAATCTTCCATTTGCCACTCATGACCTCCATAAACAAATGAAGCCCGCATTCCAATCGAACTGGAAGTTTACGTTCGTACATACGACAAATATAGGTCATCTCTGCGTCAAACCCAATACGGCTAAATTTAGCCGTACTTGATTTCAATCTTATCCCTGACTTACTTTGAGTCGTTAAACTTTTGATAAAAAGCAAAAAGATGAAATATCAACTATTTGGAACACAAAGCGGACTACCCGTTAGTCAACTGATTATGGGGGGTGCCATGTTTGGAAATCGTTCAGGCTATGGATCAACGCAGGCAGACGCGACGGCTATGCTTTCAGCCTATGCCAATGCAGGAGGCAACTTCATCGACGTAGCTGATTTGTATCAGCAGGGCGAAGCGGAAGAGATTGTTGGAAACTTCATTCGCCAAAACCGCCACGATTTCATCATCTGTACGAAATACACCAGGTCATCCCTAAAAGAACCTTCGGCGGCCAATTCCGGAAATCATCGTAAATCAATGCGTCAGGCGGTTGAAGCCAGTCTCAAGCGCCTTGGAACCGATTTCATTGACATTTACATGCCGCACTACGATGATGGTATGACACCGCTTTCGGAAATCGCCCGTGGTTTGGAAGACCTGATTCAGTCAGGGAAAATCCTCTATGCAGGTTTGGCCAATTTTCCTGCTTGGAAAGTCGCCATTATCGCCAAAGAGATTCAATTGACCGCAGTTCAGTATGAATATAATCTAACGCAAAGAGCCGCAGAGCGTGAGCTTGCTCCGATGGCCGAACATATTGGCTTGGGTGTTATGTCTTACTCACCCCTTGCAGGTGGCTTATTGACCGGCAAATATCGCACGGGTTCACTCGGACGTCTCAGCACATCCATTGCAGAAAATGAAGATAGCCGTCAGGCAGATAACATCCTTGATATGCTTGAAACAATCGCAGCAGAAAAGGATGCAAACCCATCGCAAGTGGCACTTAGTTGGGTCTTAAGCAAAAATGTATTCCCTATCATCGGTGCCAGAACAATGGAACAGCTTCTTTCTAGTTTAGAATCGATTCATGTAAATCTGTCGGATGATCATCTCAGGAAGTTGGATGATGCCAGTAAGATCGAGCTGGCCTATCCGCACGAATTACTTCAACGCGTTCAAAAAAGATATTAAAAATCATTTTTGACAAATTAAACCCCGGTTTTGAGCGAGATCTTGAAACCGGGGTTTTCGCAAAATCAAAAACAAGCCGAACATTCCGTAAAATTTTTAAAAAAAATTGCACGTATACAAACGAGTAATTAAATTTGCATAACTAGTTATGTATTTAGGTATATAGTTAACTTTTCTTAGTAAAACTAATTCAAAAAGTTGAGTGATGGATTTTTTCAACAAAACAGGTAAAATGGCAATAGGCAGCAGGTTACGCCTATTAACGGCTAAAGTAACGGATGACGCTGCAAAAATATACGAGCTTTATAAAGTAGACTTTTCTCCAAAATGGTTTCCGGTGTTCTTTGTATTATCTGAAGACGGAGAAAAAACCATTACCGAAATTGCAGAACAGATTGGGCATTCCCAGCCATCCGTTACCAAAATCATGAAGGAAATGACGAAAGCGGGACTGGTAAAAGATAATCTTAAATCGAAAGACAAACGTCGGAATGTGGCCAGGTTGACTACAAAAGGAGAAGAACTTGCATATCGCATCATCAAGGTACAAGGTGCTGATATCGATGCAGCTATTGATGGCATCATAGCAGAGGCCAACCATAATCTCTGGGAGGCACTCGCTGAATGGGAGTTTTTATTGGATCAAAAATCCTTATCAAAAAGGGTACAGGAACAAAAGAAACTGCGCGAAAGTAAGGATGTAAAAATCGTCGAATATCATCCGAAATATCAATCGGCATTTAAAGCCCTCAACGAGGAATGGATATCCACTTACTTTGAAATGGAAGAGGCGGATCACAAGGCTTTAGATAATCCTGAAGCCTATATTTTGAACAAAGGCGGAAAAATATTAATCGCACTTTATAAAGATGAACCCCTGGGGGTTTGCGCTTTGATAAAAATGGAAGATCCTCATTATGATTTTGAGATGGCCAAAATGGCTGTATCTCCCAAAGCGCAAGGCAAGAACATCGGTTGGTTATTAGGACAAGCCATTATCGGCACAGCGGTGGCATTAGGTGCATCCAAAATTTACCTGGAGAGCAATACCATACTCAAGCCTGCCATCAACTTGTATTATAAACTAGGCTTTCAAAAAATATCAGGGCATCCTACCCCCTACCGACGGTGCAACATTCAAATGGAGCTTGATTTAAAAAAAAATAATATATCAAATAGGCGATTTTATGAATCGGAAGAGGCACACCCAGCATAGCAAAAAAAACACGAAACGTACACAAAAGGCCACACTGAATACCAGTTATCGCTGTGATTTTCATCATTCCTGACTACAGGAAGCTCGCAAAATAAACCTTTTCTACAGGATCGTGTCAAAACTAAAAGCGTCCTTAAGCTAGCGAAACCGGCTATAACGCTTTTAGTAATTGGAGGAAACATGAAAAGAGCAATATTATTGACAGTCGCCGTCTTCGCGATGATAATCGCGGGGCAGACGCAGGTACATGCACAACGTTACGAAAAGAACGATAAATATTGGGAGCGACGGAAGGAAGCCGATAAAAAACGTGATAAATACTATCGTGAACGTGACAAAAAGAGGGCAGAATACGCACGTGAACAAAGAAAGAGAGAAAAAGATTATTATCGCGAATCATCAAAACGTCGCAAGGAATACCTAAAGGAACGACGCAAGCATGGGCTCCCTAGTTGGGCACTCGCACATCATTATGACGCAAGTCGCCATGTATATTTCCGCGATTACCGTACATTTTATGACCCTTATCGTGGTGGATATGTTTATTTAAATGGCGCAAATTGGCGTTTTTCTGCTGAAGTACCATCGTTCATGATCAATGTCGACCTTGGTCGGGCCAATATTATGGTCGTAAAGGATATACCGATAAGCAGGCATCCCGAAGATTTCTATGATGATTACGATGATGATTATTGGGATGATTAAACATTTGCAAGCTGTTCAATTTTTGAACAGCTTTTTTGTTGGCCTACTAAATCATCAAACCGACAAACGTGCGAGTACCTTAGTTACACGCAGAACCATAAGCTGTAACTAAATTATTTTTAGAGAAACGCCGATGTATTAAACTTTATTAAGCTTTTATTAAATATATTCGACGTAGAAAAACTTACTTTTGCTAACCTAAGCAACACAAAAGAAAATTATGAAAAGGACACTTCTTCACTTGATTTTGTTCATCAGTTTATATGCCCTACCCTACCAACACATCAATGCACAGGTAGATCAGCAAAATTTACGTAAAAGCCAACTCGACTTTGTCAATCTTGGTTTCGGGATGTTTATACACTATGGTATGCCCACCTTCATGGATCAGGATTGGTCCGATCCGAACGCACCTTTAAGCTTGTTTAATTCCCCCAAACTCGACGCAGACCAGTGGGCCGAAGCTGCAAAATCTGCGCATATGACCTATGGCTGTTTAACAACAAAGCATCACAGTGGATTTCCTATTTGGGATACCCATACCACGACGTACAACGTTATGAATACCCCTCTTGGCCGCGACGTTGTCAAGGAATTTACCGACGCTTTTCGCAAAAAGGGATTAAAGGTTATGTTATATTATTCCATACTCGATACCCACCAAGAAATCAGGCCACATAGTATTACCCGCAAACATATACAGATGATCAAAGATCAACTGACCGAGCTTTTGAGCAATTATGGAGAAATCAGCGCACTCGTTATCGATGGTTGGGATGCCCCTTGGTCGCGAATTTCCTATGATGAGGTTCCATTTGACGACATCTATTATCACATTAAATCCTTGCAACCAAACTGTTTGGTAATGGACCTGAATTCGGCAAAATACCCTGGGGATGCCTTATTTTATTCTGACATTAAATCGTATGAGCAAGGCGCAGGGCAGTTCATTTCTAAGGAAAACAACAAACTTCCTGCAATGGCCTGCTTACCGCTTCAACAGAACTGGTTTTGGAAAAAATCCTTCCCCGAAACACCGGTTAAAGATGTACATAAATTGGTGAATGAGTTCATCATCCCTTACAATAATGCCTATTGTAATTTCATGCTCAATGTAGCGCCGAATGCAGACGGGCTGATGGATCCCAATGCAATCGCCGCGCTTAAAGAAATTGGCACCCTGTATGCCAAGGGCCCCGGTTATAAAGAACTTCCTGCTTATTACCAACCGATCATAACCCATAATATCGCAAAAAATGTCTACAGTAATTCCAGCTGGAGCGACGATATGAATATTATGGATTTTGCAAATGATGACAATTTTGGAACTTCCTGGATAGCCAACACGGCCGCTACCGGTAATCCATGGTATGAGCTAGACTTTGATCGCTCCGCCTATTTTAACACGATCGTGATCACAGAAGGAAAGGATGCACCTGCCGATTACACCATCGCGTATTATCACGATGGTAAATGGTTAGCTGTTGAAGGAGAAATAAAGAATCAAGGACGTATAAAGATCTGTCGCTTTAACACCGTTATCGGGCAAAAGCTTCGCTTGCATATCCAACCAAAGAATGGGCGTGCTATACTCTCAGAAGTAGGGGTTTATCATGAACGGAACTAATTGGAGATGTAAAATCTATCATTCACTTCCCTGGAAAGGATTTATATTGACTGGGAGTTTTACCCACCTGTTCTCTGAACACGGCACAAAAATGAGAGCTCGATTTAAAACCGCATAAATAAGAAATATCATTAACCGTTTTATCGTTCTGAATCAATAGTTCTTTTGCATGTATTAGCCTTACTTCCGTTAGGTACTGAGAAAAGTTTCTTCCCATCCGTTTTCTGAAGAACCTGCAAAAGCTTTGTTCCGTCATACAAGCGATATCTGCGATCTGTTTGAGCGTTATCGGTCTGTCAAAGTTCCTTTTAATAAAATTAACAACCGGTATCAAGCGATCCGAACGGTATGCTTCCTTATTTGATTCAATAGCTTCTTCCGTAATGAAACTTATTTCGCTCGAAGAAGCTATTAAATCCATAATTTCCAAAAGACCTGTTATTTTTTTAAAGCCCTCTACCGCAGCCAATTCCAGCAATTTATCGGCGATTATTTTTCTCGTTTCTCCAAAAATCTTGATGCCTTTGGATGATTGTCGAATCAGATCACCAATGGATCGAAACTCCCTAAAGAAATCACTGAGCTGCTCGAAAACTTTCGGATTAAAGTAGGTTACGATCACCTTCGATTTTAACGTTGAGTCCTTTTCATAAAAAGCAGGATCACTTAACCATACATGTGGAACGTTCGAACCGATAAACACCATGTCACCCGCTTCAAAGCGCTCCACCTTATCACCAATAATTCTTGTTCCAAATCCCTCAATAACAAAAACAAGCTCCAGCTCGGGATGCGAATGGAAAGAAGGCTGAGCATGGAAAGGCGAACATAGAAAGCGTTGATCCCTTAAATCAATTTTTGTCAAATCCTGTATCAAAGGAGTTAACTCCGTCTTTAACAATCTCATTTCAAATTCATTATTAGCTACAAAAACCTTTTAATCAGGGTTCAACCGTTGAACCTCATTCGCTTCTACACGAATTGAAAATAAGGTATGGGCATTACCGATAGCCATTAAATTTCGATATAAGATAAGCTTGCGATCTTAAGCTATAGGTAATTCCTTATTGGTTCTAATAACAAAAATAGAACTTTTGATCAACAAAGCACGATCAATGACAAAAACATATACCTCTTTTTATGCAGGAGAAGGGCTTGTAGCGGTCCACCCCCCATCAACGATCAGGCTTTGACCGGTAATGTGTCTGGCTTTATCCGATACAAGAAACAAAGCAGCATCAGCAATATCGCGAGGATGAGCCGGGCGGCCCATAGGCGTAATTTCCGACCATTGCCGTTCATAATCAGGATCATTGGCTGTACGTTCCGTTAGTGTTGCTCCGGGCACAACCGTATTAATATTGATCCGAAAAGGTGAAAGTTCCAACACCAAACTTTTAGCAAGCATTTCTAATGCCGCTTTCGTCATTCCATAAGCTGCTAAATCTTTATGGGCCTGATGCCCCGTTACCGAAGAGGTAAACAGAATAGATCCCCCCTTGGGTTGGCCTTTCATCTGATTGGCCGCTGCCTGTGTCAAAAGAAAAGTACCGACTAAATTCACCTGTAATACCTTCGATAAATCAGTGACGGTGTAGGTAAAGAAATCGCCAAATGAGGTAATACCTGCATTGGCGATCACCATATCCAATAAGCCATTCTCAGCTACTGCCTGCCCTATCATCCATTGAATAACCTTAGGATCGCTGGCATCCCCCGGACAGGCGATACATTTGCCACCGGTTTCAGTAATACGAGCAGCTGCGGAAAGAGCTAAATTTTCGTCGATATCGTTTAATAATACGGTAGCCCCTGCCCCTACCAGTTGTTTACAAATTTCATAACCAATACCTTGCCCGGCTCCTGTAACGATAGCCGTTCTCTTGTTAAAATCCTTGTTCATTGCCATATACTTCTCCGATCGGTTTATATCCTGTACAATTAATGGGAGTCTCTCAGCACTTCGCTACCAGAGGATCCTTTTAAAAAATCAAAATCCATTCCAAGATGCGCCTGCTCTACATGCGTTACAAACAGGCGATTATAACCTCTTGAAAAAGTATTCACAGGATCAGATAACAGTGCTCTACGTCGATCTAATTCATCCGCATCTACCAATAAATTTAACTGTCGAGCGGCCACGTCCAGTTGAATCAAATCGCCATCCCTTACCAGTGCAAGGGTTCCATTAGCTGCCGTTTCCGGTGATACGTGCAATACGACAGTGCCGAAACCGGTTCCACTCATCCGGCCATCGGAAATACGAACCATATCTGTTACGCCCTGCGCTAATATTTTTTTGGGAAGCCCCATATTACCGACTTCCGGCATACCGGGATACCCTTTTGGTCCAACATTTTTCAACACCAATACACTCGTCGCATCAACCGGCAGATCATCATCATCAATCCGTTGTTTATAATCTTCAATATTCTCAAATACAACCGCTTTCCCAGTATGCTGCATGAGCAGCGGGTTGGCCGCAGCTGGTTTAATAAGAGCACCCGCCTCGCATAAATTGCCCCTCAGTACTGCAAAACCCGCATTTTTCTTAAAGGGTTCCGCAAAGGAAGCAATTACTGATTTATTGAGTGCTGTGGCTTTCTGAATGTTTTCGGCCAAGGTTTTTCCATTGACTGTTATACAAGCGCCATGCAGCGCATCCAGCATTTCGCGCATCACGGCGGGGAGCCCTCCTGCATCATACAAATCATCCATAAAGTATTGGCCGGACGGTTGCAGATTGGCAAGCAAGGGAATATCAACTGCTAACCGATCGAAATCATCCAATTGCAAAGGAACACCTACCCTCCCGGCGATGGCCAACAAATGAATAACAAAATTGGTGGAACCACCAATAGCCGCATTTACTTTAATGGCGTTCTCAAATGCCTGCCTTGTTAAAATATCCGCGGGCTTCAAATCTTCCCGCACCATATCCACAATACGTCGTCCCGATAGCTGGGCAAGCACCTTTCGGTTGGCGTCGACTGCCGGGATAGCGGCATTCTCCGGTAAGGAAAGACCCAGCGCCTCTACCATGCAAGCCATGGAAGATGCAGTTCCCACTACCGCACAATGCCCCCTACTTCGACACATCCCTGCCTCCGCCAAGTTTAATTCTTCTTCCGTCATAATTCCCGAACGCAAGCTTTCTGAAAACCGCCATATATCACTTGTACCGATGCTCCGGCCCTGGTATTTCCCCGTCAACATGGCCCCACCCGATACAACCAATGTTGGAATGTTCACACTACAGGCCCCCATCACCAAGGCTGGTGTTGTTTTATCACAACCGCACATTAGAACGACGCCATCCAATGGGTTAGCGCGAATAGATTCTTCTACATCCATACTCACCAAGTTTCGGTACAACATGGCCGTTGGCTTGATCAATGTTTCGCCCAAAGACATGACGGGAAATTCAAGCGGAAAACCGCCCGCTTCGATAATACCTCTTTTTACGGATTCCGCCAGTTCGCGAAAGTGGGCATTACAAGGTGTTAACTCAGACCATGTATTACAAATTCCGATAATAGGCTTCCCCTTAAATTCATCCGCCGGAATGCCCTGGTTTTTCATCCACGCCCGGTAAATAAACCCATCCTTTCCTTTTTTTCCAAACCAGTCTTGACTACGAAGTTTCTTGTTCATACTGCTATGTGCTTAGCTTGCTAAGATATTCTTTTTATCTTTTTGCAGATATCAATGGATTATCCAATTCATATCATACACTTAACCCTTTTTAGCCTGCTTTAAAGCCTCTCGTTGCTTCACATCTTTGGTAGAAAAAGAAACGTTGACGCCGCTATCCCAATTTTATTTGGGTCAGTACTTTTCCCAATAAGCGTGCTAAATCTTGCAGCTCCTTTTTCGTTAGGATGGTACTTGCCTGTTTGGTAACCTGTCCACGGAAACTCTCCGAAGCATCTATGAGCAGTTTTCCTTTATCGGTAGCTTTCAGGTAGAAAATCCGTCGATCTTCCTCACTTTGTACCTGCGATAGGAGATCATTCTCCACCAAAAATTTTACCTGCCGGGATATGGCCGGTGCACTGATCCCAAATTCTACCGCCAGTTTTTTGCCCGTCATCTTTCCCTTGCGGTATATATACTCCACCAAATTATAGTGCGTCGCTGTGATCCCATTAAAATCACCTTTGTTCATATTGGCCAATATATAGCACTGGAAATCTGTAAAAACCTCAAAAAACCGCTCTTGATCTTTTGTCATAAAAACAAAAATTGATTAACTTAGTTAACTATTAACAAAGTTAATAAAAAAAGATGTCTTCGATCAAAATCATTCATGCGCGTCAGAACAACCTTAAAAACATTTCCCTTGAGATTCCAAAAAAAAGCATCACCGTGTTTACAGGTGTATCCGGTTCGGGCAAATCCTCTTTGGTATTTGAAACCATCGGTGCCGAAGCCCAACGGCAAATTAACGAAACGCAGAACAGTTTTGTCCGAAACCGCTTACAGCACTATGGCGTGGCAGATGTAGACCGGATTGAAAATCTCAATGTTCCCGTCATTATCAATCAAAAAAAATTAGGAGGCAATGCACGCTCTACCGTTGGCACCGCGACCGACGTATACGCACCTTTAAGGTTGTTATTTTCGCGGATGGGTGAACCCTTTGTAGGTTACTCCACGGTATTTTCGTTTAACAATCCACAAGGGATGTGTCTACAATGTGAGGGTTTAGGTTTTGTCCAGACCGTCAATGTGTCAACGCTTATTGATAAAGAGAAGTCATTGAACGAAGGGGCCATTTTGTTCCCGACCTTTCAGCCGGGCGGCTGGCGTTGGACACGCTATGTATATGCCGGCTATTTTGATAACAATAAAAAATTAAAAGACTATAGCGAAGACGAGTGGAATATTCTCCTTTACGCTAGCGAACACAAGCCTCCGCACCCCGACAAGAATTGGGGGAAAACCGTTAAATATGAGGGTGTGATTCCGCGGATAGAGCAAGCCTTTTTACGAAAAGATGCCAAGGAATACCATACACGTAAAAATGCCTTAAAACAAGTGATAAGCACCCAAATCTGTCCGTCCTGTAAAGGGCAGCGATTGAACAAGAAAGTACTTTCTTGCAAAATAAATGGGAAAAACATAGCTGAATGCACCGCTATGGCTGTTGATGAGTTATTGCCTTTTATTGACAGTATACAATCCGAAACCTATACCGTAATTCTTCAGGAAATAGCAAAAAAATTGGAGAATATCCGTGATATCGGCTTACAATATCTGACCTTGGACCGACGAACAGATACGCTATCCGGCGGCGAGTCGCAACGGATTAAAATGGTCAAATACCTCGGAAGCAGCTTGGTTGATTTACTTTATATTTTTGATGAACCCAGTATTGGTTTACATCCAAAAGATGTTCAGCATATTGCTTCGATTATCCATCGGATAAAGGATAAAGGAAACACCGTTCTGATCGTAGAACATGATCCCGATTTGATCAAAATTGCCGATCAGGTGGTGGATATGGGACCTGGATCGGGTAAAAACGGTGGTGAAATCATTTATCAGGGCAGCTTTGCCGATCTCAAGCAATCGCCGGGAAAAACCGGACGTTATTTTGCACAGCGTCCCTCTTTCAATAAAAATCCACGCCCGGCAAGGAGATACATGGACATTGAACATGCCACCAAAAACAATTTAAAAAATGTTTCTGTACGCATACCCAAGGGGCTATTGACGGTCGTTACAGGTGTTGCAGGTTCTGGAAAAAGCACCTTGATTCATGGTGTACTTCCGAATTTTTATCCGCAAGCTACGGTTATCGATCAATCTGCTTTTGTAACTAGCATTCGGTCCAATGTGTTGACCTACCTTCATTTGTCGGATACCGTTAGAAAGCTTTTCGCTGAGGCAAATCAAGTATCGGAAAAGCTATTTAGCAGGAACAGCGAAGGAGCCTGCAAAAACTGCAAAGGCTTGGGGGTAGAGAAAATTGATCTTGCTTTCATAGACGATATAGAACAAACTTGTGAGATATGCGGCGGTTCAGGATACGATCCAGCGGTTTTGCAATATACTTATCATGCGCTGAACATTGCCGATGTCATGAAGTTAACCATTACCGATGCCCGCTCATTTTTCCCGGAGACCTTGTTTTCGAAGGCTTTCAATTTGTTAATTCAGTTGGGATTGGAATACCTGACGCTCGGCCAGCGACTGGATACATTCTCCGGCGGGGAAAGACAAAGACTAAAATTGACCAAAGAGCTAAACGGTTCAGGCCATATCCTTATTTTGGATGAACCCAGCACAGGTTTACATCCCAACGATACACAAAAGCTGCTGGCTTTTCTGAACAACTTGGTTGATCAAAACAATACACTTATTGTCATCGAGCATAACCTTGATATTATTGCACAAGCAGACTGGATCATTGATATCGGACCCGGTGCCGGGAAATACGGTGGTGAAATTGTGTTTGAAGGAACGGTACAGCAGCTGTTGAAAAATAAAACGAGTGCAACAGCTCGCTACCTCCGTCAGTATTTAATGATTTGACTCACCTTCGGGCTAGCGCTCATCTCGATGAGTAATATCTTGAAAAACGAGGAAATAAATAAACAAAGACCTTCAAATTTATTAACTTTATCAATCGACATCCAAGGGCAACGACTAAATATAGCATAGCCCCGTAAACCAATTATGATGAGCATATCCATAAAGATCTTAAATAAGTCCTATCATTTTATCCTTGTATTATTATTTATAGCCCCTCATCTGCTGTTAGGTCAAGTTGAAGATACCGCTTGGTGGAGACGCAACAACCTGCGGGTTATCCAGACAAATCTCCCCGCTTTTACCGCCGAACATATCGAACCGAAGGCCTTTGTAGAACAGCTAGTGGCCGCATCGGCTAACACGCTGATCATCAACGCCGGCGGCATCATGGCTTTTTATCCTACTGCTCTTCCCTATCATTACCGAAACCCCTATGCCGCCGACAGTCTGTTGAGTGATATCATTTATCGTTGCCACGAGCAAGGTATACGTGTTATTGTACGCGTAGATTTCAGCCGGCTTCATAAATCTATTTTTGAACAGCATCCAGATTGGTGCTATCTATCTGCCAAAGGCGAACGTATGGTTAACGATGATATTTACGTAGTTTCTATCAATGCGCCTTATGTCCAGGAAAAATCATTTGAAATCGTCCGTGAAATCATCGATCGCTATCCAATCGATGGTATCTTCCTGAACATGCCGGGCTACCAAACCAATAATGCCTATATTGGGAAATACTACGGCATCGATCACAATCCTTACGATCAGCAACGCTTTAAAGCATTCAGTGGTGGTATGGATTTACCCGAGAAGGAAGATGCCGAGGATCCGCTGTTTAAAAGATACCAGGCCTTCAAACAGATGACATTAGACGACTGGGCAGAGAAATTACATACATTGGTCAAAACCAAGAATCCCGCCATCGCCATTTGCACCTATACCGATCAATATGTAGACATTATCCGTCATGAATCGCAAAGCAATACCAGCCTGCCCTATTGGCCTTACAATGCATCTGACAATGTCAGCAATGCCATGGGCTCCTACCCATCGCACATTATCAGCAATGCATCCATTCAGCAGATTTCCTTTCAATCGCGCTTCAACAGCGTAGGGCCCGAAGAGGTTCGCATCAGGTTATATGAGAACATGGCCAATGGATCCGGATTAGATATCAGCATGATGGGGGAATTCAACCGTAATACCGATCCGCGCAACTTTCCCGTTATTCGTTCAATTTACGGGTTCCATAAAACACATGAGGCCTATTACGGAAACTATCAGTCGCTCGCCAACGTATTGGTACTCTCCCCCGGGTTATGGGCCCATGGCATCGAAGGAGAAGAATACCGGGGCATCCAGCTGATGCTGAAAGAGGCCCATATTCCTTTTGACATAATGGAATACCATCGCCCGCATGCACAATCAGACAGGCTTGCGCAATATGAAGTTATCATTATTCCCGGCATCCCTTCTTTGGATAGCCTGGATATAAAAGCCCTGTCGATTGCAGCAAAAAACGGCGTCCGACTATTAGCAACCGGAGCCGCTTTTGTGCAGCATCCCTCCTTTCTGAAAGCACAATTTGGGGCCTCTTTAGTAGCAGCAAATCAGGAAAGTGCGGGCAACTACCTGCAAGTTGATGATACCTCCGTTTTTCGAACGTTGGGCGGTCAACAAATGATTCATTTAGCCTATCCGATGGCGCTTTACACCTTCGATCCATCGCTTAGCAGCTACCTGCCCATCCTCGGCAAAGGTCGGCCCGGTCCACCTGAAATTGTAGGTGGGCATGAACCCATCGGCCATCAAGCGCTCGTCATCAACGGGATCGGTAAAAACAAGCATGCCCTTCTTACACCCGCTATCGGACGTCACTATTACCTGAAAGGCTATGAGCAACACAAAGCGCTATTTCTAAACACCCTATCGGCAATCTACCCAGAAGCCCAAAATCTGTTAAAAACCGATGCTCCCGAACGTGTAGAGCTGATATGGAAGCAATATGCACTTAACGATCGTACAAATCGTTCGGTCAATTTTCAGGCCGACGGGCATATTTTGCACCTGATCAATTTAACGGGCTTCAGTGGCAACAGCTATTTTAAACCGAGTGATTTACACGGTATAAACGTTGACATTGTCTTAGCCGAAAAACCAAGTGAGATCCGCTTGTTAAAAGCGAATCAACCCCTGGATTTCGCCTGGAAAGATGGTAGATTACGCTTCACGGTACCCACGCTTTCTGATTATGAAGCCGTTGTGGTAAAAAACAGCGATTGATCCTCTCGAAGGCTCTTTATTGCGTTCATAAATACGGTCCTTTTTGTCTGCGCGCTTAGGTGAAAAGTGCGAGCATCAATGGGCAGGATTTTTCTTCCAAACCACGGTTGCAGTAACAGCTCCTCCATTCGTTGTATTGGTCACAACATAACGCAGCATATTGTCTTCAAGTTTGTAAGAACGCACCTGTGCAATGCCCTCCCAGTTAGGATAAAAAGCGTGCTGCACATGGAAGGTAATTGTGTGCTTTTCGGGCTCGACAGAATAGGTGCCAAAATGCGAATTATTGCCTTGCACCAGCGCACTGTTTTCATCCGGTGTAGCCTTATTCTTATCGCCTGCCTTAACTTTTGGACGAGTGGCTTTTAAAATTTGTATCGCATAATCACCTTTTTCGGTGAGCACAAGTAAACCTACGGGGTTTTGACCGTAAGGCTGTATTTTGCTTCCATCGATGTTGGTGTTTTCTACTGCTATCAAAGACCATGTACCAACAAATTGCTTTCTGATTTCTTTTGACAAGTCTAGGTCTTGTGCCTGCAATGCGGTAAATCCCATTATAAAGGCAGCCCAAATTAAGTGTTTCATAACTTCTATTTGTTTTTTTAATGGTAACCAATTCTTATGATTTCTCCGTTGACCGAAGTTTCAATGCTTTTTAAGTAGCCTTTGATCAAATTTTCGGCAGTAATATCTGTGATTTTTGAAGGACTGATCACATTGATCCGTATACCTCTTGGCATTTCCAATGCAGCCGCTATTACAAAGCTATTTACAGCGCCATTTGTTACGGCTTTGCCTGATGAGCCTTTAGCAGGATTTTCACCCATTTTACCTGATATGAGTGTAAATGAGCCGTTGTCATTCATGTGTTTCAAACCAACAATTACCAGATTTATTTGCGCCAATAATTTTTGTTGCAAACCGACAAAATATTTTTCATCCGTCATGGAAAATAAGTCGCCCGTAACACTATCACCTGCAGCACAAACAATTGCATCAATGGCACCTATTTGTGCAAATAGATTTTCAAGGGAAGCGCTGGAAGAAATGTCTACCGAAACTTCTCCACTGTTTCTACCGGCTGTAGTTACTTTGTGTCTTTGTTCCAAGATGGGTGTAATAATTTTTCCGATATGACCATTTGCACCGATAATTAAAATTTTCATTTGCTTACAATTTAATAACACAAAAATATTCAAGAAACAGCCCTTTAGATTTGTACTATTTTACATTTTTTTTGTACTTTGACGTCTATGAAAGGTGAAATTCTATACAGGCCCTACGAAATAGAATGGAAAGAAATGCAACGCTTTTCTAAACATGCAAAGCGTAACAATTTTTTTGAATTAATTTATGTAATAGACGGAACAGGCATTCAGCTAGTAAACAAAAACAGGTTTAACTACCGCAAAGGCAACTTATTTTTACTAACCCCACAGGATGTATATTCGTTTCATATTAATACGCCAACAACTTTCTTTTTTCTCCGTTTCAATGAATTATTTGTAAAAGAAAAAGTTGGCAAAGACAAAGATACCGTAAACAAGGTGGAGTATATTTTACAGAATGCCAGTCACCGCCCGGGATGCATTTTAAAGAATAAAGTGGACAAGCCATTGATCGCATCGCTTATTGAAAGCATCTTAAACGAACAAATCAATCAACAGTTGTACTACGATCGTATTACCGAACAAATTGTTAACACCATCATTACTATTGTGGCCAGAAATATTGCTTTGAAACTTCCAAAGAACATAAAAGAAAGCACCGGTGAACCCGTATTAGAAATATTGCACTATATTCAGGAGAATATTTTTGATCAAGAAAATTTAAGAGCAGAGAAACTCAGTGGTCATTTTAATATATCGCTGAATTACTTGGGGCGTTACTTTAAAAAGCAAACAGGTGAAACCCTACAAAGCTATATTATCAATTATAAATTGAGACTGGTAGAGACCAGGTTGTTGCACAGTGATATGCGAATAAACGAAATTGCTTACGAACTTAATTTCGCTGATGAAAGTCATCTGAACCGCGTATTTAAAAAATACCGAGGGATGAATCCATCGGAGTTCAGAAAGACAAATAACATCCATTGAAAATTCAGCGACAACATTTGTACACATGAATACACAAATCGGTTACTTTTGAAAAGTAAATATAAAAAATGAACAAGCTTTTAAAACTGGAAGAACTGGGGCAATTTTTATTATCAATATTTCTGTTCAGTGAGCTGGACTACAGCTGGTGGGTTTTTCCTGCCTGTCTGCTCCTACCGGATTTCTCCATGTTAGGTTATGTGGTCAACGCGCAGCTAGGTGCCTGGATCTACAATTTTTTTCATCATAAGTTCTTGGCTATTGCCGTGTTGGTTTTAGGGTACTGGATGGATAATCAAGTCCTCAGCCTAGCGGGTGTCATTTTATTCGGGCATTCGGCGATGGATCGGGCACTGGGCTATGGATTGAAATTTAACGACGATTTTAAGCATACCCACCTGGGCTGGATAGGAAAGAAGGACTAATCTAAAACAGACAAGGCCGTTTCGATGACCCCTTCAAAAAACGGACGATCGCTCCTGATTTTGGAATAGACCCGCAACCCGGTGATGGTATTGCACAAAAAATGCGCAAGCACCGTCGGTTCTTTGGATACATTGATCTCTCCCTCCTCCTGCCCTTTTTTAATAGCTTTGATCAGGGCTTCTTCAATTAGCAGTTCATCCTCACGCAGTACCTTCTTGATTAATTCATCATGGGTAGCGAGCTCTACCTCCGTATTTACTTTGAAACATCCTTTGGGGCATTCGCTGCCCAGCCTATCCATAATCCCTATACGCAAGAGTGCTCTGATCCCCTCCTTAACAGAAGATGCATCTTCCAATGCTGCCTGGATTCGCCCGGTTGCCTCCTGTTGGTATTGCTCAAGTGCTTTTACAAACAGGTTATGCTTGTCGCCAAAAGCATGGTAAATGCTGGATCGTCCGATGCCAAGCCCATCTATTAAATCATATAAAGAAGTTGCATGATATCCTTTCTCCCAGAAGATGGAGATTGCCTTCTTTAATATCTCCTGCTCATCAAAGTCTTTTGTTCTCATAAAAAATAGCCTTGCCCAACAAAGGCAAAGCTATCGATTTTAATAGAAAAAACCTTACCTCAAGCCACCGCTCGCCAGCACAAGTTCTCCGGTTAACCATTTTGAATCGTCTGATGCCAAAAATGCCGCTACGGCTGCGATGTCATCAGGCTCACCAATACGGCGCAGCGGTGTCTCATTTGCCATGGCTTCTGCGAATTCGCTTCCTACAAAACCAGCAGCGCGCGAACCTTCGGTAGCGACCACCCCCGGATTGATCGAGTTTACGCGGATATTTCGAGGCCCCAATTCTTTTGACAACACCCGAGTAATTCCATCAACGGCACTTTTAGTAGCGGTATACACAGCACTGCCGGCAGGCGTAGCACTCGATACGACCGAACCAATATTGATGATGCTTCCTCCTTTTTCTTCAAAGCTATTCACCGCAATTTTCGATGCTAAAATTAGTCCCAATACATTGATATTAAACTGACGATGAAAGCTTTCTTCCGTAAATGCTTCAAGGGGGGCCCACTCATAGATCCCGGCGTTATTGACCAACACATCCAAACTACCGTATTGACTAAGCGTTTCCGCGAAAAGACGATCCACATGCATTGGATATATCCGCTTGAACGGCAATCGCTTTGCCCCCATTGTTTACAATTTCGGTAACTACCTTTTCCGCATCCGTTTGCGCAACACCATAGTTAACCACCACCGCAGCACCTTCTGCAGCCAGTTTTTTGGCGATCGCCGCGCCAATTCCTTTTGAGGCCCCGGTAACCAGGGCCACCTTATTTTCTAATTTTTTCATCTTATATTGAACCATTTGGTCCACAAAGATAACACCTAATTAGACTGATCGGTACAATTAAATATTATATGAAGAAGTCATGACAAATTAGGGTCGTTTTCACTGGCCGTGCGCCGTACCCTTATACCAATCGCGAAAAGCTTGTGTAATAATTTCTTTGTTTGCAATCTCCTCTTTGCAGTAGTTTTGAGCAGATGCGATAGAAAGCAGAAAACTTCGGGAGAATCAGCTGGATATTACCGGATTCTTAAAAAACGAACCGGTCAAAACGTGAGTACGCATATCAAAGGAAGACTTTTGGATGAATGTAAGGCATTTTTAATACAAACGACCTGGAGCTTGGAACAAATTAGCTATGCTGTGGGTTTTTCAGATCAGCCCAATTTCAATTTTTTCTTTAAAAAGAATACAGGATGTACCCCAAATGCATTTAGGAAAGGCGTTTTGCTATGATGGGGATGAGCATATCGATTTCATTTAGCTTTACTCAATGTATTGAGTAAAATCACTCAACGCATTGAGTAATTTTACAAACATGAACGAAAGAACTCATTTACAAAAACTTATAAATCATCAAGGTAATAAACTCAGCTCAAACGATTTGCACGGCCGCTGATAAATCCCATTATCACTCGCTTTGTAATAACTGGCCGTTTCTTGCGCAAGTTTACTATAAAAATTGAACGATTTTGGGTGACTACTACTAATAGCGATCGCACGAAAGCCACGTTCCCGATAGTGCGGCACGATAACACGCTGCAACCAATAAGATCCATAACCATTCCCCTTGCTCACAATATGAAAATATTTCAGCAGCAGGGTTCCCTCGTCGAGTTTTTTTGCGTCTCCCAGCTTTTCCAACATCCCGCCAACGATGAAAAGAACGCCCATCAGCTTGCCCTCTTTCTCCAAGGTATGTGGTTCAAGCCAAAGGCCATCAATGGCACTTAACTGTTCGATAAAGTTTACGGCATGGTAAAGCTCGTTGTAATCATCCCATTCATGCTGGAGCTTCCAATTTACATATTCACCAATAGGTAGTAAGAATCGATGCGCAAATGCGCGGTGGCGTACAAAGGAAACCCCGTCTTTTGTATGTAGAAGCTTCATGCTTTAAAATTATAAATATTCTGTTGTAAATGTTAGTCGAATTAAACTAATTAGCTTTTGAACATCCACGTTAACTTTCAGTTTCTTGCGCATGTTGTAAAAATTAGCTGACGTTAAACGGCTGCTACTGATCCTCATTCAGAAAACGCGCACTAGCTTCTTCGAATTTATTCTATCCAGTTCATACTACACTTCATCCCCCTGATGCTGAAGTCTACCAGCTACTGCTTTCCACATTGCTTCATTCACCCTTTTTTTGCTTCCTATATAATAAATAAATACAAATAAAAAACTTAAAAATCATATGAAGTTCATATCATTCTGGTTAACAACGTTAGCCATATTATTATATCTCGAAGGCAAAGCGCAAGAAGTGTCTTTCAGAACCGAGTATATTGGAAATTCAGGTTATTATTATCTGCCTCCAGGTGAAAAACCACGAGAAAAAATCGGTAATAGCAAAGGCTCCGCCATGGTCTATCAAGGAGCTGTCAACATTCCCTTATCCATGAAACTGAATGAAAAGAATCGTCCCACAGCTTGGGGGATTGGCCTTGGCGGATCATACGTCTCCTTGAAAAACAGGAATTTTTCAGATGACATGGTTTCCGAAATCATGAATATACAACTCGGGGTTTACCATCTACGTCCGTTAAATGACCGATGGTCTATGCGGGCAAGCCTCGGAGCCGGTATATTTGCTCCCACTACTGATTTCTCCAAGCTGACATTTAAGAATGTGCTTGGAAGCGGGGGCCTTGTTTTTATCCGGCACCTGAAACCGAATCTGGATATAGGCGGTGGTGTATCTATCAATAGTTCTTTAGGCTACCCCATGATATTCCCTGCGGTTTATGTTAAATGGAAGCTTCACGGAAAATACGATGTCAATGTAGAAGTGATCGAAGGCCTAGAGTTATCAGCAGGCTACGATTTCAACGATCGGTTCAAACTATCTTATGCCATTGAAATGAACGGGCAAGTCGCCTTGTTGAAAAAAGATGGCAAAGACATGATCTTTTCACACCAGTATATTGTTACAGGCTTTCGTCCCGAGCTCAAGGTCGGTAAAACCGGATTAACCATGACCGGTATGGTCGGCTTAAATCTATACCGTCCGGCTGCATACAGCGAGCGGACTTTGAAGGGTGTATTTGCATCCGATAATGACTACTTTTTTTCTGTTTCACCCTACGCATCTATTGGCTTAAAGTTGAAACTTTAGTATGAATCCGAAGCAGATACTACAACATATTGCTTACAGAAGTGCTTATGCAGGCCTATACATTATAAGCCTGCTACCGATGAAATTGCTGTATGCAATGGGGGCCATCGCTTATTTTCTTGCCTATTATATCATCGGCTATAGAAAAGAAGTCGTCATCCAGAATATTGCACGCGCTTTTCCGGATAAGCGATACGGAGAAGTCCATGCAATTGTAAAAAAGTTCTACACGTGTTTTACAGCCTATTTTGCTGAAATCGTCAAAAGCATTTCCGTTTCGACTGAAGTGCTTGACAATAAAATTGTATTTGAGAACCTGGAATTAATCGATCAGTACATAGCCTCCGGACGAGATGTTATTGCCTGCCTGGGTCATTGCGGAAATTGGGAGATGCTGAATTTTATGCCTTATAAGATGCAATACGACATATATGCCGTTTACAAACCCCTTCGCTCAACCACGATGAATAAGCTGATGATCAGATTCCGGTCTCGTTTTGGCATGAAGTTAATACCTGATAGAGCGGTTGTACGTCAAATACTAGCTAAAAGTTCAGGCCCGGCCGTCTATCTATTCCTTGCCGACCAATGTCCGCCGATGAAAGAAGAAAAATTCAGGTTCACTTTCTTGCACCAGGATACCTACTTTTTTTCAGGCATGGAGAAATTGGCACAAACGAGTCGATCGGCCGTCATCTACCTGCATATTACACAGCTCTCTAAAGGGAATTACAAGATAGCCTGTATGCCGGTATGTTCCGAAGCGGTGTCGATGCATGAGGGCGAGATAACCCAAAAATATATGAACCTCTTAACCGAAAACATCAAAGAAGAACCCTATGGTTGGTTATGGACACACAAGCGATGGAAAGGATCGCCATCTAGCTGATACCCACCATTAAATTTATAGCATCCCAGATAACAGCGGCTAAAAATCTTTAGCATAAAACATTTTTGATAATGAAATATCCATGATTACCAAAGACAAACACAAAATAATCTGGATATTCCATATGGCCTTTAAAAGAGAAGTCATTTACATATGAACCCGACATGATTAAAAATAATCATTAAGCACACAGGGCAATGATTATTTTAATCATCAAAGGCTCCATCTGACAACTAAAAACAAAAAATAAACAGATGAAATATTTATTAGTTGGAGATAGCGGACAAGAAGAACAAATGTTACTCGACCATCTTGCAGCGTTTTTTTGGAACAATGGACACGAAGTGTATAGCCGTACCAGTTTAGGCAATGAAATCAATTATCAAAACATGCTAACATGCTGTGACTATATCGTTTTGCTGACCTTTCGAGATTATCCAACAGCATCATTCTTCGAACGCGGGCAGGCAGTATATGAACATGTTGGCTTAACGAAAAAGCTTCACAAAAAAATTATGCTGGTTTTTTCCAAAAATGGTGTCTATACCAATGCGATTCCATTTCCACATAAAATTTTCCATTTTGAGCACTTGAACAAAAAAGAATTAAGCCGTTTCTTCCGTTGGGGCACGAAATTAAATCTATTTATCAAACATTCACCGCATAGGGGTTACCGAAACTTCATCTTCCTTTAAAGTCTAACATAAAAAGAGAATATCATGCAGTCAACGATCACCTACAATGATATGGCCCTTATTTTAACATGGCCGGATACCACTATCCGTGGAGACGAAAAGTGGATGTTGTTTTTAAAGAAAATTGGCATCGTAAAAAACTTAAATTTTAAAGTAGGTCATACCGGTATTGTTATCATTAAACGAGAAACCGGCGAAATGCTCTTCTATGACTTCGGACGATATATCACGCCCCGGCAATATGGTCGAGCTCGTTCTAAATTTTCAGACCCTCGCCTAGCGATTACGATTAAGGCGAAATTTGAAGGCCGTACTATTGTCAACCTTGAAGAAATCGCAACGCAGTTTGAAGCATTGAAACCTGCCATGTATGGAGAAGGTATTCTTTATTTTGCTATTGCTCGTGGTATTAATTTCGAACGCGCCAAAGCTTACGGAGACGATTGCGTACTTCACGGTGCATATCCTTACGGTGCCATCGCCCGCAACAACAATAATTGTTCACGATTTATTGTCCGCATGCTTGCTCGGTGTTCCAAGCGCTACAGCTGGCGACATACTATCAATTTCCCCGAAACAATTAAAGCAAGTCCCATCAGTAATTTAGTTAATGTAGTGCCAGATAGAATGATTTACTCATTTACACCCCATGAGGGCTTAAAACATGTTAAGATGAACCGTTGGCAGTCCGTTCGTTTTTTACTGAAAAAGCTAGGAGAGAATGTAAGCCAAAGAAAAGCCCGTCTTTTACCCGCCGACCACTCGGTTGGCCGCATGAACGCACCCTCAAAACCCATTACTGTGCCTAAAGAGGCACAGTATCTTGGAGGCGTGGGTGATGGAGCATGGTTCAGTATACAAGCCACTACTGGCGACAATGTCATCATTAAGCGGTTCACTTCGGAAGGAAAATTGGAGTATGTGATCCTTGGCGAAACAACCGAACCGGTTAACCTGTCACAACCTTTCGAAGTCACCTATGACAGTCACCTCCTCTTTACACATATCAAACAGCACAGAAAAAAGATTCGCATCAAGCATCTACAGCAACTGCCGGTAAACTACTCCCCGAGTGAATGGCGTTATAAGAATCTTCCCGTGGTTGGCTAAGAAGGCCGTCCCTGATCTTTTAAGCCAACTTGTCAATTTCCAGCTCATGGAAGTGTTGCGCAGCAATAGCAAGCGCCCCTACAGCCAGATTAAATCGTTTATGCTACAAAAGCAGAAAATTCTTCTATAGGCAACCTTACTTTTGGCATATCAACCAGGTAATCATTTTCCGCATCCCGATAGCCCAACGAAAGGATCACCGCCGTATGCAATCCCTTCTCCTTTAGCCCTAAAACCTCATCAAATTGGGCAGCATCAAAACCCTCCATGGGCGTAGAATCTATCTTCAATTCCGCAGCAGCCAGCAAGGCAGTACCCAAGCCAATATAAGCCTGTTTGCTAGCCCAGACGGCATTTGCTTCCGCTGTATTTGCACTGAAATAGTTAACTAGTTTTTCTGTAAAATTAGCCATCCCACCTTCCGGTAAATTCCGTTGCTTTTCGGCCATTTTTATATATTCTTCAATATATGTTGTGGATATCTCGTTGAAAGCCGCAAACACCAATAAATGAGAAGAATTTACAATCTGTCCGTTAAACGAACCTGCGCCCAATTTGGCCCTTATCTCCGGATTAGAAACTACCAAAACCCGATAGGGCTGTATTCCGCATGAAGAAGCGGTTAGGTTGATGGCTTCTAAAATCTGGTTGATCTTTTCCTCGCTAACTTTTTCTGTACTATATTTTTTGGTGGCGTAACGCCATTTTAAATGATTAATAAGTTCCATTGTATAAATTTTTATGTTTGCGATGCAAAGGTAAAGCAGAATTGTTTAAATTTGCCACTAAGTGACAAAAAGTAACAGTGACATTTGGGTAACCAAGGGACAAAAATGAAATCAGAAAGTATATTAATCGAAGACTGTAGCCAAACCGTATTGGCTATAAACGACACCATGGAAATCTTAGGTGGAAAGTGGAAGGTGCTTATTATCGCCTGCCTGTGCTACCAACCCATGCGCTATTCCGAATTACTGAAGAAAGTTCAGGGCATCTCCGGTAAGATGTTGAGTCGGGAGCTGAAGGAGCTTGAAGTAAACGGATTGATTGAACGAAATGTATTGGCCACTTCTCCTGTCTCGGTAGCCTATAAGATTACAAAGTACGGAAAATCATTAAAGCAATTGACGCAAACCATTGCCGAATGGGGACTTCAACACCGCGCACGTATTCTCAAAGACATGAGACAGGAAAAAGTTTAGGTGAAGCAATAATTGTTTTGTAAGATTCTATTTAATCAGTTTACTTTCAAAGGCTGTTGGCGTTAGTATTTGGGCTGTTTTAAACGGATTATGTTCTAAGAGATCTTTATCTCCCGTGACTAAAAAATCAGCTTTGGAAAAATCTATTAAATCTAATAGAAAATTGTCTTTGGGGTCTCTGCTAATTAAATGAGTTGATTTTATCTCAACGTTTTCACCAATTGTTTCCAACAAAACAATTAGTTCCTTCACACTTCCTTTCGGAAAATATTTTTTAAGTTTTTCACGGGCTGTTACAATTTTTATCTCCGTCAATAACTGCTCTGTAATTATAATCTTAATACGGCCGTCAACAATATATCTTTTTATTTTGGAGAGCTGCTTTCCTATTAAGAAACTAATCCAAACATTCGTGTCAAAAATTACTTTAACGCTTTTGTTTATCATATATTTCTTGCCTTACGCTTTCTACTTCTGCCGCAATTGTTTTTGCATCCAACTCGTTTGTTTTAAAGGTAGTCAACAACTGTTGGAGCTTTGAATCTATAACTTCTTTTTCCAATTCCTTGCTCAGCTTTATCTTCTGTTGCTTGGGCAACTGCTTAACCATGGAAAGTATCTGCTCAAAAGTGATATCTATTTGTAATGCCGTTTTCATTTCTAAAGCCGTTATTGTCTTCCAAATTTACATAAATTTATACTGATAAACAACGCTACTAGGAGAATTAGGCATCAAGTCGTATTCTCGTTTGCAGCCCAATTGATCTCTGTGATGGATTGCGGCAATACTCGCCGCAAACATCACCTTTTATACCTACAAACTCAATAAATCTTTCATTCCAAATGCTGTTAGCACTCGATCGTACTCAATCAGAACAGCATCGTTAGCCGCTTCAACAATTTTTCCTGTAGATGGGTCGGCAACAGTTCTTAAAGGCCGCTGTCCCTTAGGTAGATTGACTAGCTTTACCACGGCATCCGCAACATATTGAGGGTCAGGTTTTACTGTTTCAAATAGTTGACCGATAGCATTAAACATTTTTTCCGGAAATTCCGCTATCACTTTATAGCCGTCAACAACCGATGCATCAGATCCCGCTTGAATCTTTTGAGACATTTCAGTCGGGAAAGCCCCCGGTTGAATAATTGCTACATCCACCCCTAAAGGTCGTGCCTCATAATGCAAGCCTTCGCTTAATCCTTCCAAAGCGAACTTTGAAGCACCATACACGGCTGAAAAAGGAGGCGAGAACCTACCCCACCCACTCGAAACATTGATAATCAAACCTTCCGATTGTTTACGCATAAAAGGTAGGGCTAATTTCATCAACCTCCAAGGTGCGATAACATTCACATCAAAGACTCGCTGCACATCGGCCGGCGTAGCACTTTCAGCCACCCCGAATAGGGCAACACCCGCATTGTTTACCAACACATCGATGGTGCCTTCCTTCGCTATAACAGTGTCAAAAGCCTGCTTTACACTGGTTTCATCTGTCAGTGTAACATCCAAAACGGTGATATTGGCTACCTGCGATAACGCATTTGCTCTATCCGCATTCTTTCCCTCGGTGTCTCTCATGGTAGCATACACTTGATGTCCCAAGGCTGCCAAGCTATTGGCGGTAAGCCATCCAAATCCACTATTTGTTCCTGTAATTAATACGACTTTTTTGCTCATTTTTTTTTCAATTAATTAATGATACAAAGGTCGGTATCAAAAAAGAGGAAGCTTTTACCATTTGGTAAAAAGTGATCTCAACGGATATTTCTTCTTATTCGGCTCAATGATTGTTGGGTGATCCCCAGATAAGAAGCCACATGAGAAAGCGGCACACGGTTGACAAGGCCGGGAAATTGTTCAATGAACGATAAATAACGGGTGGTAGCATCTTCAGAAACCAGCGGACTTCTTCTTTCGATCGCTTTTAACAAACAGTTTTTGGTAATCTGAGTGATAATAGCGTCCCAGCCAACAATTGTATTTCCAATCTCATCCCAACTTTTCTTTGAAAAAACAAGCATTTTGCAAGGGGTAACAGCCTGTACATAATCAGAGGCCACTACTTGTGCCTCAAACTTTTGTTGGTCCGAAACAAAATTGTTCTCGTCTACGAACGAATGTGTAATCTCTTCGCCTTTGTTGTTATAATAGCAGAAACGAACAACACCCTCCAGAAGAAATCCAACATACTTGGGGGTTTTTCCGGCTTCAGAAAAATAGTCATCTTTATGAAGTTCCAGCGTTTTTGCTTTGCTCATAATGAAATCGGTTTGCTGTCTGTTCAAATTCCCAAACTGCAATACGTAATTGATAAACTCTTTCATACATTAAATTTCGAACTTATTATGGGGAATCCACTTACCATATGGTAAAAAGTTTTTTATCTTTTGGTTTATCAGTAGATGGCGTAGCGTTTAAATTGTCGCTTAATGGTAGCGACACCGCCAATTACTTTCTTTCCCGTAAAGAAAGTAATCAAAGAACCTCGTCGCTTCAAAATTTACGGGAACGGTGGTGCCTCCCACTGCCAGATGTAAATTTTGGAGGCGACATTTTTGAAAACCAACGGATATTGCTTTTAACCAAGCTTATTATCTTTAGCCATGAAACATAGCCATTTGGGCAGGAAGAATGGTATTTTGACGTTCACCACCGAGTAAGCTGTGCGCCAATGAACAATCACTGTTCGGAAACGAACACTTGCTGTTAAAAATCAAAGGCACAAACAACTAATAATCAAATCGATAAAAATTATGGCCTCATTTATGTTAAGCTAATATTCAATTAACGGGCTCGGTATGATAAAGAACTACATCAAAATTGCTTGGCGAAATCTGCTTAAAAACAAAGGGTATTCCATCTTGAACATAACAGGCTTGGCTATTGGTATGGCAGCTGCCATGCTCATCCTTTCCTGGGTACAAAACGAACGGAGTTTTGACCTGTTCCACCATAAAAAAGACCAGCTTTTTCTGGTAGGAAACCGAGCCGATTGGGGCGATAAACTTCAGGTGTGGTTCTATACGCCCAAGCCTTTGGGACCGGCGGCCAAAGCGGAATTTCCTGAAATAGCCCATTACAGCCGCTATTCCGATAACAGCTTCCTGTTCTCCGTGGGCGACAAGAAGCTGAAGGGCCAGGGCGCCTTTGTCGATTCCGCTTTCCTTTCCATGTTCGATTTTCCGTTGCTCGAAGGCGATAAGGAACATATCTTAAAAAGCCCCACAGAAATTGTCATTAGCCAAAGCCTGGCTAAACGCTTATTTGGCAAAGAAGAAGCACTGGGGAAAACGCTCAAAATAGATAGTGTCGATGTGGTGACCGTTTCCGGTGTTTTAGCCGATATGCCCGGCAATACCAGGTTCACCGATGTGGAGTTCCTGCTTCCCTGGAAATACATGGAAAAAATTGGGTATAGCGACGATTACTGGAGCAACAATTCCGTACAGACCTATGTAGAATTGAATCCGGGCATCAGCAAAGAGTTGATGGACAGGAAGATCAAGGACATCACTAAGCGTCATAACGGACCCGATGAAGACACCGAAGTTTTATTGCATGCACTCCCTGATTGGTGGCTTCGTTCCAAGTTTGAAAATGGAAAAATAGTAGGCGGACGCATTGATATGGTCAATCTTTTTACGCTGATCGCCTTTTTCATCTTGGTGATTGCCTGCATTAACTTTATGAATATCAGCACTGCCCGAAGTGAAAAAAGAGCGAAGGAAGTCGGCATTCGAAAAGTTGCGGGCGCCTATCGTGTATCACTGATCGGCCAGTTTTTAAGCGAATCTATTTTGATAGCCACCATCTCGGGTGTCATCGCCCTGTTTATTACCTGGTTAGCCCTACCCTCCTTTGGCAATTTAATCAGCCGGCGTTTGGCCGTTGATTTTGGTCATTTTCAATTTTGGCTGAACGCCATCGGTTTTATTTTGATCACCGGCTTGCTCGCCGGTAGTTTCCCGGCCTTTTTCCTTTCCTCCTTTCAACCTGTTAAAGTGTTAAAGGGCACCTTTAAACAAGCGAAGGCCACCTTTAGCCTTCGTAAAATCCTGGTAGTTATTCAGTTCACCATTGCCATCATCCTTATTATAAGCACCTTGGCCGTTCATAAGCAAATTCAATATGCAAAAGACAGGGAAAATGGTTACGATAAAAACAACCTCGTTTATATTATGGAGGAGGGGGAGGTATCCAAGAACAGCAAGCTCATCAAAAGCGAACTGCTCCGCGATGGTATAGCTGTATCAGTAACGCGTTCTAGTTGCCCTATTACCGAGAGTTGGAGCAACACCAATGGATTTGAATGGCAGGGAAAAGCACCAAACGATAAAACACTTTTCGACCGTATGTGTGCAGATGAGCAGCTTGTTAAAACGACCGGCCTTCAATTGGTAGCAGGAAGAGACATGGATCTAGCACAGTATCCTACCGATTCCACAGCAGTCCTTTTAAATGAAGCAGCGGTAAGACTTATGGGCTTCAAAGATCCCATCGGTCAATTGATCAAAGATAATGGCATTGAATGGCACGTGGTGGGTGTCGTGGCCGATTTCATTTCGCGCTCACCTTACGAACCCGTTGAGCCTGCCGTCATTGAAGGAGCCAAAGGATTTTTTAATGTCATGCATATTAAGTTTAATCCCTCTTTGTCAACCTCCGATGCCCTTGCTAAAACCGAAGCTATTTTTAAACGCTACAACCCCAATTATCCTTTCGCCTACAACTTTGTAGACAAAGCCTACGCCGCTAAATTCAAAGAATCAGAGCAGACGGGTACCATGGCAGCTTTATTTGCTTTTCTCACCATCTTTATCTCCTGTTTGGGTTTATTCGGACTAGCGGCTTATATGGCTGAAAATCGGACGAAAGAAATCGGTGTCCGAAAAGTACTGGGTGCATCGGTTTTTTCCATTACACGCTTGCTGTCCAAAGAATTTGCATGGTTGGTTATTATTTCCTGTCTAGTGGCGTTTCCTATTGCCTATTGGGCGATGGATAAATTTCTGCAAACTTATACCTACCGCATCTCTCTCGGCTGGGGTTTGTTCATCATAGCAGGAATGGGGGCACTTATACTGGCTTTACTCACGGTGAGTTCACAAGCCATTAAAGCGGCGATAGCCAATCCGATCGATTCGCTAAGAGATGAATAGGTAAATTTTGGATACTTTGGGATCCCAAAGTATCCAAAAGACCTGGTCAGCTTGTAATAAGACTATCCGAATAGGGACCGACAGCATCTACCAAATTTACTTTATCAAGCTCCGAATATCATCTAATCGCCTTTGTAAGCCATCCTGAACATGTTGGACAGCTACTTTTCCGATTGGCAATCTAAACGGAGGCTGCGGATGATTAGCGCAATCCAAAATAGCTTGGACTACATCATGCACATCGTCCAATTCACCAAAGCCTGCATCGATAAACTTACGTAAATCATTAACGGCAGTATGCCGGTATACCTCTAAAGGAGGCGCTATGAACAAACTACTGCCAAAATTAGTTCCTGTGGGCCCTGGCTCGGCAATCGTAAATCTGATGTTAAACGTTTGTACATCCTGCGCCGTCGCTTCTATGAATCCCTCAATCCCCCATTTAGAGGCATGGTATAAGCTAAATCCCGGGTAGGCAATCTGCCCACCTTCTGAAGACACCTGTATGATATGCCCTCCATCTTGCTGCTGACGCATTATCGGAATCAGTGCTTTTATCAGTCGGATCGAACCTAATAAATTGACTTCAATTTGCTTCGAGATCTTGTCATCATCCAATTCTTCCGCCGCACCGAAGACACCCAAGCCCGCATTGCTCACCGCAACATCAATTTGCCCCATTTTCTCCAAAGCTGTTGCAACTGCATGATGAATGCTCTGTATATCTGTCAATTCTAAATAAGCCACATAGAGTTGCTTCGGATATTTATCGCGGAGTTCCGCCATTTGTTCCGTTTGCCGTAGTGTCGCAAAAACAGTATGCCCGGATGCCAATAAGTGCTCGGTAAGAATACGGCCAATACCGCTTGATGTGCCTGTGATAAACCAGTTCTTTGTCATAATTTTATACGTATTATTTACACGACAAAGTTCGTGGATCGTTAAGCCATTTTTTTACAGAAAGCAAACCATCATTTACGAAAATCAAACCTTTCGGTATTGCAACGGAGAAATGCCTTCATTTTTCTTAAAAAAACCGGAAAAGTGGCTGATTTCCTTAAACCCCAGCAGGTAGGCAATTTCCGAGATATCGATGGAACTATGCCTGATGAGCACACGTGCCTCCTGTAAAAACCGTTGTTGTATCAATTGGGTGGTCGTACTGCCCATGGTCTTTTTCAACACCCTATTTAAATAGTTTTCGTGAATAGCCAGCGTATGTGCAAAGTCTGCTGCATTTCGTAGAAGCACCTGCTGATTTTTCATTTCAATGGGAAATTGTCGCTCCAACAATTCCAAAAATGACCTGGTAATCCTACTCGCGGCTGCATCATGCTTATTGATCCGTATTTCATTCGTCGACACTTCATTTGCGCTGTGTAGCACCTCAAAAATCAGATTGCGTATCTTATCATACTTATGTTGATAATCCGATCGGAAGGCCTGATCCATTTTTTCAAAAACACGTTCAATTTCACGATATAATTCTTCGGTCAATTCAATCACATTATCCCCTTCAGGCTGAAACATCTGATAGGAATCAATATTGCCAAACTGATGAAAAAACTCTTTATTAAAAATACAATACACCCCACTGTGAGCATCAGCTCCTTTCGGAATCCAGTTGTAGGGATATAAAGGATTACCAAAAAACAAACCCAGCTTCTGAATTTCATAGGTTTTATCGGCGAGATGGATCGTATATTCACCGCGGAGCAAGTTGATTTTGTAAAAATCCCTTCGATTATAAGGAATAGGCTGAACGGCACAGGCATCCAAGTCGTGCACCCAGAATATATTGAAATTTCCCAAATCCTTATTCAGCACTTTATTTTGTGCAGCAAGAAAGTGGTTCATATCAATTCTTTTCATACCCCAAAATTACAAAAATCAAACCAACTTCAATAAAGTAAATCGCTTTTTTCACCCCACAAAAGCAGCAAATTCATCTATTGGTAAGCGCACTTTGGGCAAATCAACTAAATAGTCATTTTCCACATCACGATAGCCCAAGGAGAGCAGCACTACCGCATGCAATCCTTTCTCCTTCAATCCCAAAATTTCATCAAACTGCCGGGGATCAAAACCTTCCATTGGGGTAGAATCTACTTTCAGTTCCGCAGCCGCAAGCAAAGCCGTCCCCAGTCCGATATAAGCCTGTTTGCTCGCCCAGATCGCATTTGTTTCCTGCGCATTCGCGCTGAAATAGCCCGTCAGTTTTTCACGGAACTCATCCATCGCTCCTTCCGGTAAATTACGTTGCTTTTCAGCCATTTTTATATATTCCTCAATATAGGCAGTTGATACCTCATTGAATGCCGCAAACACTAACAAATGAGAAGAGTTCAGAATCTGCCCGTTAAAAGAACCTACACCCAGTTTGGCCCTTATTTCAGGATCGGAAATTACCAGGACGCGATAGGGCTGTATCCCACACGAAGAAGCTGTTAGGTTGATGGCTTCCAAAATTTGGTCAATTTTTTCGGCGCTTACTTTTTCATTATTAAATTTTTTGGTAGCATAACGCCATTTTAAATGATTAATCAGTTCCATTGTATAATTTTTTATGTGTTGTGGCGCAAAGGTAGAGGAGAAATGTTTAAATTTGACACCAAGTGACAAAAAGTAACAGTAACATTTGGGTAACCAAGGGACAACAATGAAATCAGAAGATCACCTAATAGAAGAATGTAGCCAGACGGTATTGGCCATTTATGACACCATGGAAATCTTAGGCGGCAAGTGGAAGGTGCTTATTATCGCTTGTCTGTGCTACCAACCCATGCGCTATTCCGAGCTATTGAAAAAGGTCCGGGGCATTTCGGGCAAGATGTTGAGCCGCGAGTTAAAAGAGCTCGAAGTTAATGGATTGATCAAACGAAATGTTTTAGCCACCTCGCCCGTTTCCGTGGCCTATGAAATCACGGAGTACGGAGAGTCATTAAAGCAATTAACGCAAGTTATTGCCGAATGGGGTATCCAGCATCGGGCCCGTATCCTCCAGAGCATGCAGCAGGAAGGACCTAAGCACAACTGATAAAAAGCAGAAAAATGAAGTTAAACAATCAAAGGAAAGTTATCCGTGTATCCGAAAAAGACGGCAAAAAGTTTTTAGCCTTACATAATGCCCCTACGGGAACGCGCGAAAAAGGTTTCCTATTAATTGACGTTGCCTATATTTCATTAAATTATGGTGAGGTGATCGATTCCCTGGAAAGCGGTACCGCTGGAGATCAACCGGGATGGGAATTTTCCGGTTTAGTGAAGGAGGCCGATGCGGACAGCTCTTTCAAAGAAGGCGATCATGTAGCGGGAATGATGCTAGGCGGCGCCTGGGCAAGCCAAGTGACAGTTGCCGAAAGTTTCGTCGCACGTGTTCCAACGGCCGTTTCTTTAGAGGTAGCCTGCTGCATTCCCATCACCGGATTAACGGCGTATATATCCTTATCAAAACAACCTCAAAATGACGGCCGGAACATACTGATAACCGCTGCTACGGGAAATGTCGGACGATTGGCAATTCAAATCGCATCCCACCTGGGAATAGAAGTGACTGCATTTGTCCAATCCCCTAAACGTGCAAACCAAATGTATGATTTAGGGGCTAACCATGTAGTAACTGATTGGGAAGAAGCCCGAAAACATATGCCCTTCGACAGAATTTTGGAAGGATTAGGCGGAGCCTCTCTCGGAAAATCTTTAGAACTATTGAGTTCGGGCGGCATTTGTGTATCTTTTGGCAATATACTAAAAGATCAAGAAGCCACATTTAATGTAGATCTTTTCAGAATCAGAGAAAAAGGTTTTGGAGGCACGATGTTATACGGTTTCTTTTTGGGCGAGGAATTATCTCGCCAAGCGGTATCTCCTATGCTTAACGAGCTGTTTCAATTGGTTGCCACAAACAAGCTTCAAGTAGATATCGCAACGTTAGATTCATGGGAAAATATCCAATCGATTGCTCTGCGGTTACTCCAAGGTGGTTTTAAAGGAAAAGTCGTTTTGAAAGTTGGTTCTTAGCCATCTAATTCATTCAGCCATCCCGCCCCAGTATCCACGAAGGTGCCCCACCTAATTTTGAAGTGGAAGCAACGCGATTACTTTGCAATGGAATAAACACGGGCAAACATCAAGGAAATCATGTTTGATTTTCGTAACTTCGCCTGATGGAGAAAACGCAATCAATAGAAGAATTCTACAAAAGCAAACTCAACTGGGTACCTGACAATATCCGTAGGGAGATTGGCCATTTTAACGTTTTCAAGTTGGATGATTTTGCAGGCACACATCCTAAACCCGTACCATACAGCAGAAAAGACTATTACAAAATCAGCCTGATTATCGGCAGAAATAAAATCTATTACGCCGATAAGGAAATCGAAATAAGCAAGCAGGCATTATTATTTGCCAATCCGCAAATACCCTATAATTGGGAATCGCTTGATGACGAACAATCCGGCTATTTCTGTGTGTTTACACCTGCCTTTTTTCACCATTTCGGAAACCTGAGTAAGTATGAAGTTTTCCAGCCTAACGGTACACCTATTTTTGAAATCAACGATGAGCAAGCTGAAAGCATCAAGCAGATTTACCTGCAGATGTTTGAAGAAATCAGCTCAGATTATGAACATAAATACGATGCATTAAGAAATTTGGTGTTTGCTATTTTACATCAAACCCATAAAATGAAACCCGCAAAAAAGATCGATAAGCAGGAAATCAATGCATCTCATCGAATATCCATCCTATTTCTGGAACTACTGGAAAGGCAATTTCCCATTGAGGACGTCAGACAACGCGTCCAATTCCGTTCCGCATCCGATTTCGCCGATCAACTTTCAATACACGTCAACCATTTGAGCCGAGCAATTAGGGAGACCACAGAAAAGACCACATCACAGATTATCGCTGAACGTTTATTACAGGAAGCTAAAATTCTGCTCACACAAACCACCTGGAATATATCAGAAATTGCCTTTGCCTTGGGTTTTACCGAAGTGACCCATTTCAACAACTTTTTTAAGAAACATTTGAACATAAACCCCACCCAATTCCGCAATGTTAGAATTTCGTAAGTTATTGTTAGCATTTCGTTAATTGTTCCGCAACCACCGCTTTAATTTTGTGTCATCATAAAAAATTAAAACATATGGACACAACAAAAAAAGTTTGGTTAGTTACCGGTGCTTCAAAAGGTTTAGGCCTATCACTGGTTAAAAAATTGTTAGCGCAGAACTATCGCGTAGTAGCCACTTCCCGCAACATCCAGTCATTAATCGCTGAAGTTGGTGAAGTATCAGACGTATTCCTACCACTGGAAGTCAGTTTAACAGACAATGAAAACGTAAAGGAAGGAATTGCCAAAAGCATCGCCCACTTCGGCCGGTTAGATGTCATCGTAAACAATGCCGGTTTCGGCCAAATAGGCACATTGGAGGAACTGACAGATGAAGAAGCGCGAAACAGTTTTGATGTCAACGTTTTCGGCTCGCTGAATGTCATCAGAAATGCCATGCCTTACTTACGCAAAAATAGGTCGGGGCATATCTTCAACATCGCCTCTGTTGGCGGCTTTTCTGGCGCATTTCCGGGTTGGGGCATCTATTGCGCCACTAAATTTGCCGTTGTCGGTTTTACAGAGAGCTTGGCCGAAGAAGTCAAAGGATTGGGTGTACATGCAACCGTTGTTTATCCAGGTTATTTCCGTACCGATTTTCTCGCCAAAGGGTCGGTAAAAACACCTCAGCATACCATTGAGGAGTATGAAGCTGCCCGCCAATCCCAACAGGCACACCTTAGCGACATAAATGGCAATCAGCCCAATGATCCGGAAAAGGCAGCAGAAGTATTGATTGCGATAAGCAAAGAAGAAAAACCGCCGGTTCATTTGTTTTTGGGTAGTGATGCCTATGATATCGTGTATAAAAAAGTAGATTTTATAAGCAGCGAAGTAGAGCAATGGAAAAGCTACACACTATCTACGGCGCTCTAACGATCGCACTCTTTCTTGGGCATGTTGTTTTTTCTGCAAATGCCCAAGAAAGGAAAGAGTCTGCTTTGCAAAAACAGTTAGACTTGGTTGCCCATCAGTTTAAGCAATGGGAAAATGGCACAGCGAGTTTCTTTGATCTGCTAGCGGATGACGTTAACTGGGAGGTTAGCGGACGGTCTCCCGTTTCCGGTGCTTATAAAGGCAAGCAAGCGTTTATGGAGCGTGCTGTAGCGCCCATTATTGAAAAATTGAAAGAGCCCTTAAAGCCAAAACTAATTAGTCTTACGGCAGACGACCGATTTATCTGGCTTCATTTCAAAGCACAGGCAAAAACCAAAACGAATACGATTTATGAAAACACCTACATCTGGAAACTGCAACTCAACGACGGGAAAATCATCCACGCGGTTGCTTTTTTAGACACGTATGAATTAGTTCAATTAATGCAAAACAATACAACAGTTATGAAAAAGACAATAGAAGAAACCAAAGGGTATATCGGCATGTGGGTAACGGCAGATGGACATATACGTCAAGAATTACTTCCCGGCAACCGTTATGACGAAGCTCGGGGAAGCCGTCTAAGTGCTTATCAGGGAGCCTATAAAGTAAGCGGAAATGAAATCTTTTATCGAGATGACACCGGCTTTACAGCGGACGGAACATTTGTTGACGAAAACACCCTGCACCACGGCGGCTACATTTTTTACAAAGAAGTAAAAGACGAAAAAGAGTAAACAGGAGCAGCACAACATTAGCGGCGATACATTTTTTCCATAGCCTCCCACTAACACTGAATGATTTTATCCATTTGTAATGGATATTATTTATGTATGTTGGGTATAACTCAAATTAATGCTATTTTAGCTATAAGGTGTGATAAATGAGCACGGCTTAGCCTTTCTTTGCTCTTCTGTTAGCCACATATGCCTGATTATTATAAGCATTTCGTGTAATGAATACTTTTCATTATCTTTGATTTAGTTAAATAAGTATTATGTCTACTGTTTCTAAGCATATCGTAAAGAGTTATTCCAACCTGTTTGATGGTTTAGATGCTGTTACTAAGTTGGAGTTGATAGAAAGCCTTACTAAATCTATAAGAAAAAACAAAGACACAAAAGAAACGGCTTTTTACAAATCATTTGGTGCATTTTCTTCCGGTAAAGAGGCAGAAACTTTAGTCGATGAAATTAGATCAGCAAGGAAATTTCGCAAAAAAGACATTAGTTTCTAATGCAGTACCTGCTAGACACGAGTATATGCGTTTTCTATTTACGTGGAAAACTGGATTTAGCTCGAATTATTAGAGAAAAAGGCAGGGAAAATTTTTTCATCTCAGAAGTAACTGTAGCTGAGCTACGTTATGGTGCTGAAAACAGCAGCAATCCAAAAAAATCACATAAGGCAGTTGACGGCTTCATTAATGGGCTATCAATCGTTCCTATATTCGGAGCTATCAATCGTTATGCAAAAGAAAAAGTTCGACTTCGTAAATTAGGAACGCCTCATCATGATGATTTCGACTTACTTATCGGTGTAACAGCAATTGAGTATGGATTGATATTAGTAACCGATAACACCAAACATTTCAACAAATTAGAAGATATCCAACTAGAGAACTGGTACCAAAGAACGTTAGGAACTTCCTTTTGATTCCAATTGTTGCGGTTGACCAAGACCTCAGGTATGAAGCAAAAATACCTGTTGCTCCCAATCTCAATATGATTCTAACAAATGAACTTTAAAATATTTTATCTATAAAAATTCATTTCCGTATCGCTATTTGATACACCAATGTCTCAAGGTCGATGAAACCAAATGCCCACATTGATTTACATACCCTTTATAGCACGCGTAGCAATGCCTTTTCTGAGAAGGAAAATCAATTTAAGAAAAAAGCGAATCGCTATGCTGCCTTGCGTTTGCTTTTTGGTATTTCTATAATAGTTGCCTTGTGGATGGCTATAACTTATTTAGCTATTAGTTGGCTTGCAGTCGTATTAGTCTCTACGGTAGTCTATATTGCATTGGTCTTCGCCCATGCAAAAGTCAATAAACGGCAAGTAAAATTCCGTCGTCTAAAAATGATCAATGAGGGGGAAAAATCTGCGCTGTCCGGAGATTACACATCTTTACCATCAGGGTCACCATATATAGATCACAATCATCCATTCACATTCGATATAGACATCTTTGGTGATCAATCGCTTTTCCAGTATGTTAATAGGACTTGTACTTCTTCCGGTGAACGCTTGCTTGCAAATAATCTTAAACACAAGATAGTAGCAATAGAAAAAATAATTGAACGACAGAAGGCCATATCAGCATTAACACCGCTTTTGGATTTTCGGCAGCAATTTATGGCAATCGGGGCTGATAATCCAGAAAAACCGGAGGACCTCTCGCAGCTCATGGCCTGGTTGGCATCTCCAAAAAGCACATTAAATCGGCCATTGATCTTTTTTCTTAGTTTCTTACTGCCTGCAATAACTTTCGCCCTTTTAATCCTTGCTTTGGCGGGGCTTGTCCCTTATGTAAGTCTGGTACTGTCTGTATTGATCAATCTTGCTTTCATACAGCTTTTTAATCATACTATAAACAAGACTCATGCAGTTATTTCACGTAAATACAACCTTTTACGAAAATATGCCTATCTATTAGGGCTCCTTAACGCACAAACATTTACCGATCCTTTTTTAACATCGTTATTAGAAAAGAGCGATCAAGCACAGGTTGGAGTAAAAAGACTATCCATCCTGATGAGTTTTTTTGATCAGCGCTTAAATGACCTTGCAGCAGTTGTACTAAATGGCTTCTTTTTATCCGATATTCATTGTATTGTTGGGCTCGACAAGTGGAAGAACAAGCATCGGGAATCAATGCCTTCATGGTTAGACAGCATTTTTATAGTTGACGAATTGAACTCATTTGCAAACTTCGCCTTTAATAATCCAAGCTATTGTTTTCCTCAATTTACTTCCTCCACTTTTATAGAAGCAAAAGGACTTGGGCATCCATTAATGAGAAAAAATGCCTGTGTGCTTAATGATTTCATTCCCTCGGATAAAGAGAAAGTCGTGGTATTAACAGGTGCTAATATGTCCGGTAAGAGTACGTTTCTGAGAGCAATAGGTATAAATACGGTACTTGCCAATTGCGGTGCGCCCGTCTATGCAACAAGCCTCGCTTTTAATAATGCGGAGGTTTATACCAGTATGCGCGTGATGGATTCACTGGAACAGAACACATCTTATTTCTACGCTGAACTTGAACGATTGTCCTTGATCATGAATAAACTCCGTAGCGGCCAGAAAATGATCATTCTTCTCGACGAGATTCTCAAAGGTACAAACTCAGCTGACAAACTAGCCGGGTCTATCGGTTTAATCGAAGAATTCTTACAGCACGACTGCCTATGCATTATTGCTACGCACGATCTGGATTTGGGTAAACTAGAAAGAAAGCATCCATCAATGGTAAGCAACTATTGCTTTGAAAGCCGTTTGGAAGCCAATGAGCTTTATTTCGATTACAAAATAAACAGGGGTATTGCGAAGAATAAAAACGCTACCCATCTGATGCAGAAAGCGGGTTTGATAAAGTAATCCAATTCTTCGCTTTACATCATAAGTTTCAAGTCCTATCACTCATCCTTCATACTGCTCACAGGGTTGGTGCGCGCTGCACGCACGGCCTGTGAGCTCACAGTAAGCAGTGCAATGGTGATAACAATACCTCCAGATAATACGAGCATCCACCATTGCATTTCTATACGGTAACTAAAGTCATTTAACCAAGTATTCATTGCCCACCACGCGATCGGTGAGGCCAATAAAATGGCAATAACAACCAGTTTAATAAAATCCTTAGACAACATGGTACTGATCCCTGTAACAGAAGCGCCCAATACCTTACGTATACCAATTTCCTTGATACGTGTTTCCGCGATATAAGAGGCGAGCCCAAATAAACCGAGGCAAGAAATACAAATGGCCAATAAAGAGAAAACAAGTGCTAACATAGCCGTCTGCTCTTGTTCGCGGAATTTCTCTGCATATTGCTGATCAACAAAATTGTAGGTAAAGGGATAGGCAGGGTTAAACTTTTTGACAATCTTTTCGATTCCCCGCAGATTTTCGGCCATAGAAAGTTGCGGATTATTGCGAATGACGATATTCATCATGAAATTTTTTGAAGCGCGTATCAACATCGGACTAATATCCCGATAAGGGGATGCAGTGATAAAATCTTTTAAAACGCCCACAATGGTATAGGTTTTATCTCCCCACTTTAAATATTTGCCAACAGGATTCGCTAATCCCATTGTTTTGACTGCCGTCTCATTCAGCATCACAGAGGCACTGTCTGCGGGTAATCTGGCAAAGTCCAGATCCCTTCCTCCCGTTAAAGTTAAACCCAAGGTGCTCACAAAATCGCTCTCCGCTTTTACAATGGTAAAAAAACTGTTCTTTTCCTGTTCCGGTGTAGCACCTTCCCAAGAGAAACTACCGCTGGCACTTGAGGCATCAATCGTAATCGGCCACCCGGTACGCGTCACTTGACTCGCCAAACCATTTCGCAACAGCTCCGCTTTGAAAACCTCATAATTGCCACCCATATCACCCTCGGCGGGGATCTCGATCAGCTGCGAGACATGATAACCTACGGTCCTTTTCCCGGCAAAATCGATCTGCAGACGGATCACCAAAGTTGCCGCAATCAGTACCACAGCAATGCCAAACTGCAAGACAACCAGTACTTGCCGCAGATTTATTCGACGCGGTTTAGCCACCATTCCTTTTAATGTTTTGATGGGTTTAAAAGCAGACAACACAAAAGCAGGATAGACACCGGCAAGAAATCCCGTTAACAGCATACTTGCAAAACCCACCCCCCACATGAAAGGATTCGTCCAATCCATTACAAGCGGTTTGTCCAGCAGACTATTAAACACCGGTAAAAAGAGTACAGTCAAACCCAGCGCGATGATACCCGATACAAAAGTTAAAAGAATAGATTCGGAGAGAAACTGTTGGATCAATATTTTTTTGGTAGCTCCCACTACCTTACGGACGCCTACTTCTTTACTGCGTTTTTGACTTCTGGCAGTCGCCAGATTCATAAAATTGATACAGGCAATCAGCAAGATGAGGAGCCCAATTCCGGTCACTAATCGTACCTGCTCAATTTGACCTCCCACGGAGACCCCGTTTTCAAAACGATTATAGAGATGCATCCTAGCCATGGGATAAAGAAATATCGAGCTCCCTTTGGCTTCAGATACTTTGGTTCGAACAAAGGGTTCCACTTTTTTGTTAAAGGCCCGTACATCGCTTCCCGCTTTCAGCTCAACAAAAGTATAATACGAATTCGTCTTCCAGTCTGTGCCATAGTTTTTTTCTCTTTCCGGCGTTATTTGCGTGAGGTAGCCAAAATTAAAATCCGTATAGCTGGGCAGCTCTTTCAACACAGCCGTCACTTTAAACGGTACTTTGCTATCGATGGTAATCGTCTTTCCCAATGGATCCTCCTTGCCAAACAGGCTCTTTGCCAAACTTTCTGTAAGCACAATGCTGGTGGGATCTTCCAATGCATGATTGGCAGATCCATGCAGCAATGGAAAATCGAAAATGCTCAGAAAATCAGCGTCCACTTCATTTCCATTAGATTTAATATTTTTATCTCCATAAGAAAAAAGGCGGTCTGAAGACCAATACATTCGTGCAGCATGCACCACTTCGGGATACTCCCGCTTAAGGCCTGCTGCTGCCGGACCCGAAGTAATATCATACACATTGACTTTCCCTTCGTTGTCGTTCCGATTCCACAGTTTATAAATATTATCCCTATTTGAATAGAAATTATCGTATAAGTGCTGGTTCTGTACCCATAATGCAATCAGCAATACAGCGGCCAGGCTCACAGCCAGTCCAATCATATTAATGGCGGTATAGCCTCTGTTCTTCAAAAGATTTCGCCATGCGATTTTAATATGGTTCTTGATCATACACTTATTTTTTTATCGTTATTTCCAATTTCTCTCAACGGAGTCTGATTTATACCGCTCTTAGCCCAATTCATCGCACCTTAAAGCCTTCGTAGTAAAATAGCGAAAGCCTGGTGTAGTGACAAAAGCTGTCCCAAAGGACATGCCACCAAGTCAATACACTAAAAAACAGGAAGTTACATTTTAACCGATAGCATACTTGTTCGAAAGCGTACAGTCGCTCGTTCATTACCGAACAACAGTGGGCTCTTAACTGAAGAGAAATAGTCGGACATTATTCTCTTCATAATATCGATGAATTAAATTCTGCAAGGAAGACAACCACTTCCATTGTTTCCTCATTTTAGCCCATATATAGTCTTAAATCCAGTATTAAAAGGCATTTATGCAAATCCACACCTTACTTGTACGCTTTTTAGGTTTCCCTTAGCTACCCTATCCTTCTGGGTAAACAAAGGGTACGAAAAAGGTAGAGAATGGGTAAAAAATAATCATTCCTTCGATTTTTCTTATCTTTGATTATCAAATTAGATAAGATACAACGATGAAAACCATATCAATACAAGTACCTCCTGCTTTAGCTTCCGCTTTTGAGCAGGCAGATCCAGACAGGAAACGAAAGGTTGAGATATATATTAATGCCTTTTTGAACGATTTTTTCAGCAATCAATCCGCTAATGAAAGGTTGTTTAAAACAATGAGAAAAGCGAGTGCAGAGGCGAAATCAAAAGGTTTTTCACAGGAAGAATTGGACAAGCTGCTGAACGAGGGTGAATAATTATTTTATATTCGACACGAATACCCTACTCAGTGCGTTATTCAACGAAGACTCTACTGCTGGTCTCGCATTAAAAAGGGCAAGAATTTCAGGCACCTTACTGGTTTCGGATGAAATTGTTGCTGAGTATATCATTGTTTTCTCTCGTGAAAAGTTTAATAGATGGGTAAAAATGGAAACCCGCATCGATTTCGTTGAAAATATAATCAGCAATTCCATTTCCATTAATCCTACGCAAACTATAACGGCATGTCGTGACCCAAAAGACGACAAATACCTCTCTCTTGCTGTATCCGCTCAGGCCTCTTGCATTATAACCGGGGACAAAGATCTGCTAGTTTTGCATCCTTTTGATAAGATACCCATACTTAATCCTACAAGCTTTCTCACTGTATATAAATGACATCTCATCGAAAGATCTTTCCAGATCATAATACTATAAAAAACCTAATTAAACCTTCTTAAGATGCGATTTCGTGTTACGAAAAGTGGTTTATATTAATTCTTTTCATACCCTAAAGCCGCAAAAATTCAAACCAAAATCCAGCTGGCTTTCCTTTCACTTCCTATTTATTTCTAAACTGTCATATGGATTGACGGTGAACAATGCAAATAGTTCATTGTTATATCTATAGCAAAACAAAAACTACAATCGATCATGGGTATTTTAAATGATAAAGTTGCCTACGTAACCGGAGCCGGTTCAGGTATTGGAAAAGCAATTGCCTTATTATATGCCAAAGAAGGTGCTAAGGTAGTTATCTCAGATATAAACGACGAGCATGGCGAAGCTGTGGTAGCATCCATCAAAAAAGATGGCGGAGATGCTATTTATGTAAATGCCAATACGGCCATACCGGAAGAGGTGGAAAATCTGGTTGAAAAAACCGTAGCACAGTACGGCAGGTTAGACATTGCCTGCAACAACGCCGGTATTGGCGGAGAGGCTAATCTCGGTGCGGATCTGAGTATTGAAGGCTGGAAAACCATCATCGACATCAATCTCAATGGCGTATTTTATGGCTGTAAATATGCAACCGCCCAGATGTTGAAAAACGGAGGTGGTGCTATTGTTAATGTAGGATCCATCCACAGCATTACCGCCGTACCGCAGTCTGTCGGTTATGCTGCATCCAAGCACGCCGTTTTGGGACTTACACGCAATTTTGGTGTCGAATATGCTGCACAGAACATACGTGTCAACGCTGTAGGACCTGGTTACATCGATACACCGCTGCTTGATCAACTTGATGAAGAAAAAAAGCAGGCATTAATCGGCAAACATCCCATTGGTCGTCTCGGAACAGCAGAAGAAGTTGCCAACCTCGTCCTGTTCTTGAGTGCAGAAACCTCTACTTTCATCAATGGCAGCTATTATGCAATTGATGGCGGGTATACCGCTATATAAAGGGTTGATATTGATAACGGCCCCGCTTTTACCGGTTAACTTCGTGCACCCTTCCGCCATGAAGCAGACTTTTGCCAAGTGCGACCGGTTTTTACCCGTTATACCTGATAAGACACCGGTAGCTATCTATAAATAGCTATTGAACTGACATGAATTATAGCGGTTCAATAATTCGCTTAACCATAGCAATTCGTTATTCACCAATAAGTAAAAACTAAACAACATTTTTCCTGGCAACTCTTTCGAAATTTCAATCTTATAAAGAGACCGAAACTTTCTGTGTAGTAGAATATAGGTTCTGTGTAAAAATAGCTGAAAGCAGGTACACGAATTTTATTTTAGAACGCACTTAAAATTTAGGACTCTATGATAGTAGAAGATGTGATCCATAAAACAGCAAACATAGCACTGAATATGGGAATCGACTGGCGTTACGACTTTAACACCGTAAAAGAACAAATGCTCTGGGCTCCCTACATACTCCCTAAAATATTAACTAGTGAAAAACATTTATACTTAGCCTGTTTTAGTGTCACTTATCTGTTTTACGTAGAAGACGCAAAGGTAAGGTACAAGGATTTTGTTCATCATGCGATGGATATTCATAGCAGCCGAGCTATGGCTCCGACGGGCGAATATGACCGCAATAAGTATGACATCGTTTATTACTACGAAAAGCTGTTAAAGGAAACGCTGAGCCCTTTCAACTACGAACTTGTACATAAAGATCTACTTGATTTCTTACCGACGGAATTTGACGGTATCGGGGAAAAGCATTTTAGCGGTATGGATGATTATTTAAATGAACGTCTTAAGAATATCGTGGTCCATGTTTTCTTTATCATGTTATATGATGCATTGAATTTGAACTTCCCTACCGAACACGATCATTATTTCAGGAAAGCCGTTTTTAACATCCTTATTTTTAACGACCTACACTCCTACATCAAAGAAAAAGCAGAAAATGAGCAATATAATGCCCTCGTTTTATTACAGAAGGAAAGAAACGATATTGAACATAACGTCCAACAGTTGCTGCAAATGGCCAATGACTATTTGCTGGCATCGTACGAGATAAAAGATGATCTAATGCGAGAGGTTCTTGTAGCTGCACAATTGGGCAATATAGCCTGGGGAAGTACCTGCAGAAGATATGGTGTGATGAAAAACCTTAGATGGCAATAAAATTTTTCCGGTAAAGACGCTGGTATTCCGACCGTCATTGTAAAAAAATTTAGATATTTGGGTTGAAAAGCATATGGCAAAATCAACGGAATCGTTAACAGACTTTTACAGACATAAATTCAATGACCGTCCAGAAAATCCTGTGCCAAAGACGGGGCCGTTCAATGTATTCCGCATTGAAGATTCCATCAAATCGGATCATGTGCCGGCACTTTATACCAGAAGGGATTTCTATAAGATTATGCTTTTACAGGGGCATAGTGTTTTCCACTATGGGGACAAAAGCATACCCGTAAATGGCAATACGTTACTGTTTTTCAACCCCCAACTGCCCTATACCTCTGAACCCTTTACTCCGGAAAACAAAGGATATTTCTGCGTATTTAAGGATGAGTTTTTCAAGACGAGCCTACGTATTAATTTGAACGATCTGCCTTTATTCAGTGCAAACACCCAACCTATATTTGCTTTAGATGAAATCCAATTTCAGCAGATCAAGGCGATATTTGAAAAGATATGCAGTGAAATAGCGTCAAACTATGTTTTCCGTTACGAACTTATCAAAGGCTATGTAAATGAATTGATATACCTTGCCATAAAGCTGCAACCTACGCAGCAGCGCTTTAAACACCCGGATGCGAGTGCACGTACCACATCGGTATTTTTTGAGTTGCTGGAGAGACAATTTCCTATTACCTCGAGGTCCGAACGTTTTGAACTTCGCTCGCCGAAAGCCATTGCAGGAAAACTTGCTGTCCATGTAAATTACCTCAACCGGGCTATCAAAAAAGCCACCGGGCGTACCACTACCGATCACCTGGCAGAAAAGCTTATCGGTGAAGCAAAGGCCTTACTTAGACATACCGATTGGAACATTTCGGAAATAAGCTACGCTCTGGGATTTGAAGACCAGGCGCAGTTCAACAACTTTTTTAAAAAACATACGCAGCAAAATCCCACCTCTTTTCGGCAGGTTTCAAATTCACAATAATCGGTTTGCGAATGACAATTCGTTTAGCCTTCCCGTCCCTAATTTTGCATCAAATAAAAAAACGATGGAAAAGAACACCACACAAGAACAATTGAACAGGGAGATTATTCAGAGAGCTTTAGTCAACTCAGCACATGACTTTACCTTGTTTTTTGAGCATGCTTTTAGGCAAGATGTTGCATGGACAATTGCAGGGCACGGTCCGGTAGCGAGGACCTACCATGGTTTGAAGGATCTATTTGATAACGCCGAAGCCGAATTATTCAGACGTTTTGCCCAACCGCTCGCCGTAAAAACGCTGGGTGTATGGGCAGATGGCAACGAGGTCTTTGCTCGTATACAGAGCTCCACTGTAGCCATCGACGACAAGCCCTACAGGAATGAATACATGTATATCATGACCATGCAAGACGGTAAAGTTATTTCCGGCATTGAATGGCTCGACCTGAATGCCTATTATGATATAATCAGCCGTATAAATTTACCTGAGTTTAAGTAATACAAAAAATATGAGGGGTATGCAGCGCAGACTCAGCAAAGTTAAGCGCTGCAGTTTTCAATTATAGGCGATCATTGTAAACCATCGGTGCAGAATCGGCTTTGTAATTGGTTTGGATAATGGGATTTTGGGCAGCCACATGCAAACCGCATAAGAGTAAAGTGATAATAAGAGGTGTTATTTTCATATCCATGCTGTTGATCTCTATTTTTCAGGCAATTGCGGACTTAATACATTGCTATTCACAATGGCATCCATGGATGCATTAAGATTTGAATTGCCACCAATCAAAGTCAAATAAATCCTTACTTCCCTTGAATATAAAAAACACGTCATGAATTCCTGAAATGTTCTTCATGGGAGCATTCACCGTACGGTATACATCACCTTCGCCGCTGGAACTGATTTGTACAACACCCAATAGCGGGCCATCTATATTGCCGGTACGAATTTCGATACTTCCACCATAAAGTGGGGTCAATTACACACTAAATAATTAAGGTATCAGGTAAAGCGTGCCCGCACAGCTTAACGTGAGCACATTGTTCTAATAAATAATCACCCAAAGGCTTAAGAAAGGATTTGGTGGACTCCCCGTTGTCATTCTTCCCGAAGGCTCTTTGTCGGATTCGTAAGCGCAGTCTTTATCGCCTGCGAACTCACGGTAAGGAGTGCAAGCATCAAAGCCCCTAATCCTGCGAAAGCAAACACCCACCAGTGTAAATCAGTACGATACGCAAAGTTATCTAGCCAGTCGTTCATTACCCACCATGCCAGAGGGAATGATACCAGACAGGAAATCAGAACAAGTATAACAAACTCTCGGTTAAGTAAACTGATCAATGAAGAAATGGACGCGCCCAATACCTTTCGGATACCCAGCTCTTTCGTACGCCGTTCTGCTGTGAAGGCGGCAAGTCCAAACAAACCGAGACAAGAGATGATGATAGATAAGACCGCAAATATACTGCCCAGTTTCTGAATGAGCATCTCGGATTTAAACTTTTCATTAAAAGCTTCATCCAGAAACTGATATTCAAAAGGAAATTCCTTGTTATTAGCCTTCATGACCTGTTCGATCTGTTCAACTGTTTTAGCGAGGTCCGCCCCTGCCTTAATTTTAATACTCAGCATCCCTCCGTTACCCGTATAAGGACGGAAAAACACCGGTGCGGTTGGGCTGTAAACATCATTATAAACAAAGTCTTTTACCACCCCTACAATGGTGAACGGTTCATCTTCCCAGAAAACCTGCCGGCCGGCAACTTTTCCGTCCGTACTGATCAGCTTTGCAAAAGTTTCGTTGATCAGGAAACTACTGCTATCTCCCTGTATATGCGGGCGAAAGTTACGGCCATCCACTAATTCCAATCCCATGGCCGGAATAATGCCCTCATCCGCCCAAGAATAAAATATATCAGATTGCATATTAGGATCCTTCCCGGCCCAATCCATATTGGTTCTGACGCCAAAATTAAGTATACTTCCAGCACCCGCTCCTATACTTTCCACATGGCCTGTTGCTAGCAGCTGCTCTTTGATGAGATCCAAGTGTTTCACGGCCTCCCCTCGCAAAGGAACTGTCAGCACCTGACTAAGATCAAAACCCAAGTCGCGCCCCTTAGCATACCGAATCTGCTGTAAAATAATTACGGTGCAAATAATGAGCGTGACAGATGCTGCGTATTGGAGTACTACCAAACCACGCCGGATAAATCCCACCGATCCGATCTTTTGCTTGGCCCCTTTTAAGGTGCTTATCGGATTAAAAGAGGCAAGATAAAATGCAGGGTAGATCCCTGACAATAAACCAGCGATCAGCATAATGCTTATCAAAAAGAACTGATGGGCTGGTTTGAATAGATTGATCACTAATTCTTTTCCAACAAGGGCATTAAACGCACCAATCGAACTGTATATAAACACCAGGGAAAGCAAAGCCGATATCGTAGCCAGGATAAGCGATTCCCCTAAAAATTGGCCGATCAGTGAAGCCCTGCGAGCTCCTGCGACCTTACGCATCCCTACTTCTTTCGCTCTCTTTTCAGATCTGGCAGTTGTGAGATTCATGAAATTGATACAGGCGATGAGCAATATAACCCAGGCAATGATGCTGAACAAGCGAATGTATTTCATCCGGCCATCCTGTTCATTCCCGTTTTTATCAAAATTATTGTAGAGCCGCCAGCGCGCCATCGGGTACAGAAAGTTTCGAATGTTTGCTTGCTCATTGCCCGATTGACGTTTCACCAAATCAAAAAGCCTTTTGTTCACATTTGCCAAGCTGGCAGCCGGTTCCAGTTGTACATAGGTCATCACGACCGAATTGCCCCAATCACGTACCCACGCATTATCTTTTTCAAACTCTTCAAATGAGACAAGCCAGTCAAACTGAATGCTGCTATTCCCCGGAAGGTCTCTAACCACACCGGACACCACAAAATTCTTATCATTATTCACGCGTACAGTCTTGCCAAGCGCGGCCCCTTGTCCAAAGATGCGATTCGCTGCGGATTGCGTGATAACCAATTGTTCAGGCCTTACCAATGCACTCGATCTGTTCCCTTCCACAAATTCAAGCGAGAAAATATCCATAAATTCAGGATCTACAATTTGTCCGTTCTGGTATATTGACCGTTCGTCTTTCGTAAACAGAAAAGATCTGCCCCAATCTGCACGGGCGGCATACTTAATACCGGGTATTTCTGCTTTCATTGCGGAACTTAAAAGGCCTGAAACGGCGTCAAAAACCCGCACTCCTTCACCCGAAGGTTGTTTCGATTTCGTTATGTATATATTTTCGTTGTTCACGAAGTCCTTATCGTATCCGGCTTCATCCTCTATCCATAGAAAAATCAGCGATGCCGTGGCGATGCCTACAGCGAGTCCAAAGATATTGAGAAAGCTAAAGCTACGGGTTCTCCAAAGGGTACGGAAAGCGGTCTTAAAGTAATGTTTGATCATAATGAAACAGATTGAACCATGCTACCACAATTAATCTGCCATCTGCAAAGAAAACATTTTAAAGCATACCGGGCAGACCATTCCTTCCTATCGCTGTTCGATATCGAACAGTTGTTGTCCATTTGCGGGCAACGGGTTTGCTTCCCCTTCTTAGCTATCCAATTTCTTATGGAATATGTTATCTATCCATAACAGGCCTTAGATCATGGCATGGAGGGGCTGGTTAGTCTCACTTGGAAACCCAGTATCCAAGAAGGTGTCCCAACTAATTTCGAAGTAGAAGCAACGCTATATTTTGCTATGGAGTAGACGATTGATTCTTAAACCTACAAATTGGAATAAATTTTTTTAAACTAAAAATTTAGTTATACATTTGCATCAGATCAATACCTCTATTATGCAGATAAACAGTTCCTCTCTTTTGTTTGTCCTCCTGGCGTTATGCGGATTAAACGCCTGTATAGCACAACCCCCCACATCAAATATAGAACATTTCACACCGGATTCAATTGCCTTATATCTTCAAAAAGCGCAGCAAGATCCAATGACCCATATCCTAAAGAGCTATGAAACGAGTAGCTATAATTATTTAGTTCCCTATTACCTTAGCAGGCATATCAAGGTTGATTCAGCCGATCAAGCTCTGTATTTCGGTTATAGAACCATGCTCACCACCTTTAGCTCATTTGCAGGCGATGTAAAAGAAAATGAATCCGCCTACATTAATTCCAGGCATTGGGACACAGACATTGTGGAAGATTCCAACTATACGGCCCTGAATGCAGTAGATGAAATCGACTCGATTGCCCACAAGCATCAGATCATCCTATTTAACGAATCGCATATTGATCCGCGTGGAAGGTTATTTTTAACTAATTTACTACCCACATTAAAAGCAGCAGGTTTTACCTATCTGTTTCTAGAGGGCCTGCGCGAGGATGACATAAACGAAAGAGGTTTTCCGTTACAAACCTCAGGCTTTTACACCTGTGAACCTATGTTTGGCAACCTACTCCGCAAAGCCATTCAGTTAGGGTTTAAACTTGTCCCTTACGACTGCTATAATGCTCCGTGCAATGGCATAGCCGAACGCGAACAGCACCAGGCGACAAGCATTTACGAAACATTAAAAAACAACCCGCGGGCCAAAGCCGTTGTCTTTGCCGGCCATGGCCATATCAACAAAGACCCACAGAAAAACTGGATGGCCCATCGGTTTAAAACATTAAGTGGCATTGATCCTTTCTGTATTAACCAATCCATTAACAGCGAAGCACCCCAGCTGTTTCACCATCTCAGAAAACACATTGATAAAGCCACTATCTATAAAAATGTAAAAACTAACGTTTACCGCGAGTTTAGTAAAGTAAATGTGGTTGATGCCACCATCGTTTTTCCAAACACCCAATGGCTAGACAATCAGTATGCCGAATGGTTATTGCATAGTGGTACAGTCCCCTATACTATAAATCTTTCTAATGAAACTTTTGAAGGCGCCCTCCTATCGATTGTAAAGTGCAATGAATTTGATCAGTTTGGCGTTTTAACTGTACCCGTCTTGAACATGATCCTGCAAAAGACAACACACCAAAATATATCGTTAAACAAAGGTTCCTACTACCTCCGGGTTACGGATTTGTATGGAAAAGAGATCTATAAAGAAAAAATTACGCTTTGATATTTATTGACGTATAGAACAATCCTCGATGTAATATTTAGTTTTTCTTTACCACTTGCCTATTAATCTGATCTCAGACTCTTCACAGGGTTCATCCGAGCCGCTTTCAAGGACTGAAAACTTACGGTAAGTAAAGCAACCATCAGCGCCACCAGTCCTGCCAATGCAAACATCCACCATTGGATATCAATCCGATAAGCGAAGTCTTCGAGCCACGTACGCATCACGTACCAGGCAATGGGTGTGGCAATGAAGATGGCTATCAGAACCAACTTAATGAAGTCCTTAGAAAGTAGAGATAAAATGCCCAGCACTGAAGACCCCAGTACTTTGCGGATGCCGATTTCTTTTGTACGGTGTCGTGCAAACAGCATGCTCAGCCCTAGCAACCCCATACAAGCAATCAGCAAAATTAGAAAAGTCACGTAATTGGTCACCTTCAAGATACCATCAATCAAGGCATATTGCTTTTCTACCCGTTCGCTCATTGGCTAGTAGCTGAATGGTCTTCTGGAAGGTATCCTATGCTTACCCTGTACAAATTGACAACGAGCTTTTCACTATTTATAAAGTGTTCGGATCTGAACAGTGATTGTTCGAAAACGGACATCCCGCAAAAGCGGTCAATTCTGATAAAATATAGTACTGTTGTTATCCATCCTATACTTCCCGGGTAAACAATGGGTAAAGAAAGGGTATAGAAAAGGTAAAGCATACCTAAAGGAAAGGTAAACAATGGGTAATCATGATGTAAGGAAAGTATATATCAATTCACACTTCTGTAGTACTTAACAAGCACTAAGGTATAACCAAGTTAGTACGAAACTAGTGTCAAACCAGTAGGTTTCAGTGTGGTTTTAGTAGGTTCGCAGTAGCTTTTAGTGTCAAAAAAGGGGATTGCAGTGACCTTAATGGCAATAAAACTTTTCTGGTAGAGACTCTGGTATTCCGACCGTCATTGTAACAACGTACAATACCCTTAGCTATCCAGTTCATATGGAAATTGATTCATTTATGCATCAAAGTCATAAATAACACCATGAAAATCCTATTTATACTCTTTACTTTTCTACAGATCTTTGCGTTGCCGTCTTTCGCGCAGCTTATTTCCAGAAAAGACAGTGCAGATTATGTTGTTAAAACATATGCCTTAACTGACACCATCCACGTATACGGGAAACTCACCACACCCGATGGTGAACCCGCAAAAGGGTTGCTCATATGGGTACAATCACAAAAATATGACTATTTTGATTCGCCTAAAACAACTACAGACAGCTTAGGTAATTATCACATTCAGTACGTTGAACCGGGTGACACCCTTCGCATCCAGGGAATATATCTTCGGCAAAGCGTTCCCGTAATGGGTAGCCGCATCATCAACCTCACTGTAAAAGACGGTGCTTACTTAGCCGTGGACACGGCAAAAATCAAACCTGTAGGACAAAAAAAACAGCAGAGAACTCCCGTTCAATACAAAACCACGTCATCTCGTTGGTTGCACGGCAGCGCAGGTATCCCGCCCAAAGCAGCTGATGGTGGTTCAGGCCTACAGAATTACCTAAAGAAACATGTACCTTATCCACAAGAAGCTTTGGATCATGGCATTGAAGGGCTGGTTACTATCACATTCGAAATCAGCAAGGAAGGAAAGCCCGTCAACTTCCGTATCAGAAGAGGTTTAGGCTATGGTTGTGAAGAAGCCGTCATGAAGGCCATAAAAAATGTCGCATGGAGACCCAGTATCCAAGAAGGTGTCCCAACTAATTTCGAAGTGGAAGCAACGCTATATTTTGGTTTGGAGTAAATAAGCAGTATAAGCAGTGGTTGAGAGCTTAATATCCACTAACAGTTCACTTTCCGTCGTGCGGTTACCGCTTACAAAGGCAACATAATCAATTTACCTAAAGGACTGATGGGTCTAGTATACCAATCAGTGAAGGCCTTTCGCTCGTGGTGGCTGATACTAACAGCTTGATCATAGTAAGGTTTTATGAAAACATTCAATCCGCCATCTTCGCGCGATTCTAGCTCACCTATTGCATTGCGATGTATCACAGTGTTTTTATTAGCTTTGAAAAAATCTTGCTTATCCAAGGGACTGTACATTGCTTTCAATGTTCCTAAACAAGTAAACGTTTCCAACGAAAAAGTATAAATGTTATTAATACCATGTTGCTGAATAATGGCCGCAACGTCCTTTGGTTTTAACATCTTCGTTTTACCGTCCTTGCCACCAAAAACGATTAGGCTATTTCCTATTTTTTCATCAGCTGATGTCAGACTTTTCAAAGGTTCGATCGATGGTGGTAGCACCTTTCCAGGCATTAAGGATGCGGATTGAATTTCGATGTCCTCTTTCTCTTCATTTCGTTGGCCACCTATCACATACTTGGCTAAAGGATATGCGGCATTGAGGACCAAAAGAAAACTCAATGATGTGGGAATTTCATATACCTTATATGGCAAGCGGAATAAGCTTCTATCCATCAGCTGCAAATACAGCAAATCGCATAATTCACAAATTAAATAGGGGAAAAAACATAAAAACCAGAATTGATAAGACAGTCGTTTCTCGGGATTTACCTTCCAATTAAGCATACCGTCAAACGAATCTGTCTTGGCAATCACAAAATCGATGAGTGTATAAGCTATTACTGCTATCACAAGCCAGTCAACATAAAATTTCAGGTGCAAGAAAATATCGAGAAATCCTTTATTCAGGCGAGTACCGGACAGCGCCATAAAGAACGCCGCATACATAGCGCCCTGTACCCGCATAGAGATAGAGACAAAGTGCCGGGGTTTGTTAACCATTTCGTTTTCATGGCCGCCCATCGGTTAATAAAATTCTTCAGTCCAATTAGGATTATCGAATTCATAGCATAAAATTACGATTTTAAAAACATAATCGCAAAGACATTGTAAATTTATACGATATTACAATCAGGTTTTATAATATTGCCATCGACCATCACAAATCACGTGTAAACATATAAAGCGTGTAATCAAAATTTAATTCTTTGAATACACGAAAACCAAATTTTTCATACCACGGTATATTACGCAGTGTAGAAGTTTCAAGGTAAACCTTCCTGTTTAACGTATCACTATGTTCGATCAGCTCTTTCAACAACTGAGTTCCCTTCCCTTTTCCTTGGTTTTCCCGTGACACCCCTATGAACCACAAATAATATATTTCTTTCGTTGGATAGTTTTTCTTTATTAAAGATTCCCTCTTTAGCGCCTTCATGGCGCTGGTTAAACTCATGGTTTTAAAAATCAATCCTAAATCAAGAAACACACTTTTACACGTTATCTTTTTCTTATCCGGATAAGAAACGAGGGCTACAGCCGTCTTATCATCACTGAAAAAAACATCGCCGGAAGAACAACATACTTCAAAAGAATAAGACATTAAATTTCGTACACGCTCATTCTTTTTCGCATCTTGTTTTACAATATAGTTAACGCTCTTATTCTCTTTAAAAGCATCCGTTAGAATGTCTACTGCCAATTGCTTATCATTATAAGTCGCTTTTATCATAGATATAAAATATTATAAGCCCCTGTACATTGAGAAATGGAGCGCAATTTATAATGTTATGTTTCCAATAGCCAAATGTACTTATATATAAACTGGGAGTAAAGCAGTCTCCAACCAAAACAACGCCAATAAAGATGGTTTTTCAACCAAAAACTTCCCGGCAGTATCCGGGAATCTGCCATACAAACAGCGCTAGATGACAATGAATGATTTTAACCGGCAAATCCGATTGATACGGAAATCAAATTCATAATTTCATTTCTTTCTAAACAATAAATTTCATGTGGCAACCGGTAATCATACATATGCCCCTCTGCTACGAAGCACAAACCAAGTACTTCCAAGCAAGCCGTTTGCCACTTGAATTCAGCGGTTTCAAGTTACCTTATGCCCAAGAAATCAAATTAATCAAACATCCAAAATTCAGTATCGTCCTTCAATATTATGATGCCAGAGATATCTTTTTATGTGTTGCTGAAATAAGAGCCCGGGAAGCATTTCACCTACATTTGGAAACCGTGCTTCCTGATATCTATTGGGCCTTCAATTTGAAGGGAACCTATCATATTCATCCCTACGACCAGTTGGAACAAGATATTACCCACCTAAAAAACAAGCAATATACCATCGCCTATACACCGCCTCAATGGTTAAGCTGTTCATTTATACCCGGCGTGCACCGTTATATCTATTTTTCGGTCAGTAAAGCATGCTTGCATCGCAACGAAAACCATGGCCCCAATCTTTTCAAACAAATACTGCGAAAGCAGGAACAGATTTTTATGAGCCATCATATTCTTCCCTCTTTTGCCTTGAACCGGAAGCTCGACAACGCACTGCATACCTTACTGCAAATTCCATTGCCTAATGTAAACAACCTTGTGTTTGAAGCCCGTCTATCCCTCGAGGTTGGAAAAATTATTCAACTGAGCAAGGCAGATCTAAGCGGAACGAGCAACGAAGACTTGGTAAACCATCAGCTTGCACTTGAGATGCGTCAGTACCTCCAAGAAAATATCGCCGGTGGAATTATAACGACCGTAAATGAGTTATCCTATTATTTCGAAACAAGCCGCCAGCGCTTAAACCGCATCCATCAAACCCATTTCGGATCCGATCTTCGAAGCTACATTACGCAGCTCCGTATGGAAAAAGCAAAAAGCTTGCTGGAAGAAGGTCTAAGACCATCGGAGGCGTGGATGGAAACGGGTTATCAGGATATCTTTTCATTCAGCAAGGCCTTTAAGAAACATTTCGGAATTGCTCCTTCTGAATTCATCAAAACGCTGGAATTCGACTCTGCACCTCACCAGGACCCATAAAACCTCATACCAAAAAGACAAAATCTCCGTACCAAAGCGACAAACGGAAAGGCCGTTTAGTTCAGAACTTTACCAAAGACAATTAAAATAAGATATCGCACCGGGGAGTACCTCGATCATAGCCTGCGGTTCCCCCGCAGTAGAAAGCCAGCTGCTATGAGCAGCGTGCCGAACCCGGCTAAGGCGCCCCGGCATGCAAGCCTTAGCTAACGGGAATACCGAAGGTGCTGGAGAGCCTCTATAGGCGAACGCTATAGCGGTACGGCAGCAAGGGACGCCGGGCGCGGCGATAAGCGCCGGAGATCAATTAAACAAGGGCAGTAGCTGCGAGGCGGCACTGTGTAGGAAAAACAAAATGTAGGCAACATGGAAAAGCTATTAAACAGGTGGACTCAAAGACAGGAAAACATCAACAGGCAGTGGGTGGCAGCTATCGTAGCACCCCTCCTCCTTACCTTTTTCAGGTATTACCTCTCTTTGTTAGTCCGCGTGATGCTTATTCCAGGTTATCCTGTATTGGCCTTTCACCTCTCCTTTACGCGCTTTATTCACCGATGGTTGTACCGACGTAAATTTGCCGTATTCCCCCGATGGCCGTGGATGGCCTGACAAAAGGGTGCAAAGGCCGGGAGCAGCCCGCAGCATCAGCCCTGCCAGCTACCAAGGCAATATAATCAAGGGATTCAATCACATAACACTGGGTATATGGAACGCTTACTGAAACAAAGAAGACAATGGAAACTAGCCCGACCTGCGAAAGAGCGGATTATTTTTATTATCAGCATGCTCTTTGTTTTCCTGTTCAGTTATACGGCCATCGATAAGCTGAGGCATTTGGAGCAGTTCAGCAGGGGCATTGGTAAAATCCCCGTCGTAGGCAATATGCATGGGTGGATCGCTTGGGGTGTGCCCCTTGCCGAACTGCTGATCAGCGCATTGCTTATCATTCCGAAAAGCAACAAGCGGGGCTTACAGTTAGCCACCGGCTTAATGAGCCTATTCACGCTTTACCTGGCCCTTATGCTTGCCTTTGCCGAAAAGCGCATGTGCCACTGTGGCGGTGTCATTGAATCCATGGGATGGGTTGAACATTTGCTGTTCAATCTGGTGCTGACCGGATTGGGCCTTTGGGCACTCCGTCTCAAAAAGCGTAAACAATAAAACTTAAAGAAATGGAAACAAAAAAAATAATATCCCAAATCGCCCTAGGCTTGGCGGTTATCGGATTCGGCGCTGGAGCCAGCGCCTTTACAAACAAAGAGGTTAGACAAAGCGGTATCTATAAGTACTACAACACAGCCGGTTCTAGTGACGCCTCAGATCGATCGCGTTATGAGTTCCATGCTGATGACGATATGTGTACACCACTTCCTGCTAATGTATGCTCGGAAGAATGGGATTTAGGAGACAATGCACCTCAACCTGCCGAAGGAAGCAATCCACCTGCTAGCGCATCCTTGGTTGAGAACAGTGAGCAGATCGGCTCTTTCAATCCATAAGTGAGATAATCACATGCTCTTTCGCAACCATAAAAATGGGGAGCCTAGACTCCCCATTTTTATTTGATTGATCTTAATGCTTCTTCAATAGTTTTAATCAACCTATCAGGTTCAGTTCTTCCCAGCGCATGAAAATCAGTACTTAATATGCTACCGTCACCACTTATCAGTAACGGCTTTGGGTAACCAGAAACATTGAAATGACTGATTATCGGATGACGTTCGCCTACTCCTCCTGTATACAGGTTTACGGCATGTGCCGAGGTATAAATACCGGATTTCACGCTATTTATCCATTTTTCTTTATTGCCGTCTATGGATATTGTAACAAACACTACATTACGATTATCCTTAAAATACTCTTCTGCCTTTGATACCGTCTTTTTGAAATAACTTGCACAATTACCACATCCGGTATAAAAAAAATCAACGAACACCACCTTTCCAATAAATGAGCGTAAATCTATCTCTGTGTCATCCGCATCGTACAGTGCAAATGAAGGAATAGGCTGCCCTCGATCAGTTAGCCTTAACTTATTCACGAGATTAACATAATTAGTATCTGTTATATATAACAACGCATCATTTAACCTCTTTCCTGCCTCGATACTCGGCATCCGAACATAATGGTGAACAAGATAATTCGTAAGGGCTCTTTCACGAGCCCGTGGATGCTTAATTAGCGCTAGCCTCTCATACGCCAGGCGCATGTCGGCATAAAGTTGTTCTTCCACTCTTGCTTGGTAAACCAATGCCTGTGTAAAAACAGCTGAATGGTATACTTCATGCTGGCTCTCTAAGTTCATCCTATGCAGTAGTTCGCTCTGACTTACAAATGTTTTTATTTTCTCTAGTTCCATTGGGCTGTCACTATCAGTTCTAGCAGCTAAAAACAATTTTTTCAATATAAAAACATATGCGTTACGTCCTATAATATCAGCACGCATTGTTCGGTAAACACCAGGTTCAATGATGTCTTTATATGCTTCTAGAAAATCGGTTTCAGCGCGGGTAATCCGTTCGGCTTTTTGAAAGTAGACGCTGTCCGAAGTCCATTTTGACACGTACCTTGGAGGAAGCGCTAAAGGTTGGTGTTGCAGTACCTCATGAAAGGAATCCAGCTGATACCTACAATTGAACTTTTCACTTCCTTTTCCGGCAAAAGACAAACGGTATTTCCCTATAGGCTTACCATTGTCATCTATTTTCAACCTTGAATCTAAACTTTCCTGATTAATATCGATAGATATACGGTCACCCGCACAGATATAATATTGATCCAATAGTGTGACGGGCAACCCATTGAGCCGTCCGCTTGACAAACTTATGATGGAAACATCGGCAATCGAGTCAATCGTAATTTCAAACGCACCTTTATGCAAGGGAATAGTATAGGTACGATGTAGCTCATCGTATATTAGATCATAGGTTACGATATCATTCCACACATGCAACACTAAAGTATCAATTAACGTGCTTTTGACCGCCCCCTTTAATAAGAACCGGGTATCTTCATCCGCTCTGCATGGTAGAACAAAAGTTAGCGATAGGAATGCAAGCAATAGAATGTGGTCTGAATTTATAATATGATTTTTCATTATCTTGGATTTTGCTCCATCGGATTATTCAACATTTCTTCGTCCGGAATGGGCAGAACATACCTTGGATCGTTGGGTGATAATACATGGGACATTCCACTTAACGTCCTGTTTAAGGTGATTTCAAAGCGAGGATCAACATTTAACCGTCGCAAGTCGCTCCAACGCACCCCTCTGGCCAGCAACTGTTTTCGTCTCTCCTGTAACACAAAATGAAGCGCTTCATTAACATCATCGGTTACAAAATCAATGTAGGCACCCTTTTTCCATCTGGTTCGTAGTAACTTATTTAATACAGTGAGGCCCTCGGCAATTTTTTGTTGCCGAATAAGGCATTCCGCTTTTATCAGATACTGCTCATCGGTAGCGATACCAACGAAGAATGTTCTAGACCCCGCATAACTTCCCTTAAATCGAATGAGACTATTTTCCGTTGACGCAAAAAACACATTTCGCCGCAAATCGTCAGTCTCATAGCTATCAAAGAGCTCCCTACTCACCTGATGTCTGTTATTCAGCAGTGCGGTATACATAATCATATTTCCGTGGAAGACAACTTCGTCAGACAAGACAGCGATCGGAAAGTTTGCGTTTATGTTCAAGTCATTATAGTCTATCAGCTCCTCTTGATTTAACAAAAAACGGTTGCTGTGAAACAGTGCGCGCTCGTAATTTCCTGTGGATAAGTAAATTCTTGCCAGTAAACCATCGGCAGCAACCTTATTAGGCCTTGTTTTATAATCTTGCGATGACGGCAACAGGTTATATGCGTCTTCCAGGTCGCTAATGATCTGCCCATAGGTATCGTCTAGATTGGACCTTCCCTTTTTTTCGTTCACATTCGCGTTTAAACGAAGAGGTAAACCTAAAGCCGTGGCAGCGCCGGGCCCTGTATACGGTTGACAAAACAACTGTGCAAGGTTGAAGTAGTCAAGCGCGCGAAAGAACAGTGCACTTCCACGGAGATGATCCCATTGTTGTTCATTGCCTGTTCGAGTGATTTTATCAAGACCTTCCAAAACGATGTTAACCTTTAGAATCCGCTCATAAGCATAAGACCATTCTGGATTAGGTTCCCCTTCATACACGTTCTCATTTTTCCATACATAAACATTGCGCTCAAGTGGAGAAGCGAGCCCCAGATAATCGTTATCCGAAAGGAGAAAATCACCTGCCCCAACTTCTCCCAAACCACCTGTTAACAAATTATTAAACTCTGCAGTATTGTCTAGCAATGACTGATAGTCTTTCAGTGATCGGGGCAATACAAGTGCCTTATCCGGTTTTGCTTCGAGCCAGGAATCTGTACACGCTACATTGAACAGCATGCAGATACAACCAATGAGAATGAAAGCGGTGCCAGTTTTATTATTGTAAACTCTTTTCATATCTATTTAACTAAAAATCCATCTTGAATCCCAAAGCGAAGGTGCGGGCAGGTGGATAGCCCTGAACGCTTCCATTGTAGGTTATAAAATCCGGATCATACCCCGCATTGTTTGCTTTCCATAGTAATCCGACATTGTTCAGATAGGCATAGATCCGTAGATTCTTAACGGGAAGATTAGAATCTGTTCCCGTTTTCAGATCGTAACCGATTGTTATATCCTGAAGACGTATATGATCTGCCTTTTCCACAGTTACCTCGCTGTACTGATAAAATCGATCGCGCTGGGCATTCGCAGGATATTGCAACGAGGGCACGTTTGTATACATTTCGTCTCCCGGTTTTTGCCAGCGATCGACATACTCACTATTTCCTATAATCTTTGTACCGAACAGCTGAGAGTAGCTCAATGCCGGTCGTCTAAAATAGTGGCCCAATTTAAATGAGATATTAAAACTTACCGATAAGCCTCTGTAAGACAGTGTATTTACCAATCCACCGAACCATGGAGGCCTGATCCTTCCGTTATAGACCATGGCATCCACTGTGGCTTGCTGTGTAAGCGTCGCGTAGTCTTCGCTGATTTCTCCCTTCCCATCGTAGCCCATCGGGTTACCTGTTTCCGGATTTAATCCGGCCCATTGGTAACTATATAGGCTGTATACAGGCTTGCCTACAATCGGATAATTGTTGGAAGCAACGTAATTAAGCGCATTGGTATTGGGAACATCATATCGTGTAACCTGATCTGTGTTATAACTGACCAAAAGGTTCGCAGACCATTTGACTGGCTTGTCAACTATCGCCCCCTGAAACTGGATATCCATACCGTTTCCTGCCATGTTACTGTAGTTGCCACGCAATAAGGATATGCCCGAACTCGGTGCAAAAACCGCATCGCCTATTAAATCTCTGCCACGCTTTCTGTAGTATTCCAAGCTACCGGAAAGCCGGCCGTTTGAATTTCTAAAATCAAGTCCAAGATTCAATATTCCGATTTTTTCCCACCTTAGTTCCGGATTTCCCACATTAGATATACGCGCATAGGGCAATGCCGTCAGTGTAGCGTTGGTTCTATACAGGAATGTTGTAAGTCCGGTAACAGATCTATCTAAATTTCCGTTGTATCCATAGGTCAATCGGATGTTCATATAAGGCAGCCAGCTTAAGTTATAAAAAGGTTCGTCACTGAGTAACCATTTGGTGCCGACAGACCATAACGGAACTTTCTTCTGATTGGTTGTTACACCGAAGTAATTGGACGCATCAATGCGAGTACTTCCACTTAGAATATATCTCCCCTTATATGAATACGAAGCATTTGCAAAGTAAGATCGGAAACGGTCTACACCACCTGAAACAGTTGTTCCGTTCGGTATATAAGCGTAGTTTCCCAAGGGGTTCTGTTGAATTGTCTCTGTAAAGTTTACCGGACTGAAAGTGGCAACATCATCGTCGTAGCCATAAAGCACGAAACTGCTACGTGTTCTAGAAACATCCATCCACTCCACACCTGCAAGTACATTTAATTGATGTAAGGCCCAGGAGTTATTATAGGTCATTTGGCCTCTAATGTTATGGGCTCTGATAATACCGTTGCCTTCACTCAATATGGCCCCCACCGGTACGTTATAACCCGAAACCGTCCCATCTGTAAACATGCTGAACCGATTGATCATATCCCGGGCAAAATAGGTTTCCGTACCGTTCAATGTACGTTGTAGCTGATTGAATTTCTGATATTGATATCTCCCCTCTACATCGAGGCCTTTGGTCAGTGTATATTTTACCGCTGTATTGATCCGGATATCATTCGCCGTTGATTTATTGTCCGTAAGACCTAATTCGTGCAGAGGAACGTACGACCAATCCAGAAAGCCTTTTGTCGGCGCATCATCGACAAACGATCTATTGTATGCATAATCCAAAGCCTGTGCCTTGCCATCGCTAAAAAACTGCGTATAAGGAAAGTACCCAGGTAAATTCATTGTGTTGCTGAAGGTGTTATCGCTTTTCGTTGAGGTTTGAACGTAGTTGAGGCCGACGGTAAACACAAACTTTCGAAACGTTTCAAAAGTATTAAGAGTATTGATCGTTATCCTATCAAAACTATTCTCCATTAATTCTGCCAGATTTCGATCATAACCCGCACTCATGTAATATGTCGATTTTCCGGTACCTCCCCTAAAGCTCAGTGCATTTTGCAACATTATCGGGTTGCGATAGAAGTGTTTGAGAGCCTGCTCTCTCACATCGCGGCCACTGAAATCTGCCAGTAATAGAGATAAATCATCATCCGGCAACGTACCCTCCCCGTTCTGCTTCAGTGCAGATATTACAGGTGATATTATTTGATCGACTGCGTCGTTTTCATATTTCCCCTGAGTAAAGAGAAATCTTTCCACCTCGATGAAGTCTGGCGAACTGAAATAATTTGGCGCGTAGAACAGATTGGATTTCTTTCCTATCGTTACGTTACTGTTCACGGAAACGTTCAGTGGATCTTTACTTCTTCCGCTTCTTGTAGTAATAACAATGACCCCATTGCCCGCACGGGCTCCCCAGATACTCGCGGCTGCAGCATCCTTCAAAACCGTTATATTTTCCACGTCATTTGGGTTTATATTGGTGATATCACCGCTATAGGGAAAATTGTCGACAACTATCAAGGGCTGGTCATTTGCAAATATTGTACTTTGACCTCTGACACTTATTCCGCCTTCCCTGTTGAATAGCACACCACTCGTTATACCGTTTAACCTGCTCAATACATCTGTTGAAACCCTTCCGTTCAACATTTCCCCGTCCGGCGTTGCAAAACTCCCAGTCGCCCGCTCTTTCGGCAAGGTCTGATACCCGGTGCTTACCTGCACTTCTTCCAGTTGGGCACCGTTGCTTTCGAGACGGATGGTTAATGGATTGTTGTTACTTTTAGTAAATGGTATCTCCGCTGTTTGGTAGCCTACATAACTGATCACTAGAACGCCTGTGCTGTCTGTTGCCAGGATACGGAATTTGCCTTCCGCATAGGTCAATACCGTATTCTGCCGACCTTTGATGCTAATCGTTGCGCCATCCAAAGGGGTATCATCGGCGGCATTCAGCACCGTACCCGTAATGGGATAGCTTTTCTGAAAAGCCACGCCGTGGTCAGCCTCCGGGGAGGAGGACTGCCGGGCGCGTGCCAAACAAACACAGAACAAGACGTTTAAGGCTGTAAGGTATATGGTGTAGGGTTTAAGGGCGCGCAGGGCCACCCCACCCTGATTCAGCGTCATATTAACCATAGCGCCTACCTGCTGATAGGTAGACTGGTGTCTCAGAATTATTTGAGCAAGCTTGGATCGACTTCCGAAATTTTTGCCGACCTGCGTATTACCCTCTTCGGGAACCCTTCGGGTTCGCTTCGACCGGTCTTCGACAACGCTTCGGGAATTGCCGAAGCCGACTCGAAGAACTGTCGAAGGCCAGTCGAACACTTGTCGAAGCTGCCTCGAATATGTCCGCAAGCAGTCCTGAACACGAGTCGAACACTTGCCGATCACTAGTCGACGAGGTGTCAAAACTCCTCGCTTTGTCATTTCGACTGATAGTATCGCGAAGGATCGCGCGGAATGGAGAAATCTCCAAATCCTCATCATTCCAGCTATCCTACCATATCGGCCAAATAGTTTAAAAACTTTGTGTAAATAATCTTTCATTTCAGGTTAGGTTTGAGTTTTGTTCTTTAAATTGTTGCCTTCATTCACTTGTTATTAATTATCTCTACGAAGCCCTCCCTTTCTCCCAGCCAACTAGATTAAACTAAGGATCCACACCGTATCAGCAGGGAGTTCGACGGGACGGCACTCCCATAAAACTCCCTCGTGATACCAACTTGATTCCCTGTAGGTCCTTATCTAGACGAAGCAGGTACGAAGCTGGCACCTCGCTATATGCCATATTCATAAGATCCCCACCCTGTCCTCTCCCCTGCTAGCCAACTTGAGCGGCACTGAAGGTGCACTCATTGGGGCTCGTGCCCAAGGAGCTCGCACTGAGTTCGCACCAAGGTCGCAGGAATCTCCGAAGCCATCTAGAAGAGAGGTACTGTCGGGGCAAAGCCCTCCCATTACGTTTTTATCGTTCATTTTTAGATTTGGTTGAAATGAATCAGTACATTAATAAATCAAGCTCTTTGGCTTGAAAAATTCAAGATCAACCTGCTAAATAGGGTTTTTGGGCTTGCGAGCAAATAGGAGATCAAAAATCGTCAATCCATTCTTGGAAACAACGCTTCCTCCTATCCTTCGGAAAAGGGAATTTAATTTCTTTTGATGTTTAGGTTTTGTATTCATCATTTAAAGTTTATAGACATTAAACGACGAAGTATATGAAAAAGGTAGCGAACCGATTCAGAAAGAGACGGGGGCTTACCTTATTCCCTGCTGAAGGCCGTAGGAAGCCGTTGGAGAAAACAAGAGCCTGCCCGTCTCTCTACGCAAAGATAAGAGATCGGGCATTTGACTCCTGAACCTGCTCCGTTGAAAATTTCCTACGTTTTCAGCAGCAAGACTCAGCGTCTAATGCTAATTAAATCAATAGATAGTCAATACTTTACTAGCTATTTCGATTGCTAAAATAAGTAGATAATTACAAAAATGCAAATTTTACTATGTTATTTGTTTAGCTGAATCGTCAGCTGACTTAGGTAATATCGTTTATGATCGAAATTACGCCTCTTTCAGCTTACGTTATCAACCGAGTAAAGTATCGCCGATTAGTCTTAGGCATATCAGCTTACCACCTTTCTCAACTATTAGGTAAAAGCCAAAACTTTGTAATCAACATAGAGAACAGCGATTTACCTGGTCAGTATAATACACATGATTATCCTACGCTTGCTAAATCATTAGACTGGCAGATACACGACCTCCTTCCTCCTGATGAAGCCGATCAAAAAAGTGATGGCACTTTAGTAGAAAAAGCAGTATTGAGCTTGAGTAATGAAACTGATATGCAACTTGTTCTTAAGGGGATGATTGATCATGGTTTTTTCGATAGCGACAAAACTATAACTGATACAGCAAAACATCTTTTTATTGAAGGTAAAGCTGAGGAGAAAATCATGGTGAGAACACTCAACAAACTAGCAGCGAATGGATTGTTGGAGAATAAATCATCGGTGTATACTAAGGCTTAACTCTTTACGAGAAAAATTCTTATATTTGTATGTTAACAGAATAATATGGCCATGCAACTTGTTTCAGCAAAATTAAGAGCAAAAGGAGATCGATTGAATTGGACTCCACTTAAGGATGTAAAGCCCGTACGATTAAACGCTTGTGAAATCGAGGGGAAGGTCGTCCATGTAAAAGAAACGTCTAAGCAAAACAGCCAAGAAAAACCTAAACTATTAATACCTTGATATTTGACTATCCGGGCTACGAGTTACAATTCATACAGAAAAGAAGAATTAAAGATGGTTCAGCCCATCTTTTTTCATTCTTATACAAATTTTATTCTCCTGTAACCGATCTGCAATATGTACTTACTGCTGATTATCATGAAGGTGATTTTTTTGCCATTAAGTTTTATGCAAAAATGCACCGAAAGAGTGATTTCAAATATTACCTTATTACTAACAGAGGTGATGTTGGTAATTTGCTGGTCACCTGCCTGAAATGTGTTCCTTTATTACTTGGAGAATATCCTACGGCTTCATTTGGTTTTGTAGGCTCGCGCACCTACGATAAAAATTCAAGGAAGATGGAGGGATATTCTAACACTCAACGCTTTAAAATCTATCGGGAGTTTGTATCTAAGAAAATCGGTACCGGTCTATTCCAACATTTCGAATACGAAGAAGTAAGTGGGTATCTACTTATAAATCAGAAATGTGGTGTTGATCCGAACATCAAAGAACGACAACTGGTATCCATGCTAGCTGCCACATATAATGATTTGCCAAATCCTTAAGTCAATTTAGCTAGCACATTTTACAGGTGTCCTTTTTTGGTTGACACTAAATTGTTATGTTTGGGTAACCTTAATCTCTTTTATCAAGCCGTGGCAAAAACAGAAAACAATCCAAAGCAAAGGAATGGTGGGTGTAGCTTAGTAATTATGTCTCGCATGGATTTCGAGATAGCGCGTTTTGTTTTTGAAAGAAGTACAGAAATTGGGCTTACTCCTTCTGAAGTTTCATTTTTGCTAGGGAAGAAAGACGCTTATTTCTTTGATCTTTTGGATCCCACCGATAAAAACAAATTTAAAACCGAACAGCTGGATTTACTCCCGGCTATATTGGACTCTACTATCCGCGAGATTATTCCGAATAATATCCAACCTGACGAGCAAGTTTCCATCACAGGAAGCAAAAAGATCCACGACACCGAGCAATACAAAACCATCACCTATCGATTTACGGTTGAGTATAAAGATAAATCAACCAAGGATTTTATTTGGAAAAAGAAGGAGACAAAAGGAGAACGGAGTAAAGAAAATGAGGCTGTAACCAACTATCTATTGAAGTTAATAAAGGAAGGGTATTTCGACGAGCTAAAATTTGCTTTGACGATCTACCTCTTGCTGCAAGAAAATTTAGGGGCGGCATTTACCGCAAAAGACATTCAAACTAGTTTAGCTATTTTGTGCAGGAAACAAAATAAAGAACCAGTTTTAGAACGAAAGGAAGATCGGAGTCGGTTGGTTTATCAAAAAGCCTCATTGAATTAGTCAACAAGTTGTTGACCAATCATGGTTTTTCCACTAACCCGTTAGATTATGCGGCGTTTTCACGACGGCTATTCTCTACATTCAAAGAGGGGTTGTCTTCCGATTTTAAATCATACTGTCAGACGCAATAAGAAGATGATAAAAGGTAATATCTACAACTGTTGTGATTCGCTTTCATTACTCGTTAACTGTAGTTTTAAAGACGCTCGAGAGCTCCTACGTCGCTTCTTTGATTTACTGATATTAGACACAGCTATAGTTAGCAAGTATCCTAAAAAGGTACAGTTGTGATTTGCTTTCATTCTTTGATTTACTGATATTAGACACAGCCTACTACCGTTCGCAAGCCTCATGCTACTAGTTGTGATTTGCTTTCATTCTTTGATTTACTGATATTAGACACAGCTACAACCATGCTTCATCACCATGGAAAAAAGTTGTGATTTGCTTTCATTCTTTGATTTACTGATATTAGACACAGCGTTCATTTGCCTGTCCACCGATAGGTGTCAGTTGTGATTTGCTTTCATTCTTTGATTTACTGATATTAGACACAGCATCACCTAAAGCCGAATAAGGAGCTGCAGGGTTGTGATTTGCTTTCATTCTTTGATTTACTGATATTAGACACAGCTCCAGTCTAGCTAATTTGTTAAATAATCCAGTTGTGATTTGCTTTCATTCTTTGATTTACTGATATTAGACACAGCATAAGCCTCTTTATAACTCCTTTTAACACCGTTGTGATTTGCTTTCATTCTTTGATTTACCGATATTAGACACAGCTCATCATATGAAGATAATCGATACCCATTTGTTGTGATTTGCTTTCATTCTTTGATTTACTGATATTAGACACAGCGATATATCCGCGTTGGCCAGCTATGCTGGAGTTGTGATTTGCTTTCATTCTTTGATTTACTGATATTAGACACAGCGGATTTTGTTGATAATGCTATGATATTCAAGTTGTGATTTGCTTTCATTCTTTGATTTACTGATATTAGACACAGCCCAAGTTGATAAGTTGACTTCGCCAAGCAAGTTGTGATTTGCTTTCATTCTTTGATTTACTGATATTAGACACAGCCTCACTCCACTAGTTTGTTTAGGTAGTTAGTTGTGATTTGCTTTCATTCTTTGATTTACTGATATTAGACACAGCGCCTCAGCTATTTTTTCAACTACATATTCCGTTGTGATTTGCTTTCATTCTTTGATTTACTGATATTAGACACAGCTTTCCCCTAGATTTATAGGATCTCCTACCTGTTGTGATTTGCTTTCATTCTTTGATTTACTGATATTAGACACAGCTCAGACCTATCTAAATCCGTTAAAATATATGTTGTGATTTGCTTTCATTCTTTGATTTACTGATATTAGACACAGCTTGGCCACGTCTTTAATTGAATAAGTTGACGTTGTGATTTGCTTTCATTCTTTGATTTACTGATATTAGACACAGCGATATAGCACCTATTAATCGAGGCAACCTCGTTGTGATTTGCTTTCATTCTTTGATTTACTGATATTAGACACAGCCAGTTTCTATGCCTTTGCAAATGGCATCTTGTTGTGATTTGCTTTCATTCTTTGATTTACTGATATTAGACACAGCGAGAAGCTAGCGGGTAAGTTTGGTTTTAATGTTGTGATTTGCTTTCATTCTTTGATTTACTGATATTAGACACAGCTTTATTCCTGTACGGAGTTTATCCCATACAGTTGTGATTTGCTTTCATTCTTTGATTTACTGATATTAGACACAGCGTTCTGGATTTACAGGCTGTATGATCGTATGTTGTGATTTGCTTTCATTCTTTGATTTACTGATATTAGACACAGCCACCAGTTGCAGAGCGAAGGCTATCTCGTCGTTGTGATTTGCTTTCATTCTTTGATTTACTGATATTAGACACAGCGTCATAGGCTTTTAAACACATATAAGCTGAGTTGTGATTTGCTTTCATTCTTTGATTTACTGATATTAGACACAGCTCTTCGGGCAGGAGTTCACGCATGGTATCCGTTGTGATTTGCTTTCATTCTTTGATTTACTGATATTAGACACAGCGTCCCGCAGTTCTTCGAAATCGGATACGTCGTTGTGATTTGCTTTCATTCTTTGATTTACTGATATTAGACACAGCCCGATAACGCACTTGTCGCGCGATCCGCTAGTTGTGATTTGCTTTCATTCTTTGATTTACTGATATTAGACACAGCACAACTTGGCTTACACTGACTTGTCTAAGAGTTGTGATTTGCTTTCATTCTTTGATTTACTGATATTAGACACAGCGAATCAAACTCTATTGCAGTGGAGGGCATAGTTGTGATTTGCTTTCATTCTTTGATTTACTGATATTAGACACAGCTACACAGCAATAGTCTGCTTAGTGCTTAGCGTTGTGATTTGCTTTCATTCTTTGATTTACTGATATTAGACACAGCGCAACTCTAAGCAACTAAAGGCAAGTTTTAGTTGTGATTTGCTTTCATTCTTTGATTTACTGATATTAGACACAGCCGGGCCGCTCGAAATGAAGGACAGCCGCGCGTTGTGATTTGCTTTCATTCTTTGATTTACTGATATTAGACACAGCCCAGCTTTCCAGAGGCTTGCCGTTTGGTTTGTTGTGATTTGCTTTCATTCTTTGATTTACTGATATTAGACACAGCGCGAGGGCGGGAAGATGAAGCGGGCCGGGTGTTGTGATTTGCTTTCATTCTTTGATTTACTGATATTAGACACAGCCAGCCAATCGTAAGGCGTTTTGTAGTAATAGTTGTGATTTGCTTTCATTCTTTGATTTACTGATATTAGACACAGCTAAACTTGCTATCATAGCAACATCTGTATAGTTGTGATTTGCTTTCATTCTTTGATTTACTGATATTAGACACAGCGAAACCGGCATCTGTTCGTCAAAGCAAATAGTTGTGATTTGCTTTCATTCTTTGATTTACTGATATTAGACACAGCACAGGGTGCAGCATTCCGTAACGGCGGTACGTTGTGATTTGCTTTCATTCTTTGATTTACTGATATTAGACACAGCTTTCAATCCCTCTTATAAGATATCCACTCCGTTGTGATTTGCTTTCATTCTTTGATTTACTGATATTAGACACAGCCGAAAAGAAACCTTCAAAATAACAACGATAGTTGTGATTTGCTTTCATTCTTTGATTTACTGATATTAGACACAGCGGGATAACGCTGTAGGCTACGTTTATGGGAGTTGTGATTTGCTTTCATTCTTTGATTTACTGATATTAGACACAGCTCAGATAGGATTGACCCAACCCGACCGATAGTTGTGATTTGCTTTCATTCTTTGATTTACTGATATTAGACACAGCAACCCTGACTTTGTTTGCTTAGCCCTGCAAGTTGTGATTTGCTTTCATTCTTTGATTTACTGATATTAGACACAGCCTGACCAGCTATCAAGAAATGTTTGATCTAGTTGTGATTTGCTTTCATTCTTTGATTTACTGATATTAGACACAGCGAAAATAAAATACATGTACAAGAATCTACCGTTGTGATTTGCTTTCATTCTTTGATTTACTGATATTAGACACAGCTATATGTGATTATCAACTGAGAAGTGATCGGTTGTGATTTGCTTTCATTCTTTGATTTACTGATATTAGACACAGCGAATTACCCGTTGAAGATAATTAGAGGTATGTTGTGATTTGCTTTCATTCTTTGATTTACTGATATTAGACACAGCAAAAATTCCTGCTGAATATCAGTATCAAACGTTGTGATTTGCTTTCATTCTTTGATTTACTGATATTAGACACAGCCGGAATAAGAAGTATCCATCTGACTGGTACGTTGTGATTTGCTTTCATTCTTTGATTTACTGATATTAGACACAGCATATCATCAAGCATCTAAATGAAAATCAGTAGATTGACTCAAAAATTAGAAATAAAAAATCCAAGCCTTTACAGCTTGGATTTTTTATAAATTATTAGTTTCAACTATTCTAACAGACCTTCATAGCCAGACTTTTTGTTACAAACTCAACCATGTGGAAAACTTTTATTACTTGTTTTCATTCAATGTACTCGCGTATAACACTGTGCATATACGAAATAAGTTCACAAAAAGAGAACCTCCAAAATTCTTAAAACATCTCTAATTGTTGGGGTGTATCGGGCCGTTTCCCCATTTCTTTACCAATAAACAATTCGATATCACCGAATTGCTTGTCCGTAATAGTCAATATTCCGACGTGTCCTTTTTCAGGCAGTAGGCGTTTTACCCGTTTGATATGAACATCGGCATTTTCTCGACTATTACAATGCCGTAAATAGATTGAAAACTGAAACATGGTGAAACCATCCTGCATAATATCTTTACGGAAGCGCGCATGAGCCGCACGCTCTTTCTTTGTTTCGGTAGGCAAATCAAAAAAGACGAGAATCCACAAAATACGATATTGATTTAAGCGGGTCACAACAATTTCACAAACTCATAGTTGGATAATTAATTTTACGAGATGCTCCTTCAAAACAACGGGCCAATGATGCCGTCGTCCGAGACATCCCTACCAACAACGGACTGGTCATATCATCGAAAGATACATCCACTTGTGGCAATTGCAACAATCTTGTTTTGAGTGTGGTATTCAATTCGCTCAAACCAACGCCCTCAGCAACAATATCATAAACGATAAGATCTACAAATGGACGATAAGGTTCCATAATATCATCTGCTAAGCAATAGGCATTATATTTATTACGATGAAATATTCCCAAGGTAGGCAACAGACCAGAGGAAACTAAACTTCGAGCCGTGATGGCACGGAGTATGGCGTATCCATAATTCAACAAATTGTTCGGTGGTTCGCCTGTGCGACCCCTATTGAAGTTGAGATAATGGCTGAATATATTCTGCCAATAATATGCCGCAGCCCGTCCCTCATAATTATCCGGATCACCCGATTTAACACACTTTGACCAACGAAACATATTCGCAGCATCTATACCAATCATTTGCAGCACACGTGCCTGATTATATATTTTCTGTTGTATAGTCTGCTGCCAAAGTTGTTTCTTTAAAGGTACAGATGCCTCGATCTGATACCGGAATCGTTCTGCCTGTGTATTTCCACCGTCTAATGGTAAAATTAAGCCAGTGGGCATGTGACTTGAATCACAAGAAACCAACGCGACATTATTTTGTACAAGTGCCGCAATACAGCCATGCGAAATAGTAATCTGTTGATTTTCCAAAACCACTACACCGATGTCCTCAATAGGAACTGTCCGATCATCTCTTTCCTCATCTGGAAAGGAAATCACCAATTGGCTATTCTTGTGGCTCAGATAAGCTGGGTTGGAAAACATGAGGGTACGCTTAATCATATTACCGGCTGTTTATGAGTTGTGTTAAATCAGTATCTTCGCTGATGGATTTTTGGATAAGCTGAACGGTTTGTTGCAGCTCGTCCAGGCGTTTCTGGTTGATGGTGTAGCCTTTTACCAAGAAATCTTTGAGGCGCTGGGTGGTCCACTGACGGAATTGGGCGCCGCGTTTCGAGTTTACTCGATAACCCACGGAAAGGATGGCATCAAGATTATAGTATTCGATTGCTCTCGTTACTTTTCGACTTCCTTCATGCTGAACTGTTGCATTTTTTGCAATAGTTGAGTCCGCGTCGAGCTCTCCTTCTTTGTAGATATTATTTAAGTGCCTTGAAATAACTGATTTATCTCTTTCAAATAGAGTCGCTATCTGATTTAGAGATAACCAAAAAGTTTCGTTTTCAAACTGAACTTCTACTTGGACATCGCTATTATCGTCCTGATATATAATTATCTCGTTCATAGGTTACTAATTCTCCCGATTACGATCTGTAAATACTATACCTCCACTAAACCTCCCCCAACGGATACATATCGGTTCTGAATCTCTAATACTCTCCAACATTTATGATATCTCCCAAGTGGTTCATGCGGATTTTAACAATATCTTTCAAAAGATTACAACTGCGAACATGTATAAATGCTATGTTTTTCAATTCCTTTCTATCCTCTACATTTGTCTCCAAATGGTGTCTAAACATGTAATTTTTAGTTGCGATCTTCTGCACCCTAAATAGATTCGGACTTATTACTTTTTTATTTTTCGGATTCAACAAATCGATATCTTTGGGGCTAAAACCAACCCTTTCATTTGGAAACACAAAATATTCGTTTTGCTTCATAGTAAACAGAAATTGCCAACCTATGCCCCCGTTATACTGTTTATCTATAACAGGTTCTCCGGCATTCACCAATTGTATCGCATCAAACAAAGAAACCACCCGTTCCTGTAAACTCCCCTTTTCGTCTCGATAAATTGCCACATGGTGGTTATTACCCGTACTTACAAAGTCAACAGGAATCTTTTTCCCATTTTTATCTAAGATATGATTGCCTAAATGGTCCTTTTTGTAATGCAAGAACTCTGCGTTTTTAACTCCGGAAATCCTAACTCGTTTGATTGCGATACCTTTTGCTTCGTTAAACCAAATTGGATTCTTATCGAGATCTGAAAAGGCTTTCTTTGGATCACCGCCAAATTCATTCAAACGATCGAGTAAAAGCTGTTTTACTTTAGCATCCAGCACTTTTTCAATCGTTTTGACATCCTTAAAATTCGCAGGTGTCACATCCTTTCGGACAGCATAATCTTCTTCCAGCCATGTTAATTTAACCGTTTCTGGTAAGGTTTCAGATTTTTCATCATTCAGATAAATCGGATTTTTATTCAACGTATTCTTACCTCCGAAAGCTTTTTTCGGATCATTATTATTTTCTTCAAGGCGTTGTAAAAGCAATTTCCTATAAACAGAATTGCTTACTTTATTGATAGTCGCCTCATCAAATTTTGTCCCGATTTTCTCTTCCTTATTTACATAGTATTGGTACTTACCATAAATGGTCTCCTTGTGCAATTGCCCTCTCGGAGTAAACTCGATCTTCACTTTTTCGCCATCTTTGGATCTGATTCTGTTCTTGTTTTTAGTAATTACCTTGTTTTTGGCTTTATGTGAAACTAATACACTTTCCAAATGTTCTTTTGCCTGTTCTCTAAAATTTAGGATCGGCAGTTTAAACACACGCTTTTTATTTCCTTGATCATCTAACCTAATCTCTGTTTCTTTCTTCTCTATCGCGATGATATTACCATGCTGTTTATGTTTTTCATTCTTTCTGGCGTTCAAATAGTTCAAATACTGAATATAATTATGTTTGGTAAACGCAACGGTTAAAGCATCCATAGCGTGGTGGCGATGGTCGTTCCGCTTTGTCCAGTCTTTAATGACTTCCACCTGTTGCTTAAACTTCCGTTCTTCCATCTCCGTTAAACCCAGCGTACGATATTTAGGCAGATTCAATTCTTTCATGATATTAACCAGTCCCCAATCTTCACGCAACTTGTCCGTAATGCTACCTGAAGTGGAAACCACCGATCGGGTAATCTCATAGAGCATATTTTTGGCCTTCTTGGCGATATACTGACTATCTCTTAAATCTCTTTCAATAAATCCATCGCCGATACCAGACTCTTTCTTTAACAGCTTCTGATATTTAGCTTTGGAAATGCCCTCCTCTTTGTTTTTAATTCCCAGTTGATACAATGATTCAATCCTCGCCATGAACTCCTCTAATTTGTCATTCCCAAATTTACTATCGATGTAGTCATAAGTTGTTTTATTGCCTTTATCCAGGTTAGTATGACGGAAGACAATGGTCTTATTGGAGAAGCTGTCATCAAATAATTTCGCCTGTGGAATAATATGATCGATGTCGATTTGTTTACTAAATAAAATTTCTCTTGGAATGTACGTATTGGTATATAAGTCTTTATACCCGTTGTTTTTTAACTCCTCATACAACCGATAACGGATGATGTCATTTCGCGTTGGATTTTTAACACCAAATTCTGTCTGTAAGATTTTGAAAATCTTTTCATGAGCCAATTTTGATGCATTGATATTAGTAGTCATTTCAGCCCTTTCTTTGGCGTTTTTCTTTAGCTCACGAGCTAATTCGATACGGATTTCGTCAAACTTGAAATATTCTATGATATTTCCGTACGCATCTTTTTTGCTATTCTTATCAATAAGGGTATTGATCAAATTCACCAATTGATTGAGAATTTTCTCTACCACCGGATTCCGCAAACTATTCTTTTTGATTAAAGCTAAGGCATTTTTCAAAGGTCTGTTAGCTATCTCTTCTGAAGTCAAAGACCATTTTGAATGACGATATCCAGCGAGTCCACAAGCCTTATCATATTTATGTTCTTTGATAAAAGGATAGATCCTTCGCATTGCTTTAGTACTTAAATCCCCATAATCATCCGGTAAGGCGATATTAGCTAAAATCTGCGCATGTTCTCTTTTAAATCCAAACTTCTTTCCCAACAGCTCATACAATTTTTCGTTACCGCTTTGTGAATCATCTCCTTCATACGAATACAGCAAATGCCATAACTGATAAGCTGCCTGTGCTTCAAAAGCTTTGCCATCCAGTTCGGCATTAAACGCTAAAATTTCAGTATTGATCTGCAATATTTCAAAAATAGATTTCACCATATTTTTGATTTTCGAAGTCGGCACATTGAGATCCCCTAATTCTACCTCATCCTTATTTAACTTCACCTTTAACAGTTTTTTTACATCATAGCCCTCCAAATCCAAAATCTTCAAATATGCTTCATACAATACCCTGTTAGTACGATTACCTTCCAATGTACTATAGTTCAATTCCCAGTCAGCAGGTTTATGCCCTAAAATTTCAATAATTTGGTTGGCTGAGAGATTTCCTTTGAGATTCAGTTCCTCAAAAAGTTTTTGCTTCGTATCTAAATCAAGGACAAAAGTCTCCTGATCGCCATCAAAGTCATTTGCTTGATCAACACTCTTTGACACTCGTCTTCTACTTCCTTTCTTACGAACCTGAACATTATTTAAAACTTGCCATATCTTAAGTTCCTGAAATAAGGGTGAAGATTTAGAAGCTACTTTTAACCCAATCGTTTTCTCTTTACCATTGATAATTTTCTCTTCTGATTCGAATTCACAAAAGCTCATCAATCCTTTTTGAGATTTTAATTTCCGTTGATAGAAAATGATAATATCACGGATCTCTTCTTTTAATTCTTTTGTTAACTCAGTATGATATTTGGATTGTTCATTCCAAATGGCTTCAAACTCATCCAAATAATCCTGACGGTAAAATACCTGATTCTTTAATTTAGTATGTGGATTTTGCTGGAGTTGTTTGTAAAGAAACTGCCCTACTGTCTCCTTGTTAAAATACAGCTCTTTACTGCGATCAGAAATAGCGCCTAGATAACCACTTGAGTTATTCAGGTTGTTATTAATTTCGGTAATCACATAAGCTACTTCTTCCTTTGCTAATTGCTTAAAAATAGCTTCACTTCGCCATTTATAGGCCTGTAGTTTTTTATCCTCCCGATTCCCTTTATTTTCGGCGGTATTAAATCCATAGGTACTCCAAAATGCGGTAGACGTTGCTCTTTGCCCTTTACCTTGTAGGTTCCTATAAAATCCATCTGTAAGTATTTCCGGATAAAATTGTTTCTGAAAGCTCCACACTTTATCAAATTCTGCTTGCAAATCAGAGCGGTAAAAATCAGGTATATATTTTTTCCCTTCCTGCAGTAATTGATAGGCTAATTGTCCGGGAGTAAGGTTCTCTTCATATAATCTTTTAGCAATAGCCATTCCATCAATCGCCTGTCCTTCATCTTCATTTTTTGCCTTGCGACTACTTTTATACCCTCTTTTTTTATTAATAGCCAAAAACACACGGGCCAATTCATCTTTTTCTATTTTTCCAGAAACAGCTCTAGCTCTTACTCGCCAAGTTTCGTGTGTGGTGTTTTTCCCATCTTCGGCGAGCACACTATCTTCACTGAGGATGTTAGTACTTTTTAGTACCATAATTAAGTTTTCCCTACGCAGTTGATAACGGTCGAGATTCCGTCTCATCCCCCGTTTGAGCGTTCTATCGGCATTGATAGTAATCGGTTTTCCTTTTTCAAAATCGGTCTGTTCATCTGTCGTTAATGGATTGACACGAACACCGATTTGAACAATGGTAGATTGTTCTGGCGTATCTCCTTCTATGATATGGGCAAAGCCGATGGATGTGGTACCTAGGTCAAGGCCGAGTATATGTTTTTTATTCATGATAATCAAATTTATCGGATTTCATACTTCCGAACAGCACCTAAACCTACACATAAAGTAAAATATCCTTTTTTTATTTTTTTGCATATTAAAGTGAATATTTTTATTTCTATTACGGTTTCCCGTATTGCATCTTTCAAAATAGATTATATCTTTGCTTTTGAAAGCAAATCACAATAAGGATTATTCCGTTGTGAAAACATTTAGAGCCTCGACTATCTTCGGGGCATTTTTTATTGGCCAAGCCAATCTGTTTTCCAACAAGAAGCTTAGTTCATGCGCTATAAATATCTATACACCATTTAGCACCCTTACTTTCCCTACATGCATAAGTATCTGTCGTTAAACCAACTAATTCCAATATTGTCAAATCAATTTCTAGTATCTCATCAATAGAAACCACTCTATAATCAGATTCCTCCAAACTATGGATACCTATAAATTCCCACATGCTTTGTTCCTCTTGGTAATAAACATAGATAATCGGATCTTTTTCAAATAGGACAAATCTCGTACTTAGGACATCAAAATTTCCCTTCTGCCTAAACCTTTCCACGGCTTCTTCTTTAACTTGATAACCACACACTCCTTTTTCCTTTGATTCCGCCTTAAGCCACCTTCTCCTTCTCATAATACCCAATGCTCTGTACAATCTCTTCCGAGAAGTTATAGATATCATCCAAGCGGGCGATATCATGCTTGGTTTCCTTCTTATCCTGACCAAATAAACCGATGCGTAAGCGGTTGCCCGTGAAATAGAAACGGCATATGGGTTTGCGGTTATTATCGTCCAAAAGCACCCCGCAATACGATTGTGTATCGCGCATATAAATGCGGCCAACTTCTACTTCTTTGCGTAGGATAGACTTCACAATCAGGAAACCGTCAATCTCATCTTGTGTGGTAATCACCAGTGATTCGGGCTCTGTTGTTGTCGGTGTAGCTTCTTCGGCGGTTTCGGTTTCTTTCTTCAGGGCGCTCTTCAAGCGCTCGCTGATCTGATCGTTCACGATCTGGCCAAAAACTCTTTTGGTAAGGGCGGTAAACTGATCGAGCACTTTGGCGGTTACTAAACCGGGATAAACCTGTTTGGCGAAATAACGGACAAATTCTTCTTTTGGATTATACATTTCGCCATTGATCAGAATCTTGATTTCATTGAAAAATTTGAGATCGCTGGCGGTATTGGAGATGCTCTCGAGATCGAATATGGATTTATGGAATTTACGGAGTTCGGCAATTTCATTATCGCGCATTTCGGTGATCTTGAACTCGAAGAAGGGTTTCTCGTCCATTTTATTGGGCGTTACCAGATCGGTATAGAAACGGTACTCGAGCCCGTTGGTGAGCAGGCTGAACTTGGCCTCCGTGGTGTGAAAATAACGGAAGAGCTGCGAGTTGTGCGGATCTAAACCATCGGCATAGTGTTTGCATTCGATCAGGATGACGGGTTTTTCGTCTTTGAGAATGGCGTAATCTACCTTCTCCCCTTTTTTAATGCCGATATCGGCTACAAATTCGGGATGTACCTCGAAGGGATCGAATACATCGTAACCGAGTATCCGTAAGAAAGGCATAATTAGCGAGGTTTTGGTAGCCTCTTCGGTTTTGATCTGTGGCAGCAAGCGATCTACCCGCTTGGCAAATTGCTGAATTTCGTCTTTGAAGTCCATGCTGTTTGATTTAGTGATTGACTTATTGTTTTATTCGTTAAACTTTAGGCATAGTTAAATATTAATATTTTCGCTTTTTTACGGTTTCCCGTATTTCTGTTTTGGTTATTGGTTATTAGTTATTGGTTATTCGCTCTAGCGTGCATAGCCGCTTATGTATTTAAATGATTTTCATCTGGAGTATTCGCTATTTCTGGCTTTACATATTGTAGGACGTCTTCCTCCTCGTCGTTGTCTTTAGGATCATTACCATATTTGTTTTTCCCCTTCCGCCCAGCAGCGAAGATTAGCCAAAGGATATAAAACGGTATGAGCTGAAACCATCCGCTATTACCCACATCATGACAGCGTTTTGCCCCTTGGGCCCATAAGAACCAAAGCAAGGGAATAATAAGTAGAATTTCAGCCACGATAGAAACTCCCTCACTTCCTTCAAACATCGCTCCTAACACATAGGCCGAAAAACAAAAAGTTAGATAGCTTAATCCGTATTCCGTTCGGCGAATACGCCCTTCAAATGAAAATGGTGATTTGAACATATTTAGTTATTCGTTGTTAGTTGTTGGTTCTTAGGCGCGCATATCCACAGAGCCTATTTTTAGGTTGTTAGTTGTTCGTGTCTCACACGAAGCCATTACATTTTCAATTATTGTTTTTTGTTCTGATTCTATAGGTTATAGAAATGCTGCATTCCTATTCCATTGGTTGATTTTGTTGGTTCAGCTTGTTTAATGTTTTAGTTTGACTTTGTCTTTTTTCTTTTGGACCGCCAAAAGAAACAAAACCAAGGAGCATTGCGACGCGCTCATGAACTCCTTTAATTTCGATCTCTTGTGAATAACCTCGCGACTTGACCTGCTTTAGCAAGCTTTATTGCCTATAAAAACAAACAAGACAATAAAAAATCTTCTTTGAACGGCTCTGCTGTTACTTAGCCTCTACTACCCGAACATTTCGAGGTCGCTTTTTTCCTTATTGAAGGGTTATTCCTTCGACTATTGATAGCTAATTTTAGTTTTCTGACTTTGGTTTAGTTTGTTTATGTTTTAGTTTGACTATGGAAAGTTAGAAAAAGATTTTTTGATTTCACAAATCAAAATGAAAAAGTGAGAACAATCATATTTCTTAACTTGTACATTGATTCGATTTTTCTCCAAATTTTACGATTACCACAGAAAACAGGAAACTATTTTCACGAATTGTGTTCTGGATTATATGAAAGTGAATAGAAGATCAACTTTCTGTAGGAGCATTTGGAGTTTGGTTTTTATTGAGAATATAGAGAGGAATTTCTTCACATGTTCCTTAAGCCACCACAAGCCTAAATCATTTTAACGCTCATTTCATAAGGCCGACCTTACCATTGCACGAGAACAAAAAAGCCATGCACAAAAAAGTGCATGGCTTCTAAACTTATGCTGTATACTCTATAGCTTTTCAACTACTTCCAAAGGCAGCTTCAGGCTTTTGGCAATTTGCTCATTGCTTAAAAGTCCCGTTTCTTTTAAAGATTTAGCTGAATCCAGCTTCTCTTGACCTGCCTTTGCACGTTCTTTTTCTGTAGCCGCTTTTGTAGCCACTTTTGCGGCTTCTTTTGCGGCTTCTTTTATTGCGTAATCAAAGGCATTCTGGGTATCCCATTTTGCCTTTAGGCTCGCTTCGTACGCCATACGTTCCTCCTTGTTCAATTTTGACACTGTTCCTATCTTAAAGATAAGTTTAAAAACCCGCTTATCCAAAAACTTGGGGACCTTGTCCATATTGCTCATATGCTTAAGCAGATAGAACCATTTATCCCTTTCGCTTTCCAGTTCATCCCCTTGTTTTACAAAGTTAGGCAACTCAATGAATTTAAAGCCCAGCTTTTTGTAAAAAATTTCGCCTGTGCTCGTATTGCAAAGGGCGATGTCATGAAAGTAGCGGCTTCGCTGCTTCTCTTCCATACGAAATTCTAAAAAGGCAATCAGGAAAACATTGGGAAGCTGGTAGCTGTTGAAAGCCTTCCCCTTCGGCAACTGACGTTGTATTAAACGTGAGGTGTAATAAAGCGCTCTGTCCTTAAAATACTCCTGCCGAATCCGTTGCATTTCGATTATAAAGTATTCGCCGTTGCTTCCTCTGCAATGCAGATCGAAGATTACCCTTTTATCTGCTTCGCCGTCTCCGTCATGCTCGTTGGGGCCATATTCAAGTTCTTCAATATGTCTCTCCCCTTCAAAAAGATCATTCAGAAATTCAATCAGGATTTCTTTGTTGGGCTCACTGCCGAAGTAATGTCGGAATCCAAAGTCACTCAAAGGATCGATAAATTTCCCGGGTTTGGGATAGTTTATTTCGGTCATCGGTAATAGATTTGGTTTGAGGCCAAGATACAGAAAATAATCTTAGTATACTAATATTTTTAGTAAAAACAATAGTATATTACTTGAACAATTCACAAAATGTGATGAGGTTTTCTGCTGTTCCGTCGGGATATGACAACTGTCTTTAGGTTCATCCTATAGAACCGTGCTGCGAGATAATTAAATTTTAGTGATGTTTCTTTTAAAATTATAGTCATATTTTTTATTTATATCAGAGAAAATTTGAGATAAAAAATTCGTTTGTTATTTTTAATAACAAATTCTTTTCACCATTAATATAAACTGATATGAATGCTCCTGTTTTCGCAAATCAATACTTTGATGGAACTTACGATCCTACTCAAGGCACTGTATACAGAACAAACAATGTGCTTTCGAACTTGCTTGACGACTTTACAGGCGAAGAAATTCAGTTTAAAAAAGTTTCGAGTACTTCCGGAATCACACCTGATGGTATAATTTACAGAGAATTAACCACACAGGAGTTTGGAACAGAGGTATTTAAAAGGATTTTTGCAGGCGGCATAAGTGTTTTGTGGTTCGGAGCTGTTGGCGACAATAACACGGACGATACGAATGCTATCCAATTGGCAGCCGATACGGTATTCGCCGTCAGATATATTTCCAGTTTAGGGCCTAATATAACATTGGTTTTCCCTGCAGGTTATTTGTTTAAAACGATGGATACTGTCTTTATCCCGGCAAATATCAATGTGGATATGCAGGTCAGAATTAATTATCATGGACCGAAAGATCGACCGGCCATTGTAGTGGGCAATGCAGGTACGGCTAGCATGAATGCTACTTTAAATTTATCCGTTGCCAATGTTCCTCGCGATGAAGGGAATTGGATAAACCCTGATCATACAGGGATTCGACTTTTAAACCAAGCTGCAAATATAATTACGATTACAACCAGTGATGGTTTCTATAAAGGCGTTGAATGTGTAGGCGATGCCGCGGGCTTTGCATATAATAGTTTATTTTTAAAACGAATTAATGCAAATAGATATGGCGTCTATCTTGATTTCGGGAATAATGGTTGGTGTAATGAAAATAAATTTTATGGTGGAAGATTTTCCACCGAAAGTGGATTCGCTGAAGGCCAAACAAGAATAGGCGCAAGAATAACAGGTAACGACAACATTTTTTACTCGCCTTCCTTTGAGCTGAATTGGCTGGTATCCCGACCAGGTTTTTCGTATGCAGCAATTATGGACGATGCTTCCGATTGTCGGATTTTTCATTGTAGAAACGAGGGGAATTCCTCAAAGAACTCAAGTACACCGGCTGCAGCTTTTATTTTAAATGGTGCATCTAAAGGAAATATCATTGAAACCGCTTATGCATACGATCGGCAACGGGCGAAAGAGGCGAATGCTTTTGAAGATAATAGCGACACCAAACAGAATGTTTACCGTAGTGTGCAGAATATGTATACAGAGGTCCAGTTTGGAACCGTTATGTTTGATAGTGGAAATTTAGCCGAAAAGGTAAGTAGATATGCAGGTGCGGACCAGATTATGATACCTAACATTCTTTTTGCTTTCTTCGACAATAGTACGGTATCCACCATCAGCCCTTCCGGCTTCAGCGCAGAAGTATTAAATAAAAACGGCGGCGCTTACGTGGAGCTATTGCGCACAGGTTTCGCCGTTAAATTAGACACGACACTTAGCAAAAAATTTGCGATTATACGAAGCGGCATAGAAGGTAGAGGCGGACGAGTCGGTGTCAAATGTTACGATGAAAACGGTGTAAACATTACTTCGGAATCAGACTGGCAAATTGATGCGCAAGCAGGTTATGATAGCAACAATCAATTGTTTGCATGGAGTACAAATTATGGTGGATGCTACCTAACGGGCACACCTACTCCAGCGTCAACACCTGTTTACTTTTCCATAAAGGCAGCGGTTAAAAGTGTACACATTATAATTGGCAATCCGAGTGGTTACACTTCGTTAAAATCGTTCAAGGTTTTGTCCTTAGAGAATGAGGCAAAGAACGCTAGCGCTTACTATTCGCCGACGTACAATGATCAGCTAAGCAGAGTAAATGGTATACCGGAGGTTGGCACCCATGTAACCGGGAAATTATTATTCGAGCGGCTACCTTCGTTGGGACGTCCACTTATCCATATTTGTTCTGGCTTTGGTACAGCCCATTCTTTAACCGATACGGGCAATGTTACCGCAGGAGATAGGTTCATAACGAATTTGACCAATGTCTCTCAGTTTAATGTAGGCGACTTCTTGGAGATCGAACACGCAACGGGGCCTCAATATATAATTGAGCGTATAGATATCGCAAATGGCTCTATTCAGCTCAACACGAGCACAGGCTTAGTTACCGGAACAGCGCTACCAATTAAAAACCATCCACCTACTTTTCAGTCAATCGGCCTCACTGGAGTCAATTTCTCGGGCTATGCCTCTCCCGAAGGGATCATTAAAGCATCGATTGGTTCCACTTATCAACAACTTGGCAATATCGGTGGGAGTTCTTTATGGATAAAGCTATCAGGCAATGACAATACTGGATGGGTGGAAACACAGATTGCTCGATCCGGTTTCACATCACAAAGACCGAGCAATCCTTCTGTTGGATTCATGTTTTTCAATCTTTCAGCAAGTGATTCGGGACCGGAATGGTGGGACGGAACAAAATGGGTTCGGGCACATAATCTGGCATCTGAGAACCGTGCAGGTGTTGTGCGTCAAGCCGCATCGCTTGATCCGGCTACAGCAACGGCCGCTGATATCATAAATGCTCTGAAAATAGCTGGTATGATGGCACTGTAAAGTACTGTCAAGACAAGTATTGAATAATCAGAAGAGCTTCAATGTTCATTGATGATACTGTTATAGAACAATCGTATTCTTGTTTTTTTTTGGCTAGTCAACAATTTATATTCCAAAGGGGATCATGAAAGACTCCTTTTTTAAACCCATCATATTGAGCGATAACTTCGAGCTGCATGAAGTCTCTTCATTTTCTCTTCCTGTTTTTTTATGGACCTAAAAAATCTTCGAATTAGTTTGCGGAGCTTACTTCCTCCGGCTTCCTCTGAAGTCGATTTAATTTTGCAAGTTGAATCACTTGCATTTGAAGTGGGATCACCTAAATTGAACAGCCAGTCACCACTCTTTTCGTAGAAATCGTTTATACTTTTCATAATCTAAAATCAGACCTCTAAATAACAAGTAATTAGACAAATATAAGATATTCCGAATATACTTATTGTTATCTTTCTTATATTGGTATATATTTGGTATTAACCAGTTAAAGTTGATTAAACAGCTTCGTTTGATAAAAACTTAAATATTCATCGGAGCACAAATAAACTCGTCATGAAAATCTTCCGGTTTATCTTGCCCGCTATGGTACTGATTGCGAGCTCCTGCTTTTCGCAACCAGCGCCAACAATACTTTCTGTATCCTTAAAACCTAGTGGGAGTATTCCGTTCAATTTTTTCGACGTATATGGGCAACAATTGCATTTTAAAAATAATACGAACAAAGATACCGTCATCACCAAGAAAGTATTAATTGACAAACCAAAGTTTCTGTACTATGGAAACTTTTTAGTACTCCCAAAGGGACCAGTATTCCTTACTTATCCAGTTCTGTTAATTCCCGGAGATACTATACTATTGAAGCAAGGAGAAGACAATGCCATTGTCGTGCAACGTAGTTCTGGGTATCCAAACTTTATTGACAGTTTGATCTCTATACCCGAAGACTTTTATTTGCATAACCTCGAACAACAACAAACGCTTCTTAAAACCGTCGGCCTTGCGGGAATGATACAACAAATAGAAAACTCTTTTAGAAAAAATGAAGTTTCTATCTGCAACTTGAATTTACCCGATATGCAGGCCGAAATACTGAGGAAAATGAACAGTAGTATCAAGTATACCGCTACCGCCCATTTGCTGGTAGATCCTACAGTTAGTATTTCAAGCACGACAGATAGCCTGTACAATGATATGTATCGGCATGTGAATGAAATCCGTTCTCTAAATGCGCTAAATAACACCAATATTTATCGCGCAATTATCGCTTACAACGCGAAAAAGCGAAATCGAAAACTAGATTACAATGACGTTTGGGCGTGTGTCGCAGGCGCAGATGAACAGGTAAAACAAACAGATTTTTATAAGGATTATATAACGACAATGGTGGCAGAGGGATTTGTCTATGCGCCGGAGAAGATACAAGAAATCAATCAGGCACTAAAAGGTATACGAATGCAGGATCCGTATCTCGACACAATGTATCAACTGACGAACATTTTATCGGAAACCGTTACCGATTTTAAAAGAGCAAAGCAGCAATTAAAGTCATTTGCTAACGGCCGTTATAGCTACATCATCGAAAACGATGAAAATTCAGCTAATCATGAAAAGAAATCAATAACACACCTTGCAGCCGTCGACTTGTACAATTTTGCAGGAAATCAATCTGATTTTAAACAAATAATAACGAATACCAACTATAAATTAACTTTAATAGATTTCTGGGCCAGCTGGTGCATACCCTGTATTAACGAAATGCCTGCACTAAAGAAGGTTGAGAACAAGCTCAAAGATAAGCCAATTCAATTTGTAGCCATTAGCATCGATAAAGAAGAAGACGTTGGTAAGTGGATTGACGCTGCGAAAAGGAACAAAATTTTCCATAAACCTTCTCAGTATAGACTAGCAAACTTTAAGCAGTCGCCTTTAACTAAGTTAATTAATCTCAAAAATATCCCACGTTATTTAGTTATTGATAATAAAGGGAATATATTGGATGATGATTTTTATAGGCCCAGCGACGATCGTTTTGAGTTGGCATTATTAAAGTATTTGAATTAGATAAAACTAAGCTGTATACTCTATAGCTTTTCAACTACTTCCAAAGGCAGCTTCAGGCTTTTGGCAATTTGCTCGTTGCTTAAAAGTCCTGTTTCTTTTAAAAATTTAGCTGAATCCAGCTTCTCTTGATCTGCCTTTGCACGTTCTTTTTCTGTAGCCGCTTTTGTAGCCGCTTTTGCGGCTTCTTTTGCGGCTTCTTTTATTGCGTAATCAAAGGCATTCTGGGTATCCCATTTTGCCTTTAGGCTCGCTTCGTAAGGAAATGATTTTACTTTTGTCATGATACAAAAGTAACAAAAGATCTAGGCTGTATGAACTTCGCTAAATGATTCAGCTCCTTCACGCAATCCTGTTGAGCCGCTCTACCCCGCTAACCCCTACTTCGCTTCTTAACATGATTTTTAGGCCCCAACAAAGCTAAATCATTTTAAAGCTCATTTCATAAGGCCGTCATTGCCATTGCACGAGAGCCCCGTTCGGGTCTGACGATATCCTAAACAAAAAAGCCATGCACGTTTTTTTTTGTGCATGGCTTCTAAACTTATGCTGTATACTCTATAGCTTTTCAACTACTTCCAAAGGCAGCTTCAGGCTTTTGGCAATTTGCTCGTTGCTTAAAAGTCCTGTTTCTTTTAAAAATTTAGCTGAATCCAGCTTCTCTTGATCTGCCTTTGCACGTTCTTTTTCTGTAGCCGCTTTTGTAGCCGCTTTTGCGGCTTCTTTTGCGGCTTCTTTTATTGCGTAATCAAAGGCATTCTGGGTATCCCATTTTGCCTTTAGGCTCGCTTCGTAAGGAAATGATTTTACTTTTGTCATGATACAAAAGTAACAAAAGATCTAGGCTGTATGAACTTCGCTAAATGATTCAGCTCCTTCACGCAATCCTGTTGAGCCGCTCTACCCCGCTAACCCCTACTTCGCTTCTTAACATGATTTTTAGGCCCCAACAAAGCTAAATCATTTTAAAGCTCATTTCATAAGGCCGTCATTGCCATTGCACGAGAGCCCCGTTCGGGTCTGACGATATCCTAAACAAAAAAGCCATGCACGTTTTTTTTTGTGCATGGCTTCTAAACTTATGCTGTATACTCTATAGCTTTTCAACTACTTCCAAAGGCAGCTTCAGGCTTTTGGCAATTTGCTCGTTGCTTAAAAGTCCTGTTTCTTTTAAAAATTTAGCTGAATCCAGCTTCTCTTGATCTGCCTTTGCACGTTCTTTTTCTGTAGCCGATTTACTAATATTTTTAGCATAAAATATTCTTTTATTTCAAATAACAAAATGAAAAAGTGAAACAATCATATTCCTTAGCCTGTACATTGATTCGATTTTTCTCTAAATTTCACATTGCTAAATAGAGCATGAAACTGTTTCACGAATTGGATCTCGGTTATATGAAAGTGAATAGAAGACAACTTTCTGCGGGAGCGCCTGTAGTTTTGATTCTTTAGTCTAACATATTATCGAAAAACTAGTCTAGAAACCGAAGTATTTCTTCGACGGCTTTCCAGTTCTTTTTAAACTTTTTCTTGCTTTCATCGTGTAAAAACAATAGCCGCCCCGACATTTAAATACAACATGCCGACATTTGAACACTTTTAATTTTTCAAACAGTCGCAATTTTGCCACATAAAATTTGAAGAAGATGGAAGTAATATTGATTACGGGTGCAACAAGCGGAATTGGTGAAGCATTAGCATACCGACTAGCAAAGAAAAAACACAATTTGCTTTTGGTTGCACGAAATGAACAAAAACTGAAACAGCAATGCGAACAACTATCAAACCAAAACGGAATTACAGCAAGTTACATTGTTGCAGATTTGAGCAAACCCGAAACCGCATATTATGTTTTTGAAGAGGCTAAAAAGAGAAACTTGTCGGTAAACGTTCTGGTGAATAATGCAGGAATTGGTTCAAGTGGAGAGTTTGTAAACAACAATTTGCAGTCCGAGTTAGAAATGTTGCAATTAAATAATTCTTCATTGGTTGCACTTTGTCATCTTTTCCTGCCCGAAATGAAAAACAACAAAAACGGAACTATTATAAATGTCGGTTCTATGGCTTCCTTTTTCCCAAGTCCATATATGAGTGTTTATGCGGCTTCCAAAATGTTTGTACGTTCATTTACCCAGGCATTGACCGAAGAATGCAAACCTTATGGAGTAAATGTAATGCTGTTTTGTCCGGGATTTACGAGTTCCAATTTTATGAATACTGCCGCCAACAATAATGAATGGGGAAAAATACTTGTAAAAGGTGCGTATACACAGACATCTGAACAAGTTGCCGCAGAAATGATAAAAGCATTGGAAAAGAAAAAAACATTTCATGTTTCAGGATTTCAAAATGCAATGTTAGCAAAAATAGGGTCTTTAATTCCATACTCTACTATTACGAGCGTTTTTGCTCAACGAAAAAGAAAAGAAATGGGATTGTAATTCATAAATTTGAACTTATGAACAAGCAGGAAGTTGCAACGGTAAATATTCGGTCATTGGCACAACAACATCAGCTATTGGGTTTAGCGAAACCGAAACATCCTTTGTTTAGTTTACTGCGATTTGAAGATTTCCCAAAAAATGAAGTGGAACAACGCACAAAATTAGTTTCGGATTTATATCAGATCACGCTTAAAAAAGATTGCCCTTGCAAAACGCAATACGGGCAAACGCAATACGATTTTGACGAGGGGGTCATGTCTTTCTTTTCTCCGAAGCAAGTGAACATTTTAGAAGTAGGCAATTTTATTCCGCAAACGGGTTGGTTGCTGTCCGTACATCCCGATTTTTTGAGAGGTTATCCCTTATCGCAAAAGACAAAAACGTATGACTTTTTTCATTATGCTGTTAACGAAGCATTGATATTGTCAGATGAAGAACAAAAGTCCATTGAAGCCATTTTTTTACAGATAGAAAAAGAAACAAGCTTACCGATAGACAAATTTAGTCAGGATGTAATTATTTCAAACATCGATTTATTGCTTACGTACTGCAATCGTTACTATCATAGACAGTTCATTACGCGAAAACAAAATAGTAGTGAACTTTTAAGCAAATTTGAAAACTTGCTAAATGCTTATTTTGCGGAAACGGAAAACGGTTTACCGACTGTAAACTATTTCGCTTCTAAACTTAATTTATCACCAAAGTATTTGAGCGATTGTTTAAAACAACTCACCGGTCAAACCGCACAACAGCACATTCACGACAAATTGATTGAAAATGCAAAAGAAAAACTGACAAGCACCGGACTTTCAGTAAGCGAAATAGCGTATCAATTGGGTTTTGATTATCCGCAATCGTTCAGTAAATTATTTAAACAAAAAACCGAAATGTCGCCTTTAGCGTTCCGGCAAAACTTTAACTGATAATTACTTCAAATACCACGCGCTCGTGAATACGCATTCCTCGGATTCGAAAACCTATAGTTATTGGCTCAGCGCGAATTGTGTTCGGGGTTATTGGAAAGTGAACAGAAGATCAACTTTCTGTAGGAGTGCTGGAAGTTCTTATTATTTTACGCTCATTCCATAAGGCTGTTCTGCGATCGCACGAGAGCCTCGTTTGACTTATCTGTTGTAATTGAACAAAAAAGCCATGCACGTTTTTTTTCGGTGCATGGCTCAAATATGTATGATAAATAGATTAGTCTATTTATTCTTATTATCTAGTTTGGCGCGAATTTTTTGAACGAATTCAATTGAAACATCTGCCGCTTCAGCAGCCTGTTCTATGCTAAAGCCAAATTTTTCCAAGAGATTTGAAATAACCTGACTTTTGCTTTTTTGTTCACCCTTTTGTATTCCTTGTTTTGTTGCCCTGTCGAGCATCAGTTCTTCTATGCCCATAGCTTCGCTCCTTCCTTTAACCGTTTGTATTTGTTTATCAAAAATAACATTATTATACTGATTATCAAAATGTACATAATACTTCAAAAAATTCATTAATGCTCTGATCTTCTTACTGCTAAGCTGTGCCTTCGCCAACTTTCGCAATAGCGTTCCTTTGAATTCCAGCAGATCGCTATCTCTTTTCTCGCTATCCTCCGCCCTATTGCCAACAAAAGCGCTCCTGCCAACCAGTACCGCAAGAGCAAAGGGATTATCACTCTGTAGTAACTCTTGCTCATTAGAATGAGCCAGCTGGTATGTATTGAAGCGATAGGTTAGGCTGGTGCCCTGATAGCCGGTTTCGTATCTATCGGGTCGCTTCACCTTGTATCCGTCCGTAAAAATGGCATAGGCGCTGATACGTTGGTTATATTTGTCCAATATCCTGTAATAATAAGTAAACATCCTTTTGGGAAAATCCTTCTGATACCTTCCCTGTACTTCCACATGGATCAGTACCCATTCCTCCTTCCCTTCCCGAGTGTTTACTCTTGCCAGCTTGTCCACAACTTTTGGTGAAAATTCATCTTCTTCGGGCGGGAATAACTGCTCGAGTTCCTTATCGAGAAAGGCGATACCTTTTTTCAGGTCGTATATCTCATCAGCCTCGGGATGCATGAAACGAAGGAAGTCATCGAAGATCTCTTCCAGTATCCCCTTCCATAACAGATCGTCTTTTTTTGCCATTGATAGGTTCGGCTTTGGTTCTATGGCAAAGATACTGAAAACAGCTGAATATTACTAACATTTTTAGCACAAAACAGTATATTGCTTGAACAGCTACAAAACATGATTAGGTTTTCTGTCAAGAGTTTTATCAATTACGCTTCGCCCTCTTGTTATCCTCCGATCACTAGTAAATATTGTTTGTTGTTAATCTTCACATAACTTGAATTTATCTTTTTAATCATGGAACGTTAAAAAGCATTTTTGATTTCATAATCGGGAAAGATCGTCTTATATTTAAGCAATTAATTGAGCTAAACGGGCTTCAAACTGTCCATTTTGAAATAAGCACTACCAGAACATTAAAATGATAGAAGCTAAAAAAAACAGCACTAATAGTGGCCATAGCATGCTTGCTTAGTAGTTCTGCTTTTTGCCAGAACCAAATTTATAACGAGCGGATTTCTACAACGATTTTAATAGATATGGCATCTGAAAGTAACAAAAGATCTAGGCTGTATGAACTTCGCTAAAGATTCAGCTCCTACACGCAATCCTGTTGAGCCGCTCTACCCGCTAACCCCTACTTCGCTTTTTAACAGGATTTTTAGTCCACCACAGGCTAAAGTTATTATATATCTAACCTCCATTCCGTCTATAGTCTAGTCCGATGGGAGTCCGATAGGTATTGCTTAAAAGGCCGTGTTTTGCGTCTTTTCACGTACCACATAGGGATATCACTAGGATATAGAGTGAAGGAGACAGGAATGAGACACGGATCAAAGTCGGATCTAAGAGCGTCTTTGGAAAGAAAACGAGGCGGTAACCAACTATGGTTACTTTGATTTTATATTTGGTCTTCTCGTCCGGAGTTATTGCACGGGCCATCAGTTGCGCAGCGCGTGTGTTAAAAGAAAAATCTGCAAAAACCGATGATGCCCGGAACCGACGTAGCGGTTATATGCAATATGTTCTCCGTTGTGTGCATATACCGGTGCACCGACAGGTTTTTCTTGGTCTGAAAATCTAGGTGTGATGCGTTGTGTATTGCCAGAAAAGATGTTGGTAATGAACAAGCTATTGTCGGCGGGATAGACAAGCTCTTTACCATTTGGATGTACATTAAAAGGCCCTTGAATGGAAAAATCATTATCGGTTATTTGTCTAATTTCCCCTCCTATTGTGGCTACACTGAACAGCTGAACAAGGCCTTTTCTATCTCGTGCTAGATAAAAGATCAGACTTCCATCCGGCGTGCTCCGCAACCAATGCCTAGGCCCACCAACATGCGCCCCGTGAGTAAGGCGTCGCTGCACAACGCCTAATGGAGTATTAGGAAGCGTTGTTGAGGTGCCTTCCAATGGATAACCGCTACGCGGCTTTTTTAGATCTTCGGGTAAATCGATCACGAATACTTCGGTAAGGGAAACGCCCGATTCATCATAAACATTGCCCTGAAAGGCGATTGCTCGGTGCTGCCGTGAGCCGTCGGCTTTGATATAACCCTTATTGCCTATCCACGTTTCGTCGAATGCACGATCGACTTCATCACTCCCCCACCGGGGATTGGTTATCACCTGTGCCGCTATTACGGAAAAATAGGTTCCGCTATTATTTTCCAGACCTCTATCCTCGTCAACAGACACAATTCCAGGTACCATAACACCTACCGTTCTTAAATCTTGACCAGTCTTACCCGGCTGCTGTTCTGCGAACACCGCATCATTGTATGTAAAGCTGATCATTTTTCCATCACCGCTCCAGCTATGCGCATGTGTGCCTCCTCGTAAGGCACCGGGGGTATAGGGTGCAGTAATATCACGCGCATCCATAAAAATTGGCTTTAGGGGCTGATCGGTCTGGACAGCAACCCCTGTACGCCTGGTAATAGAATAGGGCTTCTCTTTATCAGCATTGCGGATACCGTGAATGAATAGGACTTTGCTCTCGACGGGTGAAAAACTTGCTGCACCGACTCCTGGGCCGAAGGGTGTCTGCCTTTCGGTGCGATAAAGTTCCTTCACCTCAGCACTGTGGATATTGACCATCTCAATACGATCAGTACTTCCAATTTGGGTATCATCGTTCCGTGTATCATAAACTATCCACTCATTATTGGGCGAAAAAACCTGTCCGTTGTGAATAGTGTGCCCATATGAGCCAGAAGTAAGCTGCTTTTCGTTGTAGTGCATATATAAATCGTGTTGCTGTTGGCTTACCAAACCAAATATCCAACTAAAAAGGTATAGGGATGGCTTTAACATAGATTATTGTTTTTGTTTTCTGAAATTTTTGATGCGATGGAATGTCAGGTAGTTGGCATCGTGATTATTGTGCGCACCTCCCTCTCCATCGTTGTAAGCAGTTCTGGATAAGACGATCAGATCGTTGCCGTCAAAGAGCCAGTCTACATATTGGAAACCGTGCGCCTTAACGTCGGGATGCGATAATACGGTGCTGTGTAAAGTCCAGGTACGTAAATCGGGAGAACTGAATAATTGGAGCGTATTACGGATTGTTGCGGGATTTCTCCCTTGGTTTGCCTGTTTTACGCTATCAGGTATGGCATTACTCAAGGTCCAATACAAATCGCTTTTTGGATCCCGTCGAATAGCAAATTTTTTGCTGCCTCCGGGAAAATTGATAAAACCTGAAAGCGTATCAAAACTGGCATGCTTCCCATCTGCACTTATATGCACGATAGCGGCTTTCTCATCAAGGGTAGAGCGATCATCTACGCGTAGGATATCCACTATATTGCCATCGGGAGTGGCCACGGCATTGCCCTCCAGCCAGCCACCGAAATTGCCATGGAGATAGGTAGAGTCGTACAATAGGCTATTGCTAGCGGTCCAGCTACTGGCCTTCAGTAGATCTGCATCTACCGGTGCAGATAACATCATCGCGCCATAGCGTTTACCCCATTGTAAGATGGGTCCATGAGCCGTTTCTATAGCCCGCCAAAGTCGTCCTTTATATTCCATAACGGGCATAGGAGCACAATGATACTGGCCAGCCAATAGTAAACCATTTTCTTTTCCGGTAGGCTGGGTCCAGGTTTCTCCCCCATCGTTGGAGCGACGGATCAGGGCGGTTCCATGATGGCGATCGGGTCCTAAAAGATAGAGCGCCCCACGGTTGACAAAGAGACTTGACCAGAAGGCGCCGCTGATTTCACTGACTTGCTTCCAACTTTTGCCCTTATCTGATGAGCGAAAGACACGCGTGATTGCCTGCACAAATTCTGAACTATTTGGGCCAAAAAAATCGTGAGAGGCAACGTAATCGCCATTCGGTAAAACTGCTAAACTAGGCGAACCTATGTATTGTCCGCTCGATGCGGGGTTATGTGTTACAACCACACCAGGAACTTGATCCATTTTCACTTGGGCCATTGCGTTTATTAAGATCGCTGCACTCAACCCTATTGTTAACAAATATATCTTCATCTTTTTCGGATTTAATAACCTTCGTTCTGAACTAATTTGGGATCGGAATCCATGACCACCTGAGGGATGGGAAAGTGCACATGAAAATCCTTGGCATTGCTTTTTCCTCTGGCCTGTGCCCCGGAAATAAACTGCCCCATACGAATCAAGTCCATCCTGCGATGACCTTCGGCATAGAACTCCCACCCTCTTTCACGCAAGATCTGCTCGCGCAGGCTTTGTTGATCAAAATTACCTTGGTTCAATGCCGCAAGACCTGCACGGGCACGTACTTGGTTGATCAGTGAGATACTCTCGTTATTGGGGCCGGTCAGCTCATTGAGCGCCTCTGCCCGGCACAGCAGAATGTCGGCATAGCGGATGTCTGGAATATCATTACCATGTGACGCTCCCTGCGCGTTGGGATCGGGCCAATATTTAAAACATCGGGTATTATTGTTGTTTAATAAAGAGATGAGCTGTCCTGATTTATCCACGTATTCGCCGATGAGCAGGTTTCGACGCTTATCACCTTCTTCAAAGGAGTTGTAAAAACCATCAAGTATGCGAAATTCATTAGGCCAATTTAACCATGTATTTGCGAACTCAAGGCCTGTTCTAGGATCTTGTTGGAAATTATCAGGAAATGAGACATTCATCCATGAATTTGCCGACGCTCTATTCGAACTTGCAAAAGCAGGTCTCACAAAAATATATTCCGGATTGCGTTCATTTTCTACTTTAAACAAATCTTCGTAATTGGCGAAGAGCTGATAATGATTCAACGCGATAACTTGCTGCGCATAGGACGCGCTCTGCTCCCAATCTTTTATATTGAGATAAAACTTTGCCAAATAGGCCAGCGCCGCACCTTTATTGGCTCTGCCATATTGAGCTTCATCGCCGGGGTTTGGTAAATCGTTTACAACTGCAGTCAACTCACTGGAAATAAAGCTACGCATCTCTTCGTCGGAGGCCTTGGCCAGTTGAAGCTCCTGCTGTGAACTTGTTCTTAAGGGTACGCTCCCAAAAAAGAAGTATAACTTATAGTAATTGATGGCTCGTAGAAAACGAAACTCTGCTGTAGATAGGGCCTTTTCTTCTTCGGACATGTTCGTCACATTCGCTATGTTCTCTAGCCCGATATTGGCGTCGCGAATGGCCTGGTAAGGTGGATCCCAGTTGGTGACGAGAAAATCAACCGTGGGATCCCAAGTGAATTCAATATAGTTGCGGGCATCTCGCTCAACATTATCTCCCGATTGGAACAAGATATCCGTGGTCCATTCTTGGGGTGCAATTACATAGATCGAATTGTTCGAATTCATATTGGCTGTTCGAGCATAGGTATCCGTTAACAAAGATGCAAGGCCCTCTTTGGTATTCAGAAAATTCTCGGGAGCAAGTTGCGAAAATACTTCTTCTTTTAGAAAATCTTTGCAGCCTTGTAGACTTCCCATTGTTATGAACAGCAAACTAGCAATAAATATTGGCTTTTTCATGGTATTAAAAATTTAAGGTTGCACCAAAAAGGTAAGTACGCGGAGCGGGATATGCATTCCAGTCCATCCGGAAATTGGCTCCCCCATTGGGATTTAGCGCCGGATCGAAACCTGTATAATCCGTAATGGTATACAGATTCTGCCCGGAAACGTAAACCGTAGCCCCGGCGATGGGCCCTAACTTAATGGGTAGGTTATAGCTGATACGCACGGTGTTCAAACGTATATAGGATGCATCTTCAACGGTATAATTGTTGACACCCTTTTGCCCCTGTGTATTGGGTGCAACAAAAGACGGATAAACGTTAGAGGGGTTTTGCGGTGTCCACCGATTCAACAAAGGTTCTGCCAGTCGGTTGCGACGCAAATTAGGTGGAAAATACGTATCTACCAGGTTATTATTTAACATACTGACGCCCTGCACGCCCTCAATAAAAATATATAAACCAAATCCCTTGTACTGAAAATTATTAGTTAGTGAATAGGTAAAGTCTGGAAACGATTTACCGATAATAACGCGATCAGCGGCATTGACTGTTTTGTCGCCGTTTACATCGAGGTACTTGAAGTCGCCCGCTTGTACGTTATCCACTGTGGAGGAGAAATCATCATTTTCTTGCCAAATACCGACAATCTGGTAACCATAAAAGGAGTTAAGGGGCTCGCCTTCTTGGATGATAGCCACCTGACTGGTTGAGCCAGCCGACCCGGTGATGATGTTTGGTATACCGCCTAAGCTCTTGACCTTGTTACGAAGGGTTGTAAACATCGCAGTGGTTGTCCACTGAAACGCTCCAACAAGATTACTGGAGGTAATACCGAGCTCCAACCCGCTATTTTGTACGCTGCCGACATTCGTCATCATGGTTGAAAAACCCGATGAGCGGGGCACGGGCAGGTTGAGCAACATATCCTTGGTGTCTTTTTTGTACCAATCGATCGTACCGCTAATGCGGTCTTTAAATAGGCCAAAATCAATCCCAATATTTACCTGTTCGGAACTCTCCCATTTCAAATTCGGATTGGGAATGCGACTGGGTGCAATGCCGATGACCTGCACACCATCCAGTACAGCGGTCCAGCCACTGCTGAGCGTGGATAAAGATTGATAGTTCCCGATTTCCTGATTTCCTGTACGCCCCCAGCTCGCCCTCAATTTCAAGGAGCTAATGCTATTGATCGATTTCATAAAATCTTCCTCCTTAATTTTCCACCCTAAAGCAAAAGAGGGAAAATAACCGAAGCGGTTGTTCTCCCCAAAACGGGAGGAACCATCAGCCCTAAAAGCAGTTGTAAACAGATATTTATCTTTATAGCTATAATTTATTCTCGCTAAATAAGAGAGCAAGCTATTGATCGCCTTGTTACTGGTATTTTGCCGGGTTAAGGGATCACCTAAGTTTAAATTATTGGTCCCCGTAGCATCAGAAGCGAAGCCACGTGCGGAGGCAAAAAAATTGTCGTCAATGAATTTTTGTCCGGTCATGCCGACGACGGCGTTGATTTGGTGTTCGGCAAATGACCGATTATAGGAAAGGGTGGCTTCGCCTAAGTAATTGCTGTTTTTCCCTTGTTCGATGCTACCAATACCTCCGGCAGCCAAACCATCGATGGTACTCCGGTCGACATAGGTATCGGTTCTTTGGCTCACGATATCCCCTCCTACATTTATCTTCGCCTTGAACCCATTTAGAAAATTATATTCAGCATAAGCGGTTCCAAACGTACGGTAACTATTGGAAAAGGCATCCTTACCATTCGCAATGGCCAGTGGATTATCAATATTCATGTTGGGTGATAGGAAATATCGGCCATTATCTGCCCATACGGGTAAGGTTGGATCGTAATTTATGGCAGCATAGATGACGCCTGCACGCTCATTGAGATCAAAGCCATTGGGCACGAAATCATCTTTGGTATAAGACGTATTGATATTAACACCCAGTTTAAAATTTTCCTTAACACGATGCTCCAAGTTCAACCGAGCACTGTAGCGTTTAAATGCCGAATTAATAATCAGTCCATCTTGAGCATAATAATTAAAAGAGGTGTTGAACTGCGTATTTTCATTTCCTCCCGAAAATGATAAGTTATGATTATGCGTTGGCGCATTTTTCCGAAAAACGGATCCCAGCCAATCGGTACCATCATTTGCAGGGGTAGCAACACGATCATTTTCGCTGCCACCGCCCGCGTCTATAATGTCATTCATGACCTGTTGATACTCATCGGCATTTAACAGCTTGATATTATTGGCCACCTGCTGTATGCCCCCATATGCGTCATAAGTAATGCTAAGTCTGCCAGCTTTTCCTTTTTTTGTAGTGATCATCACCACGCCATTTGCCCCCCTCGAACCGTAGATAGCGGTAGCTGAAGCGTCTTTCAATATTTCAATGGATTCAATGTCTGCCGGATTAATGGTATTTAAGGGATTTCGTGGTGCCCTTGAATTGGTAAAATTCTCTCCTCCCCCACTTACCACCGTCGAATTGTCGAGTGGAAGGCCATCGACGACGTAGAGCGGACTATTGCCGGCATTGATAGACCCTGCACCGCGGATATTGACCGAAAAGCCACCACCCGGTTCACCGCTATTTTGTACGACCTGTACACCTGGTGCTTTACCAAAAAACAACTGATCGGCCGAAGCAATTGGTCCCTTATTAAAATCCGCTCTTTTCAAGGCGGTTACCGAACCCGTGATGTCGCTCTTTTTGACTGTACCATAACCTACGACTACAATCTCCTCAAGCTGCGATGCATCTGGGGTTAGCAGGATTTTTAACGCGCTGCGATTATTCAATTTAATTTCTCTGGGTAAATACCCCATGTAACTGACGCTTAAACTGACCTGCAGATTAGGCACCTGCAGGGAAAAATTGCCTTTCTCATCGGTGGAAGCACCGATAGTTGCACCGACTACCTTGACGCTGGCGCCCGGCAACATTTCGCCGCTGAGCTCATTGGCGACGGAACCGCTAATGCGCACCTGTGCGAGCACCTCGTTGATGCACATGAGCAAGAGAACGGTGCTTACAACGACCTTTATCTTTACTATAGTTTTCATGGTTAAATAATTAGTTGGTTAACGTGTTATATCGGATGGTGCTCCCTGCACCGCTATTGCTAGTTTGTTATTATGACTGTCACCCCAGCACTGCAGGAATGTCCAATTGCTCGAACAAAAGTTTCCGCTCGCGCTCAAGTTCTTCCAAACCGTTCTTTACGAGGTCATCCATGTCGGTATGTGCTGTTCTGCAAAAAGTGCCGATGCCTAGACCCCGTTTACGCAAATAAAATTTGGCAATAAGTGGATAATTGGTATGCATGAGGTCCATGTGCTTTATGAAGAACTGCTGTACGCTATTCACCATCGTCTCTTTTTCTTTCTGCGCATAATGCTGGCACAACCAAACCACCAATTCCGGAAAATAATTTCCCTGTATGCACGATAGTCCTGCCGCGCCACTTTGCAAAGAAGCTACCGCATGCGCCATATAGGCATCATAGAGCCCGAAGGCTGCGCAATGTTGGGTGCCTGTTATTTTCTCACGTACCTGCTGTATATCTAAAGAGGTGTCCTTATGATAAATGACGCGACCCGTATCTACAAACTCTGCCAAGAGATTAGGTTGTAGGAGACGCTTGTAGGGCTCGGGGCATTCATAAAAACCGAAAGGTATTCCCTCTGTACGATCAAGCAATTGATAGAAACGCTTGCGAAGTACGTCATCGTCTTCCTCTTTATTGGCCAAAATGCCACTTATCAGGATAATGGCTTCTGTACCCTGGTCATGAAGTTCCTTAATGAAATCCGCCTGTTGGGCAATCGTCCCTCCAAAACTACCTGTAGCTACTACAGGTACTCTTCCATTGGCCGTTCTGACAATATGTTTGGTAACCTGAATGCGTTCTTCTGGTTGCAGGTGGTACATTTCGCTCGACTGGCAATTGGCGAAAAGCCCAGATGCGCCTGCCCGTAAATAGAATTCGGTGAGCTGCGTTAATCCCTCAAAATCAACGGCGCCATTTTCTAAAAAAGGGGTGAGCATTACAGGTACAAATTTTTTCTTTTGCTGGTTCATATAATAAATGGATAAATTGTTAAAGGCCTATATATTTTTACGGGAAAATCTGCGTAAACGGGACAGCAGGCTTCCTATCAGAAAAATGCTGAGTGTGCCCACTACAATGATCATATTTTTATCTAGCGGGCTCTTCAAGAATTCCATATCTTGTGGCAGGTACTCCGAAAAGGTCATCCAGATGATGATGATGATCCCAACAGCGGTTGCAATCGCCGCATCGGCATTGTGTGCATATTTGCTAACCAATCCCAGCAGAAACAAACCTAACATACCGCCGGCAAAAATGCCGGAAAGTATCCACCATAAGTCGAGCACACTGGATATGCCGATCATCGCGATTCCGGCAGACATACCGCACAGACCAACAACGACCGTGGCAATATGTAAGGCACGTAATGTTGTCCGCTCGTTGGTAGGGGCTTTGAAATAGCGTTTATAGATATCTTCAACAAAAACGGTAGCACTGGCATTCATACCGGAACTGATCGTGCTCATAGCGGCTGATAGGATAGCCGAGATGATGATGCCAATGAGGCCGGTGGGTATTTGCGTAACCATGAAATGCGGCATGACCTTATCCCCATAATCCGCAGGTTGCAAAATGGCTGCGAGGCGGGAGATTTCCGTGGCTGTAGCCCCTGATCCTAGACGCTCAGCCGCAGCTTGTAATTTTACAGGCTCGATTAATGCGGGATTAGCTTGATAATACACATATAAGGAAGTGCCTATTAGGAAAAACAGCAGAGAAGTAGGCACATAAATCCAAACACATAACCAAATGGATCGTGCAGCATCTTTGGGTGATTTCGCCGCATGATAACGCTGCACATAGTTTTGATCCATTCCGAAATTATTCAGATTGATAAATACTCCATATAGGAAGATGACCCAAAAAGTGGAATGATTAAAATCAAAATCAAAACTTCCTAAACTGATTTTCTTTTCACTAAGCCCAACCCAATTGATTGTCTCGATGCCTCCATCTATACGATCGATCAGTAAGTAAAGGATGAGCACGGCGCCGAAGGTTTTAATGACACCTTGTACCACTTCTGTCCATATTACAGCTTCTATGCCCCCTAATACGGTGTAGATAATGATGCATATACCGGTGACCGTCATGATAAGTTCCATCGAATAACCCGTAAGCGCTTGTAGGCTTAGCGCTACACCAAAAAATACTGAACCGATACGGGCCAGCTGGGTTAATAGAAAACAGGTGACAGCATAGGTTCTGGCCCATGGTCCAAAGCGTTTCTCTAAATGGGTATAGGCAGAAACCTCACCCGAACGGCGATAAAAGGATACGAAGAAGCGACTGGCGAAAAAGGCAGCTACCGGCATAGACAAACTAAAAACAAAGGCATTCCAATTACTTCCGAAAGCTTTGCCAGGAACCCCTAAAAAGGTATTGCTACTTAGAAAGGTAGCATAGATGGATAGCCCGATCGCCCAGGATGGGATGTTTCCGGAAGCCTTGGTAAACTGATCCGCACGTTGATTCCGAAATGAAAACCAAAAACCAACACCGATCATTGCGATGAGATACAGGCCGATAATACACAGATCCACAATTGGTAACTTATTCATTGGTTTTGCTTGTTAGGTATAATAATTGGTTTACTGGGAACAAAAATGCTAACTTTTTAGCCGTGCCGATTTGCCCTGAATTGCCGAGTTTTTGTACAATTTTATCCTATGTATAATGGACACCTGTGCTTATTGCCGTCTAATGGTATTTACAAGCTGGTTAAAATAATTGCTCAAAGATCAATAAGACCAGAAGCTTGTATAATAAAACCACTTTCTATATGTTTGTGTCGTTATAGGATGTTGACATAAAAGCTAACAGCATTCATACTTAACCAACTATATATCTGTGTAGCAGCGGCTGTCTATCCTAACCTAGATAGCTTATTGTTTAATTGATAGCAAAAGCCAATATGAAACCACATTTTCACAAAGTACCGATACAGATGAGGAGCTCATTTAGTGTTCGACATGATGTACAGCCCAATTTTGGTAATGTTTGGCATTATCACCCTGAGTTGGAATTACATTATGTGGTAAAAGGAGAGGGTACGCGTTTAGTGGGCGATCATGTTGGCAGTTTTCATGCCGGAGAATTACTTCTGTTAGGAGAAAACCTGCCCCATACTTGGCACTGTCAGGAGGACTATTTTGAAAAATATGCAGAAAATTATGTTGAAGCGATTGTAGTACATTTTTCATCTTCTTGTTTAGGACATGAATTCTTGAATCTGCCTGAAACAAATGCCTTAATGCGGTTATTTGAAAAAGCGAAACGGGGCATGCAGATTTTCGGCACCAGCCGCGAGCAATTGAAACAGCTTATGATGCAAGCTGTTATGGCAGAAGACTTACGGAAAGTCATTTTATTATTGGAGATATTAGAGATATTAACCAAAACACAGGAATATCGAAATATCAGTACAACGTTTCCGTTCTTGAAAGCTACAGAGGGAGATATGGTACGAATGAACAGCATCTATAATTACACACTCAACAATTTCACTAAAGACATTTCGCTGAAAGAAATTGCCTCTGTTAGCAATTTGACGATGACCTCGTTTTGTCGGTACTTTAAAATAATGACCAAAAAAACCTATGCCGACTTTTTGAACGAAGTCCGCATTAATCACGCCTGCAAACTGTTATCTGAAAACACTTTACAGATTGATGAGATTTGCTATACCTGTGGCTTCAACAATCTCTCTAATTTTTATCGGCAATTCAAACGCGTTACGCGCTACACACCAAAGGATTTCAGACGACGTTATAATATTTATCTAAGTTAAGCTCCTACTTGATTTTCTATCGAACGCTTTTCTCTCCTTCGAAATAAAAAAGCCATGCATTTCTAAATGCATGGCTTGTAGTATATATTTTTAAAACTATTAATCTAGTTTTTTCTTTTTGTTCAATTGCGCGCGAACCTTTTGAACGAATTCAATTGATACCTTTGCGGCTCTGACGGCTTGCTCATCGGTAAAGCCGAACTCAAGCAATAGATTTTCTACAAACTCTTTACTCTTTTTTTGTTCGCCCTTTTGTATTCCTTCTTTTGTTGCCCTATCGAGCATCAGTTCTTCTATGCCCATAACTTCGCTCCTTCCTTTAACCGTTTGTATTTGTTTATCAAAAATAACGTTATTATTTGGTAAGCCTATACCGGCCCTGTGCAGTTCGTCCCAAAGATAAGTCTATGTTAAAGCAAAACGCTTTTACGCTTGTAATGCAGCTGTGTCAATCCAGTATCAAATGCTTTTGCTGTAATGAATTCCAGTGTTTGTTCAGGTCTTCCGTCTTTAAAAAGTCTTGTTCCGTTTCCTAATAAAACAGGAATAACCGAGATGATAAGCTCATCTACCAAGTTATGCCGCAATAGTTCATTGATTACTTCTGCGCCACCATCGCAATAGATGTTCTTCCCATTTTCTGATTTTAAGCGGTCGACTAATTCGGTTAAGTCGCCTGTATAGAAAATTGTTCTACCGACTTGCGGCCTCTCAGTTTTTGTGATGACATAAACATCCCGCTGTCCGTTGTCGTAGTGAGATGCTCCGATTTCGTGAACTACATAGTCATATGTTTTTCTGCCAATAAGTATGGTATCAATTTGGGACGTAAATTCCGCATAGCCATAATCCTCTCCTTCTTTTTCTACAAGTTTCAAAAAGCTTAAGTCGTCATTGGGCTTCGCAATATAACCATCCAAGCTCATCGCAATGAAAAGTGAAATTTTTCGCATTTGTTTTGAATTTTTAATGTTTCCGCAAATTTAGTTTTACGCTACGATCGGCACTTTGTAAAAATGCGACAAATTAAAGTAATGATGGTGAAAGTCCGGTATTTCGTTTGATTTCATTGCTAAGGTGTGAATGATCATAATAACCGCATTCAAATGCAATAGCTAACAAGCTGTGGTTTTGCTTCGAATCTTTGATTAAAGACAAAGCGTTCTGAAAACGAATAATGTTGGAATATTCTTTTGGTGATAGTCCGATTAACTTTCTAAAATTCCGCTCCAGTTGTCTTACGGTCGTAAAATTTCTTTTCGCCAGATCGTAAATGCTAGTTGTTCCATTTGAGGAATGTATATGATCAATAACAGCATGTAATGGATTGGTTTTGGTTTTTATTCTTTCGGAATAAAAATGGTCAAAATAATTGAATGGATTTTCAAATGCTTTATCAATACGAAATGAATTGGATTTTTCTAATTCGACCGTGTCATTTGTCAATTCGTTTTGCGAAGCATAGCTATAGAAATTAGCAAAAGTTGCCGGTTTTAGGCACACACCAATTAAATGTGTATCGTTATCAATAAAGCTGTCTTTAAAAGAATTCATTGCCCCCACTACATATGTCTTCCCAAATTCCATTGAAAACAACCCGTTATCCGTCAGACATTTATTCCCTAAATTCAGTATAATGCCCGCACAGCCATCCGGAAAAACCCGTTCCCATTGTTTTTCATTTTCAGTCCCCTTCAGTTCCCAATAAAAATGAATGAAGTGCGCTAATTCTTTATAGGGTTTTATTTTTTTGTATTTCATCAAAATAGTTCATCACTTTTTTGTCTGTGTCGTTTTGTAATCTCACCTTGTTGTCAAAAAGTTCCGTCCTTAACTGTCTGTATAACGATACTCCGTTTCTCAAACTATCCAATAAGGACTGCCTATCATAGGTCGGGATCGTGCGTTTTAATTTTTCGAAATCCGCGGATGCTAATGCTGTTTCTACTTTTCTAACACCGCGAGGTAAATTATCATTTTTGATATGGAGCAATGGTCCAAAAACAACCATTCGTAAAAATCCCAGAAAGTCATACGCTTCAAAATATTCTCCCCGTCCTATTTTTAGCAATGCGTAATGGATCCAAGTCCAAAAGCGATCTTCAATCCATTGATAGTCCGGGTAAGGAAACTTCGCTTCTGTGTGCTGCATTGCTCTTTCAAGTTGCCTATCTTTGTCAATCAGCAAAGTTGGAGTTTCGATACGGACTTGAAATTCGTCAAGTGTTAAAAATTTTATATCTACGTGCAAAAGAGGATCGTCATAAAGACAAATTAATAATCTTGGTTCTCCAACGTGCTCGCCCGTGAATCCCGACAAAAAATCCCCTAATCTTTTTGCATAGTCGAGCATACGGTTTCTGTCGTTGGAAATTTTTTGTTTCGTTACCAGAATCAGGTCGAGGTCAGAAAATTCATCTATTTCATTAGTCAGCCACGAACCGGCAACAGCCAAACCGATCACGTTGTCGTCCGGCTCCAAAATATCCTTAGCTTTGTTAGCAAATGCTTGTTGTATCATTTTATCACGGTCATTTCTTCAGATTGCCTGTAACTGATAAATACACGTAATGCGGATTTAAAATAGTTGTCAGCATTAGTTTCAAATTTACAAATAAATTCTTCCGTAATTATTGTTTGCATGCCAAGTGTGTCTTTCAACACCAATCAACATCACCTTTTCCGACCTTTCAAAATACCTTATATTCGATTTCCACAGCTAAATTGAGCTGCTCTTTTTTTGCTTTTCCTGGTATTAAGCGAATCTTTCAAAGTAATAACCATAATTGGAATTTTTCCGTAAATTATGCTCCATTATTTTGTACGTCCAGTACACACCTTTAAATATGGCAGTTCAAACATTACCTTTTAGTACCCTCATCGCTGTTGACAGACAGTCCGCAATCCCTATTTTCAGACAGGTTGCAAATAGTTTGGTGGAACTGATAAAGAATGGAAAACTAAGACCCGGGTATCAATTACCAGCAAGTCGGGATATGGCGTCAATGCTAACTTTAAACCGTACAACGGTAGTTGCTGCCTATGAAGAACTGCAGGCTCAGGGTTGGCTTGAAGCGATAGGGCGGAAAGGCAACTTCATTGCGCAGCAATTACCGGTAATGAACCCCAAGTCGTTCGACATAGGCACCTCAGCGAAATTTCAATCAAAGGACCAAGAGATCTTTTATCGACAGGTGGCTATTCGAAAACCAATAACAAGGCAGCTAAAACCTTACCAGCTAATGATTAATGATGGTTATCCTGATGCCAGAATTGCACCGTTAGACCTGATCGTTGATCGGTACAAATTTTTATCAAGAAAAACGAATATTCATGATAGGTTATTAGCTGACGGCTCAAAGGGTAGTATATCGTTAAGAACAGAGCTTGCTCTTTTTTTGTCTAAGACCAGAGCCCTCGATATTACTCCTGAGCAAGTGCTGATTACTCATGGTGCACAATTGGCAATAGCTGTCGCGGCCAGTATGATACTCCAACCTGGTAGTACCGTTGTTGTAGGCGACCTTAATTACGTCTTGGCAGATAGGCTTTTTGAACAGCTAGGCGCTAAGCTTATAAAAGTTAAGGTTGATCATGACGGTATTGATGTCGATGCAATTGAAAATATCTGCAAGCAATCAACACCAAGTCTGCTTTACATCATTCCACATCACCACCACCCCACAACGGTTACGCTCAGTGCCGAAAGGCGAGTCAAACTTTTAGACATTATTCGCCGCTATCGTCTTCCTGTAATCGAAGATGATTATGACTATGATTTTCACTACGCAAGTGCCCCTATATTACCTTTAGCCAGTGCTGAACACGATGGCTACGTTCTTTACATTGGCTCAATTTCTAAAACATTGGCTCCAACTATCAGGCTGGGATATTTAATTGGCAGTGAAGACTTTATATGGCAATCATCGAAGCTAAAACAAGTTCTAGATATTCGTGGTGATGTATTATTCGAAGAATCTGTTGCTCATTTTTTCAGCATCGGCGACATGCAAAGACATTTGAGAAGATCTGTAAAACTATACAAAAGGAGGCGGGATGAGTTCTGCGAACTATTAAATTCTTCTTTGGGAGATATTGCCAATTTCAGTGCTCCTAATGGGGGTATGGCAGTTTGGACTTTGTTTGATCCTGAATACTCCATACCCCAACTCTCAGAAAGACTTGCTACCCAAGGTATATACATGAACGACGGCAGCATCTATAAATATAAGCATGACGTCAATGGAATAAGGTTTGGCTTTGCCTCGCTGAATTCGAATGAAATGCAATCTTTTGCAAATGCACTAAAACGATCCCGATAAACATCCCTGCAATTATATTAAGACAATCTAGAGGAAGGTTTAGCTCTATGCTTAAAGTGGAGCCCCATTTCCGCTGAAAGCCGGAATGTCACAACAATAAACAGAAAGATTTCAATAATATAATCCGATAGATTTTGTAAAGGTTCTCAATGTAATTATTATGACTTTCTTGTCCAATCATCGAACCTTATCTTACCTGGATAAAAATCGCCGGCAGGAACCAATCCTGACTTTGGCATGCTATGGAACATGTATTTGTCATCCTCGTTAGCTACCACAACTTTATCTTCACCTTTCACCTTCAAATAGTTTTCCACGAAGTCGTTCATCAATCCGCGGTCAGGCCCTGCTATTTCAACGATCTTATTTTTAGGCTGTTCCAAAGCGAACATTACCACATAATCTACAACATCCTGCAATGCGATCGGTTGATAGTCAATTGTTGAAACATGGACGTTCCGGCCTTCGCCCTGAACAGCGATGATAGTGCTTACATGCTCATGAAATTGTGTTGAACGGATGATAGTATAGGGTATGCCTGATTCGATTACGGCATCTTCCTGATACTTTTTTGCTTGCAGATACCCTATATATTGTGCGCGATCTGTTCCGACAATAGAAAGTACGAGATGGTGCTTAATATCTGCAAGCTTTTCAGCTTCAATGAGATGTTCAGCGGCCGTGCGAAAAAAATCCAAAGCGATCTGATCATCTGGCGATTGAGAATTAGAAAGATCGATTACGATTTCAGTTCCCATCAAAGCTTTTGTCAGTCCTTCCCCCGTTAGGACATTAATGCCGGATGAGGGAGCTCCAACAATTACCTCATTACCCATACTTTCCAATTTTTTACTTACTCCTTTGCCCACAAGGCCGGTTCCTCCGATTACTAAGATTTTCATGATTCATTTATTTAAATAAAATTTGATCAAACAAAAAACAGACGCCGATTATAAATGCGAAGCTACTGCCTTGTTTATTTACAAAATACGAGATAAAACAGATAGAGATGACCATCCAATATTCAGATTTGCGACAGTCCAGCTTTTGCATTCAACTAAACAGAATAACGAAAATATCACTGGATACCACAACCAGTTGGGAAAAGTAGTGTTATCGAGGGGCATCGGAGAAGCAATTGCAACACGCCTGGCCAAAAAGAAAGAGAACCAATCTTTGATCCTTTCTGAGGAGGAAGAAACATTTATTGAACATGTTTTTGTGCAGATCGAAAGGAGGCCGTACGCTCCATTGATAAACAGTTAAACAAGCTAGGTGTCATCCAAATTCAAAATTACAATTGTTTCAAAATCACATTCCGTAAACGGTCTCCGTGTTCATCACCCCATTGTCCTAGTGCTGCAATAACGGGGATAACTGTCTTACCAAATTCTGTAAGGCTGTATTCTACTTTTGGTGGCACAACCGGATAAATCTTTCTCGTGACAAGTTCGTGTTCCTCCAATTCTTTCAATTGCATATTCAAAACCCTGCGTGAAGCATCTGGGATTTTACGCTGAAGTTCGCTCGGGCGTTTATGACCCTCATTGATAAACCAGAGCAATCGGATTTTCCATTTGCCGTAAAGTACTTCACCAATCAGATCAAGTCCGCAATTCAAGTTCGGTATTACTTTCCTCTCATACATATAGCAAAGTTAAATGTATGTCTCAATTCGTACAATAGGGGACTAATTTATCCCTATATGAATCGTAACTCCGTACTTGTGCGAACTGCTTTTATACGCCAATTTTGTCCGATAAATAATTCTTAAATATGGAACAATTTAATTTCAATGATGAATTATCGGGTAAGATTGCCCTGGTAACAGGAGGTACAAAAGGAACTGGTAGAGCAATTGCAGAAAGGCTTCTACAAGCTGGAGCAACGGTTATTATTACTGCAAGACACGCACCTGAAAAAGAAAACGGCAACCTGCATTTTATTCCTTCCGATTTAAGTAATGCAGAGGGAACACAAAAAGTAATCAGCGAAGTGCTGTCGACTTATGGGAGGCTGGATGTTCTAGTGAACAACCTTGGTGCTTCATCAACACCGGCCGGTGGCTTTACCGCATTAACTGATGAAGATTGGGAATCAACCCTACAAGCTAATCTGCTTGCTCCTGTTCGCCTGGACAGAGGATTTTTACCACAAATGATAAATCGAAAAAGTGGCGTTATTATTCATATCGCTTCCATACAGGGAAAATTACCGCTGTACGATTCTACTTTGCCGTATGCAGCTGCAAAAGCAGGATTGATAAATTACAGTAAAAGTTTATCAAATGAAGTGACACCAAAAGGCGTCCGCGTGCTAACAGTTTCCCCAGGATGGATAAATACAACAGCATCGATAGCCTGGTTGGGCGAGATCGCCCGAAACGCAAACAGCACTGTCAAAGAAGCTCAGCAAAGTGTCATGGATGCCCTTGGTGGAATACCTTATGGAAGACCTGCCGAACCGGAAGAAGTCGCTGAATTAGTTGGTTTTCTTGTTTCACCAAGAGCCAATTATTTAACAGGAACAAATTTTGTAATTGACGGTGGAACTGTACCCACCATTTAATAAATTCAAAAATAAACAGTTATGAACTTACCGAAAGTAATATCAGATTTAGTAAGAACACAAAACAATTTTGATAGCGTTGCTTACGCAAATTGTTTTTCCGAAACAGCCATCGTTTATGACGAAGGCAAAACGCACAGAGGAAGAAAAGAGATAGAACATTGGATTGCGGATGCCAACGAGCGATACGAGGCTACAATGCAGCCCGTAAGCTTTGAAGAAAAAGAAACGGAGAGCATTTTAAAAGCAGAAACTTCAGGAAAGTTTGACGGAAGCCCTATTGTATTGAGTTATCATTTAGCAATAGCTGATGGATTAATACAGTCATTAAAAATTAAAGGATAAGTGGGAACGGCTAACTTTAGCCGCTCTTCTTTCTGCTAATGAAAGGGAATTTCAAATCATAACAACCTCCCGTTACCAAAACGATTTCTTTGTCTTCCATCTTTTTAGTTCTGAAAAGTCCACCTGTCTTTATTGAGCAGTCCATACAAATGGTGTTTGAATTGTACTGTTGCATACTGGCCAGAATTACCTGCGCATTTCAGTTGAAGGACTGTCTGAAATCCAATGGGCTCTGCTTCGTCTTGCTCTTGAATAATTTATTGAAAGACTGAGGATGCTCAAACCCGAGTTGGTAGGCGATCTCACTTACAGACATCTGCGTCGTAGATAATTTCTCTTTGGCCTTTTCGATCAGTTTTTCGTGGATGATCTGTTGCATCGTCTGACCTGTCAGTTGTTTCAACAGGCTACTTAGATACTTAGCCGATAGGTTCAACGCCTCGGCAAAGTATTGCACGCTTGGCAGCCCTTTAGAAAGCAGTGCTTCGTTGTTAAAATAGCTTGTTAAGATCTCTTCCACCTGATTTAAGACGTGATGGTTAGTGATCTTTCGGGTGATGAACTGACGTTGGTAAAAACGTTCGGCGTACTGCAGCAACGTCTCCAGGTTGGAGATAATAATATCTTGGCTGAATCTATCCATATTGGAATGATATTCAGTTTTAATATTTTTGACCAAGTCATTGATCACTATTTCCTCCTTATCAGAAAGGAAAAGCGCCTCACTGGTACTATAGCCAAAGTAATCAAAACGCTTGATCTTGACAGCAAGTGATGTGTTCCAAAGAAAGTCGGGGTGTACGAAAAGCATCCAGCCTTCCAGATCAGGCGGCACACCGTTCGCTTCACCACGCAGGATCTGGCCAGGAGCCATAAAGGCCATAAGGCCTTCGTCGAAATCGTATTTCTGTTGCCCGTAATGTAAACCGTCGCATCCTCTTTTCATGGATATCACATACAAGTCGAAAACGACCGCCTCTATTCCTGTGTCATTTTTCAGGCCTTTCAGATCCACGATGCTGATCAGCGGATGATGGGGTTTCGGGAGTCCCATCAAACGGTGTATCTCCGTTATGGAACTGATTCGGTAGGGTTTCCTATTTGCCATACTACATTTACTTAAATTTGAACGGATACTTCAGCCATATCATAATTAATGGCATAACTAAAAACGGGATCTCTATCAACGCGATGCGGTAATTTCCTGCTCGCAGCGCCAACCCCATAATCATAACAATCAGGGCCGCATTTAGCATATTGCCCAGAAAAAAAGTGCGTGGGATGAGTAAAAGTACGCCAACCGCTATGGCTGCACAAGCAAGATATGGAATGAACGTTTCGCTGATTCCTAAGCTTTCCATCATCTTAACGGATTCCGGATTGCTTTTGTAGTATACGGTATCCCAGGCATGTTTAAAACTAAGCGTTACCGAAATGAACAGCAGTGCTGCGGAAATAATGATTCTTATCATAGTTTAGTTGAGGACAAAAGTGTTCATGATGTAACCTCCGATTATCGCTATCGGCACACCGATCATTGCACTTGTTAAAGCTTTTCTAGCCTTATTTGGATGTGCCTTTCTGTGTCTGAAATAAAGGAAAAATCCTATAGGGGGAAGGGCATTGGAAGCGACAAACCAAAACCTCGACAGCCTGTCTTTATTATCTTTCATGAGCGTTGTTTTTATAGTTTACTGAACTCTTTTCCATTTAAATGATTTGCCCATCAATGGGACACCTTTGTAACCCCGGGTTTCCAGGTCATTAGGGCCTTTCAGTTTACCTTTGAGACCATACGTGTTTCCGTCCTGTACGCTATACAAGGTACCATCCACGTATTCGCCGTCCTTATAGACAAGGCCGGTGATATGCGTCAAACCTTGCACAGACCTGCTCCGGAGTTTTTCATTCGGATTTTTAACGTCCTTCTTTGATGTTTTGCCATCTGCTTCGAACATCTCTTTCGACCATAAAAGTTTGGCGGAATAGGTGTTGCCCGCTTTGAATACCTCGATCTTGTAATCATCACATTGCCACACCCCTGTGATCTGGTCAGCAGGTAATTTCTGTGCGAAAGAGGTTATTGATAACAGCAGTGCGAACACGGCTAAAATTGATTTTCTCATAGCTGATTATTTATTGTTGATTATTCAGTTTTTTAAATTTTTTAAATTCCCTGTGTCCTAACTGCATCAGTTGATTAGGCACCAGTCTGCTTAGAAATTTTATCACATTCACCAGAAATGGCTTGATCTCAGGTGTATCGTTCAGAAGTCCTTTGATGGCTACACTGACCAGTTTATCCACATCCATCATTTGGCTTGGGTTCGGTGGCAGCACCCAATCATGCTGAAGATTAGTATTCACCCCCGGAGGAACCAGTTCGAATACCTTGACGTTGGTTTTGTTCAATTGAAGGCGTAGGGCTTGCGTGTACGCACGAACTCCGGCTTTTGAAGCGCTATAAACCGGAGCGGTAGAATAAGGCATAAAGGCAATGGCAGAAGAGACGTTCACAATTGCCGCCGCAGGCTTTTTGATCAGGTGCGGCAAGAACTGATGAACCATCCGTATCGGTCCCGTGAGATTAATATCGATCTCACGGGTAACGTTTTCCAAGTCTTTGCCGGCGTCCTGAACGTCAAGCAACCGCATTTCACCTGCATTGTTGATTATGATATTCAGATCAGGATATTGTTGCGTCACCTCCCCGTAGAGGCTCTCAATATCCAGCGGATCGCTTACATCGCTCTGAAAGACGTGTATTTTCGGGAAACGCCTTTTGGTATCATTTAAAGCTTCTTGTTTACGACCTGTAACGATGATGGTTGATCCCTGCCGGGTAAGTTGCCTGACAAGTTCCAAACCTATACCGCTGGTTCCTCCTGTGATCAGGATGGTGCTATTCTTTAAGTCCATATTTTTCTCACTGTTGTTGATGCAAAGTTCAGCCATTATCGATGAGCAGATGTATCCAAAAGTCGCGAAGTTGTAGTAAAAACACCATTTGCTTTGATAGCGTAATTTCAGCAGGAACGAAATTGTTTAAAAACTTACTTCTTTCGCTTCGAAAAGGGGTTAAAAGAAAATCCGATGTTAGCGTAAGGCGCCGCGTCAGCTCTGCCTTCCCAGGTATAGTCGGTGAACGAACGGTCTTTTTCAAACGTGCGTGCGTATGGATTTATACGGACACCGGCCCGCAACGAAAGGGTGATGCTTCCCGGTAAAATGTGCTCATAAAGCAGTCCCGTGTTCACGTCAACCTGGCGATACTGATAGGTTGTGCCGTTTTCGTCAAGATCGTTCAGAAAGAAAGTGGTTTGCGGGTCGAGTTCCCAACCTGCGGAAAGCCTGCCGTTGCTAAACACTTTTTTTCGCAGGTAGGCATACCGTGGCAGAAAAACATCTGCCATCAGGCGCTCATTAAACTTATGCTCTAAAAGGAATGTTGGAATCACTCGGATAAATGTACCGGGATCGGTAGTGTATAAAATTCCGACATTGATCTTCGTTCTATTGTTCGCTTTCAGAACAATAGCGCCGGTAAACAGCCCGCGAACCCTTTCCAGCGAACGTTCACTCCAATCAACATTGACACTGCCGCTATAGATGACGGTCTTTCCAAAGAGTTTCGAGAAATAGACAACGTTCAGCCCCTCTGTATGATAATGAAGATCTCTGCTGACCGTTTGTGATGTAGCCGTTGTGGATGTCGGGAAGTTGTACTCAGCAGAGACATATCGGTAAAAACCATTGGCCTGTACCAACCATCGGCGGTTTTGCAAAAGATTAATATTGGCACTAGCACTCAGTTGTGACCATTTGGTAAACTCGCCATCTGGAAGATCCTGTCCTCTTAGGGTAGACGAGGAGTTGTAATTGCCGTATTGTTTGTAGTCTATGCTAAACGGCCTGCGTTCGGTAAACTTATCCGCTTCATATTCAGCGACTTTTTTGGCAAGACTATCCTGGCTCTGCGCCTTACCGCCGAGGGGCAGCATTGCAATACACGTGATTACTGTTAGCGCCTGGATATAGCCGAAAGCTGCTCCTATTGAATGACGCGCGCTAGAAATTAAAAAATTGTGATTAAACATAATTGCTAAGATTAATTGTATGGAACTATTATTTTTTATGGCGGAGCCTGATCCTGACGAACATGTCTATGCCGCAGGTAGTCAGGCGTACATAGCGTACAGGTGATCTGACGATATTTGTCCTTTGCAGGTGAATTTTGATCGCAATATGGATGATCTGGAAAACGTAAGTCCGCACCAGGTCGGACTTGTAGAGATAGTTGGATTCCATGCTACCGCATATCTTATCAAAGATCGGCGCAAGTGTCAGCACTTCTTCCTCATCCAATTCGATGCTTATGGGATTGCGCTCTTTAAAAAGATCGATGGCCTCGAAATTGCACCAAACACCTTTATCAAAAAATGCCTTTTCAAACGATGTGATATAACCCATATCCTGATCTTCCCATTCAAGATCGCTTGACCTGCAGAAGACAAGGGCCGGACGCCCCGTTAAGGTGGCACTTATTTTTAGATAGATGTAAAACGTGTTTTCGTTTGGAAGCAGCCTGCCCCTCCCGCTTCGACCCGATGGCCACCATTCGGCATAAAACTGATCACTTTTCATTTTTTCGAAAATATTACCAAGTATGCCAGCCCTAGGTCCAGACAATACCTATTTACACAGCTTTACCAGCCGTTATGGCAAACGCACAGGTTTGCATGATAGTCAGTGAATATGTTATTTAATAAGTGAAAGTTGGTTGCCCATGTCTGCAGGGACATTTTGTCTGGGTGGTACGGCGAGGTGTTCTCTGATCTTTCTGCTGGCGATGAATAGGGCAATGCTGCTTAGTAAACTGGCAACAGGAACGATCATCATTCCCCAGCGCAAACCGTTTACCTCATAAGCCGCACCGACCGTATCACTGATCATGCCTACGAGCAGCGGCGATAGTGCCGGACCTAATAACCCGGAAGCGATCATAAGCAGACTGGAAGACAGTGCCTGCTTCCCTGCCCCTGCTATAAGATGACCTGCGCCAAAAGCAAATGGAAGCAGAAACGCAAAGGCTAGCATAGCAGGTACAAAAAGCGCAATGGACATCCAGCCTTCGGGCGCCAGGAGCCCTGCAATCGTTGCAATTGCGGCGATGCTGAAAACAATAGCTGGCGGATGCAATAAACGGCTTGCCTCGCGGTTTAAAGCGCTATCAAATAACCGTCCACCGCCTACGGTGCCGATGATGCCCATCAGCCCTTGTAACAAGCCGAAGGATAGCCCCACCTCGCTGGCTGTCATGCCGTGTGTCCGTATCAGGAACGGTGCAGTGAAGGCATAAAATGGCGCAGCAGCAAAACCTAAAAAGTTCGCGCCAATGAACATCCACAGGAACGCAGGTTTCGACAGCAGCTCGCGGCCGGCGGACCAGATATTGTCGGTAGCACTGCCGGGCTGCTTCGAAGTAATGGCCGTCTTCCCTGTAAACGTCAACACCAGGATAACCAATAGTAATCCGACACCCCCCGCAACAAAAAGAGCAAAGCGCCAGCCTATATGATCACTTGCCCAGCCACCGACACCAAACCCTATCATTGTACCCAAAGGGATGCCCATCGAAAAAATGCCGAGCGCGCGACCACGCCGATGCTCTGGGATGTTACCCGCAATCAGTGCATGACTGGCGGGTGTTCCTCCGGCTTCTCCAAGGGCTACGCCAAAGCGCGAAAGCGCCATTGTCAGGAAACCTGCCGACAAACCACCCAGTCCCGTCATAATGCTCCAGATCAATACACACCAGAGCAAAACCTGCCTGGATGCCCCACGATCAGCCAACCGTGCAAGCGGCAGGGAGGCCAGTGAATAGATCGCTGCAAAGGCTATCCCATTGATCAGCCCTAACTGCGTATCACTGAGGTGCAATTCTTTTTTAATGGACTCTGCAAGGATAAAGGGTAATATACGGTCGATCTGGCTGAATGCGCTGACCAAAAATAAGGTAACAATGAAAGCCGTTCTGCGCCAGCGGCTCAGCGGAGGTGTTGAAGTCAATTGATCGTTCATAACCATGATTTTGATTGTGAGTAGAATTTTTTTGAGGGAAATTATTTGCCGGACATGGCTTTCTCGCCCATCTTAGTGGCTTGCGAAAGCATGAATTTGGGGGCAAGCCTGCTCAGGATACGCATGATCTTGGCACTGCCGGGAAAGATCTCGTAGGTATTGTTGATCATCCCTTTAATAGCTTCGTCTACAATTTTTTCGGGTGAGACTAACATTTTGGTATCAACTTCGCCGCCATTCCTGAACTTTTCATTCAGGGGTGTTGTAGAGCCGGGGGCGATGAGTTCGAATACCTTGATGCTGGTAGATTTAACCTGTACCCGCAGACATTGCGTGAAGGATCGTAATCCTGATTTACTGGCGCTATAGACAGGGGCAATCGGGAATGCACCAAGTGCGATACCGGAGGTGACATTCAGGATGGCAGCGGTCTGTTGTTTTTTAAGGTGGGGCAGAAACTCCTGGGCCATACGAATGGGGCCCATCAGGTTGATCTCTATTTCGCGGGTAATATCATACAGGTCGTGATCTTCATACAGAGAAATCTTTCGCATCTCCCCGGCATTATTGATCAGCATGTTCAGCTCGGGAAACTTTTCTGTTACCTCTTTGTACAGACAGCTGATATCCTCGACCTTGCTAACATCACTTTTTATAGTGTGGATGCCAGGAAGAATCTTTTTTGTCTCTTCCAGTTTTTGTTCGTTCCTGCCGGTGATGATCACCCTATTGCCGAGTTGAAGGAGTCTGGAGGCAAACTCAAAACCAAAGCCACTTGTTCCTCCCGTGATCAGAATTGTGTTCTTGCTTAATTCCATGTTCTTTAATTTGATAGAACAAAGTTGGCAAGAATGGATCAGGAGGACTTTGCAAGAATCAAAACAATGTTTGCAAAAACGAAACCTTTCTCTAGTTTCTGAAAGTCAGAGGAGAGCAGTCCGTCTGCTTTTTGAAAAAGTTAGAAAAATGTGCGACCTCTTCAAATCCTAAACTAAACGCGATCTCGGACACATTCCATTCCGTTTGCCTGAGCAATATCTTGGCTTCCTGAATGATCCGGTTACTGATCAGGCTTTTTGTTGTCTGGCCGGTCTGCTGTTTCAGTACACGGTTCAGATAGTTAACATGGATAGACAGCTGATCGGCATAGTCTTTAGGCGTACGCAGTTTAAGTCCCTGAAATGGCGAGGCGATGGGGAACTGCCGCTCCAAAAGTTCAGCGAACAATGAGGATACACGGGACGAGGCGTTATGCTCCTGGTAAAGATCAGTAGCAGGCTGCAACTTTTGACCATAATGGATCAGCTCCATTAAATAGTTGCGTATCAGGTCATATTTATACGCATAGTCGGAATTGATCTCCTTATGCATCTTTCTGAAAATCGCTTTGATCTCTTCCTTTTCCTGTTCATTGATATGGAAGCAGGGATACCCCCCTGGCTTAAATATAGGCAGTTCATCAAGTACAACACCGCTTTTGGACTGCGCAAGAAAATCCGCGCTGAAAAGGCAAAAGTAGCCACGCTGATCCATGTCTTTGGCGATCCAGTTATAAGGCACCTTCGGCGTGGTAAACATCAGTGCCTGCGTTTCGATATCAATTACTTTATCGGCATATTCCGCCCGGTTGCGTCCATCAATTAGGTTGATCTTATAGTAGGCACGCCTGTTGTAAGTCATATTAGGCTTTACTTTGATCAGTTTTGCCAATTCACTGACATCAAATACATTGAAATGGCCAACTTCCTTTGTAAGCCCCTGGGGTAATAACTGGCTGATGTCTTTATTTAAATTATCTGAAGCCGTCTTATAAAAACCTTCAAGCGTAGTGATTTCCATATTGATCGATTTGCAATAATCAAACATAACCATTCTATTCCACCTTAACAAACATCCTTTAAAACTGCGCTTGAAATTTAAAGTGTTTAATTGTTTCGATAGTACCTAAAGAATGTGGACTTGCGATGGATAGTATGTTTGAACTTGCGAGAGAAACAGGTCATCTTATATTTTCTACCATTGCAGCCCGCCTCGGTAACCTTTCAAAGATTATGCGGACTTATCAATTTACATTTGTAGATTTATAGAAAAATCTTAATGATCTATTATGGCTTATGATAGTAATCTCGCAAACCGCGTCAGCGAATTTTTAAGTACAATCGAAAATATTGAGGTAGAAGAAAAGAAAATGTTTGGTGGCGTGGCGTTTATGGTTAATGGTAAAATGTGCATAAATGTAAGTGATGATTTATTGATGTGCCGTTTTGATGCCAAGCTGACAGAAGAGCTTTCGGAAAGAACCGGTTTTTTGCCGATGATTATGAAAGGCAGTGAATATAAGGGCTACTGTTATGTGGAACCTGCGGGGTATAGAAGCAAAAAAGATTTTGAATTTTGGATAAATCTTTGCCTGGATTTTAACGACCGCGCTAAATCATCAAAAAAAAATTGACAACACGTTCGAAATAACCTTGCAAATTTATCTCCGCGAGTATGGAAAGCGCTGCCCGTTAGATACTGTCAACTAATTCACGAGTTGAAAGTGATTAGTTAAACTATGAAGTTACGTTTATGAAGACACCTTTTAGTATCTTCATAAACGAACAAAAAAACATCGGACATTTACCCCTTTATACGACCGAGCTCACACCACCGTCAACCACGTAATTGATACCGGTGATATATTGAGCTTCCGAGGAAACGAGAAATCCTACTAAATTAGCAATTTCTTCGGGTTCAGCCATTCTGCCTAACGGGATTTCTCCCCATGTTTTACTTGCCATGGATTCAAAAGCTTCATTTACGGTAATGTCTGATGATTTTGCAACACCCTCAATAAACTCCTGCATCAACGGTGTCTTTACAAGACCGGGTGAAACCGTATTCACACGCACTCCTTTTGAACCAACCTCATTGGCCAAGGCTTTGGAGTATGCATTCAACGCGGCTTTGGCAGCTGAATAAGTCATGGTCATATCCCAAATCGGCTGTTGTGCAGCATAGGTGGAAATATTGATAACCACACCACTTTTTTGTTCTATCATTGTTGGCAATAAAGCCTTGTTGATACGTACTGCCGACATTAAATTCAACTGAAGATCGTTATTCCAATGCTCATCAGTAAGGGTGCTGAAACTGCCACCCTTGCTTAAATTAGCCCCTGCATTATTAACGATGATGTCGATTCTGCCGTATTTACCCAAAATTTCCTTGGCAATGGTCGCCGCACTCTCGGATTGAGCATGATCTGCAGCTATAAAATAATATCCATTTGGATTTTCATTCGGTTCGGTTCTAGCAGTTACAACGATTTGAGCGCCTGCCCGACTTAATTTATCAGCAATTGCTTTTCCGATACCTTTTGTTCCGCCCGTTACAAGAGCTACCTTTCCTTTTAAATAATTGTTCATAATAATCTATGTTAAATTTAAAATGTATATTAATTCTGAAACATTTGTTTCAAAAAAGAGCAAAAAATTTTAACATCTTAAATGGCGGATGGCAAAACCGGCCATATTTAGAATTTTATTACGGTTCTTATGCAGAACAAATGAATTGTACCAACCGATAAATAAACTGTTAAGGTAATCGGCAATAGTATCTGCACTTTCATTTCCGTCAATTTCACCCTGATTCTGTGCATGTTCTATTAAATTCTTCAGAAACTGGTGGGTGAAATCATCATAAGCGTTTATAACGGCTTGTATGTCGGGATTGTCCCCTTCTATTTCAAAAGTAGCCTTTATACACATACAACTATTTGGTTCTGTTGTAATAATATCTGCAGCATCTTTGATAAAGTTTTCAAGTACCTGAATAGACGACCCTAAATCGGCATAACGTTGTTCAATCGCCTGGATACGCATTTTTGTATAATGCCTGATGCATCTGACAAATAATTGGTGCTTATCGCCGATTGTATTGTATAGGCTACTACTATTGATTTGCATAGCATCGGTCAGATCACGCATGGAAGTAGCCGCATAACCTTTTTTCCAAAAAACCTCCATTGCTTTCTGTATTGCCCGTTCTTCATCAAATGCTACTAATCTTGCCATAACAGTGCAAATATAAAAATATTTGAAACAATTGTTTCATAATTTTTGATAAGAAAAAAATATATCGCTTTCAGATTGTTTTCGTCCTAATAATAACCATAGACTCCTCACTTTGAAATAATCACAGACAGCGTGGCAGACAAGTAGCGAGGGCGTTCTTGAATCATAAATATTATATGAAAAGTTAAACATAAACTACTATATTACAACAAAAAATAAAACTACAATTGTAGTTTTAAAATTGTCATCCGTTAGGAGGGTTTTGCTATGGCGTAATGTAATTGAACCGTATTTCTGTTCAGCTTTTTCACTTCTATTAGATCGAGCTTTAATTCGCCATCAACACCTTTTAGCAAGGGCAAGCCGTTTCCGAAGAGAAATGGCTCCATTACAAAATAAATGTCATCTACCAGTTCTGCCTGAATAAAGTTGCTCATAACTGTGGTTCCACCAATAATGACGGCTTCTGTATGGCCCTTTTCGGTAAGCATCTGAAGAATGTCTTTGGCAGTATCTTGCGTAAAAACCACTGTCGGATTATCAGATTTTGCATGCTTATCGGATGTGAGCACAACCGTTGTGCCTTCATCTGTTAAGGGCAAATAGTCGGGAGCAAGAATGTTATAGGTGGTTTTGCCCATAATTACGGCTTTTGTTCTTTGGCAAATAGACGCAAAACCCGCACCATACTCCGAGGATAACCAGTAAGGGTCGTTTTTCGAATTAGAGATAAATCCGTTTGCTGATACAGCGATATAAATACTTATTTTCATCGTTCTTATTTTTGTCAAAGGTCTTAGTTCGTACTTTTACAAACAATGACTAACAAAATTGTTAGCCTTAATCCTTACTTGTTATGCGTAAAGAAAATTCAAGCAATGCGATCAATGAGCAATTCCTTTTTCAGGTATGTGAACGTAATTCAGCAATCAGCATCGTTAGTGGCCGGTGGAAATCACAGATTATTTTTTATATTTCCCAGGGAAACAATCGTTTCCATCTTTTACAACAACGATTGCCCAATATTTCTGAAACTGTTTTGGCACGACAATTAAAAGAATTGGAAGCGCATGCTATTTTGGTTAAAAGAGAAATACCTGATACAGTACCCATTGGGATCAAATACCTTTTGACGAACAAGGGATTAGAGCTGCTTCCCATTTTGGATCGTTTATGTCATTGGGGAAAAATATATGCGGAAGGAAAAGAAATTTTCGTTCCTTCTGATGAGGAGTCTGACATAATGAAATGAGTTTGCAGGGTTTTAAAGTGAGCTGAGGATAAGAAGCTAGAGGGACTCTCTCAACACTATCCGTCGTGGGGGTTGTTTATCAGAATAAATCAAAAACATCATTATTTAAAAAGGCTACCAGATTGGAAGCAGCATGTAAAAGAACAACAAAAAGTGTTGCTTTGGCGGTATCATACCTATTCCGAATAATTAAATAGGAATATGCAAAGAGGAGCCCTATGAAAAACATTATAAGAGCATATACTAAATTATAATGGTGAGCCGTACCAAATAAAATGGCTGATAAGAAAACCAGCCATCTTCCCTTTAATTTAAACCTGTATCCAATTTCGATAACTCCTCGTTGGAAAATAAAGGTTTCTATTATCGGGGCAACGATAACAGATATTATAAAGATAACGTAAATACTTTCCTTTTCAATCGGATTATAGGTTAAGTCGGGGTCAATCATGGTCGCGATAAAAGCAGTGACACCTGAAAAAGTCATTTCAGCAATAAGAAAAATGAAAAATAATTGGATATAGGATTTTGATTGCAGGTAGGATGTCAATTGAGATTGTATTTGGTAAGCTATTTTAATCATCGGTTCATTAGCTAATAAAAAAAACATGTTGATTTCACAATTCAGTGTATAAATTTAGAAACGGTATTCTTAAATAAAAAAGCCATACATAACTATTAAATTATTGGCTTCTAATAAACTTATTGCATTATTCTTAACATTTTACTCAATTCCGGAAATACTTCAAATTATTTCCGGAAACTTCGGCAGCACCGAATAATCCTTTTATCCCATATTTCTTCACGGCCTCTATTCCATTCAGGTAGCGTACAGAACCTCCTGTTGCTTGTATCCTATTAAGAGGCTCCTTAATATTCTTGCCATTAACGGTTAATACGTGGCGATTACCCAAGACGCCGACAAGGGTGTTTGCTGCCCACTTGCGGTAGATGGCTATGCTTTTATTATAATTATATAGGTTCGATCCCGGCTGAATATTTCCTTCAATCTTTATACGGCCATTTAAAATAGTATCTAATTTCCCATAGCGATAAATAAGCAAGCGTCTACTTTTTTCCTTTTTCTTCTCACTGTTGCTGACATAATATAGGTTATCCGGTGTTAAGGTCAGCATCGTATCACCTTTTAAACGGTAAGCTAAGGATCCTAGAAATAGCGTATCATCTATTTCTCCAGTGGAATGAATGGCGTTAAGGCCCAGGTTTAAGGGAGAAGGAACGGAACTGGTGTTATGAGCCAAGAGAAGGGCCATTTTTTTATTCATGCGAACGCTATCTTCTTTTCCATAAAAGATCTGTGCTTTGCTGCCCCTTATCTCTACTGCACCATGCTGTCCGGTATCACCAAATTTATCCATCGCCCTTTCCCTACTGTATTCTACTATCGTAGAAGCACGGTTTACGCCAAGTGCGTACTTCCCTTCTTCCGGATGAAAAATGGAGTCGTTCAAGAGAATTAGTCGTTCATTCGGTCGGACATATCCTTTGATTCCGCTGGAAACGTTATCAAAGAAATAATCCGGCAAGTATCGTTTTCCGAAAGGAAATAGTGACCAACCGCTTAAAGAGATCGATAAGACGACTAGAATTATGATACTAAAGGCGATCAAAGATTTACGACGATTATTACGCATAATTCAGGGTTTAAGAAATTGTCTTAAATGAATTGATTATCTAATATACAGATTTTAGTTAAATTAATGATGGGATTTAGTTTCTATCCTATTTGCATTTTACTGTCTATATAATTTGAGAAAGCCATAATGATTAGATTAAAGCTTTAAGCCATCATAGCCCAACCGAGCCAGCGACAAAATAAGTTGCCAAATCTGTGTTAGAAAAACCAGTAAAACCGACTTGCCGTAACATGGTTACCAATTGTCCGCGATGATAAGTAGCGTGGTTGTTGTGATGCAAAACGGTTTGTGCAAACTCCATTTTCCATTCTTTCCCTCTTACCTTGAACGAAATTATCTGGGAATAATTTGCTTCGAGGTAATTCGCAATGAGGTTTTGGTAATCGTCCATTGTTTTCTTCCAGATTTCAATCAGTTCGCTTTTTGTTCCCATAAATCCAGCTGAAAGAAAAACCGGATTAGCTACATTTTTCCAAAAATCAATCCAAATCTTTTTAGCGCTCACTAGATGGATTGCTGTTTTTGCAATTGAATTAAAACTGCTTACTATTTCCTTTTCCCATTGCTCATCGCTGATTTGTTCAAGCCATTTGATTACAGCGTTATCAGCCCAATTGCTATAATTGACAATTTCCAACAGATACTTTTTTGTCATTTTTTGTTGCGTTAAGTATAACGCAAAAATAGAAGACGTGTATATGACGGTGTTATCGCAGATCGTTCAATTGCTGTTGGGAAACGATCATATTTTTTGTTAATGATTTCTCCCTCCAATTAATTGTTCCCAATTCGCAAATGCGAATTTTCTTTTGTCTTCATCACTTAATGCGGTTGCTTCTAAAAAGTTGCGGGCATCATGCCCCTGCCGATACTGATAGGGATAATCGGAAGAAAATAGTATGCGATCGATCCCTATGATTTCAAGAGACCGTTGCAGGTAATCGTGACTGAACATTCCACTTGCGGTTATATACAGATTTTGCCGTACATAGTCAATAAATGGTTTACTGAGTTGAGTTGCTCTGTTTAATGATGCCAATCTTTCGGTATAAAACAAAATCACTTCACCCCAATGCCCTAGAATAATTTGAAGGTTGGGAAAACGGTCAAAGACCTTTGCTAAAATTAATCGGACGAATTGTATTCCTGCTTCGTAATGCCAGCCAAGTCCAAAAGTGGAAAAAGCAAGATCAGTCATATCATCAAAGCCTGTGTAATAAATATCCCTGACTGCCTTTTGTGGAATTTGAGGATGTATGAATAAAGGAACACCCAGTGTTTCCGCACATTCAAACACTTCCCAAAAGTCTTTATGATCTAAATTTTTCTCCCGTGTTCGCCCGCAAAGCATCGCTCCCTTTAGTCCAAGTTCATTTACGGAGCGTTCTAATTCTTTTGCAGCTTCCTTCGGTGTATACATGGGCAATGCTGCAAACCCCTGAAACCTGTCAGGTGTCTTCCTTATAATTTCTGTTATATAGTTGTTGGTTTCAATGGCAAGATTGATACTTTCACTTCCCAAATTATGCAGGCTCGGACTTGTAAGCGAAAGTACCTGCACATCAATACCTGTTTCCTCCATAAGTTGAAGTCGTACGTTTCCTATATCTTCCAGACGGTTTTCAATCTCACCTAAATGGAGATTTTGAGTTGGATCATCTTTGTCCGGATTTTTTGACCAAGCCTCCCTGACCGCTTTTGTCAAAAAGTGTTCTTCTATTGCGATTAATTTCATTTTGTATAAGGATTTGCTTATCCGCAAAAGCGCCGATGATTAACCTGTTTTTCCTTGATCTATTTAAGAAATCCAGGCATTGAAGTCGATTTTTTGGAATATTCTATCATATAAACAAAGTTATCATTAACTTATGAACTCCTATAATCTGAATATATTAAAAAAACTCAATCGCTCCTGACATACCCTTGTCATAAGACAAATTTACTTTTGAAGCGTAAATTAAAAGGAGATAGCATGAATCTAGTATCAATCCGAATTATAACGGCCAATATAAATGGCTTAACCGCATTTTACGAACAGGTGACTCAAAGTTCTGTTGTGCGTTATACCCCTGATTTTGTGGAATTAAGAACAAAAACGGCAACCTTAGCCATAGGAAGTACTCGAACACTGCAGTTTTTCGGTGGCGAGTCTGTTGCCCAAGCCTCCACAAACCGTAGTGTAATCATAGAATTTAGGGTTGAGGATGTAGATAGTGATTATGAAAGATTGGCTGATCTCTTACAGCCCTATCTGGTTCAGAAACCTACAATAATGCCTTGGGGAAATAAATCACTTCTATTCCGTGATCCTGACGGTAACTTAGTCAACTTGTTTACACCTATGAATCCTGTTGACAACAAATCTGTGATTGAAAGTAAGTTTTAACGCCAACATGGCAGCATCAGATGGTTTAATCGTGTACAACCGTCAAAAGGCTGCTCTGAATTGCACTGGTGAAAGCTTTGTTTTCATTTTAAATAATCGACTGAATGACTGCGAATGCTCAAAACCTAGCTCGTAGGCCACTTCGCTGATCGTTAAGGTTGTTGTAGCGAGTAATTCCTTGGCTTTCTCGATTAGCTTTTCATGGATATGCTGCTGTGCATTCAGGCCGGTGAGCGAACGCAGCATATCGCTTAGATAATTGGGGGTGTAATGTAAATGTTCTGCCAGGTAATGTACCGTGGGCATGCCGCGCTTTATCGCTTCTCCTTCATCAAAATAGACATGCAGCAGTTCTTCCAATTGTTGAAGTAAGTCGCTGCTAGCCGGCTGACGAGTCAAAAACTGCCGCTTGTAGAAGCGCTTGGCGTAACTTAACAGCAACTCGATCTGTGCAATAACCACTTCGCGACTGAAATCGTCTATCTGATTATTGAGTTCGTCCTGAATGATGGTAAAAATGGACGACACCGTTGTCCGCTCCTTCTCGGAAAGATGAAGCGCCTCATTGGAAGCGTAGGAAAAGAAACCGTATTGTTTAATTTTCGCGGCAAGCGGATAGCCTTGAAAAAAATCCTGATGAATAATCAATGAATAGCCTTCATTCCCGGCATAATTTGCCGTATTACCAACGACCTGGTTAGGTGCCGTAAAAAGCAGGCTGCCTTCGTCAAAATCATAATAGCCTTGGCCGTATCTAAACTTGCCACCCAATTTCGTCACGAAGGAAATTTTGTAAAGACTCGTTACATAACTTAATGGTAATCGACTTAGGTTAACCCGTCCTTCCGTGGTATCCAGTAAACTGATCAGTGGATGAGTTGGGCCTGGAAGGCCGAGTATACGGTGTATCTCGGTTATCGATCCCAATTTGACAACTTTCGGCGTTTGCGGTTTCATGCTGTAAGATAATGATTATGACCGTTTCTTATTTCAAGCAACGGTCATAAAGTAAGCAATCTTAATACTATCCTCGCGCTTGATGACGGTTTACCAAGGAAGCGCTCCATCCGGACCGGTAAAATGACCAGTCGGTCCATCGGTTTCCAGCGCCACGCGAACCGGTTCGCGAGATCCTACTTCCAGACTGTCCGTGCCCTGAAAGTTATTCAGTGCAGTAGCTGTAAAGCCAGGACTGGTAGCATTAACCTTGATATTTTCCTTTTCCAATTCTAGGGCAAAAGAAAGGGTAACGGCATTAAGAGCTGTTTTTGAAGCTGCATAGACAACACCGAAGTGCTCCCTTGCCCAACAGGCCGGATCGGACAGCCAAGTAAGGGATCCTAATCCACTCGATACATTGACAATACGGGCAGCGTCAGACTTACGCAATAAGGGCAGTGCTGCCTGCGTAACGGCGATAACGCCGAACACATTGGTTTCCCAAACAGCGCGCACTTCGTCGAGCGATGCGGTGGTAGCACGACCTTCTTCCAAAACCTCTTCCATTGAACGGCCTGGTTTTCCAGCATGGGATATACCAGCATTGTTGACCAGCAAATCGAGGCGGCCATATGCTTGCCCGATGCGCTCCACTGCCGCGTTAATGGATTGTTGCCGGGTAACATCCAGCTGGATCGCTGTAGCGTTCTCACCGATTTCAGCAGCTGCTTTTTCGCCATTGCTTAAGTTACGCGATCCGACATATACTCGATAGCCATTTGCTGCGAGCGCTTTGGCAATTTCATTTCCTACACCTTGGTTAGCGCCTGTTACTAATGCAACGGGTTGCTTATTGTTCTTTGATTCTGCTTGATTTTCCATAAGAATTACACTTAACAATTAATGAAACAAAAATCTGCATTCAGTTTTGCAGTGCTGTAACTAAATCAAGGAGAGTTGTAACTGAATAGACGATATACGTGATACCCGACCTAATGAAGGAATTTAAAATAACATCATGTAATCTTTTAATTTGCCCCGCAATATTTTCAACGATTTGGTTATTCGATACTCCACCGTTTTAATGGACACATCAAGTTTGGATGAAATCTTTGCATTGGTCAGCCCTTCGAAACGACTCATTTCAAATGTTTTGCGATAGCTTTCCGGAAGATCCTGAATGGCATCGTTGATCTTAACGGCTAATTCGTCTGCCATATAAAAATCGGGGTCATCTAGCTGCTCTTCCTCTAAACTGCTGTAAAGTTTAGCATGTATGCGTTCACGGTATTTCTGCTTGCGAATGGCGTTGAACGATCGATTCTTTACAGCAATAAAAAGATAGGATTTTAAGGAGGTGGCGATGATTAAATGATTCCTTGCTTCCCAGATATAGAGCATCAGATCTTGCACTAATTCCTCTGCATCTGTATCCGATAAAAACTGCGCAGCATAGGCACACAAAGGTGCATAGTATTTCAGAAACATTTCTTTATACGCAAATAAATTCCCTTCTCGTATAGCCTCGAAGAGATCAAGATCATTCATAACATCATCAGGTTGCGAGCAAAGATAGGGATTATCAGGCTAGCAACAAAAGCAATTATTTACGGTAGAATACAGAAAAGAATATTTTGGTTTAGGGTATGCGGGCAGTTATGTGTCGTCCCTGTATAAAAAGCATAAACTTGAGTAAAGACCAATATAACGAAATACCGGATGCGTCTACCTTGGTAGGTTATCTCGCGGGAACACTTACTGCTGAAGAAAAACAGCTGGTAGAAAAGTGGGCCAATAGCTCGGCTTTCAACCAACAACTGTTGCAACGCATGGCCTTTATTTATAATGCACGGCTAATCCAACAAAAACTAAAATATACCGATCCACACACAGCATTCAATCATCTCGAGCAGCGCATGCGGGGAAGAAGACGCTTACGAATTATTAAAAGAGTGAGCATCGCTGCAGCCATTCTTATCGGCTTATTCGGCTTGGGTACGCTATTTATTACCCCCAATCCAAAAGCAACTTCCCCTACCCTTGTTACGGTTTCTGCTCAAAACCATGCGCAAACCAAATTGGCGCTGCCGGACGGATCTCAGGTTTTTCTTAGTGCAGGGAGCAGTATTAGCTATCCAGCTTCGATGGATCAAAAAAGACAGGTTACTTTGCATGGAAAAGGATACTTTTCGATCGTACCGAATGCAAAAACACCTTTTCAGGTAAAGGTTGGTGATGGCTCGATGTATATCAACGTGTTGGGAACGGCTTTTAGCGTAGAAGAAAATCGAGAAAGCCAAACCCTTCAGGCTACATTGATCTCCGGAAGTATCGAATTGACTTTTCCGGAAAAAAAAATAAAAAAACGGTTAAAACCTGCTGAAAAAGCAATTTACACAACAAAAGACAACAATTTATCCGTAACGACGGTTAACACGGATCGAGCATTAGATTGGCTGCACAATCGCTTGGTATTCAGAAAAACACCGATGAAAGAGGTACTGAATCGCATCAGCACGTTTTACGATGTTGACATTGACGTCGCAGATAGGTCTGTTGAACAAGGCACCTTTACCGGTACCTTTGAAAATAAACCTTTACAGCAAGTATTGGATTATATTACGCTCGCATCGAAGATGACCTATTCATTTGAACATGCAACACCAACAACCAGAACAAAACCCTTAATAAAAATAACCAAACAACGCTAACAAAAAAGATTGGGACGATCTTGATATAAACCTAATGTAATTGCCTATGATAAAATAAGAGCACGCTAAAATAAAAACACGGAAACATGTTACCAGCATGTTCCCGTGTAAAATAAATCGAAAATAAATTTATTTTTTTTACTTAAATCATAACAAAAATATGAAAATTGTCTATCAACTCCAACGTGTTTGGAGCTGGCGTTATTGTTATTGCAGATTCTCAAATATACTACGTACCATGAAATTAATACTGGCATTTTTTTTCTTGTCAGTCAATGTTGTATTCGCAATAGATTCTTATGCGCAGCAAACCAAATTATCATTTGAGCTTAAAAACAAACGGATTATTGACGTACTGGATGCGATTGAAGACCAATCTGATTTTCGCTTCTTTTACGATGGAAACCTCATTGACGTAGAACAGCCTATATCGATAAAGGCTGATAAAAGGGCGGTTCTTGCAATTTTAGCAGATATTTTTCCTGCAAGTGAAGTCGATTATAAAGTGATCGGCAAGGATGTGATTTTAACCGCTGTAAGCCCTAAAAGCGTTAAGCAAATGGCGACGAATCAACAGCAAACAGTTAGCGGACAAGTACTTGATGAAATGGGAGAACCCTTACCGGGTGTAAGTGTTCTTTTAAAAAACACAAAAACCGGTACCTTAACCGATGCAAACGGTAAGTACAGTCTCCGCGTAAGTGAAACAACTGGTGTACTGATTTTTTCCTACCTCGGCTTTAATTCCCTGGAGGAAAACATCGGTGCGCGAACAACCGTCAATGTTACGCTGATGGGGGAAATGCAACAAATGGAAGAGGTAGTAGCGGTGGGTTACGGCACGGTTAAACGCGCTAATTTAGGAGGAGCCGTATCTACTGTAGATTCACGTGCCTTCGAATCACGCCCAGTACGGAATGCCGCCAATGCGCTACAGGGACAGGTTCCCGGCCTTACCGTAGTTCGTAATGGAGGGGCACCAGGTAGTAGCCCGGCATTGCGTATACGCGATGTATCCTCCGTTAACGGTGGTTCTCCACTCGTACTCATCGATGGAGCAGAAGGCGATATCGGTTTGATCAATCCTGCTGACATCGAAAATATTTCGGTTTTAAAAGACGGAACGGCTGCCATTTATGGGGCCAGAGCAGCGGACGGTGTTATTTTGGTGACGACAAAGAACGGTCGGAAAAATCAGGACCTTCGAATTTCTTTAGACAGCTATTACTCGCTCAAAACACCCGCCTTGGTGAAAAAAGCCGCCAGTCTATACGAACACGCTGCGATGGCCCTGGAAATCAGCGATGGTTCTTTTCCCATCGAATATACCCAAGAAGAGCTGCAACTTATTCTGGAAGGTAGCGACCAAGTAGATCCAACCTCAAATTGGGGACGGTGGACAGGCTATCCCAAATTCTATAAAAACCAAGATTGGAACAAACTAATTATTGGCAACGGCAGCCTGCAGAACTATCACCTTGGTGTTTCGGGTGGTGGCGATAAATATACCTACCTGATATCGCTGGGACATGCGCGGGAAGAAGGGCTACCCAAATTCGGTATTGATAACGACAAACGTTATTATGCCCGGGCAAAATCAACCATTGATCTCACCAAAAACCTACAGTACGATTTTAATTTATCGTATGAAGCCAATAACCGAAACTATTCCTCAGGTATCAGTGAAGGGCAAAACATCTGGGAACTCACCTATAAAACGCGAAGCTGGGCACCACTCCGTAATCCTGCCGGTAACTTCTACACCTTCGAAGGTTTCGACAATCCGGCACAGGTATTGGAAGAGGGCGGAGAATCTTCGCTTACTGGAGGAAATCTTACCTTTAACAACCAGCTGACATATAAAGTTACCAAAGACCTGAACTTGGTAGGAAGAGCGGTGGTGCGTAAGAATGATGTTGATAGTTCCGTTGTGCAGAAAATATTATATAACTACAATTGGGATAATGTCAATCATCGGACAGCTAGGCTCCCTAATAGTGCCGAACGAAAATATGCTAAAACGCTTTATAAGAATTTTACTTTATATGGCGACTACAAAAAAACTATCGGACAGCATGATATCGGTGTAATGGTTGGTGCGGCAAGCGAATCGGCCAATTACGATATGTTTCGTGCTAAGCGGATCAATTTCGATCAGCAGGAATCCATGCCACTGAATTTAGGGAGCGCACAAGACCAATTAGCAACGGGCCAGGGTAATGCCTGGACCATCAATTCTTTCTTTTCGCGGGTTAATTATGCGTTCAACAATAAATACCTCTTGGAAGCAACCCTCAGAGCAGATGGTAGCTCGCGTTTTGACCCAGATACCCGTTGGGGCTATTTCCCTGGTGCTAATGCTACCTGGCGCGTGGCGGAGGAATCCTTTATTAAAAAGCTGAACTTTTTTGATGACCTGAAGTTGCGGGCTTCCTATGGTGAAATGGGGAACCAGTCGGGCATTGGACCCTATGACTATATCGAACTGATCGGTCTTTACGCAGGCTACTATCCCTTTGGTAATGGTCAGCGCGGCCAACTGGCCACACAATCCAATCTCGTCTCAAAATCGAGAACCTGGGAAACCATTATTTCCAAAAATATCGGTATGGATTTCAGTATGCTGCGCGACCGGCTGTACGGTTCGTTGGATTATTTCTGGAAAAACAATAACAACATGTTAATCCCTATTGCCTACCCATCGGCACTGGGTATTGAAGCGCCTACTACCAATAGCGGCAAGCTGGCTATTCAGGGCTGGGAACTTAATATCGGTTGGCGCGACCAAGTGGGTGACCTCAGTTATTCCGTGCGTGCCAATATCAGCGATGCAAAAAATAAAGTAACGCAACGGATCGGTAACAACCTGATTGGACTTGGCAATAACGCAACACCGGCAGGTTACCCCTTAAATTCTTATTTTGGCTATGTATTTGACGGCATTATCCAGAATGAGCAGGACTTGGCCGACTATCGGGCACGTTTCCCCAATGAAGGGATGATTCAAACCCAGGTAGGTGTTGGTGATGCAAAATATAAAGACCTGGACGGCGATGGCCGGTTATCTGAACTGGGTAATGGTACAACTGGTTCGGGCGACATGATTTACCTGGGAGACACCAACCCACGCTATAATTTTGGTATTAACCTCTTTGCTTCTTATAAGGGCTTTGATTTCACGGCGTTCATTCAAGGCATAGGCAGACGTACCATGATTTTAGAGGGTGAAGCTTCCATGCCTTTCTACTACCCTTGGTTTCAGTCGGCGCAATATTGGTATGGCAAAACGTGGACACCTGAACGGACCGATGCTCAATACCCGGCCATTACACTGACGGATAAGCGCTATTACAACTATAATCCATCTACCAATACCACCCATCGGGTAGGCTATGCGCGGCTCAAGAACCTCCAGATCGGTTATACTTTCCCTAAAAAATTGACCCAGCGAATCAAACTTGAAAAGCTTCGGGTCTACTTCAGTGGTGAGGACTTATTCGAGATTCACAATACACCGGGCGGTTGGGATCCGGAAGATAGAGGCAATATCGAAGGTGGTGGCAGCTATACGAGCTATCCTTTTGCGCGTAATTATTCATTGGGCCTTAACCTTATTTTCTAAACGTAACATGTATACCATCATGAAAAAATATCCATCAAGAATCTTTACAGCTATCGCAATACTACTGCTTATGGTCAATTGTCAGAAGATCGACCTAAACCCCAAAGACAACCTCAGCGACGGCCAATTTTGGAAAGGACCAAGCGACTTTATGAAAGCGGTCAATCAATTATATACGACGGCCGAATCATTTGACGTCAAAGATGTGGATAGCGATATTGGCTATAATCAAGCCCCTGACGTTTTCAGCAATGGCACCTGGAGTGCCCCTACCAGCGATACTTTATGGAGCAATCGCTTTGCAGACCTGCGCAATTGCAATAAAATCATTGAAAAAAGCGAAAGCTATGCCGGTGACCCGACGGAAATTGAACGTTATGTAGCGGAAGCACGTTTTTTCAGGGCCTATAACCATTGGCGCTTAATGAAGCGCTTCAATGACATTCCGATTCTAACAAGTGTTTTAAGCACTGATTCTGAAGAGCTATATGGTAAGCGCCAACCGCAGGCAGCGGCAGAGGATTTTATTTTGTCGGAACTCGAAGAAGCGGCTTCTAAACTCCCTAAACAAAGTGAAATCCAGTCGAGCGAGCTTGGTCGCGTTACGCAAGGAACGGCGCTCGCCTTAAAGGCACGGGTGGCCCTTTTTGCCGGAACATGGGCCAAATACCACCAGCATCGGGGCGACTATGGTCAGTTGCTGGATCAAGCGATAGATGCTGCTAAACGGGTTATCGAAAGCAACGAATACCAATTATTTGAAGGTGCCGGAGACGATAGCTATCGTCAACTGTTCATTGATCAAGGTGATGACTCGCACGAAGGCATCTTCGACAGTCGTTATGCGAAAGACATCCGCATGCATTCTGCCGCGCACTCCGTTTATTGGGGTTGGCGGGGCACACCAACTAAAACGTTGGCTGATATGTACCTTTGCAAAAGCACAGGTCTCCCCATCGAAAAAAGCAACTCGGGTTTTCAAGGTTATGAAAAAATCAGCGATGAATTCAATAACCGGGATCCGCGCATGTCGCAAACTTTTATCATGCCAGGCACCAATTACCGCAATGCCAATGGGCCCGACTCTTGTGTAGCAAAGTTTACCGTTCGCCCGGAAACCCGTACCGGCTACAAGTTATGGAAGTTTATGGGCGAGACGGTTGCCGGTGTTAATGAAGCCGTCTATGATTACCATATTATCCGTTATCCGGAAGTCTTACTTATCTTAGCTGAAGCCACTTTTGAGAAAGATGGTGTCATCAGTGATAATGTACTGAATCAAACGATCAACGTGATTCGTTCGCGGAAGGGGGTAGAAATGCCGGCGCTGACTAATGCCTTTGTGAACAGCAATGGTTTGGATATGTTAACCGAAATCCGTCGCGAGCGTACCATCGAGTTAGCTTTTGAGGGTTTCCGACGAGATGATCTGCGCCGCTGGAAAACCGCCGAAACAGAACTCATTAAACCATTGCTCGGCATTAAATATAAAGGAACGCAATATGAACAACTCAAGGTGTTGAATGATGGCAACCCGGGTAATGTAGATGCAAATGGCTTTCTGATTATTGACCCGGCGAATGCCCGTTTTTTCAGAACGCCTAAACATTATTTTTATCCCGTTCCTTTGGATGAGTTAACGTTAAATCCTAATTTATTACCCAACAATCCGGGTTGGTAATTTTAAGCAGAAACAACGGTAGGGTGTTTTCGTTAAACACCCTCTTTATTAACAAATAATCTTATGCATAGCAAAAAACTACTGTCTTTAGTCATACTTACTTTCTTTACCCATGCCATCTGCCATCTTGGTATTGCGCAAACAACTGCTCGTAATGACAAGGATGCTCCCCGAATCATCAATATTGTTAATTTTATCCGGCAAACTGATTACCGGGTAAAGGATGCCGATCGCCTGTTATTTGAAACGGTGGCAGCGCAGATCAAACTTGTCGACCAATATAAATTTCCGGCCACCTTCCTTTTCCAGTACGACGCACTCATCAATCCGAAATATCAGGATTTGATGAAAAGCCAATTGCCAGACAACTGCGAAATCGGGGCTTGGTGGGAAATTACGCAGCCACATGTAGAAGCGGCCGGCATTAAATGGCGAGGAGAACATTCCTGGGTTTCACACGCCAATATCGCTTTTACCACTGGATACAGTCCGGAAGAAAGAGAAAAGTTGGTGGATGTATATATGGAGAAGTTTAAGGAAATCTATGGTCAATATCCCAAGTCGGTGGGCTCTTGGTTTATCGATTCGCATTCATTGGCCTATATGTATGAAAAATACGGAATCCTTGCCTCCTGCAATTGTAAAGATCAGGTGGGTACTGATGGCTATACCTTATGGGGGGGCTATTGGAACCAAGCTTACTACCCTAGTCGACTTAACGCCTATATGCCTGCACAAACTGAAGCTCAACAGATACCAGTACCCATTTTTCGGATGTTGGGTAGCGACCCGATTTATCAGTATGATACCGGTTTAGGAAATTCCCGGCAAGGAGTAATTTCACTCGAACCCGTTTACCCCGAGTCCGGTATGGATAAAAGGTGGGTGGAGAACTTTTTGGAATCAATTGTCAATCAACCCTGTCTTGCCTTTAACTATGCACAAGCAGGACAGGAAAATTCTTTTACCTGGGATGGGATGAAAAAAGGTTTGCTGATGCAATTCCCCTTATTTGATTCGTTAGCGAAAGCAGGCAAAATACGCATCGAGACCTTGGCCAATTCCGGCACCTGGTTTAAAAAGAAATTTCCTGTGACGCCGCCAACAGCTGTGACCACGTTGCAAGACCTGCGCAATGAAGGACGAAAAAGTGTTTGGTTCAATAGTCGCTATTACCGTAGTAATCTATTATGGGAAAAAGAAGGGTTTCGTTTTCGCGACCTACATCTTTTTGATGAAAAATTTGAATCTAGCTACTTAAAAAAAGCAGGTACAGACGGGCAGTTTTTTTATTATGCGCTCCCCTTAGTGGATGGGTTTAATTGGAGTACGAAAGAGGACCGTGCCGGACTTTATATTCTTAAGGTAGGTAGAAAGGGTGAAAAAACACGGGTTCAGTTGCAATCGCCAATCGTAAAAGAAAAAGGAAAAAATGTATTGGAAATACAGAGCAGCGACGAAGAAGGTAATAGGTTTACGATCGTCTTTCATGAAGACCATTTCAAAGTAAGTTGTAAACCAAAAAAGAAAGATTTTCGTTGGCTATTGGAACTTCAAGCACCGGCCACGGCAAAATTATCTTTCCAGTCGACCGCTGATCGGCAGGTGAAAGCAGTATTTCACGATTTCTCTTATGGACTGAGCTGTAAAAAGGGTACCGTTCAACAAAGCGGCAATCTCCAGAATGCGACTTTCAGGATGCTACCAAGCGAGCAACAGATAGTAGTGGATTGCACCAATAGTCTTACACGATAATATAATCATAGTTATGAAACACACATTTGCCCTATTTCGGTTCTTATATACCAAAAAAAATATCCTTCTGCTCGTATTTCTTACAGGATGTATCTTGCATACGCATGCCCAACTCAAAGCAACGAACACAAATAATGAACTTCAGTTAAATGGCAATCGCTTCGTTACACTCTGCATCATGATCCGTACCACGCCCTGGGAAGTTTCCCGTGATGTAAAATTGCATCCTAGAGACGAGTCGAGCTGGCACACCTTAGATGGTGTACGCGCCCTGCGCGAAGCCTTCGCCAAAGACAATCCCGATGGACGGCTAACTTGGGGCTTTACCTTAAACGCGCTGGAAGACCAACGGGAAAATTACCGTCAAATCCGTGATTATGTCGTGTCCTGCCAGCAAAAATACGGCGATGAAGTCTCCTATTTCCCTGGCTATTTCCCGGCGATGTACTTACCTCGCGAGCGTGTTAACCGCGAATTATCGGAAGCTATCCAGCTTATTTCACAGATGGTAGGCAAGGGATATAAACCTCAATGTATTATGGGTGGTTTTCTTTCTGCCGACAACCTGAAATACCTTGCCGAAAAAGAAGACATTCATGTTGCTCATGCGGTAATCTGGAGTCAGCATAATATTGACGGTGGCGGTGCGGATGGCTCACCTTCCTACCCTTTTTACCCTTCAACCGAGCACTTTTGTAAACCTGCACAGGGTAAAGCTGACTTGATCGACTGTGTGAATTTGGACGGCTGGACAATGGATTTTATCTGTGCTCGACAAAGTGGTGCCATTGGACATGGTATTGAAGGCTATAATAGCCGCCGTGGTGTTGGCCCTATAGAAACCTATAAAGGGTGGGGTATTGATTTAGGGAACCGGGAGGTGATGCACACTACGGCCATTCATTTCGACAAAGGTTTTGAACAGAATGGCTTCGGTTGGGTAACCAATATCTGGGAAGCGCAAATGGTTCATGAATTTGGTCAAGAATTTATCTGCAAAGCGATGGAGACCTGGGTAAGCAGCACAAAAAAACGTTGGCCAGATACTCATTTCGTCACCTTTGGTGAGTTTGGTACCCTTTGGCGTCAGCAACATCCTAACAACGACGATTGGAATTACCGCTTTACCGAACGTGGATCCGGTCTGGGCGATTCGTACAATAACCTGGAAATCAAATGGTTCATGAATAAGGAGTTTCGTTTAGCCCTGTTACGCAATTGGCACGAAAAATCATCGCCCACGTATGTTATTGATTTCACCCGCTATGACCTGAAGGCGAAAGAACCTGCAGACCCATCGCCCGACAAACCTGCAAAAGATTGGAGTTTGATCAATGTGATGAATCAAAAAGGTTTGCGTCCGCAAGATAAACCGAAACCCCTGCGTGCTTTAACGGCGAGCGATCAGCAGCTGATCAAGAAATATTATCCGACGCTTTTTACCAATTGAAAATCACGTTTGACACTTCCGGCTGCCAATTGAAAAAAATTGTATAATCTTGTATGACTATGACTACTTACCAAAATTTTATCCTATTTCTGCTTTTTTTTGCCAATGCCTACCCTCTTGCGGCCCAAGTAGCTCAATTGCCTACTCCTTGGACGGAAGCGGCAAGCCAAGCAGCGGTCCCCTTAGCCGAGTACCCACGACCACAATTACAACGAGCAGCCTGGCAATGCCTTAATGGCAAGTGGGATTATCTCGGCGGGAAGGATGCTCCCGATGCGTTTCATCCACAAAAACCGGCCGTATTTGATAAGGTGACGGAGAAAATCCGCGTTCCTTATTGCCCCGAGTCGTTTTTATCGGGCATACAACGGAAACAGGAAATAAACATGTGGTATAGAAAAATTTTTGAAGTACCCGCTGCCTGGAAAAATAAGCAGATTATTCTCCATTTCGGTGCTGTCGATCATGATGCGACTATTTTTGTGAATGGACAGAAGGCCGGTAGCCATGCCGGAGGTTATGACGCGTTTACGCTAAATATTACTTCCTTTCTAAAAAATGGCAAGAACACGCTTGTAGTAGCGGCTAAGGATTTAAACGATGGTAAAACACCATCTGGCAAAAACGGCCCAAGGGGCGATTATACCTTCTCGTCAGGTATCTGGCAGACGGTATGGATTGAACCGGTAAATAAACACTTTATAAAACATATCCGTTTACTTCCTGAGCTTGATCATGAACGCTTAAAAGTATGGGTAGAAAGTGATGGAGCCGAAAAGGTAACGGCAGCAGCTTACGACGGTAAGCAACTGATTGCTAAAACCGATAGCGTTAGTGGTTCTTATTTTTATCTGCCTATAAAAAACCCGAAGCTTTGGTCGCCCGACAGTCCCTTTCTTTACGATTTAAAGTTGAGCCTTTATGATGCGGATGGCGGTATCTCTGACGAAGTGACGAGTTATTTTGCCATGCGGGATATTAAACTGGGTAAAATAAACGGTGTAGTAAGGCCTCTTCTCAACGGGAAATTTGTTATGCAGCTGGGGCTTCTGGATCAGGGCTATTGGCCGGATGGGATATTGACGGCACCGACTGAAGAAGCTTTAAAATCCGACATCGAGTACACAAAGAAGGCCGGGTATAACTTAATTCGGAAACATATGAAAACGGAACCGCAGCGTTTCTATTATTGGACGGATAAATTGGGATTGCTGGTTTGGCAGGATATGCCGGCCATCTGGTATCCCAATGAAGACACGACGATATACCGGCAAATGTTCCGAAAGGAACTGAAATCGATCATGGATGATCATTATAATTCGCCATCTATCATCGCCTGGGTTCCTTTCAACGAAAATTGGGGAGCCTTTGACGTAAAAAATATAACAGATTGGGTAAAACAATATGATCCTTCCCGACTGGTTAATGGCAACTCCGGTTTTAACAATAATCCCAACTACCAGAAGGCCTACGGCGATCCGGGTAATGGCGATTTTGTGGATACACACATTTATGTAGGACCTTACGGGGCTTCGGTGCCCGACAGTACACGGGCAGCTTCTTTAGGTGAATTTGGTGGCGTAGGCTTATACACCCGAGGCCACATGTGGCCTGTGGAGAATAATGCATATGCCTATGAACCCACGCAGGCAGCGCTCACAGATCGTTATATACTACTTTTAGATCAGGTAGATCAACTCATGAAGTATAAGGGGCTCAGTGTGGCCATCTACACGCAGACAACAGATGTTGAACATGAAGTGAACGGTGTGCTGACCTATGATAGAAAAGTGGAAAAAATGCAACTAGAGCGCATCAAGGAAATCAACGAAGCCGTAATCAAGGAGGGTTACGAACTGAATAAAGATATCGGGTCAGAAAACCTTTAAGGTTATAGACGGGGTTATCTCTTAAGATAACCCCTTAACAAAACCGCCTATTTGATCGTAAAAGGATTAAAACGTAAAAATCAGCTGGCCTGAATCTTTGGAAAATTGAACCTTATATTTATCTTCATCTGTAAGCTATAGTTTGATAACGAATGCAAAAAAATCCGCTTATTCATGCTATCTTGAAAGAGATAAAATTAACCCAAGAAGAAATTTTAGTTTTTGATCGTTTTTGGACGGAGAAAATAATAGAAAAAGGGGCCTATCTTTTGAGAAATGGGGATGTTTGTCGTTCCGATAATTATGTGATTTCGGGCCTATTAAAAGCATTTTACATTAATGCTGAAAATGGTAATGAAGAAATTCTTTATTTCGCTATTGACGATTGGTGGGCTACGGATATCGATAGTTTCTCCAAGCAAAAACCGTCGCTATACAACATACAAGCCGTAGAACAGACAAGTGTTTTACAAATCAGCTATCATTCTTTTCATCAATTATTACGTGAAATCCCTGCTTTAGAACGCTATTTTCGAATAATATTAGAAGGATATCTCGGTACGTTACAGAAAAGATTAGTCGATAACCAGGTATACGACGCCGAAAGTAGGTATTATCGTTTTTTAGAAACCTATCCAACGATCGCTTCCAAAGTGCCTCAATATTTAATAGCCTCCTATTTGGGTGTGTCCGCAGAATTTATAAGTAGAATCCGAAAGAAAAATAAGCTATCTTGAACTAGGTCAATTTTTTTTCGTTTAATAATCAGAAACTTTGCTTCATAAAATTTTAGAAGCAAATGAAAAAGTTATTGATTATTAATGCAAGCGTTAGAAATGAACGATCTTACAGCCGAAAACTTGCACAGCTTTTTGTTGAAAATTGGAAGTCAAAGTACCCACAGGATATTTTCACCTACAGGGATTTAGGAAGTGAAATAATTCCCGGTATTGATGAGCCTTGGATAGCCAGTGCTTTTATAAAACCCGCGGATAGAACGGAAGCAAACCAAAAGGCATTGAAACTAAGCGATGAATTAGTAAAAGAATTGAAAGAAAACGATGTTTACGTTATTGCCACCCCCATGTACAATTGGTCAATTCCAAGTGGAATGAAAGCCTATATAGACCAGGTTATGCGAATAAATGAGACGTGGAAGTTCAGATCGGGCGTTCCCGACGGAGACTATGTAGGTTTACTTGAAAACAAAAAAATGTTCATACTTTCCAGTCGAGGAGATACCGGTTATGGGGAAAGCGAAAAAAATGAACACATGAATTTTCAGACAAGCTATTTGAAATTCGTTTTCGGCATGATGGGGGTAAAAGACAGCACCATTTTTTCGTTGGACAATGAGGAATTCGGCGGAGAACTATTTGAAAGGTCCAAAAAGGAAGTCTTTAAGGCTCTAAGCTCAATCGAATGAAACGGGAGCTTAACAGGTTTTGTCAAGACCTTCTTCCTATCATTTTAGCAAGATTTCCGAGTTGTTTCAATTTCAGTTTCAACTGATCCGTCCAAGGCAAGCCGATGCAAAGACGCATGCAGTTATGGAACTGATCTTGTAAGGTAAAAATCCTGCCGGGCGAAATACTTATCTGTTTTTTGAGGGCATAATTATACAATTCTCGTGTATCGATCGAATCAGGCAATTCTATCCATAATGCAAGTCCGCCCTGCGGTCTGCTCACTTTGGTTCCTTCTGGAAAATAGGCTGCGATGGCATCCACGTATTTCCGATAATTTTCCTGCAGGGTTTTACGCAAGTAACGCAGGTGATTTTCATATCTTCCGGTCAGTAGGAAATTCCCTACCGCTTCATTGATGACAGAAGGAGAAGACAGGACATGTATGAGCTTCAATTTAAGGATCTGTTCTTTGTACCTACCGGGCGCAACCCAACCCACACGATAACCTGGAGCAAGTGTTTTGGACACGGAACCGCACCATAGAACATAACCATCCTTATCAAAAGATTTACAACATTTGGGCCGCCGAGGCCCAAAATGAAGATCGCCGTAAAGGTCATCTTCGATAAGGGGAATATGGTGGTCTGCCAAAAGAGCGACTATCTCCTTTTTGCTTTCATCGGGCATGCAATACCCCAAAGGCGTATTGAAGTTAGGCACTAAAAGGCAAACATTTATCTTCGGCAACAGTTGTTTCAGTGCCTCAATATCAATTCCGGTCAGGGGATGCGTTGCGATTTCCAAAACTTTCAATCTCAAACTAAGGGCAAGCTGGAGAATACCGGGATAGCAAGGGCTTTCCAATGCAATGGTATCTCCTGGTTTGGTCAACGCCATCATACAAAGCGCCAGCGCGTTCATGCAACCGTTTGTCGTGATCAGATCGCTTTCTTTTAAATTTCCCTCCCAGGCCAATGAACGGGCCGCAACCATCCTGCGCAATTTTACATTGCCCTGTAGTGGTTCATACTCGGTTCCACCCTCTTTCATTGCCCTGGTGGCCAGTACAATTTCTTTTTTCAGTTTGGCCAAGGGTAGAAGGTTGCCGGAGGGTACGCCAATAGAGAATAGGGTTAAATCGCTACGCCCCATGGTAGCGTAGACACTCATCAATTCGTCCGGTTCGCTGTTATTGGCAATGGGAACAGGCTGACTTGCCTCGGGTAAAGGGAGCTTTAAGTATTTCCGGGGGCTAATAAAATAACCCGATTGAGGTTTCGATTGTACAAGTGATTGTGCTTCCAATTCGAGAAAAACCCGTTTCGCCGTGTTGACGCTTATCCCATGCTCCTTACTTAACTTTCTGACGGATGGTAAACGCTCTCCCTCTTTCAGGACACCGGTTTTGATTTTATCGGCAATGTTACCTGCTATTTCATTGTATAAAAAATCTTTCTTCACCGTTTAAAGCATTTCTTTTTTCTTCCTGTATTGAAGATGTTCCATGTGTTTTCCCGCTAATGTCTTTTCTCCAACAATTTCAAATCCTAGTTTCAGGTATAATTTTTTGGCATGGGGGTTATCTCGATCTACTAATAAGCCAAGTGTTCCGTTTCTGTCCTGTGTATATTCTTTGATCAAGAATCGGAAAATTTTGGAGCCAATTCCCTCTCCTTGTCGACTAGGGCTTACCCCAACGCAATCAATGTAATACTCACCTGCCTGTGTCTCATCTTCGGGTTGGAAGTTTATGTTGAAGGTGGATTTTATTTCTGCCATTACAGGTTTCCTGAGTTCGTGAAGCTTAGCTCCTTCATACACCAATGCACTTCCCGCGATCCCATTTTCATCTTCTGCTACCCAACAGTTTTCATACGAATACTGGTTTCCTTTTTTTTGAACCAGCTTCTCCATCATTTGGGAGGCTCTTTCCATGGACTGTGCACCCGTAAAACGATCAAGTAATTCACCCATTGCCAATAAAATATGGGAAGTAATGACCTTAAATTCTGCTGGCTTTGCTTTTCTGATATTCATATTTACAAAGATAACTGTGTCTATCAAAATACAAAAAACTGTGACTGTGTTTATTTGCTTTCATGATCGATTTTTGTATCAAAATTATAGCATGATAACAGAAATGGATATAAGTAAGGTACAAGAAAACACATCACAGGGATGGTTAAATGGTTTTATCGGTGTTGTTATGTTCAGTGGTTCGTTACCCGCAACAAGAATCGCGGTTTTGGAATTTGATCCCGTATTCCTGACCGTTACACGTGCGAGCCTTGCCGGAATACTTGCGCTGATTGCCGTACTTGTCTTTAAAGAAAAACGTCCGGACCGAAAGCAGCTTTTTCCATTAGCCATTGTTGCTCTTGGTGTGGTGGTTGGTTTTCCTTTATTAAGCGCGTTGGCCTTACAATATGTTACTTCCGCCCATTCCATTGTCTTTTTGGGCATACTGCCCATATCCACGGCTATTTTTGGTATTGTCCGTGGCGGCGAACGTCCGAAACCTATTTTCTGGTTTTTCTCGATTATAGGCAGTCTTTTCGTGATAGGCTTTGCGATCGCTCAAGGGCTTAGCGCATCACCTATTGGGGATATGTTGATGATTCTGGCAGTCATCGTTTGCGGATTGGCTTATGCAGAAGGAGCGAAACTCACCAAAACATTAGGCGGCTGGCAGGTGATCTCGTGGGCTTTAATCCTCGCCTTTCCCCTGATGCTGCCACTCATGTTTATCCATATGCCTGTATCCTTTAAGGGCATCAGCACAGCAGCCTGGTTTAGCCTAGCCTACGTATCGCTGTTCAGTATGTTTATCGCCTTTATTTTCTGGTATAAAGGACTGGCACAAGGTGGTACTGCAACCGTCGGGCAGGCGCAATTGTTGCAACCACTTTTCGGTCTGGTACTGGCAGCTTGCTTGCTTCATGAAAAAGTAAGTATTGGTATGATCGGGGTTACGCTCGGCGTAATCCTATGTGTGGCAGGCACAAAAAAGTTTGCCAAGTAGTAGACATAGGCAAATTCTTATTTGCCCTGTGTTGCCCCCCTATTCTTCAATATAGCTTTTACTACAACTATTGTAAACTTGTTTAATATCTTCCACTTCGCTGAAATCATCAAAAACAATTTTTTTGTTGTCGCACGTATAACCGTCAGCCGGTGGTACGGTACTGCAATGAGGGCACATAGTCATCGGGAAATAAACGATTTCATTTCTATAGGTACCTTTGTACAGGTTTACCTCCATCGCGTCTTCTTTGGTACATTTCAAGGATTCATCATATAATTTTTTGATGCGTATAACACATTCAGGTGCGTTTACACGTATATCATCTTCTTTGCAAGCGTAGAGCAGCGACGTTAACAGGAGAAGTATAAATAGTTTTTTCATAATGTGTTAGGACTTATAAGTCAAACGCATCAAAACTTATATTTGCTACAGCGAAATAAAGGGATATACTTCATCTTGTATTGTCTTTGTCCTATGTATATTATTTTTTTAACCACATGGGTTTCATTTTCAAAATTTCTCCGTGGACCGGACAGGACTCGGAATGCGCGCCAGACAAATAGCCGATACTCATCAAGAATTCGTTGACTATTTCCCCACCTGTAAAACGGAAGGTTTTCTTAAAAAGTTTCACCCACTCTTCTTTGGTTTTCGGGTGGTGATGTTCCAACCAGTTTTCAAAACTGCCATATTCCTTCTGCAATTGCAAAATGACTTTCGCATTTTCTATGGCCGCGTTTACTTTTAGTTTATTGCGAATGATGCCGGGATCGGCTAATAGCCGTTCTCGGTCTTTTTCGGTATAAGCGGCTACTTTCTTCAAATTGAAATTATCGTAAGCTTTTCGAAAGCCTTCTTCCTTTTTCAGAATCGTTTCCCAGCTTAAGCCTGCCTGGTTGATTTCTAAGATTAATCGTCCGAATAGTTCATTATCATCATGAATGGGAAAACCGTAATGATGGTCGTGATAATTCTGATGAAGACTTCGACCGGGCTCTTTCATCAAGGGGATATAATTGCAGTAACTCATTTAATTTCTATTTCAATTAATTGTACAAAGATGAATCAAAATAGAAAAAATTCTGTTCTTATCCGTCAGTTTTTCTCCCACTGCTACCAAGGCAACTTTACCTGATAGCTCGTTCCGATAATCTAAATTTTGTTTCATTTTATTAACTTTTTTGATGCAAATTTGAAAAGTATGATACGTTCTTACAAGTACGGAATTGAGATTCAAATAGGGATAAATTATTCCCCTATTGTGCATCTTGGGACATAGGTTTACTTTTGATTGATGTATGAAAGAAAAGTTACACCGAACTTAAATTGCGGGCTTGATCTCGTGGCTGAAGTCTTATACGGCAAATGGAAAATACGCTTGCTTTGGTTCATCAGTCAGGGTTATAAACGACCGAGCGAATTGCAACGCAAAATACAGGATGCTTCGCGCAGGGTTTTGAATATCCAGCTAAAAGAATTGGAAGAGCACGAACTCATTGCCAAAAAAATTTATCCTGTGCTTCCTCCAAAAGTTGAATATAGCCTAACGGAATTTGGAAAGAGTTTAATTCCTTTAATTGGCACATTGGGACGCTGGGGTGATGATAATGGGGAACGGTTAAAAAGAATAATCACTAAAAAATTCGGCCAAAGTTTGCATATTAACGATGACAAAGACTAACAATGAGCTATATAACCACTTCAGAATAGCTGTTCCGACAGACTATGAAGATGTTTTTTCTCATTTTTATTTTGCTGAAAACAAATCAAATGAGGTGATAAGCAAAACGTTGCTGCCTTCATTTCAAACGATTTTAGTTTTTAATTTTGGTGCGAAGGCCTTGTTTCGGTCCAAACAAAACTCGCAAATTGCGATGGACAAATGCCTCGTTCTGGGGCCGATAAAAATGGCATTCGATTATATGTTACCACCGCAGTCCAGCATATTAGTTGCAAATTTCAAAGATGATGCGTTTTATCGTTTCTTTGGTGAGGCCACTATTGCAGGCAATTTACCGCTAAATCCTGATGAATTACTTGACGAAAACTGTTTTACAGCACTATGGGCTATATTGAGCGACATTAAGGATGCAAAGAAAAAAGTCGACCTTATTCTTGCCTTCTGCAAACCTTATCTAAGGCAACGAAGTGAAATTGCCGAACAATTGGCAAACTTTGATAACGGCGTCTTCAATCCCATTAAGTCAATTGCGAGCCAAAAAAACCAGACGGAACGAAATATTCAGATCAATCATAAAAAGCTTTTGGGCTATTCAGCTAAAGAAATCAATCGTTATCAACGCTTCTTAAAAGCGATCGAACTTATAAATATCAAGGCATCAACAAATTCGAAAACAGATTGGTTTGAAATCATCAATGAATGTGGGTATTATGACCAAAGCCAACTTATACACGATTTCCAACATTACCTAAAGCTTAACCCTTCAAAATATCTAAAGTTCCAACACGATATTTGTAGTTCAATTGCCTGACTTTCGTTTTCTTACAATTTTGGTAGAAAGCGGCATACTACTTTTGGTTTATCAAATCAAAAAAAGTAGAACCATGAAACATTTAGTTATTTATGCACATCCAAACCCAGCTAGTTTAAATAGTCATCTGAAACAAGCACTTACAGCGCATTTACAGAACAGTGGACATGAAGTGGTTATCAGGGATTTATACCAGCTTAACCTGAATCCTATCCTTTCTTTGGAAGATATGATAGGGCAACGAGCAGGCCGCGTGGCCGATGACGTTAAACAAGAACAGGAATTCATTACTTGGGCGGACTGCATTACCTTTATACACCCGATTTGGTGGGCAAGTTTACCTGCAATATTAAAAGGCTATATTGACCGGGTTTTCAGTTATGGTTTTGCTTATTGCTATGAACAGGGCGTACAAAAAGGACTGTTAACGGGTAAGCAAGCTGTCATCATCAGTACACAGGGGAAATCACACGCGGAATACGGTGCAACGGGAATGGGTAGTGCTATATCGCTTACATCGGATAAAGGAATTTACACCTATTGTGGTTTGGCGATCAAACAACATCTCTTCCTTGAAAAAGCAGATAGAGTGGACGCAAATACGATTAGGCAATGGACAAAACAAATCAAGGAAATTTTCTGAGCAACGAACGTCCAGTCAGTCACATGCTTTTGCGGTGGCCATAAGGTAAGAGTCGATCTCGTTGGCGATTCCTATTCGCAAAGATTTTGTTATATTAGTAGCAATAGTCAGTTATAAGGTACAGCATCTTCTTAAGAGCGCGTCGAAATGTTACTAACAATTATAACTTTTGATCATGCGAAAACAATCATTGCTATTATACTCAGTTTAAGTATTACGCATTTGATCAAGGGAATGGTCAATTTCATCGAACATCCAAAATCACTCAGGGCCTATTGGGTACATCTGCTCTGGTGCGGTTATCTACTCTTATTGATCATTCATTTCTGGTGGTGGGAGGCAGCCTTAAAGGATGTTTCACATTGGAATTTTGCCAAGTATTTTTTCCTTTTCTTATATATAAACACTTATTATGTTCTTTGTGTATTGTTGATGCCGTCTAATCTGGGTGAACATAAAAGCTATGTCGACTATTTCTATTCCAGAAAAAAATGGTTTTTTGGCACATTAGGTTTTTGTTTCTTATTAGACTTCATCGATACGTTTATCAAAGGTTCGGATTATTTTTTCATTCATTACGGTTGGGAATACCCCATTCGAAATGTCTGCCATATCGTACTCTGTATCGCTGCAATCTATTCCAGTAACCGAAAATTTCATGCTGTATTAATCTTGTTGTTTCTCCTGTATGAATTATCTTATATTTATCGATTGTTTTGATGAGTTATTTGGAAAGAGCTCGATGTCAAATTCGAAGATCGAAAATGGGGTAATAAGTCGTATTTTTTTCCGATATTCCGAGACGAATTGAATAAAAACAATCTGCTCGTTCAAAATCCCGGTTACTAATTATTATTATTCCTTTTTTACGATGTCACACCTTAAAAGAAGAAGTTTTATAAAAGCCTTATCAGGCACGACCCTCCTTTCCGTTGCTGGAGGATTACCGCTATCCGCAGAAACACAATCTTTGCCCTTTTCCTTGCTTACGCAACCTTATCTCCAGCACCCAACCGAAGACGGTATGACGATTTGCTGGATTGTTTCTAAACCGGCATTCAGCTGGGTTGAATATTGGGAAGAAGGTGATTCGGCGAAAAAAGTAAGGAAACAAAGCATAGAAGAAGGTATATCGCTTGCCCATAATACCGTAAATCGTATACGCCTTGATCAATTACAGGCAGGAAAACGTTATTTTTATCAGGTATTCAGCAAGGAAATCGTTGAATTTTTACCTTATAAGAAGACTTTTGGTTCTGTAGTAAAAAGTGCCGAGTTTAGTTTTTTAACCGTTGATCCGGGAAAGGAAGCCATCTCTATGCTCATACTAAATGATATCCATGATAGGCCGCAATCTTTTGCCGCTTTGGAAAAATTAGTTTCCGGACAGCATTACGACGAGGTTTTTCTAAATGGCGACATGTTCGACTACCAAACGGACCAACAACAATTGATCGACCATTTAATTGCCCCTTGTACCGGCGTCTTTGCCTCCGAAAAACCCTTCTTGTTTGTGAGAGGAAATCACGAAACGCGCGGTGTTTTTACCTATCAGCTTAAGAACTATTTTGAAAATATAGGAAAAGGGCCTTATTTCAGCTTTAGTAGGGGCCCCGTATTTTTCGTTGCCTTAGACACCGGCGAAGATAAAGAAGATGACCATGAAGCTTACTACGGAATGGCCGCCTTTGATCCTTTTAGGGAGGAGCAGGCAGCCTGGCTGGAGAAAATTCTTCAGACAACAGATGCCAGGAAAGCTTCATATCGTGTAGTACTCATGCACATCCCCCCCCTATCATTCGGGCGATTGGCATGGAACCATGCATTGCCGTAGACTTTTTGCACCTCTGTTTGAAAAGCATCGGGTTGACCTTGTTGTAAGTGGTCATACGCATCGCTATGGCGTACATTTGGCACAGGAGGATCATTCTTATCCGATTGTGATCGGCGGTGGTCCAAAAGAGGGAAATCGGACCGCGATCAGAATAACTGCCGATCGAAAAGATTTTGAATTATCGATGTTATTAGATGATGGCAAAGAGGTCGGTCGGCTAACGCTGGCACCAAAGCATGTTTAAGATTGAGGTTACTGATTTTAATTTTTACTATAGATTTAGGTTCATATATTTTATCTTTACGAAGTAAGCATTGATTTTGGCTATCACAAAGGGCAATCGCTAAGTTTTCAACGTTATCCATAAAAAACCAATTGTGCCTATAATTGAATTAACAACAACCATTCGAGCGGATATAGATATCTGCTTTGATCTCTCGAGAAGTATTGACTTACATTGTATTTCCACTGTCGGCACGGACGAAAGGGCCATTGATGGTGTTACTTGCGGACTGATCGGCTTCAATGAAACCGTTACCTGGCAAGCGAAGCATTTTGGGATACGACAGCGGCTGACATCAAAAATTACGGCTTACGACCGTCCTTTCCATTTCAGAGATGAGCAATTGAAAGGGGCTTTTGCACATATCAGACATGACCATTTTTTCAAAAGCGTCGATCATGCTACGCTGGTGATTGATCATTTTGATTACGGTGTTCCTTACGGCGTTTTCGGCAAGTCATTCGATCGGGTGATCCTCAATAACTACCTTCGTCGATTCTTAGAGGAACGGAACCGCATTATAAAGGATTATGCAGAAAGCGGTAGATTTATGGAACTGTTACGTACCGGATCGTAAATTTCTTTGTTCTGCCGTTTGAAGGCGCTGACAAGATTGGCTCATGATATTTGTAAAATTTCTTAAAGAAAATGCTTAAGTTAGCCAAAATCAACTAATAATAAAACCAATCAATATGTCAGAGACGGTATCAGTCAGAAACAACACATTGCCCATTGTGATGATTTGCGTTCTTTTTTTTGTTTTCGGTTGTGTGACCTGGGCAAACAGTACTTGGATACAGTTCTTTAAATTGTCATTTAGTCTTACCGATACCCAGTCTTTCCTGGTAACTTTTTCATCTTATATAGCCTTCTTCTTTCTTGCATTGCCCTCTTCGGTTATATTAAAAAAGTTAGGCTTTAAAAATGGCATCGTGATGGGACTTTTTGTTTTAGCTTTAGGTTCCTTGCTATTTATACCCGCTGCTCGACTGCAGTCATTTTCGTTATTCCTTATCGGAATTTTTATACAAGGATCTGCACTAGCTTTGCTGCAAACGGCTGCGAATCCTTACATGACAATTATTGGTCCAATTGAAAGCGCGGCGAAACGCATCAGCATGGCGGGGATTTGCAATAAATTTGCGGGAATTATCGTCCCGTTGATTATGGGAACCTTGTTTTTAGCGAATGCATCGACCATCGAAGAACAAATCACTTCCGCCGGTACCGATATGGAAAGAGTTCGACATGTGGGTGAGCTTCTCGGCCGAGTTAACACCCCCTCTGTTGTGCTTGCGGTGTTCTTTTCGCTGCTGGCATTTATATTCATAAAAGTGAAGCTTCCCGATGTGGAAGAAGAGAACGAAGTAATTGATTCAAATAGCGAAAAAACCCTGTCCAAGACAAGCCTTTTTCATTATCCACACCTTTTTCTTGGAGCGCTCTGTATATTTCTTTATGTGGGGGCGGAAGTAATGGCCGGCGATATCATCGGCGTATATGGAAAACGGTTGGGCCTATCTGCAGATATCAGCACCTACCTTACTTCGTTAACACTTACAGCGATGTTAGTTGGCTACATTGTGGGAATTATTGCCATTCCGAAATATATCAGTCAACAGAAAGCACTTTATGTCTGTGCGGTTTTGGGCATTGTATTTTCGATATTAGCCTACCTATTACCTGGTTTTCCCTCCATTGTTTTTATCGCACTTCTTGGCTTAGCAAACTCTTTGATGTGGCCGGCCATATTTCCTCTTGGCATTCAAGGGCTGGGTAAATTCACCAAGATTGGATCGGCAGTGATGATTATGGGAATCTCAGGCGGCGCTATCTGGCCCTTATTCTATGGCTTTTTGTCTGAGACTTTACACCTCAATTTTCAGTTAGCTTATTTCATAGCTGTTATCCCTTGTTACCTTTATATTTTATTTTTCGCACTGAAAGGTCATAAAATCGGTTTAAAGGAATCGTAAAGATAGAGAAAAGAGCTATATATCGGGCAATTCCGAGCTAACCTATTAAAATAACATAAAGAGGTCATCGCAATGGATGCTTAAACGACGATTGACGAATTTCCAATTGATTCTGTATAATGATATTGATAGGCTTACGGTTATTTCCGACCTGGGCATTCGTCAAACTTTCCAGCACAAGATTAATCGACTCTTCAGCCATTTTGTTTATAGGCTGCGAAATAGCCGTGATGGATGGTGAAAGCAACTTAAACATAATGTTATCGTCAAAGACTAGCACCCCCAGATTATCGGGAATGGCTAATTTTAAATTACGAATTGCCTCTAACCCGTGTTCCGCAATATAGTTGGTGGCAAAAAATACCGCATCTATGTAAGTGTTCGTTTTCAAAAACATCTCAATTTCTTCGATAATATGATCTTTGTTGTCATGATATTTAATACGCTTAATCGTATATGGACTACCGATTTCGGACATGGCCTGTAGGTATCCACGTTCCCTTTCTAACATTTGCACCTGATCGGAAGAGAGCGTTAAAAAAGCTACATTCTTGAATCCGTTATTGGCGAAATGTTTCATTGCTTCATATGAGCTGTTAAAATTGTCCACCATTACACTATCGGTGGTAACACCAGGTAGCGTTCTATCAAAAAGAACCACCGGAAATCCTTCTTTTAGCAATTCCTTAATCTCATTTTCAATAGCAGGTGGAGGAGCAATTATATAACCGTCTACCCTACTGTTCTTATAGATCTCTAGCATTTCTTTTGCCTTATTCGTATCATTTTCTGTACTGCTATATACGATTTTATATCCCATTTGAGAGGCTCGCTCTTCTACTTTACGAGCGATAGCGGAGAAAAACGGGTCTGAGATGTCTTCCACTAACATGCCGATAATTTTAGTTTTTCCGTTTCTTAAACCCTGTGCATATTGATTGGGAATGTAGCCAACTTCTTTTATATAATCTAATACGCGCTTTTCAAGCTGTTCACTGATCTGTACGGCTCTTGCCTTACCGTTCAGCACAAACGATACAGTTGTTTTTGAAACGCTTAAAGCCCTCGCTATATCGCCGATGGTTATTTTCTTTTTTGTCATCATTTTGCTTAGTTGATGTTAATCGTTATCCCATCTTTAGCGTCGTATATAAAATGTTTGAAAAACAGATTCGGCAGTTTTAACTTCCAAATGTTCAGTAGTTATCCCATATTGCCAAGCCGCTACTTCGACGGCTACCGGAAACTTCGTTTTAGGTGGAATTTTTGTAATATACAACTTACCATTCTCCATATAAGCCGGCCCACTTTTTACGTAGAAAGAAACAGGTATCCCCTGACTACTAGTAGCATTCAAAGGAACAGCTTTTGTCCCTCGCTTTACGTCAGCTATGTGAGCAAAGTCTATTTTTTGCACGGTTCCTTTTTCATTTCTTACCGGTATACGCATATTTGCTTGTTGGACAGCATACTTATAAAAATCATTAGCCTCTACATGTGCTAGAAACCATAGATCATTAGACCGTTTAGGATTATCCATTCCAATTTTATCAAATTGAACACGAAAAGTTGAATCATTAATTTTTAGAAAAGGACCGCATATCCTTTCTACGCTTACTTTTGCATTTTCACCACTCAGATCTATCGCTTTCAAGTGAAAGGTAAGACCATCCGTGTCGGGTAAAAAATTCAACTGGTAATTGGCATGAGTTTCTTGTTTTTCGATCGATTTACCTTGTTGTTGAAAACCTAACGCTCTTACTTTCTTAAATCTTGAACGCCGATAGTTGCTTTCGATTTTGCTTGCCATCTGTCTATTGAATACCCAAGAAGCATTATAACGATCGCCTTTATAGCGTTCATATGAGGCAGTTGGATATTGCGACAAGGTGTCTTTTCGCCATACATCCATCAACAGCCCACTTTCCAAATCAATGGGCTTCAAAACCGAAGATGATCGATTCATTCGCTTTTTGTATGCCAGTTCTATATAATCAGCCAAAAATGTAATCAACGATGTGGTTGCATCAAAATGCCCTCTTCCTGCGTCCACATAAAAGGTTATGGGTGTTGTCCCCGGGTTTTTCTTCAAATAGTTAAATCCAGGTGTCCTCCGATCCTCCCAAAACTCATATTCACCCATAATCATAATGCCGGGTATGCCTTTTATATTACGATTACCCCAATCGACATTCGATTTACCCGAACCTGTTAGGTTAGTTGTAGGAGCATCACCTTTCAGGGAAATGACTGCTAAGGTTCTGTCCGGATTTGCGAGGGCAAAATTCCATGGGTAGGTAGCCATGGCAGAATGCCCCATAGGGATAATGGGCGCTGTGGTGAGTTCTTCGTATCCTGATTTATCACTTAAGTCCAATAAAACTTGCTGCAGAATTTTATTCGCATATACCGGATCTTCATAGTTGATAGAAATTTGATTCGTTAACCAGATTTCGGCGACCCCCAGCTTGCGGAGCTTTTTACGAAATGTCGGATTTTCCAATAGACCTTCTTCCGTCATGTTATGTTGTACCAGGATAAACGCATTGACCTGTTTACAGCGCTCCGGGATCCATAAAAAAGCTTCGGTATGTGGCATGGGGTTACCATCGGCATTTTTGACCGGTACCGACCACTGCCAAACTGATTGTGCAGCGGCGAATCGATCATTAAAGAGCGTTGATAAACAAATCAACAGAAACAATCCTCGATAATTCCTCATTATTTTAACGATAAAACATGATAATCCTGCGCTTGAAGCGATATTGTCTTCCCCTCTGGCGTGGTCAGAACAACAGGATGATCGCTGGTAAAATAATACGCCCCCTGCCTGGAATGCAAGGTAACATTACTGGGTTTGTCTGCATAAATCCTGAATCCCTTAGCCACCAGCTCTTTTCCATTCCCTAAAAATAAGGTAAAATCCTGGCCTTCCGCACTAACCACCGCGTATGTTCCATTTACCTTCATACCTTGATAAGCCACTATTTCCGCTTCTTTCACTGAGGAGAAAATATGATCAGTTCTTCCTGATTTACTTTTTACGATCAGCCCTACAAAATCAGGAGAAGTATCCTCTGCCACGAATGACGTTATGGAAACAATTGATTTTTGATTTTTTTCGGTTGATGGTTCGTATACTGAAACAAAAGGATGATTCCAGGCTTCACCATGTTGCCTAGCTGCTATTGTTAAAAATGGAGCCTGTTTTAAGTCATAAGGAAATCCCTCGTTGGACCGGAAGGATTTCACCGGAGGTGCCTTGATGGCAAACACCTCGCGTCCTTCATATCCCTTCATCCAAAGGTTCATATAAACATGGTTTCCATTTGCTTGTGTCATTTTCCATGTTGCTTGATAGTCCTTATCCGTTTTCACCGAACGCTTATCCCACATGTAATCCAAAGCGAAAAGATGTCCACCTGCAAAAGCCATTTCTTCACTCGGTTCCAATGATAAATTGCCACCGAACGAGTCTTTGATAAATAGCTCTTGACCGAGGTTATGATAGAAATAATCGTGAAATTTATCGCGGGAGCGCTGTTTTTTGGATCGAAAGATATCTACATAATAACCTGTTGAATCACCGGTATTCACAATACTCAATAATCGCCTTTGATCGCTTCTACTTTCAGGCTCTAAGAAATACACATCGGAATATGTGATGCCCGGAAAATATCCATCTTTTTTTCCAAATGCAGGATAGTTTGCCAAGAGGTCAAATGGATGATTACTTAACATTTCGGGATAGGTTGAAATACCATCCACCATCACGGTATTATGGGCAGGAAACTGCGAGTAATATTCTAAATAAGGCTTTTCAAAATAAGTAGAACCAATACCTGATTCAGCTCCCAGTATATAGCCCTTTCCGTACAACTCTATGGCTACACCATTTGAATGTGCGTGGTTACCATAGGATGCATACTGCGATATCATCAAGCCATTTTCTTTGCTATCATATTTTGATCGTTGAACAAACCAACTTACATTAGGTGCATAAAATGTTGGTGTCACAAAATCTTTTAACTTTGCCGGCATGATATCTTTGTTAAGTACCAGTGGCTTACTCGTAAAAAAAGATTGAATAGCTATTGGTAATCCTTTGGTTCCTTCTACTATTGATCCATCTTTAAAGAACTCCTTATACATCCCCGTGAAAAGAGCCTCGTCCTCCTTGGCAGCATACTTTTGACTTAACTTGATCATGCCGGCAATCGGAGATGAATCAATCTTACTATAATAAGAATCACCGAATGCGGTTGTCAACCCATTGGGAAACAGGTATTGAGGAAGGACGGTAACTGCCTTTTTCATGATGGGTGCATAGGGCAGTAAGTTCTGCCCGAAAGTATCATCATAGCGCTGAATAAACTCCATAAACAAACTGGTCACACTCTGCGCGTAGCCCGGACTTTCATTCCAAACCCCTGTTTCTTTGTCGTAACCATAATCCATCAACTTCGTTAACGCCCATTGTCTAGCCGATGTTTTGTTTAGCATGCAATCGAGATAATAACGACGCCCCTTACCATCAATATACTCATTATTATCTGCAAGCACCATCATCACCGGAAGCATCAAACTTGCCTGATGTAAGTTCCAGTTGTTATGTGGCACCCCATGCTTGATCGTCAAATCAATCCACTTCTTAAAAGCCTGTTCATAAATTGCCTGTTTACGCGCGTGTTTTGATTTAATGTATGTATATAAAAAATCATAATAAATGGCCAATTCAGGCAGTACTTTTTCTTGGATCACCTCAAATGTGCTCATCCCTACGAGCGTTTGTGCATGGCCGTTACCTTCATCAATTGGCTCTTTCATATAATACATGCCAGACATGTAGGTGTCAAAAACCCCAAAGCTTAGCTTGGCATATTTTTCCTCACCGGTCAACCAAAAAAGAAAAGCAGCATCACGTCCCAATCCAATAATTTCACTGTTCACGTTTTCAATGCTTGATCCCGAAACGGCCGCTTGATCGACCCATTCTAAAGGACTTCCCTCTTTTTCGGTATTTCGAAAGAAAACCCCTTTTGTATCGTCCATATAAGGCACAATATCTTCCAATTTTGGTCGCTTTATCGCCGAACTAAGTCCTCGTGTACTGCCAAATCGAACTGTTGGAACGGGTGCATGCCCGGTAGCACGGGCATACACGCCCCCATTAATATAAACTTGATCAGCATGACTCTTCCAATACATCATCAGCCGAGACAGCAACCAATCAGGTTGTTCTTTCGTTTTTTGAAGGAAAGGCTCGATTCGCAATTCAAGCCCCTTCTTTACATTTTTTGCCCAATCTTCGTTCTCAATTTTCTGCTGTAGGATGACCTTTTCTTTGGATGTTGTCAGCAAACGCGGGTGTTCTTTTGACAAATTTTCCGGAAGCGGTATTTGCTGACCGAAAAGTGATTGACGCAGGATCAGTATCAAAAGGCTTATAAATAGTTTTATCTTCATCATTTCTTTCATTATGTAATGCGATAACCAGGCTTACATCGATCATTCTTATTTTAAATTCCAATACACAACATATCTTTCGTGATGGATCTGATGAATGGGCTTTAGTAGTATATGTTGATCCGCTGTTATGGCCGCAAATGTCAATGGCTTTCCCGGTAAGCGTTTCACTACTTTGTCTAGATTCTTATTGTTTAAGTGCAAGGATGTTTTTAGACTGGTTGGAACACGATAATCATAAGTATAATAATCATTGTATTGCGTTGGATCAGAAAATGGGGCAGGATCTTTCATTCCTTCTGTACCCATTGCTCCCGCTAGCACCAAAGGTCCGTACATAACGGCCGCCATGTTGGAATTATCATTTGTTCGTGCAAGATGCAGGGACATGGGATAGGTAACTTCTACGGTATCTCCAGCTCTCCAAACACGTTCGATCTTGATGTAAGAGCTAGGTATTTGTTCTACTTTCACAGATTTACCATTTACACGAACCTGCACATTTGAACTCCAAGCAGGATAACGTAACTGTAATGTCCAAGAATTTCCATTACTGCGGTTTATAATAAAACGAACCTTATCATCTGCCGGAAAGATGGTCTCTTGGCGGAGGACAATCCCCTTTTCTTTCCAATTCAACGTCGAGGGAATAAATAGGTTCACAAATAAATTTGCATCTTTATGGTAATAAATGCCTTCACCATATTTTGTGTGATTTTCGAAACCGGTTCCTACACAACACCAGAAGGATTGGGTTGAGGTACTATACACTTTATGTGCACCTGGCAATAGAGGCAGGAAGTAAGCAACCATACCTGATGCCGGATCTTGTTGCCCTAGGATATGATTGTATAAAGCCCGTTCGTAAAAGTCCATATATTTTAGATCGGCATCCCAAGTAAACAGATGACGGGTCAGCTTCAACATATTATTCGTATTACACGTTTCCTGCGTATAGCCTGTTAAATTTTTCGATAATTCGTCATCAGGGATAAATTTTTCACTGCTACTGTTTCCTCCCGTACAATAGGTTTGATGGTCCACTACCGTTTGCCAAAAAAATTGCGCGATTTTTTTGGCCTGTGTAGTATTATTGAGCTCATAGTTGCGTGCTTCGCCGATTACTTTAGGTATAAACGTATTTGCATGTTTAGCATATAAGTTGGCCTGCTGATTTAACAAAGGGTCAATAACATCATTATGGTAAAAAAATTCGGCCAATTGTTGATGTCGTTTATCACCTGTTATCGCATACAGATTATAAAAAGCTTCATTCACCCCTCCAAATTCATTTCGTAGCATCCGTTTGCGTTGCGTATCGCTCAGCACCATGAGCTTTTGATAAGCCCATTCGGCAGCAGACTTCATTATTTCCAAAGCCTGATCATTTCCCGCATATAAATATTGATCAATCAAACCTGCATAAATCTTGTGCAGCGTATACCAAGGAGCCCAAACACTTTTTCCCGCAATATTTCTATTAATCAGATTTTCCGGAAAGGCACTGATATATCCTTTTTGTCCAACTTCTGCAAGTGCCTCTTGCACCTCCGCCAAGCCCATAACCAAGCTATCTCCCTTCAATTTATAACGCTGGTCGCCAGTAGCCGCATACAGATACGAAAGAGCCGATAAGATATGGCCTGTTGAATGCCCACGTAGATCACAATCTAAAGACTCCCATCCACCCAGCTTTTTTACATTCATATAACCGCCTTCTTTAGCGGAGAAAACACCTGCCGTATTCCGAAAACTCTGTAACAATTGCCCTACTTCCAGTTTCAACATCCACTGAGATGCTCTCTCCATATTATCTCGAAATATGGATTTTTCAAGTTTTATATCCTTTAAATCAAAACTATTAGCTTTTATATCCGCTAAAGTGGGGATAATTGTTTTCTCTTGGTGTTGTCCGGGATAGAGCGACTGTGCCCATGTTCCGATGTTCAACAACAAGAAACATCCTATTAACATCCTCTTTTTCATCTGTACCTATTTCTTTTAACCATAAAAGGCTTTATTTATACTTTCATCAATCATCTATCCATTCCGGTCTGTATTAAGGCGTAAAAGCAACTCCTTCTACATGCTCGCCTACGAATATTCGCGCCATATCACCCGTTTTATACCATTTGGGTTTGTTCGGCATGTCATCGGTTATAACCTTCCCATTTATACGCAGATTTTTAAATACCACATTCTTTATTTTCCGCTCTTCATTGTAGCCTGCAATTACCGATATTTCGCTGTTCTCCCCATTATAGCTAAGGTCTTTAAAAACAATATTTTCAATACCCAAGCCCGGCGCTTTACAATATTTTTCATTAAAAAATATTCGCAAATTGACCAATTGACCCTGCCTAAAATCCTCCACACGGATATTTTCAAAATATATGTTTCGGATCAGGTTATTATCTCCTGCATTAATCGCTAAACAACCTTGGTAATCCAGTTGCGTTTCTTGATGATCGAGGATATCTATGTTCTTATAAAAGATATCTTCAATAACATCTGGTTTTTCAGCATTTCCATGTATTCCAATAAAAATTGGGTGAGCCACATCCGCCCAAAGGGTGGAATTTTCCATACGAACATTTTTACTTCCTCCTTCAAATCCCTTTCTAGTAGCGTATACGGTGGTACAGTCGTCCGAATTCCGACAAAAAACACCGTCGAATAATACATTATTACTGGCAAAGACATTCATACCATCTCCCCATCCATAATAGCTGACGCTTTTCACATTGCGGATGGTCACATTATCTGATCCACCTGTAGCGCATTGTGTTGTGAATATTCCTTCCACATATACATTCTTAGCCTTTGCGATATGGATTCCCATTTTGACGGTATGTTCTACCATACCGCGACCAATAACCCTTACATTTTCTACGTCTTCTATTCTTATTTGCCCTCTTAATATTGCCCCACCATCGATATATACCGTTTTGTTCGATGGAACACGAAACCCTTCTTTTCCTATTTCGTGGATACCGGCATCAAAAAAAATCACGTTAGGATCGTTTCGATTGGGTATATTTTTAACGATTGGATTTGCAAATAGCAAGAGATTATGAAAAATATCACCATTTATTTCAACGGAAAGATTCCGTGGTCTATCCAATCTAAAAATCAAGGTATTGCCTTTCATATTCGATCGAATCGCATAGGACAAAGGCCTTATTTTTGCCTGGTTGATCACCCCTTTATTAAAAGTTACCGAGACCTCTACTTCACCCTCAAAGTCAAAATAAGCCATGGAGGAATTTTCGACCGTATGTTTTGCCTCAAGCAACTTATCTACTTTAATCAAGTGAGTTGGTACAGATTGCCATTTCTTATTATTTAACAGACGAACGGAGACGGTATAATCATTATTAAGTAGAGCACCTAACGGAGCTGGATATACCACCAGTTTCTTTACTTTATCATTTGCGCTTAATGTAATTGTAATATTCGTCAGCAGACAAAACAACATAAAGAGCGATCGACTGATCCTATGTTTAAATTTCATCATCTTGATTTAATTGTCCGTTCATTAATGATTTATAATTTTTCATATCAGCCTTTGTAGCAGGCCTAATATGGAATGCGGCGCCACCGCTCGCTTTCAACAAGAATTGTAGGGATGTACCGGCGTCAACCAAAAAACGCTTTACCGCAACCTTGGTTTTCGTGCTGACATGATCATCGTCTGTATAACTGCTCAACACGTATTGCTTGTTATTTTTCAGGAAGTTTAAGGCCAGGTCTATCTTCCGACTATCATTATTGGTAATGGCTCCGATAAACCAGTCTTCACCATGGCGACGGGCAGTTACGATATGCTTTCCAATCTCGCCCTGCAAGATTTGAGTATCATCCCAGGTTGTTTTTACTTTATCAAAAAATTCGATCTCCGGTTCTCCATTATAGTGCGAAGGGTTATCATACCAGTACAAGAACTGAAGCGGACTATAGTATACTACAGATAAAGCAAGTTGATGTGCATGTGTCGTCTTTATACGATTATTGTAATAACAGATCGTGTAGTCTCCTGCTCCAGCTAAAAAACGTGTATAGGGTAGAATGGTGTTGTGGGTAGCATCGGGCATCTCCTCATTTCCGCGAATGCCTTCTTGAGTTAATAAATTTGGGTAAGTTCGGCTAAAACCAGTTGGTCTATACTCATCGTGGATATCCACGAGCAACTGATATTGAGCTGCTTTTTTTACCGCTTTGTGTAACCAGTCTGACCAATGATTAGACCCAATTTGCACAAAGCCAAACTTGACACCTTTGATACCCCATTTCCGATACAAACCGAATAATTCATCCAAGTCATCAAGCAAGGCTCGTTGGTTGACATAAATAAAAATGCCAATACCCTTCTGCTCAGCGTAATTGATCAGCTGCTGCATATCGATGTCTTTATTTTTCGCTACTTGATTAGCTTTGGAAGACCTTTTCATCTCCGGCCCATACCATCCCGCGTCCAGATGCACATATTGTAAGTTATGGGCGACGGCAAAATCAACACAGATTTTTGCTTCCTGTGTAGACAAACCTGAACGAATTGCTTTCCCTGGCTTGATCCAAGACGTATTCTCGATTTCATTTGGATCATTTAAATTGAGCACCAGATCATTATTCTCAATTAATTCTCCGGGTTTTTCTGCCACCATAATGACACGCCATGAACTTGAAAAAGGACTGATTGCATCCACCTCACCGTATATAGATGTAGCTAATGTATTTGGTTTACGCAACTTGAATTTCGTGCGTGCATAATCCACCATGCGCGCCTCCAGCAAAGCTACATAAAGGCCATTTTTTAGTTGAAGCGTTAGCGGTCGTTCGCTTTCATCCTCCCAATCGATTAAGGGCTTCAGGGAATATGGCCCCTGCGCCCAACGTTCATAGTAAGCCTGTGTACCTTCTGCGAAAGAAAAAGAAGTCTGTTCTCCGGTAATATGTAAAAATAAACCATTCGCACTTTCAGGGAAGAAATACTTGAACGCAATTCCCTCATCATATGCCCTAACAATAAAATCCATCTCATAGCTTTTCCGTTTATCGTATGTGGTGCCATGCGCCCCTTCGCTATACTCCTCATCAGCTCCAAATTTGACAAAACGTAAAGTCAGTTCATTATAGTGATTTCTGATCTGGCTACGTTCACCATAGAGCGGCGCCCATTCTGTCCGTATCTTATTGCTTTGTTCTTCTTTGAAATCAAGATTTTCGCACCATAAAGTACTGGTATCATTTTCAATAGCTAAAGCCGATTCGAACAATTGATTTTCAAGCAAAACGCCTAACTCAGACTCTTTCACCACTGGTTTATTTTGGTAGTTCAAGCGGTAGTACAGCTGTTTTTTGCCTTCTTTTGATTGTTTTTGATATATTTTCATTTCATATCGCTGATCGGGCGATTGTATATTCCATTCTTTAAGAATGGTGTTTTGATCGGCAAAGGCGCATGTTGTACAGATGTAAAGGAGAAATATGGTTAGTCTGGTTCGCATTGCTTATGTATTTAGTATAAAAATTGTTTTTTCTATTTTCATCGACTGAGTCACTCATCGCTATTCTATCCGGAACCAATCAAAATCAGCGTAGCCCCCCAAGCGTTTGTTTGCATCGGCTATACTGAACAGGCCTACTTTGGCTCCAATCCACTTATCTGGTAATGCGAAAAATGACTCCCCTATCTTTTTAAAGTTTTTCCCATCTTCACTGAAGAAAAACCGGCAACCTGCATCGGGCTCCTGAATCCTTACCTGTAAATAAACTTCATCCGAGGTAATATACTGTTCGGCCACTATTTTTTCTGGAGCCTGCTCCAATGCATTTTTACAAAATACCTGCTGTAATAATACCGGTTTTTTATATGTTCCATTTCCTTGATCGGGCTGCCAAATTGAAGCTGATTTCTCTTGTGCCCGATTGATCGTGCTCCATGCGGTAAAAAGAAGCAAGCAAATTATAAACTCTCTAATCATCATTCTTTTTTGTATGACTTGTTTCCATTACCCCCAAACAAGAAGGCGGCACCTATAATGGCCGATTGCTCGCCCTGTCTCGCCAAATTAATATCGGGTGTGATTCCTTGATGTGATAAGATTTCCTGCAACTGTGGTAAAAAGTATCGCTGCCCCTTTGAAATATTCCCACCGAAAACCACCGAATCTACGTTGTGCTTCACGATATGGGGCGCTAAAAAATCAGCAAGGGCATAGGCATATTCCTCAAAAATCAAGTCAACCGCTTCATCCTTTCCAACAAGGCTTATAAGTGATTCTACCCCATTTATTTGTTGATTACTTGATACCCTGTATCGCCCTACAAACCATCGAGTAGTGAAGAAGTCGTCTGCAATACTGGTTTTATAAATTTCTCCACCCAAGTTCAGGTCCTTTGTTTCACCCATGTAACTTAAAGCTGCCCCAAAACCGGTTCCGAGTGTTAAGCCTAGAACTTTCTTTTGAGTTTCAACCAGTCCAGTAGCAATCTCGCCATGTAAAAACGCTTCAGCATCATTTCTAAACAGTACCTGATCCGGTAGGAAAGCCAAACGTATTACGAATTCGTTCCTGATATTTGTTGCGTATAAGTTTTCATACTTATCAAGCCCTTTAATGTAGGCTATACCCTTTTCATAATCAAAGGGCCCTGGCATCGCGAGTGCTAATTTGCATGGTCGATCCGATAAAGAATCACATACCTCTTCCAGTGCCTTGCACCAGGTAGATAATATTTCTTCCTTTGTACCTTTACTATCTACCCGCATCCGAACAATATGTTCGTTCATTACTTTGGCGGAAGATAAATCTACCGGTGCTACCGTAATATGGGATCCGCCAATATCAGCGGCCAGCACTATTTCTTTTTTTAACCGTTTGGAATCGATTTCGACCATCTTCATAGTTGTTAATAACGCCGGTTACTGTTTTTCAATCGTAAAAGGGCTTCCAAATAATAATAATCAGCATAATTAATGGAAGCATCCACCTCGCTGTTATTGGGTTTGTGGCCGGTTACATGCTTGAGAAAAGCGGTATTTGCCTTTCCACTTTGATAGTTATCAGACAAAGAAGCGAGCATATCAACTGCCTTTCTATAATAATGAGCCGCTTTTTCCTCGTCATCTACCAAGCTGGAAAGTTCTAACAAGGCCGATGCCGCCACTGCCGCAGCAGAGGCATCTCGGGGTGCCTTTGGGATATTTGGATCATCAAAATCCCAGTAGGGAACCAAGTCATCAGGCAAACGATCGATATATACTTTAGTTACTTTTTCGGCAAAATCTAAAAATTCTTGTTTACCTGTTTCTCTGTAGCACATAGTATAACCATATATAGCCCATGCCTGCCCTCTCGACCACATCGAGCTGTCCGAATAACCCTGATGCGTTAGCCCCTTTATCTTCCCACCGGTTTTAGGATCATAAATTACGGCATGGTAAGCGGAATAATCCGAGCGAAAATGATTTTTCATGGTTTTTTCCGCATGACTCACAGCAATATCATATAATTTCTTGTCTCCACCATTTTTGGAAGCCCAAAATAAGAGCTCCAGATTCATCATATTATCGATAATTGTATTATGCTTTGGCCATTCCATATGAGGAACAGCCCGTGGCCAAGACAAGATTGTACCGACATGCCCATTAAATAGTGTTGCCAAGGTATCTGCTGTTGCCAATATAATGTGCTTATAGCTTGTATCTTTTGTTAACCGATAACCATTACCGAAGCTATTAAATACTTGAAAGCCTAAATCGTGATCAAGAGCTGATTCTTTCGACAGCGGGGTCAGTTCACGAGAAAAACGATCTGCTGCAGCTTTTAGGGAATCATCGCCGCTCGCCTGATAAGCATACCACAAGATTCCCGCCCAAAAACCACTTGTCCAATCCTTGTAATTGATCAAGTTCCAGTTGCCTCTCGTATTGGTAATACTCCTTGGGATATTAGGTGTATCAATCGGCAGACTCTGCAATGTCTTCTTGAGCTGAACGACACAATACTCAATATCTTTATTTGGATCGTAAATCCTATCTTTCTGATGGCAAGCCAATAAAGTCAAACTGTAAAAAAAGAGACAGCAGCATAAAATTCGTATCTTCATAAAATTTAAAAAGTTGTTCTCCCTGGTTTGGAGGAAGAGGCTAATTGTTTACTTTTTTATCGTTACCACCCTGGGTTCTGTTTCAGGTTGGGGTTCAACTGAAGCTCTTGATTCGGGATGGGAAGCAAATAGTTCCGCTCATTCCATTGCCTTGCCGTTTCCAGCGTAAATACGCCATTTTGGATTCGATCAGAAATAGCAGGGTATTTCTTTTCCCAATCCGTACCAGCCCACGTAATTCCCTCCAATGGTTTCGGTAGCTCTATTTCCGCAATCTTCCACCGTTTCAAATCGTCTATCCGAAAACCTTCCATAAACAATTCGACTGTACGTTCTCGTCTGAGTTCGGCTCGTAAATTCAGGCTATTAACGGAAACAAACGCATTGCTTAATTTGGGCATATTCTTATTTACTCTTTGTCTCACTAGGTTTAAACTTTTATCCAGGTCAGCATCTGATATCGCATCATTTCTTTCATAAACTGCCTCAGCATAATTTAATAAGACTTCTGCATAGCGAATGACAGGATAATCGTATCCCTCTGCATTATCGTCTACCCTTCGCTCTGTCGCCCATTTCTGATTGGCATAACCGGTTCCCATCGCGCCATTATGCCGGCCCCGGGAATTAACGCGATCGGCCGCATCACTTAACCAGTTAACCCTACTTGACGGAGCTTCATTATCCCAATAATAGTCGCCATCAATCATCATCATATACCGCATACGATTATCTCGATTTGTATATTCAGATCGGGTGGTGCCATAGCCATTGAAACCAGATCCAGTCCGATCTATAGGCAAGCCGTTGGCCATCAGAAACATATCAGCAAACTTCTTGGTGATCTGCAAACCTAAGTAGGTATGTGTCACATTGTATCGAATTTGCCGGAGTTGCGAATCATAACGATTGGATAAGATATATTCCTTATTAGCGGTTTTGCTTAGATTAGCGGGATTCGACTGTTCATTCTCTAGTATAAACAAATATTTTTGTGCAGAATCACCCAGGACTGTCGGTGCAAATAATTGGTAATACCCCGATTCGATTACTGCATTACTGTTCGTAATAGCTAGGTCAAGTAAGCTATTATATCGAGTAGCATCTCCATTCCTGAATTTTTGCCAAGACCCCTCATATAATGCCACTCTACCTAGAAAGGCTTGTGCAGCACCTTTGCTTACGCGACCCTTTTGGTTGCTTGTTATTTCATTTTCATAGGGTAACGAAAGAATGGCCTCTTCCAGATCACGAATAATAAAATCAACCACTTCCGCTCGGGTGTTCTGTGTCCCCTGAAGCTCCGGAGCCTCAATCGTTAACGGCTTATCAAATAATTGTACTTCACCGTACATCTGTAGGAGGTCAAAATACACGTAAGCCCTAAAGAACTTAGCCTCTGCCACATAGCTTGCAATTTCGTCCGGATGCACATAACTTGCCGCTTTATCCAAAAAATAATTGATGGCACGTATACGTTTGAATGCATCTGAATAATTATTATCACTATTTGTATTGGTATTGGTACCATTACTATAAGGATTTCGATCATTTGCGGCAATCAGATCACCCCTGATTTCCGCATGCGGTGCGTCTACCACACCAATCTGATTAAACGTACGCAAATACGTATAAAATTCGTTTGCTGCCAGCTCATACTGATCAGCCGTTTTCCAGTAATCCGCATCCGAGATTTCGTTGATCGGTTTAAGATCAAGCATTTTATTACATCCCGAGAAAGCAAGTCCCGCTATGAATAAGGAGAAACATGCAATATTTTTATATAGGGTATTCATGATATCGTTGATATTTAGATTTACAAGGTTAGATTAATTCCGAAGGTGTAGAAACGATAAAACGGGAAACGTTGGCTAACCGTATGAACGTTGTTGTTATCACTGTCTCCCTCTGTATTAACCGTTCGCGGAGCCTCGGGATCCCAGCCATCACGTATTTTACTAATTTCCCAAAGATCATTTCCTGAAAAATAAACGCGTAGACGTTCAACTCCTATTCTATTTGTTAACGTTTGTGGTATTGTATAACCAAATACCAGATTTTTCAACCGAAGGTATGCTCCATTCTCGCGTACAAAATCGGACGGAAAATAGTTGTAATTATTAATGTTCCCGGTAGTTGATATACGCGGATACGTTGCATCGGTCCGTTCAGGTGTCCACCATTTGTTATAAAAAGCCTCATTCTGTGCCTGATACACCACCGCTCCAGGAATACGCCAGTTGCCGGTTCTGAGAATAGTTCTTTTTCCAACTCCCTGAAAAATGAAACTCAGGTCAAAACCTTTCCAGTCGATCCCTCCATTAATGGCAAAAGAATAACGGGGATCGTCCGTGCCCAGAAATACAGCATCTTCAGGAAAGGTAATTTTACCGTCACCGTTTACGTCTTTAAACATATTATCTCCCAACTGTAAGCCGTTATTTCTACCTGTACCTTGTGGGAGTACATTTGAACCGTTCTTATAAGCTGCAATATAGGTGTCTAATTGATCTTGTGTCTGGATACGGCCATTGTATACCAAACCAAAATAGGAATTGATCGGATAACCTTCAACAGCTGTATTAAAGCCCTGATTACTTGACTGGATAAGCGTTTGCCCCCCAAAATTGACAAGTGTATTCTTTGCATCAGCGATATTACCTCCGATACGATAATTCACATTTCCGATCTTGTCGCGCCAGTTTAGGCTGAGCTCCCATCCTGTTGTTTTCAGTTCACCGTTATTTCCCTGAGGGGCTGTAGCTCCAAGAACAGCAGGAAAGGTACGTGCCAAGAGCATATTTTTATTTCGCTTAATAAAATAGTCAGCGCTCCCTACCAATCGGTTATTGGCAAATGCAAAATCGAGTCCTACGTTAGTTGTTTGCAGCTCCTCCCAAGTCCGATCAAAGGCTACCAGGTTTTGTGGTGATACGCGAACTACCGGGCTGTTTCCAATAATAGGAAAACCACCAGAAGCAGGCCCCGTTGAATAATCTAATCGTAAATATTCATAATAATCGTACAAACCAATGCCACTTTGATTACCTACCGTACCCCAAGACGCCCGAAGCTTCAAGTCGCTTAAAAAACGGACATCTTTTAGAAAGTCCTCTTCCTTCAACCGCCATCCCCCAGATATACCTCCGAATATTTTCCATCGATCTTGTGCCCTAAATCGGGAAGAACCATCGTATCGACCATTAACTTCCAATAAATAACGTCCTTTATAACTGTAATTTAATCGACCAAAGTAGCCTGCCAGCGCATTATGCCCTTGTGTTTCTGCAACGGATTTTGTAGTAGGATCACCAAAACTATTACTCAAAGAAGGCGGAACACCATCGAGTACATCCAGTGTTCTTCCCAAAAAGCGGTTGAAGTCATTCCGCTCGTACTGTGCACCCGCCATCATTTTAAAATCATGATTGGTATCAAACACTCTTTGGTATTGCAAATAGATATTTCCAGTATAATAATTTTCCCGGCGTGCACCCCGTTGATAAAAATTTTGATTCGCCCCAGTTGATGTCAAATAAATGGGAGGAGCCGTTTCGAAGTAATCATAATAACCTACCAAGTTTTCCTGCACGCGGTTATCGCGATTGTAGAAATAATAACCCACCGCAGCATTGGCGCTCAGATGCGCATTCAACTGATACGACAAATTGAAATTGGTGTTGATTCGTGTATGAAATTCTTTATTTGCCCCACCATATTCACCAATGTTATTAACTGCCACATTACCAATACCTGATCCCCAGATATAAGGTTTTCCGTTAATGGTACTTGTAGGCATACCTGGTTGAATTCCATTGTTCAACAAGCCTCCCAAACCGCTAGGTTGTACAATATCATTCCGCTCCAATGAGATGTTACTTTGCAGCTTAAATTTATCCGTAATCTGATAATCATGGGATAAACGTAGGTTATAACGTTTATTACTGTTATCTCCATATTGCAATAAGCTCCCGTCATTTAAATATCCCAGAGAAATACGGTACCCTGTTTTCTCTCCTTTGCCACTGATACTCAATTGATGTTCCTGGCTGCTCGCGTTTCCCCACAATACATCTTGCATGGTACCGTCAAAGAACATAAAGTCGCGAACGTCTGTGAAACCAGTGAAACCTTGATCTAAATACTGTTGCCTTGTTAGGTAGTTTAACCCATTTTGCTTTGCATAAATAGATGCCCGAGCCAAATTGATCCACAAATCTTCAGCACCAAATCCATCCGATAAACGTGCCTCCTCAATCATTGGTCCCCAGCCATTTACATCTACCAGATGCGGCAGCAAACCCACACGTTTCATTGATAGAGACCCATTATAGTTGATAGTCGCTTTTCCATCAATTGCGCGCTTTGTGGTAATCAAAACAACACCTCCCGCCGCACGTGCACCATAAATAGAGGCGGCAGCCGCATCTTTCAAAAAAGAAATATTATCAATATCATTTGGATTGAGGGAATTCAATGCATTTACACCGGGTACAGGCACACCATCAATAATAACGAGCGCTTCTGTACCGTTAACCGAGGTCGCACCCCGCATTTGAAAATTCCAGCTTTCGCGGCCAGGTTGCGCTGAACTACGTGTAACGGTCACTCCTGCCACCTGTCCTTGCAGTGCAGCCAAGGGATTTGCGATCGGACCACGATCTTGAAAAGTTTCTTTACTTACTGTTCCTACTGCCCCCGTTAACGAAGTTCTACGTTGGGTTCCATATCCTACTACCACCACTTCGTCCAAAGCCTGTTCATCAGCCTGAAGCTTAATCGTTAATCGCTCTCCTGTAGTGGCAGTCACCTCAGTGGAAACGTAACCCGTATACGAAATCTGTAGTGTCGAGCCAAGGCTGGCTCGCAAAACGAAGCTCCCCGTCGCATCCGTGGCCGTACCTTGAGAGGTGCCTTTTATTTTTATGGATACTCCGGGAAGGGGTTCTTGCGTAACAGCATCTACTACTCTTCCCGTCAGTGTACTTTGTGCATGCGAGACCAAATAGGCCACGGTTAATAAGAGCAAACTCAGGATTACACTCTTTTTCCAAAAATCAGTTAAATAATTCATTTGTTCTTGTTATTGGTTAGATTGTGTCACCGACAGCTATTTATTGCCGGTGCATAAATTTATTGCTTCGCAAAACTAGGTATCCTAAATCGGTTCAGGAATTCAGCAAGCGACTTTACAGTCAGTGTATCTTGCACATAAAAAACATCAAAACACTAATAAACAGCAATTTACATCAAAATAAACCTAAAATATATGTTAATTATCCATAGCAGTTGGCTAAATACATGTGATTATTTGTTGGACATTATTCCATTCAGGGACTCACACAAGATTTTCACCATGTTGCGCCAAGTAAGCCTTCGGCGTTTTTCCGGTGTTTGCTTTAAATGCCTCATGGAATGAAGTATAGTTTTTAAACCCGCAGCTATAACATATCTGTTTAACCGATAATTTGTTATCGAGCATCAATCGGCAGGCGTAACCAATACGCACGTCCTGCAAAAAACGACCAAAAGTTTTTCCAGTTGCCGATTTAAAATACCTGCAGAATGAATTGGCTGACAAATCGGCTACACTAGCCACTTCATCCAAACTGAGCGCGTTTCTGAAGTTCTGCAGGATATAGTTGTAAACCGTGTTAATTCTGTTGCCCTCTATCCGTATAGCAATTGGCCGAAATCCCGCCGAGGTTAGTGTCTTCAATTTATTGCCATTTGCCATGGCTTGCAAGCAATTTAAAAGCAATACGATTCGCTTAAATCCCTCTTCCTGATCAATCTTCTCTATTGTATTTGAAATCATCGTTGCTCCATCTCCTCGTAATAAAATCCCCCTGTTGGCCTTTATAAAAAGTGCCTTTACTGCCTTAGCCTCCGGCAATTCTAACCAGGTTTGGCCTATAAAGTCCTGTTTAAAATGTAATACGGTCGAATAGGCAGTGCCATTGGATACCATCTCATCATCGTGGTTATAACGCCAATAGTGCGGCAAATTAGGACCTATGAAAACTATGTCACCTGGTAGAAATGAGGTGGTCGAATCACCGATATATTGCATACCTGTACCTTTATGGATACATATGATTTCCATTTCTTCATGGCAATGCCATTTATTATGATTATTTGGTTTCATGTCCTTTCGTATAGTAAAAGAGGCAGATGCCATTGTTGGAATCATAATCCGCTGTGCTATCATGATCAGTAAGATTTATTTTACAATTATTGGTTAGCAACTATTTGATTGTTTGCTGGTACAAAAATGACCAATTAGGCAGGTATTTAGGGGTACAAATCCGTAAAGATGGGGTATATTTTCGACTTAAAAAGGCTTTTTCCGCTGTCCTATATCGGTTTAAGCAAAAATTCACCACTGTGTCTATCCTTCAGGATAATCACCTTTTCAATTCAAAATTTATAAATGAATAAAAAATTTTACATTTACGGCGCCGAGTGACATCACGGCCAATGATAAACACGTTTAACCAGCCTAATGAAAAAACTATTTATCACATTAATATATTTGTGTTATACCGTTTCGCTTCATGCGCAGGAAACAAGCAATATTAGTTACCTGGATATTGAACGAGGGTTATCGAACAACCAGGTAAGAGGTATCGTTCAGGATCACCATGGCTTTATGTGGTTTGCCACTAAGGATGGTCTTAATCGGTACAATGGTTATACATTCGATGTCTTCAGAAAGAAAGCAGGTGATTCACAGTCACTTGTACATGATATTTTAACTGCTGTTACTACCGGAAACAATCAAGTGTGGGCAGCCACCCGTCAAGGTGCAAGTGTTTATAACGATACGACAGGCGCTTTCCAAACTATAAAATATCTACCTTATGGTAGTAAACAGCGACAACCTCTTCATGAAGTTATCCGTAGTATCAGAGGAGATAACCAGGGCAATATTTTCATTGCTTCCGAAGGTCTAGGTTTATTATACACTAGTAAGGGGAGTGATACAGCATTGCAAATTCCCTTAGTAATTGCTAACAAAAGAACGCTTTCTTATGGTGTGCCTTGCTTTACCGTTACTCCGACAGGCGATGTGTGGGTATTTGTACAAACGATAGGTTTATGCAAACTGCGCTACGATTCCATGACACTCGAACTTGTTAACGACAATACCAAATTGGCCGTTAGTATGGAATCTGATAGTATGCATATATACATCGGGGGTTATCAAGGCCTGTTGAAATTCAATTTAAGCGATAAAAAGATGGAAAGTGTTCCAATTAACCCTTCTCATCGTGGGGTGCTTACCATCAATACACTTACTTGGCGGTTGCCAACTGAGTTGTGGATAGGAACAGCAGAAGCTGGTCTATTTACCTATAGCACAAAAGAGCGGGAAGCTAATACCTTTCTATTACCAAACAAAAAAAACTTGGCTGATTATGGTTATATATATGCACTCTACAAGGATCAGGATAATAGAATGTGGATAGGTACTTCTATAAGTGGTTTGTTAATCATCGATCCCAATAAGAAAAAATTTCAAACCATTGCTCCTACTACACAGACGGTAAATAATAAGTCCGGACGTTTTGCTATTTCAGCTTTTAAGGAAGACAAACAGCACAACCTTTATGTAGGAACTGAAAATGCCGGTCTTTATGTTTGGCGAGCAGACCGAGGCTTCTATCGTCATTTTCAGCATGAAGAGAATAGCCCCGGTTCGTTATCCAGTAATTCCATTACAGCCATCTTACAAGATCACCAAAATGGTACTTGGATCGCTACCTTCAATGCCGGCATTAACAAATATGACCCAACATCCAACAGCTTTGAACGCTATCGCTGTATTAATCCGGTGAGTGGCACAGAAAATAAGGTTATCCGACATCTGTATCAGGATAAAAACCGCCAACTCTGGGCTACTGCCTTGCGCCAAGGCACCCTTATAGGTGGTCTTTATCGTTTTGATTATCAATCCGACAAATTCACCTTATTCGACGACCGATTAAGCGACTTTTTTGCGATCACTGAGGATCGATCGGGCAAGCTTTGGGGTGGTAATTTAACGCAATTAGTCGAGATCGACACCATCCACAAAAAACATCGTTTTTTTCCGATAAATTACACGGTCACCAGTATTTATGAAGATCGATCGGGTCATTTCTGGATTGGTACCGAAGGAGGTGGCCTCTTTCAGTTTGACAGAGAAAAATTCGCTGTTGTAAAGCATTATACCACTGAAAACGGGTTGTGCAACAATGCAGTTATATCTATATTAGAAGATCGTGATGGCTTCTTATGGATGAGCACTTATAATGGACTCATGAAGTTTGATTCCAAAAACGAAAAATTTCTGTATTACTACCAGAGCGATGGCTTGCAGGGTAACCAGTTCCAACTATGTGCTGCCACCGAATTATCATCGGGTGCCTTTGTTTTTGGTGGTATAAAAGGTTTCAATTTATTTTTTCCTACCGAGATAACCCTTTCCACAACAAGGCCCCCGCTCTATTTCACCAATGTAAATATTGATGGCCAGGCACTTCCCTTCGGGAAAAAAGAGCTAGTACTCCCCTATAAAAAAGCTGCCCTGACCTTTCAGTTTGCTGCGCTGGAGTACTCGGCTCCTGATAAGATTAAATATGCTTATTTTATGGAGGGATGGGATAAGCATTGGAACGAAGCGGGCAACAACCGCACCATTAATTATAACCGAATGGACGAAGGGTCTTATACCCTACGTATAAGGAGTACAAATAGTGAGGGTACCTGGATGCGAGGTGATACGCAACTTCGTATAACTATTCTTCCGCCATGGTATCGTACGTGGTGGGCTTATTTAGGCTATGGGTTCATTATCCTTGCACTCTTTTTTAGTTATGTACGGTATCGAACTACACAAACACGTCTACAATATGAAGTGAAGGTTTCAAGGCTCGATGCCTTACGTAAAAAAGCAGAATATGATGCTGAAGTCGTTCGTCATGAAAAAGACTTAATTGCGTTTGAGCAAGAACGCTTGATCAACGAAAAAGAAAAAGAGCTGTATGAAAAGAGGATTTCCTTTTTCACAAACATATCGCATGAATTTCGTACACCACTTACGCTGATCATTAATCCGGTTAAAGAGCTATTAAATAAAATAACGACAAGCGATACCCGAGAAGAGCTTCACGTCATTTATCGCTGCGCTCGTCGTATGCTGAGCCTAGTGGACCAATTGTTACTCTTTGGAAAGGTTGAGAGCGGCCACGACGAGCTCCATATCAGCAGATTTAATTTCCATGATCTGTGCAAAGAAGTTTATTCTTATTTTATACAGCAGGCACAGACAAAAAATATTACTTACACTTTTATTTGTCCTATCATTGATTTACAGCTGACAGGTGATCGTGAGAAGCTCGAAATCGTGCTTTTCAATCTTGTTTCCAATGCCTTGAAATATACACCGGAAAACGGAAATGTACTATTAAAGGTGATCGATGATACTTCGATGATAAATGTAGAGGTCATAGATACGGGGTATGGTATTGCAGCACAAGAAGGTGAAAAATTATTCGACCGCTTTTACCAAACGAAACGGGGAGACCGAGCTATTAAAGCTGGTTTTGGCATTGGTCTTTACCTTGCCAAGCAGTTTGCAATGTTGCATTCGGGCAATTTGACCTATCAGAGTACCGTGGGTAAGGGTACTACATTTAAACTCGAGTTGAGGAAAGAAAACTTACCCTTTTCCATCAATCCGATTGAAGAAACAGCATATCAGTCATTTGCACTTTTAGACGCATCCCTAGCGGCTGAATCTACTAAAAAAATCGCAAATCAAGTAGCAGTCGATCTAAAAGACGACTTGATTACCGAAAAGAAATCCCTTTTGATTGTAGACGATGACCTTGATATCCGGACTTATATTCAAAACATTTTCAAATCAGACTACATTGTATATGGAGCTGAAAATGGTGAGTCCGGTTTGCAAAGTGCCCATAAAATCGTTCCTGATCTGATTATCACAGACTATAAAATGGATGGTTTGGATGGCATCACTTTTTGCCAGCGAATTAAAAATGAAGCTGGTTTAGCCAACATTCCTGTAATTTTACTAACAGCCAGCACTGGTAAAGATGTTCAGTTAAAGAGCTTAGATAGCGGTGCGGACGATTTTATTACCAAGCCATTTGAAAAGGATTATTTGATAGCACGTGTGGCTAATCTGCTGCAAAACCGTAATTATCTACAAAACTATTTTTATAATGAGATTACACTTCAATTCAATACTGTCGTTGTATCGCACGAGTACAAAAAATTTTTAGACAGGTGCATTGAGATCGTCGAGCAACATTTAACGGATACTGACTTTGGTATACATGTTTTAGCGGCCGAAATTGGCATGAGCCATTCGAATCTTTATAAGCGCGTTAAATCTGTATCTGGACAATCGGTCAGCGCCTTCATTCGTTATATCCGTTTACGTAAAGCCGCTCGGTTGCTCATCGATACAGATTGCAATGTTGCAGAAGCTGCCTTTCAAACAGGATTCAATGATTCAAAATATTTTGGTAAACAGTTTAGCAAATTATTCCGCATATCACCTTCTGAATTTATTAAAAAACACCGTCATACCTTTGGCAAGCATTTTAAAATCCAAAAGGAAGACGAAAACTAACACTTGACCATACTGTATTAACCATCCGTAAATTAAGGGTTTATTTGAAGAAGTTAGCTATACATATAATTATTCCCATTGATTGAATAAAAGCGTTCCATAACCTGGATGATCAGCTCCAAAAGGGGCTCCTTCAGGACGTAAATTTTGTAATACTTGTGAAGTGAAAGGCATTGTTAAACCCTTTCTATGTACATAATGGTTATAAGCTATTTCAAATACCGATCGAAAGTCTCCTCAGCTCTTTGGAGATATAGTTTCGGGTGTATAATCCTGATAGTTTCGTTCTCCATAGTCATACCATAATATATAAGGCACATTGTTCCCGAGGTTATAATTGGCCGTGTATTCATATCCTTTCATTATTGCGTTGTCAGAGGCTCCGTAAAGATCTATTCCCTGATGATAAGCCATTTCAGCTAACTCAGCCAAGGAACCTAGCGCCAGCATGGTATGAGGCTGGTCACGATTACTTTCTTGCAACTGCCCTGAAGAGGATACGACGTAATTATTAATACTTCCATTCCCTTCTCCATTATAAAAGTAGGTAAGTACGTGTCCCATCATGTCTCTATCTTCCGTAAAGATGGCGATAGACATTAACGCTTTCATACAGATAATATCCCAATTACCATGTGCATAAGGTCTAAAGTTCTTTAATGTTGGATAAAACACCTGTTTTAGCATATCACCACACCGTGTTATTGATGATGTGGGCCAAGCAGGATAGGTCGCGCGTATTATTTCTGCTGCATTAGCCAATATAAAGCCGTAGAGACCATTAAGCTCAGCATCTGCTCCTATAATACCGGTGGTCGTGTTAGCATAAGCGTCAATAATTTCTACTGCTTTTTGCGCGTGCGCTACATTACCTGTAATTTTCCACATTAAGGCATTATAATAAGCCGCCAAAAAATCATTTTCCACCCGTGACTTTACTGCTCCTCCAGCCACACCATCTACAGTTTGTCCTGGATCTCTGGTAAGTTTTGTAAAAGGTCCGGCCATAGTAAAGGATGCTGAGGCCCTACTATTAGCTTGTAAGAGCTGATAAGCTCCAAATGCATTTGGTATTTGATTGTCTACCAAAAATTTTATTCTATCTAAATCGCTGCTTGTATGCAACATGCCTGGATGGCTGAAGGTTCCTGTAAATTGAAAGGGTTCTGGTGTAAGTGCCCCGGCCTTTTGGCGCAGTTCTGCCACCGATCGAAAGGCTCCTACCCAGTATACTGAATAGTCAAAGTCTTGACTAGCTAATTGTTCAGCTGTTAGTTCTACATCGGCCACTTTAAACTGAAAAAGCGACAGATTGATGGTGCTATCTGCAGGCAGCGACGTAGAACCTAACTTCCCAAGACTAAGATCCCAGTAATAAATATTACCGGAATCCATCTTAATAACTGTATGGTTGTTATTTCGATTGTCGAAAGCACCCAAATTTGTATCAAAAAAGCAATTACTTTTTGGAGGCTTCGTCATTTTTACTGCAATAATAGGATAGTTGGTGGCATTGATCGTCACACCTTCGATGCGCTGATAATCTCCACGATATTTGGTGGTTCCGGACATTATCACTTTTAAGTGGCCGTTTTCGAGCGCAACGCTGGCACCAGAGGTAGGTGTGCGCCAGTTTAGGGTATCCATCTGACTAAAATCATCAAAGAAATAACCTTCTAGGTGTTCCTCCTCATCAACGGTGTCAACTGGATGAAATACTTTTTTACAAGACGAGAAGAGAACTGCGCTCGCTAGTAGAAGCATCGAAAGTATAACATAATTTTTCATTGTTTAATGGTTTAATTCCTTCGGTAGAACGTTTAATGCAAACGTATACAACAATCAACGCTGGGTTTTAACTACTATGCACTAGCTTACCGAATGGATATAATTTATAAATGGTATAGGCAAACCTAATTAATCTAAACCGATTCAAGAAAACCAAAGGAGGGTTCTTGTTAAAAAACGAAAGGCATCAAATAAAAATCAAAAACCTTATTATCAGACACATAAATAAAAAATCAAAAATAAACAATGGTAAAATCACTAAGAAATAGGATAGAATAGTTGATAAGAAAGAAGAAATAGCACATCGGGTTCCAGTCTGACGATTTCTAAATAGCAAAAATCCAAGGGTTACTTTAATTAAAGCAATTTGACATGCGATTAAATCCCTTCTTCTGTTACAAAATACTTGCTTTCGTGCCACCAAATCGATAACTTAAACCAATTTCGTGCGTCGCATTATCGATTCTGCGTTTGAGCGGATTGTCATTAGCATTAAATTGATAACTATATCCCAGTTTCAAAGGACCAACCATGATTTCCAAAAGGGCCGACAAATCACTATTGGTACGTGCATTCAACCCTAAACCTGCCATTTTTTGTACGTAAACCATCGCTGAAAGATCGCCTTGTAGTGGTACTCCCGGAATATAACTCGCTAGAAATGCCGGTTTTAAGTCGAAACTTTGATCAAGATGAAACACGGCCCCTCCCATCACATGATACTGATTACTAAAATTATATTGACGGTTTAAGTCGCCACCAGACCCAAGATCAGATAAAGCAAGCCTGGGCATTGACAAGCCAATATAATAGCCCTCTGGTCGATACAACAGCACTCCGAAACCCATCAAGGCTGTATTTTCGCGAATATCAGAACGGAAAGCCGGATCTTGTGGGTCTACCTGACTAAAACTACCTTGATAAAAACTAACACCCAAACTCATTGACATCGCCAGATACTCGTTCTCCGAAAGTCGAACCGACTTAGCCAAAAAGGCGCTTAATTCGGTAGCATTTTCGACAGCCAGGCTCTCATGTCGTACGTTGATGCCTATGGTGGCACTGAATTTTCGCCAAGGTGCATGTGCCGTCATCCAGTAGGCAGTTGGCGCACCTTCTAAATTTACCCATTGCTTACGACCTAAAAGCGCAATTTCACCATCAGGCTGAAGCAAGCTTGCTGTTGGATTTAAGGCCGTAGGCTGATTTGCATATTGATTATAGGTTGGTGCCTGTTGTGCATTTGTTATCAGGTGACTGACTAACAGCGCTGTAATAACTGATATGAATTTTATACCGTTCATTTTACATTGTATTTTCACCATCCTTAATTTTTGCCTAAGAAGGTGTATCATTCTTGATGAGCAATTAATAACGAACCACGAAATAACCTTTTTCGTACTTCCATTCGCCGTTTACTTTTACCTCCAAGAGATAATAATAGGTACCTGGAGGAATTGGATTATTGCCCGGCCCCAAGCCTCGGAATACCTTATCTTCATTATTGTACCCCCTCATTTCTATGACCTGCATACCATTCCGATCTACAATAACCAACTTGTTATCTGGATAATCTTTAACTCCTTCAATCATCAAGAAATCGTTGATACCATCGCCATTTGGTGAGAGTGCTTTGTGAACTTTTATTGGTAAGGTTGCACCGTTATCTGTCACCCGCACCCTGATGCTTACCGGGCTTGCCGCTTCATAATTGGCATCTCCTTCCTGATAGGCGGTTATAATTACCGTACCTAAACGTAGTACATTCAACGTAATACCTGAAACAGTAGCTACTTGTGAATCACTCACTTCCAATCGAACGGGTAACGTACTGCTAGCACTTACTTCTAGTGGAATACTTCTGGCATTCCGTGCCACCTCACTCAGTTCAGCGAAGGTGATTTCTTGTGAGGCCTTCCTTACAACGAGTTTTCTACTTGCAACCGGTTTATTGCTATAGTTCGTATTTTCGGGAACAGTGGCGGTAATAACAGTCTCGCCTGCTGCTATAATATGAATGCGGCCATTGGCGCTAATGGTTGCCACTCTTACATTACTACTGCTATAACTGATTTGCTCTCCGCTATTTGCTGTAGCTCGTGCATCAAAATCGCTATCACCGTAAGTTTTCTCCGGTAATGCTGGAAAATCGATATGTCGCTCAATAGATCTTATTTGTAAGTTAGCTTTTAGAACTAATGGGTTATAATTTCTACCACTGACCGTGACTGTTACTTCCTGTGTGCCCACCTCCGTGCGGCCGTTGTTTGCATAACTTACGCGGGTACCCTGTGGCAAGGTACCTTTGATCGCCAGCGACTTCTCATCCCCATCGTATACGAAAACACTATCTCCCAGTGTGATACCTTTGATATCGGCCTTCGAAATTATCAGGTTCGCGGTCAGTACCAGGTCTTCGTAGTTCGCACCCGTTACCGTAGCCGTCACTTCCTGTGTGCCCACCTCCGTGCGGCCGTTGTTTGCATAACTTACGCGGGTACCCTGTGGCAAGGTGCCTTTGATCGCCAGCGACTTCTCATCCCCATCGTATACGAACACACTATCTTCCAATGTGATACCTTTGATAATTATGTTATATTGCATCTCCAAAGTATTGGAAGCTATATTTCCATTGTTACCAATGTTCACTGCTACATCTGCTGGTACAGCAATCCGGACAATTCCACCAGTAATCGGTGTCACCAGGAAAGTATATGTAATATTATCATTGGTCTGCAAATCGCTCAATGTCGCATGGCTAACTGAAATATCATTCAGTGTCAGTCCAGTAACCGCTTCACTGAATGTAGCCTCAACGGAAAATGGAGCATTCACTGGAGTACCTGCCGAAGTAGACAATGTCACTGTAGGCTTTACTGAGTAAACAAAGACATTGTCCGTTGGCCCTACATTATTCAATGTAGGTATCACCTCATTATCCGCGGCGTCGCTCAAAATACTGCCATTTAATACAAGATTATTGTTCAGCTCAATGCCGTCCAAATCTTTATCGCCCGCCTGCACCATGTAGTTAAAAGTTAGCGCATTTGTACCTGAACCCTTGCTATAATTTGCCTGCACCGTGGCTGCGCCAATAATCACCTCCAAATATGGTGTACCACTGTCTGTATTCACCCTTACATCTTCGCTGAAATTGACCTCAAAATCTAACACATCTCCTTCCCTGTAATAACCATTGGCGGGCACCGATACCGAGATAACGACCGGATCGGTATCATCAATCACTTCAATATGAGTTACCTTACGATCTGTTTTCGCTCCACCTGCTCCCGAATGCCCTAGATCATTTGAAGAAACCTCCAAACTTGTTAAACCGGTATAACCTCGTGTTGCTGCAAATTCTAATCCATCCAATGCTTGATTGATATTGACGAGGGTACCTTTAAAAGTCATCGAAGCATCACCTGTGCCGCTACCAACATCAAAGTTCAATCCAGTCGTGCTTGCCAGCGACAGGAGACCGTTCGTCGTTGTTAGTGTAATCTGTATGGTTTCATTTCCGGCATCCACATCGGAAACGGAAATCAGATTACCATTTTCAGTACTGAATGATAGCGTATTATTTTGGCTTAGCATCTGATTACCTGGCACTATATTCACCGGTGCGTCATTCATCGCTTCAATAGTAAGACGTACCCAAGCCGTATCACATCGAGAAGGTGTTCCATTATCGCAGACCTGGTACACCAAGCTGTCCAATCCATCATAATTAGCATTCGGTGTGTACGTAAAACTACCGTCCGCATTCAATACAACCGTACCATTCACCGGTGCCTTCACCAGGGAGGCTGTCAGTGCATCACCCTCCGGATCCGTATCATTTGTTAGCACATTTCCGCTTGTAGGCGTATCTTCCTGTACAGCTACCGCATCATCTATGGTAATCGGCGGCGTATTTACCGCCACCACAGCGATCGTCTTTGTCGCTGAATTGCTATTGTTCGTTCCATCATTCACTTGAAAACCAATGATCCGATCAGCCGTGTTGGGGTTCTGCGACATGTTGTTGTAAGTAACCGATCGAAGTGCAGCCTGCCATTGCGCCAGTGTGGCTGTACCCCCAATGCTTGTGAGCGTTAATGTGCCCGTGGCCACGTCATAAAGACCCGTTATATTACCCATCGTGACCCCGTCATTTACGAAAGCCAACACATCTTCGGATTGCAAATTATCTATTATCATGACCGTAGCGGATACCAAGGTAACATTGTCCGGATCAACAATCGTTAAAGCATCATCGATCACGATCGGTACCGGGTTACCTTCGATCGATTCTGTAAAGGTGCTTGTTCCTATACTGGTTGTCAGCTCCGGTGATGCGGGGGGTAATACCCGTACTTCTATAGGAATGCGTGACTCACAACCTGTAACATTTGATGTTGCGACGTAATAGGTAGTCGTATCCGTGAGGGCGGGTGTTGTAAAACTCAATCCAGTAAACAACAAATCGTCGCTTTCAGAGTACCATCGGTAGGTTAGTCCTGGTACCGGATCCGTAATGGTAAATGTTGCGGTCTCCCCTTCATAGATATCGACCTGCCGCTGGTCTACTCCCGCAAATGACGGGGCGATCCGCGCATAGTGAATTTGTATGGATGTCAGGTTCCCATTTGTTGCGACAAGCGCAATCCTTACCCGATCAAAAGCTACCCCCGATGCAACATGCAGCTCCGCAGGATTTCCGCCTTCCGCAGGATCCAAATCCATTGCCGTAACATCGTTGTATTGCGCCACCTGTGTGCTACCGTTATAGAATGTCAGTGTAAGTCCTCTCAATAAAGCGGCATCTATCAGGGGCATTTCCGCACTTAATCCAAGCCGAAATATTTCACTGGTAGCAGAGCCTGTTGCAAATATCAGTGTCTGGAATACTTCGCCCCCATTTAGACCTACGGGTACTTGCATTCTGGAGTAGGTCTCTTTATCGGCATCAACGGCCTGACCAGGATTTGTAACACTACATAAAACACATGACCCGGAGCTACCGCTATTTTGAGTTGCAGCCCAGCCACAAGGCAACGGTGTATTTACGATGACTGTAAATCGGACCGTCGCCGTATCACAAAGTGAAGGTATTCCGTTATCGCAGACCTGATAAAGCAGGCTATCCGATCCACCAAAATTAGCATTTGGTGTATAGGTAAAGCTACCATTCGCATTCAGTACCACGGTACCGTTAACCGGTGCCGTCACCAAAGAAGCGGTTAGTGCATCTCCGTCAACATCTGTATCATTGGCCAGCACATTACCAGTTTTCGGCGTATCCCCTTCTACATCAAGCTCATCATCAACGGCCTCTGGTGCGTCATTCACAGGTGTGATGTCAATATTAATTGTTCCAATAGCAATATTATTTCCGCCTCCTGAGCCTGTGTTACCGTTGTCATTGATAGATACCTCTACAAGTGCTGCATTATCGCCGCTGAGGTTGCGATCGGGTCGAAAATAAATATTACTGGGTGTACTTATATAATTATTTAAGTCAGTCAAATTACCGGTGAGTGTCAAATGTGTAGTTAAATGACCTGTTATCGTAACACCGGTTCCTGTAGCAATATCAAAGATGCCCCCAGTTGCATCCAATATTAATGTAAGCTCACCCGATCTTGCATCCACATCACTTATTGTTGCAGAAGAAATATCAAATGGGTCTTCCTGCGCATCCTCCCTTACCGTAATGTCGGAAGGTAAACCTGTAATAATGGGGTCGTCATTCATTGCTTCCACGGTAAAACGCACCCAAGCTGTATCACAAAGTGAGGGTGTTCCATTGTCGCAAACCTGATACAACAAGCTATCCAAGTTGTCGAAATTCGCATTTGGTGTATAAGTAAAACTACCATCCGCATTTAATACCACGGTACCGTTAACGGGTGCTGAGACAAGGGAAGCGGTGAGGGCATTGTTTTCCGTGTCGCTATCGTTGGTCAATACGTTTCCAGTTGCCGGTATATCCTCTGTAACGGAGATCACATCTACAGTAGCGGTCGGTGCAGTATTCGAAGGATTCGGTTCAGTATCCATCACATCTCCGGATAAAACACCGTTCGCTGCATCTAATGGCGTACAACCATATGCATCAACTTTGGTCCAGTTACCAATGATTAAGTTTGGCGGATTTGGATAAGTTGCTACGCTACTGGAATATAATGGTTGATTGTTAGGTCCATCATCGCCATCAAATGAATTAAAAAAGATCATCCATTTATTGGCATTTGCGTCCCATTTAATGATAATGAGTTCACCGAAATTACCATTAATTGGATTACTTTTGAATGAATTGCGGACAATTCCATCATCATTGATGGTACTATATTGATTCAATTCATAGGTAGGACGGAAACCACCAGCCTCCACACATCCGCCATAGGTTATACGCTGCCCCGCTACTGGCGTAAAAGAACCCATACTTAGCGTAAAGACAAGAAGAAGCAATCGCTTTTTTATGAGATATGATACACAAAAACATGCAGCCCCAATGACTTTTTGGGTTTTGACAAAGGCAGCAGGTTGCTTAGAAGAATTGCGTAGAAGTCTTTCCATAGTCATGCAAAAAGAACACTATTTCCATCACTATGGTATCCCCCTTTGGGGGGAGATGGTAGCTTTGCATTACTTGAATTTCCGACTGATCAGTGCATGTCGGTTATTTACTTCGAGCTTTTGATAAATATGCTTAATGTGATATTTTACCGTCTCAACTGAGATATCCAATCGAATGGCTACTTCCTTGTTGGTTAACCCTTCCTCAATAGCGGTCACAATCTGCTCTTCGCGCGGTGTAAGCTTTTCTACACGATCGCTGATTGATTTAGGGTTAAAATACTCAACCACGAGCCGAGCAATACCCGGCGACATGGGCGCACCACCATCACAGAGCGAAATAACAGATTCTTTAATCTTTTGCAACGGTGTCTGCTTCAGAAGGTAGCCTGAGGCGCCATTACACAAAGCCTGAAACACTCGCTTTGCATCGTCATACACCGTAAGCATCATAACCTGACACTTCGGTGCTCTTTTCTTAATCCGTGAGATACCTCGAATACCTGATTCACCAGGCAAGCCGATATCTGACAACAACACATCAAAAAAAATATCCTCTGTCCATTGCTCCATAAATCGCTCCACCGAATTGGCAGCCAGCAAACAGGTAAAGCCCTGTTGCCCATTAAAAAAATTTACCAGCACGCTTCTGATGTGTTCATCATCCTCAATTATGCCAAGCCTGATCATGCGCTAAAAATAGGTATCTATTTTTGAATTTGCTATCCCCCATTAGGGGTGGAGTATTTATCCATGCGCATGCTAAGTAAACGATACGGACAATTGAAACATTCCCTCCATTTCAAGCACCGTCAACTGTGCATTCATTCTCACGGCTCTTTGTTTCATATTTAACAACCCATGTCCCCCCTGTCGATTTGCGATCTTCTTACACGGCGCTGCGCAACGATTCCGTATCGACATACGAAACGTATTTTCAACGATCAATTCAATAAGCGTTTCCGATCCATCACCATATTTCATCACATTGGCAATAGCTTCCTTAAAAATCAATAACAGATTTTGACGAACAATTTGCGCTATCGCCAATGAACTATAATCACCCTGTATGTCAAATCTATATTGAAAGTCGACCTCCTCTTGAAGTTTATACACATAATCTTTCATACGAATTACCAGGTCTTTCATGGTGTCGAAACGCGAATCGATGGACCAGACCATATCGCTCATGGTAGACAAGGCTTGCCTGCTGGTTTCGGCTATTTTTTGCAATTGTCCATTAACACCTGATATTTCATGTGTTTTGGTATTCAATATATCCGCCTGATAGAATATTCGAGTTAGTGAACTTCCTACCTCGTCATGCAAGTCACTAGCAATACTAATACGTAAGCGCCGTTCTTTGATTTGTATATACTCGCGGTATTTAAAAACTGCCCAGATAAAGAAAGCAAAAACCAATAGTAGCAAACACTTGAACCAAATAGTTTGATAGAAAGTAGGATTTACTTGAAGCGGTACAATTAGGCTAGCATTCGTCCACCGTCCATCCGGCAAACGAGAAGCAAGATGAAGCTGATAGTCACCGGGCGGCATTTCGACAAAGGTAATTTCCTGTCGACGTCCCAGCGGCAACCAATCCGATTGCTGGTCTAATCGATAGAAAAACTGCAATTCTTTAGCCAATTCACTCATCCCACCAAAGCCGATGGTGAAGTAGCGTGTTCCTGCTTCTATTAAAAGCCTTTTATCTTTCTTATAAGGAAAGGTGTAATGCCGTTCCAGTCCTCGATCTGCCTGCTCGGTAGTGAAACTTGTAATGCTCAGCTCAGTAGTTTTCGTCAGCCTTCTCGCCTGCGGTACACGAGGGGCATCTGCATTGAAATAAAGCAGCCCATTGATCGTTCCTAAGTAAAAAGTATTTCCTTGTTTAAAAGCGGCCGCATGATTAAACTCATTGGCTGGTAAACGATCCAATCGAGAGTAATTATCGATCTGCTTCGTTTGCTTATTTATGATGCTCAACCCATTATGAGTGGCCACTACGATGTCATCTGCATTGCTTAATATGCTATAAACTATATCATCCGCCAAACCATCCGTATTGGTGATTGTTCGTATTATCTTACCATCCTGATCTAGAACCCGAATACCTTCACCATGTGTTCCTATCCAAACTGTATTGTTTACCTGCGTGATACAATACACGGTGTTTCCATCAAGAATCAATTGAAGATTATTAGCATTGCCATCCCAAATAAATAAACCTTCGGGTGTCCCGATCCATAATTTATCGTTAATTTGGGTAGCGTGTAATATTTTCAATCTTGCAAGCTTAGGGTGTTCTATCGTTTGGTATGTTTTTAAATAAGGATTCACCAAATATAAACCACCGTAAGTACCCACCCATACAGAGTCACGTGACACACGTGTCAAGGTAGTCATTGCTTCAACGGATAGTTGCTCATGGTTATTTGCTGAATGAAGCTTAATGGATGAAAAAGATTTTCTTTTTCGATCAAACCAAAGCAGACCATTACCCTCCGTTCCCAATAACAGGGTATCTTGGTTCCAGGGAAGTATCCGATATACAAACTGTTTACCCAATAGCTCTTTCACTCCCGTTTTTTCATTTATAGCTACAAAGCGATCTTTATAGGATCCAATATAAAGGGTACCATCAGGGTGCTTATAAATACTCCGTATGCTGTTAATTGATGTACCATTGCTTAGCAGCGAGTTGAATCGATGCCGGGTAGGAATTAATTCCAGGACGTGATTGTTAAGCGACATCAACAAACTGTTGCCAAGATTTTCAAACCAGACGATATGGTCGTCTTTCAAGTTATCGGGATAGTTTACCTCTTGTATATGCACATTATCTACCGGAAAACTGTAATTAAACAGCTTTTCTTTACCAATACTGGCTTTATTTGTGAATATCAAGACATTATCTTCATTAAAAGGTGCAATAAACACCGTACCATCTTTACCAAGCTTATTCTTCTCCAATGCAGAAATTTGACAGAAGGTCTCCTTTCGCGTATCAAAGAGATACAAGCCGCGATCTTTTATATTTAACAAACACTTTCCTGAATGATGAAAAAATACCTGTTCAATCTCCGCATCGTCGAATTCCGGTAAACCAAAATAAGAAGGTGACGATAGTTGTGCATTTCGGACTCGAAAGCGTATCATTTTACCTGCTTTGGTCGCTATCCAAAGTTCACCCGGATAAGGTTCCTCGATAGACACAATGGCGGGATTGCTGTATTGATTAGGATAATCTCGATTGATATCGAGAAGAACTTTCAGGCTATCTTGATCGACCCTATAGAGTTTCCCATCAAAGGCGCCAGCGTAAATATTACCATTTCGGCCCTGTCCAACACACGCTATATCCGGTTTATCCACATGTCCCCTATCCGATCTTGGATTTTTCAGAATCGTTGTTTTCCAATCACGTAGGTTAAAGCGCGTCAACCCACTTTCGGTTCCTATCCATAGATTAGATTGTTCATCGGAAAAGAGTGTTTTTATTTTACTATTGGAGATAGCTGGCTCGCTTTTATTATTAAAAAAGATAGTCTCGTTTCCATCATATCGACATAGCCCACCGCTGGTAGCAATCCACAAAAGCCCAGCCCTATCTTGTATAACATCTGTAATTACCTGGTTCTGTATATTTTCAGGGAGCTTAGCATCTCGAAATATAAACCCTTCTTCTTGAGCGTACATGCACGGTACAAGTGCAAACAAAACCAAAAACAGGAAAAGTTTTTTAATATACATGAATAGGTGAATTGAAACGCAATCCGCTGCCTTACTTATTATTTTATATCTGAGGAGGCCTAGCTATAGTTATATTTTAAATAAAATAAAATATCATTCATTTTCTTTCGTTCATTCTGTTCATTTATTTATCATCTATCAAAAATTAAGAAAAACCAAATCTCAACTGCTTCCCCGCATTGATTTTTATCTTATATTTAAGCCCTCAATCACGACAACAGCGATGAATTATTTACGCGTACTTTTCTTTATCCCGGCTCTTCCGTGTCTGTTCCTTATATCCTGCAATACAGGAACAAAAACGCATTCAGATCAATCTGTACAAGATTCAGCTGATAGTCGGGTACAAACACCGGCACTCATTGGCTATCGTGTTGTAGACACGCTTGCACATGATATTTCTGCCTTTACAGAAGGTTTTCAGTTCTACAAAGGCCTACTCTATGAAGGGACGGGGCAAGAAGGAAAAACAGCTATACAGATTACGGATCCGACTACAGGGAAAATAGTGGAGCGATTTAACGATTACAAAACCGATATATTCGGGGAAGGAATTACAATTATCAATGGGCATTTATTTCAACTGACCTACCATAATAAGCTAGCTTATGTTTTTGAACTACCCAAACTAAAAAAACCTATCAAAACGCTGGCGTGGCAAAAAGAGGGATGGGGTTGTACTACTGATGGAGAACAGATTATTATCAGCGAGGGCTCGTCGCGTATCTATTTTGCAGATCCCGAAGATTTAAGAATCAAACGTGAGATTACCGTTCAAGACAATATGGGTGAAGTAGATCAGCTTAATGAACTGGAATATATTGAAGGTTATATTTTTGCTAATCGTTGGCATACGGATCAAATTTACAAGATTGATCCACAAAATGGTCATGTTGTGGGTATTCTTCATTTCGAAGGACAATTGAATCGTTATGCCCCTACTTTTCAGCCCGGCGAGGAAGCAGTTTTGAATGGTATTGCCTGGGATGCTGAAAAAAAGGAAATGTACCTGACAGGAAAAAATTGGCCCCTTATATTTAAGGTGAAATTGGATTAATTGAGACCTTCACTTATATGAATCTTTATTCTCATAAACCCATATAACATTTCCATTTATAGTTTTCTGCGGTTATATTTGTCGACATCGAATACTAAATTAATGAGACAAATTGCATCAATTCTAACATCGTTATTATTACCGTTGATATCCCTTGTAGCCTTTGCTCAATCGCAAAAAACCTACCAAAACCCCTTAGCTGTTGCATTTGGAGACCCTTATGTTCTACATGTAGAAGGCGACAAATATTATATGTATGGGACTGGAGGCATCGCAAAAAATGGATTTGCTGCTTATTCATCAAATGATCTCGTAAACTGGAAGGACGAAGGCCAAGTGTTTTATGCGAATAACCCAAAGGGTTGGAGTGACTCTACCGCCGCCTGGAACGGGGCATACTGGGCTCCTGAAGTATATGCGTACAAAGGTCGATTTTATATGTTCTACTCTGCTCAGTGGAAAGAAAACCCGGGTAAAGAGGCGGAAAATTTCCGTATCGGTGTAGCTGTTGCCGACAACCCAACGGGTCCCTTCGTCGATTTAAATGATAAGCCCATCTTTGACCCCGGTTATCCTGTGATCGATGCAAATGTACTTTTTGATAAAAGCGGCAAGGTTTACCTTTATTACTCCCGTTGCTGCTATAAGCATCCTGTGGAGAGTGAAGTGGCTAGCTGGGCGAAGCAAAAAGGGTGGTTTGATACGATCGAAGAGAGTTGGGTTTATGGTGTTGAGCTAAAATCTGATTTTAGTGGTGTAATCGGAGAGCCTGTCTTATTATTGCGGCCCCCGGTAAAAATGGATGATAAGCAGGCTGAATGGGAAAGTCGTTCTGTTACATCAAAAGAAGTTAATCGTCGATGGACGGAAGGTTCTGCTATTTTTAAGGAAGGAAATACCTATTACATGATGTATTCTGCCAATTATTTTGGCGGTAAGAATTACGCTGTAGGATATGCCACGTCGAAAAACCCACTTGGTCCGTTCAAAAAAGCGGCAAACAATCCGGTTTTACAAAAAAATACGGAGAAGGGTGGTGTGGTGACCGGTACCGGACACAACAGTATTACTTACTCTCCGAATGGAAAGGAGATGTTTTGTGTGTATCATGCACGAACGCTATCAACAGGTGAGGAACGTGTTGTTTTTATTGATCGGATGAAAATATTAAAAGATGGCAGACTCGTTATAGAGGGACCTACGACTACGTCACAAGCAGTTCCGGCAAAATAAAAACATTGGATAATTTATTAAACTAGTTAAAAATCACTTGCTTTCAGGTAATTTTTCGTCGATTCTCTATTATTCTAATTCTTTGAGTCTTTCAAGATTAAAATCATCATCAATGACTTCACCGCTGGGTTTTACCAAAACAAATCTCGGGAGTTCGGAAAGATATAAGGTATTGATCAAGTCCTGTTGCGCTTCGTTTCGCATTCGATAACTATATTTAAAACCTAAACCTTCTGTGTTTTCCTTCCACTTGCTAAACTGACTTTCCATCGAAATCGGCAATACGTCGATTCCTTTCTTTTCCAAATCCGGAGCATCTTTTTCCAATTGCTTTATGGCTTTAGCCGATACTTCATCTGCGCTATTCCAAAATGATAAGAGTAAATATTTACGATCATTAAAAGAGCTCCATGGAATTTCAGAAAGCCGGGCATCAGTTGCAACGACCTCCTTCGGGAGATCCAACTGCTTTATTTTTGTTTGGACCTTTTTTAATCGTTGGGCAAAATCCAATCCGTATTTGCTTTGTTTTACAACTGTTGAGGCTTGTTTTAAAAGACCTTGATATTCATCAGCATATTGACGTTGCTTTCCTGCTCTTGATAACAGATAAAATGAGCTGACTAAAGGTTGCTTTTTTTGGATAAAATCTTCCGTAATTGAAGCAGGAGTTTTGGAAAGTTTTTTCTTGCCGGCAACTTTCGTAACTCCGGTTCCGCCAAGAGTATAGGATTGCATCTGACCCTCTTCTTCCGCTTCCAATGCGGCCAGCGCGGTATGCCAATCATTTAACAAAGCCTGCTCTTCCCCACCCCCCTGAATTGAAAAAGCAACTTTGCTGATAGAACCTGGATGGTTAAACGCTTTTTGTACCAGCTCAAGTTCGACGGACGGACTTGCTAAAATGGGGATCAGTGCTTCCCACGTTAATCCACTTGTACCGCGTTTCGTAGATTGACCAACTAGTTTCAGAAAGTACACCTCGTTAAGATTAGCGGTGTCCAATTTGAGTCTAAATTCTCCCTTTTCAGGCACGACGGAAAGAATCGAATCCTTTTCATCATCCTTAAATAAGGATACCTTTTTTATTTCGGAATTACTAGTCTTACTGCTGATTGATAGGATTCCCTTTTCGGGCGTATAAACATATTTTTGCTTTTCATCGCTTTGCTTTTCATGCTGCTTTTCACGATGCTGGCATGCCATTGTCAAAAGGAAAGTTATTAAAATAACGTAGCGGCTCGTTCTCAAGAAATTCATATGCTAATATAACAATATATGATCATATTGTTTGCCCGTCGCTTCAGATTGATAGCCTTGATACTGTTTTGCAGTAAATGGCCTGCTGCTTTCTGCGCGTTTTTATCAACTTTTATTTCAAGAATTGCCTTTACTTATTGTCTTTAGAATAACTGATAAAAATTAATGAAAAATCGAGACATATTGTGCAAGTCCATTCAGAAGATTTGTTTTTATTTGTCGCTGTCGTTTAGGCTGTTTGACTACCTATTCGAAACCAGTTAGGTCCTATAGAATCAGATTTGGGGGCTCTTCTACACAAGGGACAATTAAACGGCGTTCTTTATATTGAAGCCAACATGGTATAATATTATTATTTCACCATTATAACGTCCAAATTATGAAAAAAACCTTTATCCATTTATCTTGCTACTTATACCTTTTGCTCATTTATTCTTGTGAGAAAAACGTGAAGATGCTACCAAATTCCGAGACCATGGCTTCTACGGATTACATAGTTGACGACACCTTTACAAATCCTTTAATACCGCGCGGTGCCGACCCGTGGGTTACACAAAAGAACGGTGTTTATTATTTCACGTATACGCAAGGCGGTAAATTAGTATTGTACAAAACCAATAATTTATCCGAGCTGGCATTGGCAAGCGCGCATGATGCCTGGATTCCTGAACCGGGAATGCCCTACTCTAAAAATTTGTGGGCACCTGAACTACATGAAATTGATAATAAATGGTACTTATATTTTGCGGCCGATAATGGCCAGAACGCTAACCATCGTATGTATGTTGTGGAAAACAGCGCTGCTGATCCTACAGAAGGTGAATGGGTACTGAAGGGGAAAGTGGCTGATCCGGCAAATGAATGGGCAATCGATGGAACAGTGCTCGAGTATAAGGGACAGCGCTATATGTTATGGTCAGGAGGTAATGCAGGCGCCGCCCCTCAACGCATCTATATTGCTAAAATGAGCAATCCGTGGACAATCAACAGTGAAAAGGTGGCGATTTCGAGTCCAATACATCCATGGGAAATGAATGGCAATGCGATTAATGAAGGTCCGCAGGTGCTAATAAATCCGAGTGGTCGAGTGCATGTGGTGTATTCGGCAAGTGGTTATTGGGTGGATACTTATTGCCTGGGTTTATTAAGTTTGAAAGCAGACGGCGATCCGATGAATCCGGACGACTGGATAAAAGCACCCCAACCGGTATTTTCCATGAATGCCGAAAGCGGGGCCTATGGGCCCGGTCATAATGGTTTCTTCAAATCACCGGATGGTACAGAAGATTGGATTATCTATCATGCGCGAAGTTTACCAGGTGGCGGAGATGGAAATGGAAGGAACGCGCGCATCCAGCAATTTACGTGGAATGCAGATGGCACACCTAATTTTGGCACACCTGTTAAAATTGGCGAGGCCATCAGAAAACCATCGGGTGAACCAATTCGAAATGTGTACCGTACCGATAACTGGTCTATAGCAGGTTTTAGCTCAGAAGAAGTGGTTAATAATCGCTTGGCTAGCAAACTGATCGACAATGATGTAAACTCGTACTGGATAACACGATACTCCAGTTCGCCAACCAATTATCCCGATCACTGGATTTCCGTTGATATGAGTGAGTCGTTGGCAGTGGATGGCTTTATGCTTGCGCAGAAAAGTGGCGATCGGAAAATCAAGGAACTAGAAATTTTAATAAGTAATGACAATATTTCGTGGGAAAGTTTGGGAACTTTCGAATTAGCAAACGTAAATTTGGTAAAGCAGTATCTAAATTTAGATGCACGACGTACATGCCGATACTTTAAGCTCGTGCCTTTATCGGGATATGACAGCCAACCACAACCTGGATTAGCCGAAGCAGGTGCGTACGTGAAAGCAAACTAAAAAAGCGACTGCAGCAAATTATGTTAAACAGGAAAATGAAACTATCTTTTAAGCTTATAAGTCTTTTATGCCTGCTAATACAGATGCGGAGCTCCTACGGTCAAGAGAAACCGAACATTATCGTCATTCTTACAGATGATATGGGCTTCAGTGATATCGGGACCTTCGGTGGAAAGTTTGTTCCTACGCCGCATCTGGATCGCTTGGCTAAGGAAGGAACCAAATATACGCAGTATTATAGTGCAGCTCCTATTTGCAGTCCTTCTCGTACCAGCATTCTTACGGGCATGTTTCCGGCCGAATGGAATTTCACAACTTTCCTAAATGATCGACGAAGCAATGCCCGTGCAGAGCAAGCAAACTATTTAAATGTTAATGCGCCATCTCTTGCTAAAATCCTTAAGGCAGCAGGATATACTACGGGACATTTTGGGAAATGGCATATGGGGGGTGGCCGTGATATAAAGAATGCGCCCGGCTTTACAAAATATGGTTTTGATGAACATGCCAGTACGTATGAAAGTCCGGATCCTGACCCGGCTTTGACTGCAAAAGACTGGATTTGGTCGGATGAGGATAGTGTAAAACGTTGGGATCGGACGGCATACTTTGTCGATAAAACACTCGACTTTCTTCGCCGTCATAAAGGTGCTCCCTGTTTCGTAAACCTCTGGCCAGACGACATGCACACACCTTGGGTTCCAGAAGAAAACCGTCGGCAATCCGGCAAATTCCCCATGAGCCCCGAAGAGGAAAAGGCCTTCAAATTGGTATTAACCGAATTTGACAAACAAATGGGCAGGTTATTTGATGGCTTAAACGAGTTGGGTATTACGGAAAATACCTTAGTGATTTTCACCAGTGATAACGGTCCGCTTCCAAGCTTTAAAGGCAGTCGCGCCAATGGACTGCGAGGCACAAAACTTTCCCTTTACGAAGGTGGTATCCGCATGCCCTTTATTGTACGTTGGCCTGGACATACACCTGCCGGGCAGATTGACAGTGTATCCGTTTTGAATTCTACGGACCTATTCCCTACCTTGGCCAATATAGCCACCGCTCCATTACCTGCAAACTATAAAGGTGATGGTGAAGATAGGACAATGGTGCTGACAGGGACACCTGCACCGAGAAACAAAGACATGTATTGGGAATACGGCAGAAACGACTATGCCTTTAACTACCCGAAGGGGCGGGACAGAAGTCCAAATTTGGCCATTCGATCGGGAAAATGGAAGCTACTAGTGGATTATCAGCGTAGCAATGTAGAATTATACGATATGGTGAATGATAAATATGAAACCAACAATGTTGCTGCTTCATATCCCGAAGTGGTAACAGACTTGAAGGCGAAAGTCATCACCTGGCGAGCATATTTACCGGACTTGACTGCTGATCGTACAAACCCCTGATAGAAGGTATATTGAATCTTTTTTAAGAATCTCCTGACCGCTACGCTTTGTAGCGGTTTTTTTATTAGATAAGCAAGTCGCAAATTTAATTATAGAATGGAATTGAGAAGTTCATTCACCTATACAATTACAAGCTAAATTTTCAGCAAGAAATTTATTTTCCTTCCTTTGTCTTTTATTCTTAGAAATGCGAAACAGATTTATAATGCGCTATCAGTCACGAGGGAGATTACAGTTCAACGTTTTTTTATGGTTTTTAATTGCGTTATATCCGTCCCTTAGCAAAGCGCAACTCATTGAGCGTGACAGTGCGTTCCTTTCATCTCAGGCAATAATCGGACAACCGGGTTTTTCTATACATCGTGATAATTATTTCATTACGGGTATACCGATGAATCAGCGGCCGTCAAAAGATAATTCGGACGTTAAATATCAGATTAGTTTTAAGCAACGCCTGCGCAAAACACCGCTTCCCGGCGGCTTATTTCCCTACCTCACCTACTCACAAAAAGCCTTTTGGGATATATACCGCGATTCCAAACCTTTTGACGAAATTAATTTTAATCCGGGCTTCGCGCTGGTACGTCCATTTTTTTTAAAAGGCCACCGTCTAGCCTATGCGACCCTATCTTTAGAACACGAATCGAATGGACGGGATTCGATTTACTCGCGTAGTTGGAATTTCATGGCTTTCTCCTTAAGATCTCAACTCGATGAGCGCTGGATTGTGGGGCTTCGGTTTTGGTTGCCCATGTCTTACAAAGATGATAATCCTGATTTGATGGACTACGTCGGTTATGCCGAAGCTAATGCGACGTATCGCATCAAACCCGACAAATGGTCGATCGATATAACAGCAAAAAAAGGCAAAGGGTGGAATCGAAGAGGATCGATTCAAGCACAATTGAATTGGCGGCCCTTCAAAGATGAAAACCAGTACCTCATGCTGCAATGGTTTCAAGGCTATGGTGAAAGTTTGATCGATTACCGTGAACATACCAGTATGCTCCGAATTGGATTTATGCTGAAAGCAACTTCATTGGGGATTTATTAGGTTCATTTGTGCTTTAAGTATTTTTTTAACCATTTATAATGGCTCTTTTTTAGGGTTCTTTTCTTATTCAAAATTGATCAGTTTTAAAACTGCATTTCTTTTTCGGATGATGGTACTATCCGCTTTTTTTGCTAAACGTTCTTTATCGGTAAAGTAATACTTATAGCGTGCTTTTGTCAGATTAATATTATAGTCGGGAATTATACCTTTTACATCAACGCCCATTTTAAAAGGAACGGGTGATTTCAGGACCGAGATATGATAATCATAAGAAAGATCGATATTTTGTATACCACCTACCGCCAAGCGATAACGATCAATTTCAACCAAGGCCGGTAAGATCTCTAAATGACGATCCTTAATCAACATTTCGACATTCAATGAATCAATATAAGTGCTGTCCCGCTCTTTAAATTTGAAGGTTTTGGCTAATGCTCGAAATGCTTCATTATCTTGCACCGCAAGATGGGTGGCCCGTAAGGCAGCAACACTTCTTACCGAAGCGATATCGACTTCCATATCCTTATTCAGGTTAGCCGAACCTTTAATACTAAAATCGGCATTGCCTTCAAGCGCCCGGATAACCGGAAAAAGTGTATCCAGGGCAGGTGCGAATTCCTTTAACTGATTCATTTTCATTTTGCGTACATCAATTACATATTGCACCTTAGCCTGACCATTTTCCATTGGCTTATAGCGCAATTTGGTTTGGAGTAAGGCTTCCCCTGACTTTAAACTGAAATCATGTAGATTTAATTGACCGTTGTCTACCCGTGCTTGCCCCCTCAGATTATTTAACAGCAAGGAGCCCATTTTTACCCGATCAATAAACGAGTTAAACGTAAAATTAATATGCTTCGGTAATGTAAAACCCGTAGAATCTCCAGTAGCTGGAATGACAGGTGGTGCAGCAGCTAAGGGGGTAGCCGCCATACGTTCGATAACACCTGTTTTTGCCGTTTCAGATGCCATGACTCCCATTAATTCATCGATATCTAAATAACGTGCATGTAAGTTCAAATCGGCATATAATAACGTATCTCGTTTATCAACCGGAAAAATGTTTCTCACCTCTCCGTCGAGTTTCATCTTGAAGTTACCAAGGGTTACAAAAGCATTGTTTAAATGAATAGCATGTCCTTTTACCGTAATGAGGGAGCGATTGACCGAAAGTGGCATTCCGATATGCGGTATGCTGGCTTTGAGTTTTGAGAATCTAAAAGAACCAATAGGCTCCCATCGCTTCGTTTGATCTTTCTCCACATCAAACTGATAAGATCCCTTATCGATAATGAATTCCGTTTGCCCGTAGTGAACAGCAAGGTTTTGCGCATCGAATGCGGTAACAATATGCGGTGAGCGTGGCACTTTTCCAGGGCCAACTGCCGCACTTATTGAAGCTTTCTCGATGTGTGCACTGACACTATCTGCAGACTGATAATGAAAAGCCTCTACATTAATTTTCCCATTTAAAGGTAATCGTTTATCGCCTTTCTGCGGCCTGGCAAGTTCCGTATAAAGCTTTTTCATAGAAAGCCTGTGTTTCTGCCCGTATTGCAGGGTAAGTTCATCGATCGCTAACTGTCCCAATAGCCCATCCCCACCGTCTCTTTTTAAATTCAAAGCCGTATACGGTGTGTGAAAGATCAGCTCCTCTGCATCTACTTTTATGTGTAAGTTACTAAGTTTACCGTCACCATAGAGCGATAGGCCTCTATAATCAAATCCGGAATCGACTCTATAGGCAACCTTACCTTCAAAGTTCAACGCAGCTTCTCCACCGATTTGGATCCCTTCAGCAACGGGAAAGGTGGATCCGATTTTGGTCAGATCGACTTTTGCTTGAATATCGGGTTCAATTTGAGGATTATCGAGTAAATTTTGAACTAAAATACTTCCTTTTAGATTTATACCTGTTCCTTTCAGCATCATTTTATTCACACGAATCGCAGAACGCTCACGCTGATTAAAGTCTAACAAGCTTTCCATATCAGCTTCCAATGCCGTAATCTGACCTGGGAATTTTTTATAATGTAAAGAGCCCTCGTGGATCTTTAATTGCGCTCGGGAGACAGGTAGTAGACCTTCGCCATATATACCGTCTGCACGCAGTACTAAATCGATCCTGCCCCCAACACGAACATCGGTCGTTTTCAGGTATTTTTTAGGAAGCATTTTCCACAGGTTCGCCAATGAAGGTACTTGCATCCGTGCTTGTAATGAAACCTCTAACGCTCTTTTACCTTTTAACGCTTTAAACGCTCCATCTAATAGAAAATCTATATCATTCAATTTTAAACGCCCATTTGCAAAACTTAACTTTCGGTTCTTTTTATCAAGCTTCAACTCGGTTTCTAAAAGGCTATTCAATTGCTTGATAAAAATAAAGCCGTCTTTCTTTATGGCGAGCTGTTTACTATCTGCATGTAGTTTTAGCAATAAGTAATCTTCGTTATAGACAAATCCAATTTTGAGGGCCAAATGAGGAATTCGGTAATCTAGTTTAGCGCCTTTATCTTCGTAATGTAAAGTTGCATCTTCAATACGAAGTGACTTGAGGCGGATCGATTTGATGCTTGCTTCGTTATCTGTTGTATCTATAACGGAAGTTGTATCCTTTTTTAAAATATCATAGTTTGCTTTGCCTTGTTGATCCATTATCAAATGCAAGCGAGGTTTACGTAAAGTAATCTGCTCCATATCCATCTCATTTCGTAGGAGCAACTTCGTCATATTCACCGAACCGCGGAAATCACTAAATGTGGCCAAAGTATCCCGCTTGTTTTTTGAAAGAATATATCCTTCGTGTAAGCGAGCGCCGAAGTGTGGAAATGAAGAAAAAAATGTCAATTCAATTTTTTCACAAACAACCTGTCCATCCAATTGCTGGTTGATCATTTGAAGCGTCATGGGGGTAATTTTCTCCGGTGTAAAGAGAAAATTGATCACAATGGTTATCCCGAATAAGATAAGGACACAGACGACACTCCCAATAATGAGAATCTTCCTAAAGATTTTTGGCATATATACTTTATTTCCTGTTTCATAAAAAGATAGAAAATCGATAATCAAAATGAATCGCTCTACTTTTTCTAAGCTACCATCTGTTCGGAAAGACTTTTTTTCAACAGATGTTTCAGCACTGCAAACAGCTAAACAGGCCTTTGTATTTCGCCCTCAAATTTAGTACAATTTTCACTATTATTACTTACTTTACCGAATGACTAGCTAAGTCGTTGTCTTTTCTTCAATCGTTATGCCAAGAATTTCCTTTAATGAGTCAGTAAATATACACTCCGTAATATTATTGTAGCCATTTCCATCGTTTGGCCCAATCAATCAGTACTTGATTTCGCCATCTTAAAACGGTTTTTGCTCCTTGTTCCCCCTCGTTGAAAAGATTGAGATTGGCCTTGTCGGTATACCAATTTGCGCCAAGATTATAATCATCAGCATCCTTCTCACCGGGCCAAGTATTATTTACAACGAACCGACCCTGCTGTTCTTCAAATCCCGGGATCGATGATGTGATTTTATAGCTCAATGTTTCTGCTAGTTTCGGGCAATACCTAATGGCATATTCTCCATCTCCCAAATAAAATCCGTCCCATTTTTGTTCCCCTATTTTTGCTTGAACTGTCATGGTAAAACAAGCCGAATCGGAAGGAATCGTTATTTTAGGTCCCTTCAATCGAAATTCCAGCAATGAATATACGTTCACGGTATCTACCAACGTTGTATTGCGTTTATAGATGACTCGGGAGCTGTGGTTTAATTTTTCAAAACTACCTCCCCAACTTTCTTTAAAAGGATCATCCGGGTTACCGTCCATCATGTATAATAAGGACGGTGTATCGCCCATTTTGATTACGCCCTTGTAATAATGTTTGAAATCGCCACCCAAATATCCTGCTTGACGGATAAATTGGCGATAATAATTTTTATTAGTCAGACTATCTGGCGCATCGCTATCGGAAAAAAAACCATTGTACGAGCCGTTGCACTCAATAAACCAAAGATCGGGAAAGTTTTCAACGAGATAAGCATAACTATTAGCACTCCATTTTTTGTTTGGCCCTCCGATCCAATAAACTTTTATATGGTGCTGAATTTCAGGCGCGTCATGCAATGCTTGAGCCAGATCTTCCAAACCTCCCCAAACCAATACCCAAAGCGCCTCTTTGCGCTGCTTTTTAGCACACTTTATAATCCATTCGGAACCTTCGGTCGGACTGGCAAAACCAGCGAAGGGGGCAGCACCATGCCGCCCCTGTTTGCATATGGATCGAAGTAGTTTGGCCGGCGGGTATCCACTTTGAAATTTTTCCAACCTGGGTAAATCCTTTTCATATAGATCGATCATCTTTAAAATATCCCTTATTGTTCCGTTTCCATAAGAAGGCGAAGAGATGAGTCCTTCTGTTTCGAACAAGTGACTATACATAAGGAAATGAGCCATCGACTGATTATCATCCGGATCTGTCCCCCCGATATGGGTACTGATCAAAATGCGTGGTTTTGCAGGTACGGGTTGCTGACTCATTGCTATGAATGATAGCAGCATAAAAAAGAGTATAAGCAATAGATTGATGGTTGCTATCCGTTTTTGGATCTTCAAATAACCGTAGAACGAGTAAAAGCGAAATACCGAGTGAGCTAATCTTTTCATCTATTTATTTCTTTTGATTTATCCTAACAAAAATTCAGCATTTGTCATTTTTTAATAACCGTTGTTACCAAAATCCGCGGCATTGGCAATCGCATCTAGAAACGATTGGGGAATAGGTCTCACTTGATGCTTTCCCTCATCAAAATAGGTGGCTGCAATTGGATTGGTTTGCTCCAAGTAGTTTTTGGTTAATTTACCCATACGCTTTAGGTCCACCCACCTTGTGTGTTCACCGGTAAGCTCTCTCGCTCTTTCGGCTAGTATAAAATCCAAATTGACATCGCCCGGTGAGACGACCATTTCATCTTCGCGTGCACTTTTCGCCGCTCGTCTCCTTAAGGTATTCCCATAATACGGTGAAAGTTTCAGAAACGATCTCCTCTGCTGCCGACATATCATTCAGAAACTTATTGGCAAAAAAAATCAACTTTGGGTACTGGTTCTTAAATAAGTCTTCAAAACTTACTTGATATTCCACGGTACGAATTATGCTTCCCTTGTTCATTTATTCAGTGACGTTGGTTATAATTGGGTTCAATATCAATGTATCTGAAAAAAAACCTTATTCGGCAAGACGTGTTCTTTACCAATACAATTCACTAAGTTAGGCTACTGATATAGATCGTTTGTATATGATCCTTCCAATAAATTGTGATATTTTATCATTTTTCAATTCAGCTAACCTTATAGCGGTTAAAGCTAGCCAAACGACCAAGCGTCTTTTTGCAGTTTATTGCTAGCATTAACGGTTTTTGTATGAAAAATAAGGTTGTTGAAAATAGCTGGAGACGGCGAGATTGACCCGACCAGCGATTACAGATTGTCATCTAATTTCCATAAAGGCGGATGATTTGACCATTCAATTCACCTTCAACCGAGCTACGATATGCTTCAATGACTTCCGCCATAGGAACAGGGGGCAGACCAGGAAATAGGGAACCAAACTCAAGAGCTGAATCTGCTACTAAACCTGGACTTACTATGTTTATACGAATTTTCTTGGGTAATTCAATTGCAGCGGAGAGAACAAAACTGTGCAACGCGCCACTTATCATTGCGCCACCTGTAACCCCTTTATAAGGTACATCGGCAAAAATACCTGAAGTAAGTGTAAAGGAACCACTGGCATTTAGATAATGCTGACCGATGAGGACTAAATTGACTTGGCCAAATAACTTTCCTTTAAAATCATTCATCAACTGCTGATCAGTAAGCGTAGCAAAAACGTCCATTGGTCCGGATGCTGCAACGCAAATACAGGCATCTATTTTTTTCAGTTGTTGAAAAGCATACTTAATGGAATCGACAGAACTAATATCTAGCTCAATATCTTGTCCCTTTCGTCCCGCTTGAATAACATCATGCTCATCTGCAAAGGCTGTGACGAGTCTTTGTCCAATCGTTCCCGAAGCTCCTATAACTAAAATGCGCATTTGAAGGTGATTATAAATACGAAGTTAAGCATTCCAAGTTAAGGATACGCATATCAATCCGTAGCGACTTCTTTTGTTACTACGTCTCGATGCGCCCGACCCCAATTGATCATTTCCTGAATAATATTTCCAAATGTTCTACAATACCCCGTTGGCTCGTACTCAATTAGCACCGGTATATCGGTATAAACGGTTCGCTTTACCAGCTTATTCATTTCCATCTCTTTCAGCTCTTTTGACAGCATCCGTGTTGTAATTCCGGGAATACTGCGCTCAATTTCTCGAAAACGTCTGTTACCGTTACAAATAGAGTTGATAATAGGTATTCGCCATTTCCCTCCAATAAAGTAAAGAGTATCCTGTAAAGCTCTAAGTTCCTCTTCTTGATTTCGTTCTATTTCAGCCATGTTATCTGATATACACTGTTATACTGATTACAAAAGTATATCATTTTCGGCATACCTTTGGTAAAAAAATAAAGAAATGAGTAAATTAAAAAACAAAGTGGCTATTATAACTGGTGGTAATAGCGGAATTGGCTACGCCGCCGCGAAAGAATTAGTAGCGCTGGGTGCAAAAGTAATTATTACAGGGAGACGCAAAGAGGCGATAGAAAAAGCTGCCCAAGAAATTGGCGCATTTTCTTTCATGGCCGATCAAGCCGTTTTAAAAGACACTGAACTTTTAGTTAATGCTGTTAAAGAACAGTTTGGTAAAGTAGATATTTTACTCATCAATGCTGGAGTTACCGGAACGCTCGGGTCAATTGAAGATGCGCGTGTAGAAAATTTTGATAATGTAATGAATATCAATTTTAGGGGCGCGTATTTTACCCTGAGTAAATTCATTCCCTTGCTAAATGATCGTGCTTCGGTAGTCATTCTCTCGTCGATTGTAGCTTCCACACACAATCCGAATAGTTCTATTTATCAAGCGAGTAAGGCTGCTTTAAACTCGATAGCAAAAACAGCTGCCGCAGAACTGGCTCCAAGAAAAATCAGGGTCAATATTGTGAGTCCGGGGCCGCATAAAACTGAAATTATGGGTAAAGCAGGCTTAGATGATGTAATTTTAGAACAAATTCATGAGAAGTTACTAGATGACATTCCATTAAAAAGAATGGGTGAAGCCGACGATTTGGCCAAATTGGTTGTCTATCTATCGGATGAAGCAGCATCCTTTATTACTGGAGCCGAGTTTGTAGTAGATGGGGGGTTGACCTTGTAAGTAATGTATGGGAAGTAAAATATGCTTCCCGTACTTCAAACCTATTTGAACTCATTGCGATGAGCTGATGTATCATTTTCATAAACCAATTCCGGCTTAAATCGCTTCGCTAAAATCCCCGTTGCCTTATTGAGATCAATATCTACTATCAATGTCCCACTGTTTCCATAGGCCTGGCTTGCCAAGCAGGAGCCGTCAGGTTCGATAATCGCAGTTGCCGCTTCTTGATACTTAGCGGCATAATTAACACTGGCAAAATAAATAGTATTCTCTAAAGCCCGCATCATCATAGCTTTTTCATAATAAGGATGATTCTTGGCACCAAAGGTCGTTGGCAAAGTTCCCTTTTCATTACTTCCAACAAAGTACGGATGGAAAACAATCTGTGCACCTCGTTGCGCTGCCCATCTCACCGATTCCGGATAGCGAAAACCTTCGTGACATATTGTGATGCCAAATTTTACATTATTCAGTTCAAATAGTTGGCGTTTTTTGCCGGGGGTCCATATGCTGTCTTCTGACGGGTCAAGTTGATTTTTTGTTTGATATCCAAGAATCTTGCCATTACATGAAATAACATGCGCCAAGTTAACGATCGTATCTCCAAAATACCAATCCATTGGAAGTATAATCGCTATTTTATATTGCGCCGCCATATGACAGGCCTTTATTAAAGCCCGCTTTAAAGCGGCTTCTGTGCGATCCTCAGTAGGATATCCCATCCCTGGATAACCAGGGATAAAAGATTCGGGGAAACAAATAATTTCGGCTTTTCGCGCTGCAGCTTCTGTCACCAAGTGTTCCAATAGATCAAGACCCTCATTCATGGATTTTGGAAAAGGAGGTGAAGCTAAGGCTATTTTCATCGCTTGAATTTTATATGAAATGATATACGAATATAAATAAAGCTTGCGGATCTTGCATCGTCAAAATGTTACCTCTTTAAATAATTGAGCTGAACTTTAGCTAATATTTTTTTACTTTGCCTGAGAGAAAAACTAAAATTGTCAACAGCTGTATTTATTGAAAGGAGCGGTCTTCAAGGAATGAAAAGATATAGAATATTACTTTGGATAGCGGGAACGGTTTTACTATTCACATTTTTCACAGCGTTTTCCTACCGCGGCGGTATGCCCTACGCAGGTGATACAACCATGGGTTTTCCACTTATATTTCTGAGAAAATCGGTTGGTCAAAACTTAGAAACCGGACTTTTTGCGGAGATTAAGGACTTCAATATTGGGTACCTTTTTATTGATGTTTTCTTTTCGGTACTGCTTGTTGTTGGTTTATTTAAATTATTTCGCTTTAAGTATGTCGAACCAAATGAAGACGATAACTAACGTTATTAAAAAAGCCACCCCGATCCAAAGGGTGGCTCAAATCAAAAATGAAATCTATTCGTTTCCTATCCATAGAAACTTCTCAAAAATAACCTTTGCATATTAGACTAAGCTAAGAGAATGGACTTTGTTTTAATATTTTGGTAAGACAGATACAAAAGAGCAAACAAGAACGCAAATTAACGTTGACTAACAACAACATACATTCATTGTTATTTTTTACTGTATGCAAGATCTAATAAAACCATGGGTTATCATAGAAGATGAGGATATTTCGCCAAGCCGCTGGTACCCCCTACATAAACAAAAAGTACAACTACCCAATGGTTTAATAGTGGATGATTATTTTTTATCCCCTTTGGGTGATGTGGTGCAAGTCTTAGCGGTCACGCCCGACAATCAGGTAGTACTTACCCGTCAATACAAACATGGCCTCGGTGAAATTTTAATTGAAGTACCTGGTGGAATGCAACAAAAAGGTAAAACGCTGGAACAATCAGCCGTAGCAGAACTTGAAGAAGAATGTGGTATCAGAGCTTCAGAGAACGACTTGGAATTCATTTGCCGCTTTGCTATTAATCCAACTAAACTTAAACAAGTAACCTATGGATACATCCTTTTTAACGCGCAGTTTAATGCGACACAAAAGCTAGATTCTACTGAAAACATAGAAGTACTTACTTTACCTGCACGTGAGGCACTTCGTATGGTTGACTCGGGCGAAATTTGGGTAACAGATTCCATGAATTTAATATTGATGGCCGCTAGGAAGTATCCAGCGATTTTTTGCTCTTAAAAACCATATAGCGCGGTTAGGCCATTAGTTGATCGTCTACATCTTCATCAAAATTGGTAATTGCAGCTTTTATTAAGTGGCTTAAAAATCGTTGCAAATTTATTTTAAATTCTTTCTGCAAGCAAGTAACCCCGAAGCAGGAACTGTATCCTCCTATTCTATATTGAAAAGCCATATAAGTAATGCCTCCCAAAATAATAGGAAATAGAAATTCCAGAGACAAGGGTTTGCTTGTTGAATCCACTGATTCAGCGGCTTTCATCATCTTTGACATGCGTTGTTCGCGAGCTGATACTACTTGCGTAATAGCACGGTCGGTTCCTGTAAATTCTGCCACTGCAAGTTCCCGATACAAAGGATCTTTCATGAGTACATCAAAATGTTGAGTAATAATATGTGCTAGAAGTTCGAATTCAATCGGACCTGTTTGTTTGGTCGATAGGCTCACAATTTTAGGCAGGTTTGCAACGAGGTAATCATGCCGATTATAGAGCTCCTTTTTCACGCCATTTAAGCTACCGAAGTGGTTATAAATTGTCCATCTCGTGAGTCTAGATCGCTCAGCAAGGCGACTGATCTTTAGGGCTTGAAGGCCTTCCTCCCGTATAATATTGGCAGCTGCTTCTAAAATGTGAGCTCTGTTGCGTTGTGCATTTTTTTTTTCAATCTTCATCGTAATCCTATTTATGATAGGTGCACGAAATTGAAAGATTTTCCGAATAACGAACAGTTTATTTCACGAATGAGTCTGTGACCTCTATCAATTCATTTTCTTGATCAACTTTTTCACATTCTGTATCAGGGTGCCTTGACGTAAGTTTGGTTGTTTTGTCTTAAGTTTGGCCCGTCTCATGTCGAATGGTATCCAGCCTATCAACGCACTTTATTAAAAAAGTAAATGGGCATTACCGCATGTGCTGTTGTTTGTTCTTCTTCAGAAAGATTGCCGTATTCTCTACGGGTAGACATAGTTTGAAGCGAAGTATACACTTACTCAACCCATTTTTCAATAAAATAGCATAGGACCGGAATACCTTCGATCATGTTTCAAATTGACAATGTATTGTTCAATAAGAAATATCCTAATGCAAAGGTAGCTACTATACTTTTTTCGAACGAATTTTAATTTGGAACAAGACATCTTAACCAAATTACTTCTACATATTTTTTGATTTTGTTGAAAAAAAACATTAATAGCTAAAAACAAATTTTTTATAGAAAAAACCGCCCAAAATAGAGATAATATTTGACCGTTTACAGGTTAAAATATTAAACCAGGCCTCCTATTCCTATTCTACATTATACCAAATCTGTTGATTAATTAAGAGACTTCATGCTGTATCGTAATTAACTGCTTTCATTCGCGCGTTTAAGCTTAGCATCCAAAGACCTGACATAGTGATTCGGAATGTTGAGCATATAAACTAGTTGATATAAGAAGATCGGTAGTTTGTGAAATAAAAATGTGCATAAAACTTATTCAGCTCAAATTAGCGCTAAATAGATCAAAACGACATGGAAAAGCTTGACAAAAACCAATTAGAAAGTTATCTGAAAATCGAAGCAGAGCGCATCTGTAACATAGACGCGCCGCGTAATAGTAATCAATCTCTCCAGGATAAAGATGAAACTGTGAGCAGTATGACCTTTACGACCTCAAACTTCATTTAGAAATGCCAATATCAACAATAAAGAGAATATGCGTTGTTTAAGGTGTGCTATTGTGGAGGATGAACCGCTCGCTATACAAATGCTCAATGGTTATATCAGCAAAAGATTCGATTTAACATTGATAACTACGATTGATAATGTATTCGATTTTAATGCGATCATAAAAGAAATTGTGCTAGATGTTATCTTTCTTGATTTCAAAACACGTGGTTTTGACGGTGATATCGACAAAATTCTGAAGAAAATTCCTTCCAATTTAGCCATAGTCAACATATCCGCTTCACCCATCTCTTATTTCAGAAACACAGAAAGTGTAGAATCGAATAATAGAATTTACGAATTATTGAAACCCTTTTCTTTTGAAAAATTCAATAGGTGTATCGATTCTTTATTAGGAAAAAAGACATATCCAACAAATTCTTTCCGTGATACTAAGCAAAATTGAACATCTAGGTTTCTTTTTATTAAGATCACCAAGCTTGCCCTTGCGGGAAATCCAAAAGATCAATGCCGATAGTTCCAATAGCCTTGCCAAAAGTTTATATAGCTTATTGACAAATAATCCACAAGTGCTAAGAGCTATTTCATATGCCAGCCAAGATCTTTATCAGGCTTGTCTAAATTGGTTGGCGGAGGGCCATATCCCGCAACAAAAACTCCAACTTACCTTATACAAATATGTCTCTCGTATGGCTTCCCGCGCCACTCCCTTTGGTACTTTTGCCGGGGTATGTATGGGGCAAATCAACGAAAATCCATGCACATTGACACTTAGCAAGCGCACAAAAATTTATGCTCGTGTGAGTCTGGACTATGTAATAAATCAACTTTATAAGTTAGGATATAGTCATGAGTCATTGGCTGACATTTTATTTTATACGAACAATAGTATTCACTTTGCCGGTGGCCACTTTCGGTATATACGTTTTGAAAATGTAGCAGATAAAAGAACATTCTTTCAAGTTAAACTTAAAGCAAACCCATTGTTAGAAGCTCTTTTCGGCTATGCCAAAGATGGGCGAACTTTCAATGAATTTATAACATTTCTTACTGATCTCGATATTGAAAAGGAGAAAGTGGTTACCTATCTGCTTAAATTAGTAGACAATCAATTTCTAATATGGGAATTAGAACCCCTTATTTTAGGAAACACCGATATTCAACCACTCATCAACAAATTAACGGGAACCGACGAAGCAGTTATAAAAACGAGATATCTACTAACTTCTTTATCCTGCTCTGACATAGCAAACGCTTTGGGAGAACATGCACATAATTTAGCACTTCTCCAAGTTGATAAAAAATTTATACCAAAAAATGTTAATCTAAAACCGTCTTCCGTGCAATTAATTGCCAAGGAATTAGGTGAATTATATCCTTTATTTACCCCATCGGTACCTTACGATTTACAGATTTTTATCCAAAGATTTAAGAGGCGATATGAGATGATGGAAGTACCACTGCTGGAAGTACTTGATGGGGATTTGGGTATAGGCTATGGTGATCTTGAGAATCAATACAAGAAAGAACATCCGCTAATCAGCAATTTAAATATAAATGAAGAAAAAAAACGATCCACATCGTCACTTGAAGAACAGGTAATGACCAATGCATTGTTTTCAGGTTCAACACACATAGATCTTGAGGCGATTTATCCACTTTTAGATAAGAGACATGGAGATCCAGCGATTGCCCCAACTTGTTATGCAATTGGTAATTTTTTAGCGGAAAAGATAGAAAATTTGGAAAATGGTAATTTTCAGTTTCACTTGACGGCCTGTAGTGGATCGTCTGCAGTAAATTTAATGTCGCGTTTTGCCTATATGGACGCCAATCTAAAGGAAAATCTTCAACGTTGTGCGACTTATGAAGAGGGGCGTTTCGGAAATACAATTCTTGCTGATATCGTACATACTCCATCGGGTAAGGTAGCGAATATCTTACGACGTCCGAATCTCTATAGCTACGAAATACCGGTATTAGGACTTACCCGTACAAAAAATGAAAAGCAAATATCCCTTTCAGATCTTAGCGTAACTGTGAGAAACGATCGAGTTTTTTTATTTTCCAAAAAATTAAATAAAAGGGTCATTCCCAGACTAAGTTGTGCCCATAACTTCCAACAAGGGATCTCTATTTACCGATTTTTGTGCGATTTGCAATATCAGGATACGCCTTTTTCCATCTATTGGAATTGGGATAAATACAAAAGGGTTCCATTTCTACCTAGAATCGGTTACAAACATCTAATTTTATCACGTGCACGTTGGTATATAAAGCAGCGATTGGGTTTTAACAGTAGTGATATTAAGCAGTTACAAACGGACTTGGGATTACCAAATGAGATCTTAATTGCGGAAGGTGATAATGAATTGCATATTGATATACGAACGAGTTGGGGTATCCAAATATTGAAGGATAAATTGACGTTGAACGATGTGATAATCTACGAATCATTAGCCCAACGCAGTGCGATTGTTACTGATAAAACCAACGCCTTTGTCAATGAGGTGATAATCCCCTTTAAATCGATTTTAGAAGAAAGCGCTACGACACAAATAAGTCCATCAGTGAAGAACAGTGTCAAAAGACATTTCCTGCCTGGAAGTGAATGGATCTATTTAAAGCTCTATTGCCCTCAAAAGACAGCGGATGAAATATTATCTAATGACATAGCAAAATTAATTAGACAACTTAAAGAGAGGCAGTTCATCGACAAGTGTTTCTTTACACGCTACCAAGATCCTGAATTTCATATCCGTTTACGTTTACAGATGGTTAACAAAAGTAAAAAGATTTACAATAAAGTTCAGGAGATTCTACGCTTCACCGTGGAGCATTTAGCCGACAAGCATAAAATCTGGACAGTCCAATACGATACGTATATAAGAGAGCTGGAACGTTACGGAGCAAACAATATTGAATACTGTGAATCGGTATTCTCGATTGATTCAAATATCGTGTTGGACCTCCTAGATACCTTATCAAAGGGGGATCCCCATACACGTTGGCTTTTTGGTTTAAAGGCTGTTAACCAGCTATTTGATATATTTGAAGTGAATTTATTTGAACGTTTTGAACTCACGGAAAAATGGAGTTCGGCGCTTGCGGAAGAGTTTGGAATCGACAAGAAAAAACAAAAGCAGATAAATCTGAACTATCGGAGCCATACAACCACTATCGGCACCTTATTGAGCAATAAGCACGATTTTTTTCAGGTAATTATTGAAAATGCTTTAGAAAAACGAGGTCAATATATTTCGTATCTATTGCAAAAATGGAAACCAAATAGAATAGAGGTGAAAGAATTGATGGGAAGCTTATGCCATATGTTTCTTAACCGACTTTTCTTTTCCGATCAACGGGCCAATGAAATGGTAACCTATAGCTTTTTAGCTAAATACTACCGATCTCAGATAGCCCAATCTGCGAAAGTCAAGGCGCAGGAACTTATAACAGAGGATTTACTATGAATTAATGATTCATTAGTCTTTTGTACACCTCATTCCGATAAGTGACCCCTATCGGAATATCTTTTATACTTCCTTTCATGATGACTTTATCCGGATCAACGGCCCGGACAAAGTTTCTATTTATAATGTAAGATTTATGAGTTCTAATAAACATGTTTAACGGAAGATCGTTGGAGATTTTTTTTAAAGAATAAATAATAAGAAACTCACGTTCAATTGTAGATATTCTAATGTATTCTCTATCACCTTCTATGTATTGTATTTCATGGTAGGACACTAGATAGTTTCTATAGTTGTCTTTAATAGCAAAGGTGCCAACTTCCACTTTTTCGGTTACTTCGTTCTGAGAAAGACGAGTCTGCGCCCTCGATAAGGACTTGAAAAGCCTCTCAAATGAATACGGTTTTAAGATATAATCGAACACTTCGAGTTCAAAGCTTTCTAATGCGTAATCTGGCTTGGCTGTGATAAATATGAAAAGTGGTTTTTTTGATAAAGATTTAAGGAAATCAACTCCATTAATGCCAGGCATATTAATATCTGAAATGATCACATCAACATTATTTTTGCTTAAAAACACGATTGCATCCATCGCCGTTTCAAAACTAGCTTCCAAACTTACGAAAGAAATTTGAGCGATATGTTCGCTGATACCTTTTCTGGCTAATGGTTCATCTTCAATTAAAATACAGCGTATCATACTTCAGTTAGATTTCAGATTAATTTTCAAATGTACTGAATATATGTTTCCTCGTACACCATGTGCCAATTGATAATTGCCTTTATAATGTAAGTCCAATCTTCGCAGGATATTGGACATCCCCACTCCTCCTACTGATTGACTTTCATAGGTCTTAATAGTGTGTTGCATGACCTCTACTTCATTCTCCACCAGTAGAACAATCCAGTCATCCGCTACATCAATATTAATTTTAACGAAATTGTTATTTGGACTTTTGTCAGGCCCGTGCTTAAAGGCGTTTTCTACAAAGGGAATTAGCATCAGCGGACTGATCCTATAAGGTTCTTCTATATCAAAAATATGCGCTTCGATGTGAACTCGCTCACCGTATCGAATACGCATGAGCGCAATAAAATCCTTAATAAAATCGAGTTCCTTGTGTAACGGAATAAAATGGTGCCGTGATTCATATAGCGTATAACGCATTAAGGTTGAAAGACGTAAAATCATATCTCGCCCTTTATCATAGTTACTATCAAGTAGTTGATAAATATTGTTAAGGGTATTAAAAAGAAAGTGTGGGTTTACCTGCGACTTGAGAAAATTTAACTCAAGCTCGAGGTTGTCTCGTTCTAATCGGGTTTTGGTGAGTACCTGTTCTAGCATAATTTTCACGAATTTCGGCCCAACGGGTAAAGAAATAAGGAAAATAAAATCAAGGGCAAAGATGTAGATATTCTTCACGATACTAAAAGGCCCATCCGTCAGTACAAGCTCGAGGTATTTACCGAACCTTGGTCCATAATCTTTGAACGTAGCCTGAAAGATAAAGCATGCCAAATAGGTCGTTAAAGCCCATATTACATATAAAGCTCCGACCCACAAAAGTATAAATGGAATGCCACGTGGATTTGCAAAAACTGTCACAACTTTCCGAGAGGACAAGGAATAAAACGCACTCATTACGACCAATAACTCTTTCACGACAAATATCCACACATGCTCTGCATTCCCTACCAATCTATAGTAATTAAAATAATAAATTGCCGCAATCAACATCCAAAAAAGACCGTGATAAATTAACCTTAAACCCAATCTGGGGGATCTTGAATCACTTGACATCGGGATACGTAACTCGTGGACATTCATCTTATATCGATCGGTAAGTATCGTAAAAATAGGTTTTATTTCCAAAAAGCGTCGGCGTATATTGTCTAAAAACTAAAAAGGATTTTTTATCATTGACTACATTTTCTTAGACTATTCTAACGCACCCTTCTTAACTTTGATAAAACTCTTGACAAAAGGGAAAATTTATTTACAGCGCAGTTTAAAAAAAGCCGCTTGAAAAAGTGGCTTTTTTTCGAAGAACCTAATCAGCTTAGGTGAGAACCAAAGCTTGAAATAACGCTAAAGTGAAAGTTCGTACTTATTTCTTAGATAATTTATTGATTGATGAATCATTTCTTTGAGGATATTTAGGTCGATGTCCGATAGCTTTTTAATATAAACGCAAGCTTGACCCACTCTGTGTTTTCCCAGTCTTTGAAGCAATTCTTTTTTTTGGTCAAAATCGCAAGTCATGTAAAGGGAAATCGCCTTACTCCTAGGAGAAATGCCAATCAGTGGTGCCTCACCTTGATGCCCACTCTCATACCGGTAATGATAACTTCCAAAACCGATAATAGATTGTCCCCACATTTTCGGTTCTAATCCTGTCTCTAGTTGAATGATTGTCATAAGATTATAGCAATCATCACGTTTATTATCGTCAGTGACTCGATTGAGAAAATCAGCCACTTTCTCATTAGTCTGAATTGTTTTATTCGTTGCCATTTGATAGACGCGTTTAGAAAAGCCTATCAAATTTACTGATTTGACTTTAGATTATCGCACTTTACAGATCTCGGGTTTAGTTGGGATATATGGTCACAGCGGTATTTTAGACACTTTTTTTCCGTAAAGACATCCAAAGCATGTATAGCAAGAAAAAAACAAGCCCCAACATAATGTCGATGAATAAGTTGGTAGGCACGAGACCGATTGCAGTATCCTTGCCATGAGAGGATACGAAACGCTGCACTTCAAGATAAGAAAAAGGTTGTCCGAATTGCAAACCCCCATATTCTAACCAAAGGGAGAAATTAGGTCCCAAAAGCAAAACAATGATTAGACCGATCAGGATATATGATATTCTATTTCTCATTTTTTTGATTCTTGAGTTAGACAGTGGATGATCTCTACACAATGCCGGAATAGATATAGCGATGGTGATCATCTTTTAATAGAGTATGGTCTCTGTTGATGACACGTTTTTCTTTTTTTATTATTTTAATGCAAAAATAAAGCACTATTGATCTGCTAAAAAGAAATTTACACATAAACCGTTCTACCTTACACGAAAACAGCATATAGTGTTTATGTTATTAATTTTTGACCGCGAAACAAGCAGTTTATACTCAGCTTGTAGCTAAAGTATATTGCTTTTTCTAATGTCCTCTAATGGGCAAAGTTGCTTACATTTGTGTCTGGTTGGATGATGTTATCCATCCAAGGAATCAGCGGACAATGAACAATACAGGGTTATTTTTATTGATTTTATTTAGCTTTTTTTTAATATACGGCTTTTCGCTCAAAAGTCCGATCCCTTCATCCTCGATATTAACGGAGAGGTGACGAAACCAATTAAACTTCGCATGAGCGATTTGATCGAAATGGATAAAGATACTGCCAGCCTCAAAGATCGTTCAGGAGCAAAACATTTATTTGGGGGAGTAGTGATAGCAGAACTTCTTCAAAAAGCAGGTGTAACACTAAATAGCGATTTACGTGGAGAAAATCTCAGTAAGTACCTCTTAGTTAAGGCATCCGATGGTTATGAAGTATTGTTTTCTTTAGCTGAAATTGACAATAATTTCACAGAGAGAAAAATTATTTTAGCCTATGAAATGGATGGGAAGCCGCTACCAAGTGAAAAGGGTTCACTCCGTTTAATTGTCCCAGATGAAAAAATTCCGGCCAGAAGCTGTTATGAGGTAGTCACGTTCTACATTGGCTGGGCGAAAGAAAGGCCTTAGTATAAATGACCAACATGTCACTTAACCTGCCAGCTTGTCTTCTAGTGCTCTAAATTAAAATGAATAATGTTTTCGGCATACAAATTGATACTACGAAAGTAGGTTTAGGTTGATTAGAAAAGTCCGGTGATCCCAAAAAGCCGGGCTTTTCGCTTTTTAACTATGCAATCTAATTTTTAAAATCAAAGCCTTCTTCGTAAAAAACAATTTTTTTAATCCGTAAACTAGCGTGTTTGTCGAGATATGGAAAATGTATCTGCTAAAGATTAAAAATGAAAGGCCTTCCACCGGGGAGATGGAAGGCCTTTACTAACCAATTATAAACCTAAATTATGATGAAACAAATATCGTCGTAAAACGATCATTTTTCAAATGATTAACATATTTTAACAAAAGCCCCCCGTTGCAACATCATTCTTCAACCTTCTTAGAAATCCTATAATTCTATTCCACAATTGTATAAAAGCACTACTAATTACTACCACTACATTTGCTTAGAGAGAAATCAGCTTAAAACAAGGAATCGTTATCGCTGTTAAAGGAGAAGATTAGCGTTGGAAAAGCACTATAAACCAAAGAAATGAAGCACACCTATACAATTACCGGGATGACCGGTGACAACTGCCGCGACAAAGTTGAAAACGTGCTTAACACCATTGAAGGTGTTTCAGCAGTTGTAACCTTGAATCCACCCGAGGCCATGATTACAATGACGAAACATATACCTGGCGAAACCTTGCAAGCGGCATTAGCGTCCATTGGTAACTACAAAATAGTGATGAATGCTCCCGCAAACAACAGTGAAATCCCACTTGTTAAAAAGCAAGATGAACGAAACAAAGCGATTTACTATTGCCCCATGCACTGTGAGGGCGACAAGACTTATGATAAACCAGGTAATTGCCCTGTTTGTGGAATGAACTTACTAAAACAGGAATCGCTGAAATCACCTGAATTACAATATACATGTCCTATGCATCCTGAGATTGTGCGTAGTGAACCAGGTTCCTGTCCAATTTGTGGAATGGAACTCGTTTCGATACATGCGAATGCGAAGGAGGAAGAGCATACTTATAGACAGCTTTTACAAAAATTTAAAATTGCCGTTATTTTCACGGCCCCCATCTTCTTAATTGCAATGTCAGAAATGATACCAAACAATCCATTATTCAATTGGATGGGACTTAAATACTGGAACTGGGTACAATTACTACTATCGCTTCCTGTTATTTTTTATGCAACATGGATGTTTTTCCAACGAGCTTGGCAATCAGTTTCCACTTGGCATTTAAATATGTTTACACTTATTGGCATCGGAGCTGGGGTTGCCTGGCTTTTTAGTGTATTCGTTTTATTTTTCCCTTCTATTTTTCCTGATCAGTTCAAGACGCATCATGGTACTGTTTATGTTTATTTCGAAGCAGCCACGGTTATTTTGACGCTGGTTCTTTTAGGCCAATTGTTAGAAGCAAAAGCACATGGTAAAACAAATACAGCGATTAAGGAATTGATGAAGCTTGCACCAAACCAAGCGACAAAGGTAGTGGATAATGAAGAACATTTGGTCACGATTGACACGATTCAAAAAGGTGATGTTCTCCGTGTAAAACCTGGTGAAAAAATACCGGTGGATGGTCGTATACGAACTGGAGAAGCCCTAATCGATGAGTCAATGATTTCGGGAGAACCTATCCCTGTGGAGAAGAAAGTAAATGATCCTGTTAGTTCTGGTACTATTAATGGTAATAAGACCTTTACTATGATTGCAGAAAAAGTGGGGGCAGAAACCCTACTTTCTCAAATCATCGAGATGGTTAACTCGGCAAGTCGTTCTAGAGCCCCGATTCAAAAATTAGCAGACAGAATTTCAGGATACTTCGTACCGGTAGTTATACTAATTGCGATCGCTACCTTTGTTGTATGGGCTTTATACGGCCCTGAGCCATCTTACATATACGCATTTGTCAATGCCATTTCCGTATTAATTATTGCCTGCCCCTGCGCACTGGGATTAGCTACCCCGATGTCTGTTATGGTTGGTGTCGGCAAAGGAGCCCAGTCCGGTATACTTATAAAAAATGCTGCATCATTGGAAAGAATGAATGTGATCAATGTATTACTTATTGATAAAACAGGTACCGTGACAGAAGGAAAACCTTCTGTGGAAAATGTGATCAGCATTCATCCTCATTATACTCCTGACGAAGTATTACAAAAAATAATTGCGCTCAATAGCAGCAGTGAACATCCGTTGGCGCAAGCCACCATGCAATATGGTAAAGACCGAGGCATACAAATTTCTCCTGTTTCAAGTTTTGAAGCCATAACAGGTAAAGGTGTTATCGCTATATTAAAGGGTGAAAAAATAGGTTTGGGAAATGCTCAATTAATGCAGCAGCTGGCTGTTCACATTCCATCAGAGACGGAAGAGCAAGTTAAATCAATCCAAAGACATGGAAAAACGGTTTCTTACCTTTGTATCGAAAAGACCCTTATCGGTTTTGTAGTTATTTCTGATAAAATTAAAGTATCGAGTAAAGTAGCTATTCATAAACTGCAAACTGAAGGGCTCCAGGTTGTAATGCTTACCGGTGATAACGAAGAAACTGCGAAGGCGGTTAGTGAGGTGTTAAACCTCGATGGTTTTAAAGCACAAATGTTGCCGGAAGACAAGCTAAATGAAATAAAAAGATTACAAGCTGAGGGAAGAAAGGTAGCCATGGCCGGTGACGGGATTAACGATGCCCCTGCTCTGTCACAAGCTGATATTGGACTTGCGATGGGTACCGGAACGGATGTAGCTATTGAAAGTGCAGATATCACCTTGGTGAAGGGCGATTTACAAGGTATCTCCAAAGCAAGATTATTAAGTCAGCAAGTAATGAAGAATATAAAAGGAAATTTATTTTTTGCCCTGGCTTATAATGTGCTGGGCATACCAATCGCTGCAGGACTACTCTATCCTTTTTTTGGGATTTTATTGTCACCGATGATTGCTGCGTTAGCAATGAGTTTCAGCTCTGTATCTGTTATTTTGAACTCACTGCGATTACGCGCTATCGAACTGAATTAGAATCTTCTGCCAAAAGAAGTAACTTAAAACGAGTCAAAACAAGAAACCTTGCGGTCATCACGACGGCAAGGCTGAGCATGCATATTCAATGCAATATAACTGTTATTTACTAACCCTTTGTAGCAATTTTTGTTTGGAGCTATGAAAAGAATTTTTTTCGTGCTGGTTAAGTATTCGGTATATCTGTAGGTTCCATCAATACTTGTTTCAATTCTAATAGATTCGATCCGTTAAGTGCCTTGTGTTTTGAGGCATGCCTATATAACGCCACTAATGCTCTTCAAATTTTAATCAGTCTAAGCCCGACGACATTATATCCAAACGCCCTTTAGTTTAACGATGATAGTTATCGTAGGTTGTCAGCTAGCAAGTGTGCCCAATCCTTACAATACTTGAATTTCGTAAGCTTGTAAACCTTTAGGGCCTTTTCTGGTCCGAAAATTTACAACATCGTCAACTTTGATCGATGCAGGAGCTTCAGTTATGAGAAAAAACACACGCTCTCCAAATTCATTGTTAATAAAGCCCCAGCCCCGTTCGTCATTATAATATGCCACCTTTCCCTTGTGCACATCATCTTCCTCAACCATTTTAGGTGTACTAATTTGAATCTCCTCAACGTTAATCTTTTGCTTTTTGAGTTCTGATGGTTTTTCAGTAGTCAAGTTTCCATTTTCATCCACGTACGCCAACATATCCTCTAAAGATTTCCCTTTATCGGATTGACTATTTCTATTCTCCTTTCTAAGTTCTTTATCTTTTTTCTTTTGTTCGCGCTTCTTAATATTTTCTTTTTTTCTGAATGTTTCTTGACTTCTACCCATATGCTATTATTTACGAATTAAAAAATGAAAATTCACCGCATTTACAATGAAAAGGAGACCTGTTAAAAAAGGAGACCGGGAACAGAGTAAGAGAGGTTTCGCCAAATATACGAAAATATTCGCATATTTCGCACTAAACAGTCCGCGCAGTTTAAAGATGCTGTCGCAGATCACGTCCCGATGACGAATGTTTAATGTATAAAAGTGCTTTTGTCTTCAATTGTCTTATGCGCTCTGGTGTAAGCTTCAACTGATAGGCGATTTCGTCGAGTGTTTGTGGCTCACTATTACTCAACCCGTAAAACATGGTAAGAATTTGTCGTTCACGTGGTGAAAGTTTTTTCAGCACCATATCAATACGTAAATAAAGCGAGTCTTCCATCAATTGTTGATCGGTCGCAGGATCTGAACTAGCCAGACTATCTAATAATCGCTCTTCTTCCGAAAATACGGATGGTGCATCAATTGATATTTGCCTTTCAGCATTCACCAGAGAAGCGATTATCTGCTGAGTTGAAGTTCCCAGTTCAATAGCTAATTCTTCTGCACTTGGCTCACGCTCCAGACGTTGTTCCATCTCCGCCTGGGAACGGCGTAGTTTGATCAAGTTGCTGATCTGATTTCCGGGAAGACGAACTACTCTGGATTGGATCGAAATGGCCGATATAATACTCTGCCTAATCCACCATACCGCATAGGAAATAAATTTGAACCCTTTTGTTTCATCAAAACGTTTAGCTGCTTTTACTAAACCAGCATTTCCTTCATTGATCAGATCTTCCAGTACTAAGCCCTGATATTGATATTGTTTCGCGACGGAAATCACAAAGCGTAAGTTGGCTTTTGTTAGACGTTCAAGGGCACTCTGATCTCCTGCTCTTATTTTTTCAGCTAGTGAGACTTCTTCGTCAGCACTGATCAACTCGAATTTGCTAACCTCATTTAAATATAAACTGAGGGAACGGTTATTGCGATTAGTAATCGAGTCGGTTATCTTTAATTGTCTCATTAATCTTTTTTTTCAATGCGCGAAAACGTCCAGCCTAAACAAAAAGCATTCTTCATTTAAAAGAATGCCCTTAAATATGGGAATCAATTAAGCTATCTTGACTTGTACGGCGCTCAAACCTTTGGTCCCATGCGTTACTTCGAAAGTAACCTCATCGTTCTCATGAATTTCATCAATGAGTTCCGAAATATGAACAAATATTTCCTTTTCCCCCGATTGCGGCGTTATAAACCCGAACCCACCGGATTCTTTAAAAAATTTTGCTACTCCTTTTTGCATAATGACATCTAATTAAGTTATTACTTCTTACCTTTTGATAAATTAGGTTTTCCTGTTGTTATTATTTCTATTTTTGAAGAAGTCTTTTTACTGTTTTGGTAATCAGACGAACTCTTCTTTTCTGTGCTTTTGGGTGTCTTTTTATCCCTACTCATGGCTTATGTCATTTAATTATTTCTCATCAACTTTTCTAATCGTCGAATATTATTATCAAGTAAATTTTTATTCAAATCATCGTAATGATCGATTCGATATTGTTTTAATGTTGCTATTATGGCATCAGCCTGTTCAATAAGCGATGAAATGAAGCGAAGAGCGCCAATTTTGGCATTTTCCATAGCCGTGACCTTATCTACGAAATCCTGCTGAATCAAACGAACCCCGATAAGTGAATATACCTGATTGGTCAGCGAATAGTATACCTTTACAGGGTGATTATCTTTCCAAATAGTTTTAAACGGTTTCATGTTAATACGAACGAAATCATTTGAAGACATCGTTGTTATCTCGGTTGTATCGGTAAAAATTCTGTAATATCGATAGTAGCTCTCCATTGTTAAGATTGTTTTTCACGTTAAATGCATCCTTTCCGGATGAAACATACACACATGAGTTATCATTCGGAAGGAATGATTCAATTCATGTTCTTCAGCTTCAAACTAGCTGATTTCAAGACCATAAAACTTTATTCTAAAAAAACAGCTGGTCAGTCTGATCGACTTTTAAATAATTTTGATGGAAAAAGAAGTATTGTAACAAGGGCTTAGATCTATAGCCTCGAACTACCTGGTAGTTCCATATCAGCCAATTTACCCTCTTCTTTTGGAGATATACCGTAAAGATAATAAATTAATTGATAACCATCGAATTATATTCATATATTTTTCATCTATCCATTTTCAAAGCGTTTTTTCCAGGCATTCGTCAGGTCATTATTTTTCCTACATCGATATGCAGTAAATGATGCTTTACGATAAATGAGTTCTGAGGAAAAGAGAAGCTTATTTGCTTTTGGCAAATTGGCTGGCTTACTATTAAATAGCGCAATAAATCTGTTTTTCAATACCCTGTAAAACAACAAGAGAATCTTGTAATCCGCCACCCACTATCGAATGACTTAATGACTAAGTTGAGGATGAATAGCCAATAAATCTAAATTCTGGAAAAGTTTATCAGGTTGCATCAGAACCTTCGATTTAAGAAATTTAAACCGATATCATTGAGATAAACAAATAGCCGGCGATCTAATGAGGATGCCGGCTATTGTTTTTTTATATACAAGATTACTTTGCCGGTGTAATGACAACTTTCCTAAACTCAATTGGACCATGATCTCCCTGGAAATAGATAGGCCCGGGCTCACCTTCATTGCTATCAAGTGCACCACCTGTAATTCCCGGTATTTCTTGATTAGCAATAATTGTTTTTCCGTTGGCTACAATAGTAACCATTCTACCCACCAGGGTAATATCATAACTCTGCCATTCAGCCGGTCCTTTTACCGCCATCTCACTGGGTACTAAAAAACCATAGACTCCACCGAATAAATGGCTATTGGGATGATCGGTTTTTGGGTTATCAATTATCTGCACCTCATACCTACCTCTCAGATAAACACCACTGTTACTTCCTTCTTTATATCTAAACTCCACATGCAACTTAAAATCATTAAATTTCTTTTCTGACACCAGATTTGCTCCCGATTCCGGACTCGTCAATATTCCGTCCTTTACAATCCATTGATTTTTGTCGCCAAGCGCTTTCCATCCCGTTAGATCTTTCCCATTAAACAGCTCAATAGGTTTTCCCCATGCAGGTTGCGCTGTCTTTGTCAAATACGGCGCCCTTACTCCCGTGTATGAATAGGTAGTACCCGCACTCGTTGTAACCGAACCTTGAATACGGTCACCCGATACCGTTCCTTCCAAGACAAGATCACGCTCTTCTTGCTCCCATTGTGGGGGAATTGCAAAACTGAACTTACCATTCTCAAAATTAATTTTAGCTACAGGCCGAGCGCTTCCGCCGGTGCTGACAAAGCGTCCTACAAGTGTTTTAAAGCCCGATAATTCCACCTCCAACCAAGAAGGTGCTGATTTACCGTTTTCATCAACAGTAATATCCCAACGACCAATAAGCTCCCCTCCTGACACAGTATTTGTATGGATCGGTGCCACCTGTGCCTGTGCACTAAAAGGATCGGTAACAGCCAGCAGTAAACTGCACGTCAGGCCTAAAAATAGTTTTTTCTTCATAAATATGGTATTCTATAGTTACTATGGTCAATAAAGATATCGTTTTTTATTCACACACGAAATTTTTAGACCGAATACCCTTCCTGTAAAGATGACTGTATTCATGTCGAAAAGACTTTTCAACAAGGAAAAATTAGCTACACTTCCATATACTGCTGAAATTCAGCCACAAACTTTCCAACGTCTATACCATCGCACAGCGCATGGTGAACGTGTATCGACATTGGAAGTAATAGCTGTTGCTGTTGTACGCTGTATTTTCCAAAAGTGATCTTCGGTATACTGTCATTACTTCCACCATATAGAGCATGTTCCATTTGGGTAAACGAAAGATAAGGAAGCACAGAATAGTGTATAACATGTTGACAACTTGGGTCCGTCTGCAAACCCTTCGATTGCTTCTCTATATTTATTACCTTTTTCAGTTCAGCTTGGAAGTATTCAAATTCATGATGGAAATCAAAATAGGCAAATCCGAAGGTTCCGTCAGGCCTGAGAACGGTAATGGACCCTCCGATCTCTTCGTATTCCAACACTTCCTCTTTCCACAAACGATAACGGAAAGCCTGCACCGAATTAACAGCTCGGAGCGAAAGATATAGGTAATAGCAAAAAAAAGAAATGCGATAAGTTTTGCAATAAGCAAAAGCCTTCGTGCAGTTTAATTGGGTTGTGATTCCCCAAAATGGTTTTTCAAATGATCTAAAAAAATTAAAATGAGCTTGCCGCTTCCAATATTGTATATTGATCTGCTTGTAGGATACTTCTTTTTTCATGTAGCAAATATTTAATTTTGCTTATGGATATCGAGTACAAAAAAGGATTTTAACCAGCACAAACGGATTTTTATGTACACCTTATATGATCATGAATTTACACAACTCGTAGATAGGCAATTTGCCGATGCAGTAAACGATCAATGTAAAGCCATTGCTTATGACAATCAATTTAAGGCTACCACGCGTACCTTTCACAGTGCCCAATTTAATATACTTCAATTTGACTCCTCATTTCAAGAAGATGTGCGGGTCGTCAACTTTCGAGATTTTAATCACGTAAGTCTTCATTTTCAACTCAGAGGTTATTCCGATGCCCACATCTCTTGTTTTAAGCAGGCGCTACCGATGAAACGAGGAGAATTCAATATCATGAATTGTGTTGACCCAATTAGCAATTTTTCGTTCCCAAAGCAAAGCGTCTACAGTTATGTGTGTATTGGTATAAATCAACAGTATTTGGCTTCTTTGTTAACAACTTTTGGAAACAACTGGCAAAATTCAACAGAAAAACTTATCAGAAATCAACCTTTCAGCTTATTTGACAAAGCAAAACATTTTGGTCCAGTATTGCATCAAACGCTTCAATTGATCATTGATCCACCGATTATCGACATCCTTAAACCGGTTTATATTCATCACAAAATTGAAGAGCTCATACTGCTATCGTTCAGTGAATCTTTAATAACTTCAAAACAGGGCCATCTGCCATTCAACCAACGGGATATTGATTTGCTCTATGATTTAAAAGCATTCTTAGATAATAATTTTCTAATGGAACATACGCTTGCTAAGCTGGCTAGACAAGCTGGAATTAATGAATTCAAGCTAAAAAAAGGATTCAAAAAACTGTTTAAATATACTGTATTCGGCTACATTAATCACTTACGCATGGAATATAGTCAAAGCCTACTTCGAGAAGGTGTACTTTCGCTGGGTACTATTGCTGCGCTCATCGGTTACCAATCTGACGCATCTTTTATTCGAGCTTTTAAAAACTACTACGGCTTCTTGCCGAAAAAGAAAAACTAATACTACAAGCCCTTAACTGCTTTGACAATGCGGATGAGAACGGGTGATGTTAAACCGAGAATAATAACTGCGATGATATAATTGAGGTAGGGTTTTAACACGGGCACTTTACCAATAAAGTAGCCGGTCAGTGAAAAACTTATCACATAAAAAACTGAACCGAGTGTCGCGTATGCCAGAAAGCGATAAAAATAAACTTTGGTAATACCAGCCATTATTGGTACAAAAGTACGTATCACAGGGAAAAACAAAGCAATGGAAATGGCTATGGCACCGTGTTTATGAAAGAATCTTTGGGCCGCTAGCAGATATTCTTGTTTGAAAAATCGAGAATCATTCCGTTTATGAAGATAAGGCGCAATTTTTTTCCCAAAAATATATCCCGTAATATTTCCGGCAATGGCCGCTATTATTAGTAATAGGCAAAGCGTGACTAAGTCATAGTGATATCTTCCTGCGGCAATAAGGACACCCGCCGTAAACATAAAACCTCCACTTGGTAAGAAAAACAGAAAAATCAAACCAATTTGTCCATAAACCGAAAAAATTAAAAAAAATAAACCTCCTTGATTTAGTAATGCTTCTGTATCAAACATGGCGCAAACATACATAAATTTAGGTGGTCCGCCAGAAGGTGAAAAAGAATAGCGGTAAAAAAGCGGTACCAGGAAAGATCAGTAACACGCTTAACATATGCAAACAAAACGAATTTTAAAACGTTTTAGTTAAGAGCTGTCAGCAAATTGCATGAATTATGTATACGAAATCCGCTGGCTGGCGCCCACAATAGGACACCAATTATGATCGATATGCACACCCCTATTTATGGTTACCTGCCACTGTTAACGCTCTTTCCCTTTCTAGTTAAATCCACATTAATTATATAAATCTAAAACAATAACAAAAATGAAAAACTTATCTTTCAACACGATTCTCTTTTTATTATTGCTTCTAAGCTCCTGCCAAAAGGAAGTGATCAATGCATCAAAAGATGCAAAAATGATTGCAAACAATGAGTCTGCGATAGACACGCCAATTTTCTTACGGCGAGCTGATACATTAATGACATCGATTACGCAACTATTTCTCGATGGTAAACCGCGCGATATTTGGACGAATACCTATCCACATAGCGATGGTTATTGGGACGGAGCGGCAGTTATTTGGGGACACGGCGCTGCATTTTCCGGTTATACCGCTTTGAAAGAAGCGGCGGAAAGATTCCCGGAATACAAAAGTAAGTACGAAAATGCCTATGACAATCGTCTTTTAACTGCCATTGATATGTTTCGTAATACGCGAAATGGAGGACCGGAAGCCTATGCTGTTTATCCAGGGGACGGTGATGAACGGTATTATGATGACAATATTTGGGTGGGATTAGATATGATAGATCTTTATACATTAACAAACGACAGCAAATATTTGGATAGAGCCGAGTTGGTATGGAATTTTATTTTATCGGGCACCGACTCACTCATGGGCGGAGGCGTATATTGGAAAGAAGGAGGAAATTCAAAAAACACATGCTCTACTGCACCTGCCGCAGTTTTGGCTGCCAAATTATATCTTGCCACGCAGGAAAGTAGCTATCTTGAAAGTGCTAAAAATTTATATAGTTGGCTGAAAAGTACATTGCAAGACCCCAGTGATTATCTTTATTGGGACAATGTACATCTGAGCGATGAAAATGATCCCAATAGTGCGTTAGTGATTGCGAAAGAAAAGTACACCTATAATGCCGGGCAGCCAATGCAGGCAGCCTCTCTCCTATACAACATCACCCATGAGGAACAGTATCTTATTGATGCCCAAAATATTGCACAGGCTGCCTATGCTAAATGGTTTATTCCTTTCAACTCTTCGATACTCGGCGAATCATTCCAAATATTGGAACCTGGTCATGTTTGGTTTCAAGCGATTATGTTGCGTGGCTATATTGAGTTGTATAAGATCGACAAGGATCGAACTTATATCACGGCTTATGAAAAAACACTCAGTCATGCTTGGTTATCCGACTGCCGCAATGCCGGCACAAACTTGTTAAACAGCGACTTCAGAGGTGGCACCACGCAAAACAAGTGGGAAATCTTACATGAAGGAGCTTGTGTAGAAATGCTGGCAAGATTGGCTTCTTTAGAAGAAAACGGTCACTAAAGCCTTATCAAAATTAAGCAGAACCTGATTAGGAGTCAGGTTCTTCGCTTTTAACTGTAAATTTTCGAAAAAGTTCATTAGGCTTATCTAAATTTTTCGTAACTTGTAAACACGCTATAGTAACATTTATTTAAAGATTTACTAATCTAGTTTTTGAATTTTTGTAAGCGGACAAGATACCTTATATTCATTGAATATAAAAGTTTTAAATCAACACTAACATGAAAACAACTACGAGAGATTTATCAGAACTATTGAAGGCCCGTGATCAAATGATGGCTGCAATAGCCTTTACAGTCACGAAGGATTCTAAACCTGAAGGACGAATGGAAACGACTGAACAAATAGGACAGGCTATTTCGCTTCACCTTTTAGATTTGATTAAAGATCGCTGTAAATAAGCGAAAGTCTCCCCCATTCTTCTCATCATTAAAAACATCCCGTGGTATCAATACCGGGGATGTCAATTGTATATCGAGCATAATCTCGATGATGGATTATATTGCCTAAAAATTAGCACCCAAAAGAAATACCACCTCGCGGAGTGACGTGAACTAATTATGTAAGTCATCAGATAATTATTTTATTATTTTAAAACAAAAATGCTTCTTTTGTATTTTATACTAAATCAATTTTATTAAAGGCCGCTATGAGCCTTTGGGATATTAACATTTATAAACCAAAACGATTATGATATCCACTCATTACAAAAGAAAATTGATGGGCAGTATGCTCATCGGGATGGTATTTCTATTAACATCCTGTGAAACAAACCCGATTGATCCAAAGGGATCTCTTTCGGAAAAACAGGCGTCCAGCACGCCCAAACGTGTCAACTCACCTTTGCCATGGCTCCATGTAGACGGCAATCAGATCAAAGATGCTGCTGGGAACCCCGTTACGCTTAGAGGCTTTTCGCTTCTTCCAAATGAAAGTAACGACGAATGTACCACGTGTAGCCCACGGCCGATAAGTGAAATGTTAGCTTTGCAGGCGAATGCCAGTCAGGGATGGTTTTCTCGTGTTGTGCGCATCGGTGTCCATCAAAGTTATAGCGATCCAGCCACTGCCTTTACCAATCATATTGATCCCTTTGTACAACAAGCTATTTCATTGGGTTTATATGTTATTGTTGATCTCCATCTCGTTGCCAATTATGGCGATGGTGGAACACCACAATCAAAAGTGATCGATTTTTGGAACTATGTTGCCCCTCACTATGCAAATAATCCGGAAGTCATCTTCGAAGTTTACAACGAACCTATTAGTCCTGATAATTGGACAACATGGAAGAGTTTTATTCAACCTGTTGTCGATAGCATTCGAGCGGTTGCGCCCAATAACCTGATTTTGATGGGTAATCCACAATGGAGTACCAGAGTAAACCAAGCTGTTTCTGATCCATTTAATGATTCGAATATGGCTTATGTATATCATATTTATCCCAATCAGCCAGCCAGTACCAGCAGTTTGGATACTCGATTTGGTAATGCGGCAAATAGCATCCCCATTGTAATAAGTGAATTTGGCTGGAATGCTGACCCCGATTATTCCGACAATGTAACTTACGGTACATCGGGCGGTTGGGGAAAACAGTTCCGTACGTACATGGATAGCCATGCACATATCGGTTGGCTCAATTACATTTTTGACAATTATTGGAAACCGCAGATCTTCGACTGGAATTGGAATTTAATGAGCGGTGAAAATCAGGGAAAATTTATACGTGATTGGCTCTTCGAATTGCAAAACCATCATCAAGCAGGAGGTTTTACACCCGGGCCGCAGACAGCTTTCAAGACGCATCTTATTCCCGGTAGAATTGAGGTTGAAGATTTTGATGAGGGTGGTCAGGATGTCGCATATCATGAAACTACCTTCGACAATCAGGGCGGAAATGTATATCGCGATACGCCTGTCGATCTAGGCACCACAAATGACACGGGCGGTGGATATACACTTGGTTATATAAACCCGGGAGAGTGGTTAGCTTATACCCTATCAAACACGGTGGCGGGCACCTATGACATCAATCTACGCGTAGCAAGCGGTGATGCGGCCACGGGTAAAAAGATAACGGTAAAACTTGATGGTGTCTCACTTGGAACAGTTGACATTACAAATACAGGCGGCTGGGAAACTTATCAAAATTTCACATTAAATAACGTCACAATACCGGCCGGAAATAATAAGATTCTCCGTTTGGAGTTTGAAGGCATCGGGTACAATGTAAACTGGGTTGAATTCCTATCGAATACGCCCTAAATCCCAGGCTGCTACTTGTATGTTTCTATATCTCTTAAGAGAAAACAATTGTAATTGTAAGCCATTTTTGTAAATTGCATATATATAACCACCTTAAGCTTCCTCTTTGTTATGCGATAAAGGGAGCTTAAGGTGGTTATATACTTAAACTTCAAAGAATAACAAGCCGAGCAATAACTAAATGATGGAGCAGAAATTACGATTCACCGCCTTGGATGTATTTCGAGGAATGACGATATGTTTTATGATCATTGTAAACAGTCCAGGTTCAGGGGCTACACCGTACTGGCCTTTGAATCATGCTTCATGGCATGGATTTACCCCCACAGATCTTGTTTTTCCTTCATTCTTATTTGCCGTTGGAAATGCCCTTTCCTTTTCTGAAAGGAAATTTCAATATCTTTCATCGAAACAGGTGCTTTCAACGATTTTTAAAAGATCAGCATTGATTTTTTTATTAGGTTTTTTAATGTACTGGTTTCCTTTCTTTAAAATTACAGAGCAACATGAAATCGTCTCGTTTCCACTACATGATACACGTATATTCGGTGTTTTACAACGTATTGCCTTATGTTATCTCTTCACCGCTCTTGTCGTTTATTATGTTCGACGAAAGTATTTAGTTTGGCTAGCGATCGGCTTATTATTAATATATTGGCTCCTTCTATTTATTTTTGGCGCGGATGCCCCCTATTCTTTAGAAGGAAACGCTATATTCAAACTTGATTTATGGTTGATGGGGGAATCTCATCTATATCATAGCCATGGAATTATTTTTGACCCGGAGGGTTTATTGAGTACTATACCAGCCATCACGAATACACTAGCAGGGTATCTTGTTGGCAAGTATTTACAAGAAAAAGGTGGAACAGCACAGAGTCTCGGTAAATTGTTGGCAATTGGAGCAGTTGGTGTATTAATTGCTTGTATTTGGAATCAAACCTTTCCGATAAATAAAAAAATATGGTCGAGTTCATTTGCGCTCTTAACCATCAGTTTAGATATGTTAATCCTTCCTTTATTAATACCTATTTCAGAAAACAGCAACGGCAAACCCAGAACCTGGACCAACTTCTTCACCATATTTGGCAAAAACCCACTGTTCATCTACCTACTATCTGAAATTGTTTTGATCACCTTATTTTTAATCCCGCTAAGCGGAACCTCCTTATTTGACTACATCAATATACACTTATTTCAGAAATTGCTTCCAGGTCCGGCGGGATCTTTATTTTTTGCACTGTGTTATATGCTCTTCTGTTGGTGTATAGGATGGTTACTTGATCGTAGGAAGATATATATAAAGGTCTAACGAGATGAACAAATCGCAAACATGAGATGCAATTACGCTGCTGAACGAAATCAAGTAAAGACTTGTTTTCTACCCTTATTAAAGATTTGTACATTAGCTTTAATTTTGCTAAGAAGCATGGGGTGCATGCTTTGAAGTTGCTCGAACTGATGTAGTGGGGGAAAAGTAATAATCCGTTAAATGCAAAAAGAGTATATATACCCTATTGCCATGACAATTGCCGGCTTTGACGGTAGTGGTGGCGCGGGAATTCAGGCAGACATCAAAACCTTCTCCGCATTGGGATGCTTTGCTACCTCGGTGTTAACAGCACTTCCCGTTCAAAACACACAAGGGGTTCAAGCGATTTATGCTGTCCCGGATCAGGCCATACAGGAACAGATAAGAGTCCTATTGAGCGACATCTTTCCAAAAGCTATAAAAGTTGGAATGGTGCACACAGCAACTTTAGTGGATATCATCGTGGAAACCCTCTCAGAATACCCAAAAGTTCCACTTATTTTCGATCCCGTGATGGTAGCAAGCAGCGGACATCGACTAGTGCAAGATGCAACTGTAGCTACTATTGTGGAAAAGCTAATTCCGAAAACAGATCTTATTACCCCCAACATCGATGAGGCTGCTGTACTTGCGGAAATGAAAATCAGCTCTCTGGAGGATATGTATATTGCCGGCGAACGGATTTTGAAGTTGGGAGCTACGAATGTTTTATTGAAAGGAGGCCACTTGCAGTCTTCTACGCTTACGTCCTTATATTTCGACAATCAAGGTAAAGTCCATTCCTATGAGTCGGCTAAACTGGAAACGAATAATCTACATGGAACAGGCTGCACACTATCATCTGCTATTACAAGCTTTTTGGCTCGGGATTTCCCTATGGAAAGCGCAATAATTGCGGGACAATGCTATACGTACAACGCAATCAAAAACGGAATGGATGTCTTAACGGGTAAAGGGCGTGGCCCTTTAAATCATTTTTTCGATCCTGAAAAACTAATAAAAACACTTTCCTTTCAGAGAGCAAGCAAGATCGAAAAAACAGATAAAAACCCCGTCTGAATTCACCTGAGCAGCCGATATGTTCGACTTTTACACGTAGGGGCTATCTATGCAAGGCTACTACTGCAATTTAGGATCGAAATCAAATATCAGCGTCCCTTCAATGGCATTAAAGCCCACTCTATTAGGTTGTCCTTGAGGTCCGTGATCCACGGCTCGGTCAAATTTGGTGCCGATGGCATTAATTGCGTGCAAAAATGAAATGTCACCGTCAGGAAAATCGGGAGAATTGTTTTCATTCCTTGCGCCTTTTGGTTTTTCCGGCGTATACAACCGCAAAAACAGTTTATCACTTCCATTATATACGATAAAATCCTTTGCTTTATTTTTTATCACAACCCAATTGAAATCGCGATAATAACCCTTAAACTCTGGATAATCCCATGATTCGCCCGTGACTGTATTGTTGTACTTCTTGTTCCAAACACCGAAGGTATTTCCCTTCATCCGATTTTTCCATACTCTATAAGGCCCTCGCCCCATATACCGAACACCGGTAATTAAATTTTCAGGAAAATTAAAGTTAATTCCTAAAAAGGGATACTCATTATGCGGATTGGAATTATAAACATTGTATGCATATTCCAATGTTAATAAACCGTTCGGAGCCAATATATAGCGCACCTTCTTCCAAGCACCAGTATACTGAACGTCCACATAAAGACTGTCTCCTCTTTTGTAATGTTTCATACCTACATAAGATGTCTTTCCTACTGCCAATTGCGGGCCATTAGTTAAAGGAATTACCGTGCCGTTACTAATCACATTTTGCAATAAGCCACTTTTTGTATCAAAAGCAATGGTAGTTTTATTCAATTGTAAACGTAAGGTATTATTAGTTTCTTCAACGGAAATAGGCCAGCTTATTTTTGTACTGATCCATCTTTCGTTCATTTCAATTGGTGATTTTAGTGACCAAGTCCACGTGGAAATCTCCCGGCCGTAAGGATCTTTAGCGGTAAGTGCTAACACATCGGTCTTCGCTAAATCATGCTGAAAAGGTAAGCGTAAATAGCCATTTTGCTGAGGCTCTACATTCGGTCCTTGTAAATCACCTTTTTCAAGAATTTTCACGATGGTATCTGCCCCATAGGGTGCCGGTAGTTGCCGACATTCGTAGCTGAACCTAATCTGATTGAGATTAGTATAAAGGTAATCATTGCTGAGAGGAAGTAAGCCATCAAAGTTTTGGGGGAGCTTATCAAGAGCTATCTTTATAGGTGACCAAATCTCTTTAATGGTATAAAAACTTCCTTCTTTTTCACGATAAGGTCCAAGTATTCCATCGGGAGCCAAGTTACCTTTTATATCCACGCGTTCCTCCTGATCCAACCTTACCACTCCCTCATCTGCAAAAGACCATAAAAAACCACCTGCAGAAAGCGGTTTACTTTTCATTAAATTCCAATGGTCTTCCAGTCCTGCACCATGTCCGCCATCGTAGAGTCCGTGTAAGAATTCAGTAGGGAAAAACACTTCTTTTCCATTATATAACGATCCGACACAGCAATCATAAGCTCTGTAATGCTGTGTGTCGGTACCGTCGAAAATATTCCATGGGTGTATAACCGTGCGCTTTTGTGGGTCATATTTTGCATAATCGGCAACGAGCTCATGATTATTCCCTCCTTCGTTTCCATTAGCCCAGATGACGATAGAAGGATGATTTACGTCCTTCATAACCATCGCCTTAAGTAATTTACGTCCGACGTTTGTATCGTATTTTTTTTGCCAGCCCGTCAATTCGTCAATCACAAACAGTCCGAGCGAGTCGCAAACATCTAAAAAATGAGCATCAGGAGAATAGTGGGACATACGAACCGCATTCATATTCATATCTTTTATAAGATTGACATCTAACTCACTGATTTCCTTGCTCATTGTTCTGCCAGAGGTAGGCCATGCGCTATGTCTATTAACGCCTTTAAAACGCACTTTCACACCGTTCACGAAAAAGCCTTCTCCACGTCGCAACTCAGCGGTTCGAAACCCAAACTTTTCGACCTTACTGTGAATGACCTTGCCCTTATCGTCTCGTAATCTAACAACTACCTGATAACGATTGGGAAATTCAGGTGACCATAATGCCGGCTTCATTACGTTGTTATTCAGCGTTACTTTCCCTGATTTGTGATCAAGTTTCGCTTGAAATGCCTCACCAACAGGCTTTCCGTCTAAATCGCTTATCTGCGCTTCCACATATCCATGTGCTAACTTTCCTTCTGTGTATACATCCATTAAGAAACTGCCATCTGCTTTCGCATCAATAGCCGTCCATTCTATATGTGTCTGCGGCGTAATTTCTAAATATACGGGACGAAAAATACCGCCGAACACCCAGAAATCCGACATCCGTTCAGCACGATTGACCGAAGTATCAGCTGATATTTTACTGACTTTAACTTCCAAAAGATTATCGCCCGTTTTCTTCAGTAATTTAGTGATATCATATTTAAATCGATAAAAAGAACCTTGATGAATCTCACCGGTTGATTTATCGTTAATCTTCACTTCAGTATCCGTCATGGAGCCTTCGAAAACTAGCTTTACGGTTTTATTTTTCCACTTTGGATCACTTGAAAAGTTATACTTATAATAACCAATTTCATTTTTACTAAAGTCCTCTTCCCAACCGTAGTGGTAAGTTCCGAACCCCTGTGTCTCCCAATTTGAAGGCACACGAATTTTTGTCCAGCGCCCGCTATTTGCACCAGCGGAGACCATAAAGTCCCAGTCAACGGTATGATCTTTATCTGTTCCTGATAAGTACCTTACAAGCGTTTCTTGTCCAAACACCATTCGCTCGGATAAAAAACACAGAAAAAAGTAGAATAACAATGGTAATCTCTTATTAAAAAGAATAGCAAAAAGCTTTTGTTGCCGAATCATAATTAGCGGTTCAATAAACGATAAGTGTTTGTATTACAATTTTCAGCATTTTTATGCATTTAAACAAACCATTACTTAGAATAAAGCTTTAATGGTTGGAGAATCATGCGATAAGGGATGTCTTAAATACACCCTAAAAATGGCACAAAGCCCCTTCCTCATTTCCATAAACATATAATACCTTTGTTATGTTAACAGTGAGAGGAGAATAAAAAATAGCTAACAATTAAAAACTTCGAATCATGAAAAACAATGTTATATGCTGGTTTGAAATTTATGTCCGGAATCTTGAAAGGGCCAAGGCTTTTTACCAAGCGGTTCTGAACACAAAATTCTTTGATGCCGAATGTCCGCCGGGGGAAGCACCTGTTGAAATGAAAATGTCGTTCTTTTGTTCGCCTGAAGAGCAGTCCGATCATGTAAGCGGTGCGCTGATCGAAATGCCTGGCACAAAAGAAGGTGATGGTGCTTGTCTCAACACCATTGTTTATTTCCCCTGTAAGGACTGTAGTGTGGAAGAGAGCCGTGTACAAGCTGCAGGAGGGAATGTTCACAAATCGAAATTTTCCATCGGCGAATATGGCTATTGTTCTATTTGCGTGGATACCGAAGGAAATTCCTTCGGCTTATATTCAATGGAATAATAATATATTTACGATCAAGTGTAATATATGAAACTATATTAGCTTTGATCGCTAACATCTGATAAACATTAACAAAACAACTATATAAATGAAACTCAATCCTTATTTAAACTTCGACGGCCAGGCAGAAGAAGCATTTAAGTTCTACCAATCGATTTTTGGCGGTGAGCTGTTTATCCAAAAAATGAGCGATGCGCCCGGAACTGAAAATTTACCGGACAATGAAAAAGATTACGCGATGCATGTTGCTATTCCTATCGGCGACGGCCAATTCTTAATGGCTTCAGATTGCCTAAAATCGGCAGGGCATCAATTAAATGTAGGAAATAATAACTACATTTCAATTACACCGGACAGTCGCGAAGAGGCCGATAGGTTATTTAATGGATTATCTGCTGGAGGAAAAGTCGAAATGCCAATGGCGGATATGTTCTGGGGTGATTATTTCGGTTCCTTTGAAGATAAATACGGTGTTCGCTGGATGATAAACTACGGCACAAAAGAAAAATAGTCACATTTTGAACCACTTGGAAGTATGGAACATAAAATCAAGATCCATCTTCCAAGTGATTATTCCGTTTCAGCCAGCCATTATTTCGTTTCAATTTTTATTTCACCACCCGCAAGAAATAGGTCATGTGATACAAAATAGCCTTTATTTATTTTATCATTCACGATAATATTCTTCAGCACTCTTCCGGCCCCCTCTTTCTTTATAGTGAGTGATTTTCCTTCACCTCGATGCCACTTTATTTCATCAAAAAGTGGAACAGACACAAGATATGTCGGATCTGTTGCAGAATACGTATATAAACCCAGAGCGCTTAGTACGTACCATGATGACATTTCACCGGCATCGTCCATGCCACAAAGGGCCAGGCCATCATCACCTATGCCATACAGATTATTTAGAATATAATCGATAATTCGTTGAGATTTTTCGGGTTTTCCAATAAAATAATAGGCAAAAGGAGCTTCATGATCCGGTTGGTTACCATGGCAATACTGGCCAATCATGGTCTCTACATTTCGCGCAATATAATTCGGATTCCAAGGAACAGTGAATAAGGAGTCTAACTTAGCCTCGAAAGCTTTCTCTCCTCCGTATAGTTTAATCAGCCCTTTCATGTCATGCGGAGCGAAAAAGGACACTTGCCAAGCGTTAGCCTCTCTGTACATATATTCATAATAAGGATATTGTGGATTGAAAGGGTTTATCCAATCGCCGTTTTCCAATCTACCCCGCATAAATTTCGTAGCTGGATCAAATACATTTTTGTAGTTTTTGGAGCGAATCATCAAACGTTTGTAATTAGCACTATCCTTCAGTTTTTCAGCCATTTGGGCTAGGGAATAATCGTCATAGGCATATTCAAGCGTTTTTGAAACACCCGCTTTTCCCTTTGTTTCTACGTGCGGGTTTGTAATATCAGGATCTGATATATAGCCTTTCTGGATGTATTCGTCAATATAGGGACGAGCACCATTTGTCATATTTGCATTCCGCAATAAGAGTTTGTAAGTCCCCTGAACGTCAAAATCAGTAATACCACGTAAATACGCACCGACAATAGAAGAAGCTCCATGATCGCCATGAAAAAAGGTAGGTATAAATCCTGTTTTATCTCCAACGTCTTTCATTGATTTAATGACATCCAGCGCAACCTTTGGTGCCAGCAAGCCTAAAAGTACGTCCTTATTCCGATAAGTGTCCCATAGGGATGGTTCCGTATAGTAATTAAAATCCGCCTTGTCTACCTGTCCTTTTGCATCAGTGAACTCGCCATTTAAGTCGCTACGCAAAGCGGGCCATAACAATGAACGGTAAAGAGATGAGTACAACATTTCCTTTTGTTTTTCCGTTCCTCCCTTTACTTCAATCGATGATAATATTTCATTCCATTGTTGACGAGCCTCTTCTTGGATTTCAGCAAAAGATTTAGCCCCTATTTCCTGCAAAAGATTTTGCTTAGCGTTCTCAATACTAACAAACGACAAACCTATTTTAAGTTCGACGGGGGCTTTGCTTCCATTTGCTATGTGTACGATAGCAAAACCCTTTCCGTTCTCTACTTGGTTGTTTTCAAGTCTTTCGATATCCGTATTTAGTAGCACATAGAAGTATATACGCTCACCTGTTTGTTGAAAACCTTGTAGAACTCTATTACCTACTTGATCAATTTTCCATGCAGACACTCGGTTATTAGCTTTGGCGAGGTCAAAGAGTATCTGTCGATCAGTCGTATTTTTATACGTATAGTGATGGTACCCACAACGAAGCGTTGTTGTAAACTTAGCATCAACCTGATAATCTTCCAAATATACTTGATAAAACCCCGGCGAAGCTTGTTCGTTTTTATGTGAAAACTTAGAACCGAAAGAATCAGTGGGATTCGATAAGGGAAGTATTGGGATATTACAAAGATTCCAGTGTCCCTTATTTGTGTGCGTAAAACCATAGATCACTGAATCTTCATACTCATAACCCGCACCCGAACCGTATTCGGTTATGGGACTTAACTGGACCATTGCATTTGGTAATGAAGCTCCCGGAAAAGTTAGCCCTGCCCACGATCGCCAACCTGTGGGAAGTTCATATCCAAGAATTTTTGGATCTGTGAGCGGTGCTGTTCCAATGAATGGATTTACATATTGTGTATAGCTTGGTTTCGTTTGGCTCCTAGTTAAAAAAGAAAAAAACAATAGTGTTATTAATATTAAGGCGCTTTTTTTTTGGTTATTCATTTTATATTTATGCTTGGCTTCTCAAATATATACATTCGTACTCTCATCCTTACAATGCACTAGAAATGTTACAAAATCGATTTAGCATTATATTGAATTGAATATTCGGAATAGTATTACTGAAATCTTCAAAAGAAAGCCTCCAACCGGGGAGATTGAAGGCTTTATTAACCAATTATAAACCTAAATTATGATAGTGCAAATCTACGCTGTCATTGGCATTTTCACAAAATGCTTAACAACTTTTAACGGTTATTTGCTGCGAATCTATTACTGCTACCTGCTCTTTCACATGGAGCCTATTAATATGTATAAAAAGATTTTTGCAGACACACCAACTTCCTATAATCGGGTAAACTGTGGTAAAAAAACAGGAAATACCCCGTTTATTTCTGTCCTTTTTCCTCTAGTTTTTACATTTTTTTACGCAGTCCTTTGTGTTAATAAAATTATCAACCAAATGAGAAATAACATCGACAAACATTATGGTGAGATTATTGAGCGGACCATTAGACGTAATGGTTACAGCATCAGTGAGCTATCACGACTGATGAAAGTAAACAGGCGGTCTATCTATAATTGGTTTAATCAAGCTAAGTTTAAATCTGAAATTATTTTTAAAATCGGCTGTGCTTTAAAACACGATTTTTCAGACGAGTTCCCTGAATTGTTTTCACCGGAAGATTTTCAGCAGGCATTTAACAAAAGTAGATCTTTTAGTGATGATTTTTTAGCCAGCGAATTGGAAAAAATAAATTATTGGAAGGATAAATATATTTCATTACTAGAGGAATATAACGAAATTCTGGCGATTAGAGGTAATCCTACTACGGCAACTCCTTACACGGGCCTTAAACACCTTTTATAGATTGCGTGCGAATACATTTTGCCTGGAGAAATAGCACAATCTCCTCAAGTTGCTCTAAAAGTCGCTTTTGATATGGAGTATGTGTCAACAAAAAAGACGCCCTCTAAAGATAGGCGTCTTTTTATCATTTTTTAATAGGTAGCGTAGGATCTCGAGCCTAAACCTGCCGATTGCATGGCAAGAATTTGATTGTATTCTTCCAATAAATTAATATACTTGTCTTTCCAATAGTTTACCTTTTCTATTTCTTCCACTATTTGGGGGGTGCTTGTGAATTTACTATTGGAAAATGCTTGTTGAAATTCCTCTGAGGAAAACAACTCCGGAAATTCATTAGAAAAATCATGTTTTAAAGCGCAACCGATTTTAAAGATAATATCGGCTTTGAATTTTGCTTGACCGAACCAGTTATAGATCGATCTTCTATTCACTTTCATGATCCTGGCTAGTTCACTTATACTATAACCGTTTCGCCTGATCGTTCTTTCAATAATTTCACCGTAGTGCTTGTCCATTGTTTTTCTTTTTTTGATAGATAAATTTCGTTGCAAAGAAACGAGAGAAAAACGAAAAAGACCAGAGGATTATTCACAAAAAAACACAGGGTTTTTCCTGTTTTTTTCCTTAAAAAGAGAAACGAATATTAAAAAAACACATATTTAAACACTTTTTCATATATGACATCGCTTGTATTTAATATTAAATAGCGCTAATTGCTTGTTGTTTTCTAATCCTCGCAAAAGCAAAAAGCGCTAATAGCCCTAATGATATCCACAGTAAATCGATCAAGAGAATATCCGTTGCATGCCTGGCCCACGTACGCCAAAGCCAATTTCCAGAGAAAACACCGCTAGCAATAGGAACCAACAATGCGAATACGCCACCCAAAAACAACGTTTCCAAATTAGTTCGTCTAAGGTTCCTCCTAATCAGGTAATATAGGCTTATTACTAGCCAGCTATAGAAATAAATTTGGTAAATAAGGCTTTGATTTACTTGACCAATGGATTTGATCAAAATAAACGAGAAGGCGGTTACCGGGAACATTGTTAAACAGACCGCTAAAAAAATATTAGACAACCAAAAATTGAACTTTTTCTTATGAGAGGCCACGTTGTTCTTATCGCGCGCAACTAGCCAGATCAAGATACCGGAAATAATAACAACACAGCCCCCTAGTCCCAGAATAAAGTTGACTAACTTAACGAAGTATCCTCCATAATCACCGAAATGCAACCGATATATAAAACTTTTAACGTAGGCAATATAGGTTGGCGTATCGTAGGGCGAACGATTCATTAAGATTTTTCCTGTTTTAATCTCGTAAGTGATTTGTCCGGTTCCGGCAAAGCTATGCTGACGATCCGCCTCCGATTCGATCGCTAGCAACATACTTTCATCCCCGTAGTTTTTAATAGTTACACGATTAAAAAACGCGTTGGGCCACTTTTTTTGTGTTCGGTCTATATATTCTTGGATATTAGGGGTAAACGTTAATGGCTTACCTACAAAAGTAGCTTCAGCGGCTGCCGCATATTCCAGGTCCTGGAATACCTTCTCCATATTGCCTTTGTAAAGCAACTGACTAAAAGGCGCTAGAAAAACGGTATTGACTATTAAGATGACGCCGGTAAGGGCAAAAACGAACTGAAAAGGAAAACCGATTACGCCCAAAACCGTATGCAAATCTGTCCACATTGTTTTCCATTTAGACCAGGGTCTGAACAGAAAAAAATTGGAAACCAGTTTATTCCAGTGTAGCAACAAACCTGTAATTAATGCAAACAGAAAAAGGAAGGCCACCAAACCAGCAATCAGATAACCAACGGGATAACCTATTCGAAGTGGAATTGCCTGATTGAGCTGGGCCAAAAAATGCAATCGATAGAGAAATTCACCCATATCATAAGATTCGGCATAGCTCTTTTCTTTGCGTTCAGCAAAATCGTAGCCCACATAGGCTTGCTCCTTTGCTTTTGCATTATGAAGCGTATCCTTAGAAGCCGCCATGTTTACGTAGCAATGGCTCGTATTTGGATAAAGATAAAAGTTAATATCTCGTCCGGCCAGGTTATATTTTGCGTCGAGCGAATCCAAAAGCAGTTGGTAAGGTAATCCTTTATTTTTTACTTCTTTGGCTGATTTTCCGCTTTGCCATGTGCTAATTTCGTCTTTAAAGAAAGAAAATGAGCCAGCAAAGAAAATAACATAGAGCATCGCAGCGACGATAATTCCGCTTATCGTGTGGGTGTGGAAGTAAATATTATAATTTCGATTATTCATAACGATGCTATTTTAGCAGGTAGGGTAGTAAAAAAATTAGGCTCAATGCTAAATATATGATCCAAGGTTTCCACCACGACTTGGATAGAAAAGCAAATAATAAGAGTAAAGCCCAGAGGACATAGCCCGTTACTGCGCCTGTTACAATGACGTTCTTTTTTTCAAAGAAGCACGCCAGCATCAGGAAGAAGGTTATCATAACGCCATATCCCCCGAAAAAGCCTGCGGTAATTTTCATCCATCGTTGCCACGGAGAGGAAGTCAAATACTTTTTATTAGCTGGCATGACTAAAAGATAAATGTTTCAAAGAGGATGGAAAAAAAATAAATGACAAGTAAATGTCGAAAACGAAGGTAGCGCAAAGGAGATAGTACAACAATGAAACTAGCACATGCCATCAAAACCAGCACTACACTAAAAATACCCGAACCAATCCCTAGTTGACTTACCAGCAAAACCGATGTCACCAAAACGAAAATCAGGCTGAACATTCGTGTTAATTTGATTCGATTTCGAAAATATAGGGCAACTCTTGATTTTTCCTTATTTGGAACCCGTTGAGAAAGGTTATATAAAAGGTAAAAGGCAATGAAAAGTAAAAGAAAAACCGTACTGTACATAATCGCCTGATTTATGGATACTATTATTAATTAGATTGATTACAAACAATACAAAGGTAAACAAAAAAGTTTCTTCAGCAAGCTTTAGCTGGTAGTTCTGTCCATAAAATAAAAAAAAAGCAACCTGTTGCCTTTTAACAGATTGCTTTATATTAAATTACGATGGTTTCTGTGCCTTCCTTGTCGACTTAAATCCTAATCCTTCAATGGTGATATCATTTCTCGGAAGCTATACTTATTCTGTAGGAATTTTGCTGAAGATCAGCTAAACGTTGAATTGATTGGGAACAGTAACGATCTAATTCTTGCAACTTTACCAATATATCATGGTTAGCTGATTTTTCGTTCTTTGTCCGTAACCTATCCACTTTACGCTGTTCTAATGTTAAGGCTTCTTTTAAAGACCCTTGCATACGGGCGATCTCTTTTGCTTCGTAAGCTTCGCGCTTAGCAAGTTCTTTTTGAAATTTTTTTTCAATTTGTTCGATAGCCTTTTTACTTTCTTCGATAGCCACTCCCTTTTGAATATTTTGCTTATGTACATTAACAAAATAATCCTTATCACTTTCGAGCTCTACCCGATTCCCTTTGCTGTTTTGAATACGTGCAACCATAAGATCGTATTGATTCCAAAAAATGGCAATATTTCGTTGATGGAACTCAATCTGACTTTCTAAATCATCAACTTTCTTACTTAAATTAACGGTTTCCATCCTGTTTTTGTAATGATCAGGGATAGATGTTGTTGATTGATTAGCAAATGTACTTCCTGTACTTGCAATTGCAATTAGACTAGCTAATACGAGCGTTTTCATAATTTCTCTATTTATTGTTAATACTATTATTCGCATTGGAACGATGGAGATCACCAACCATATTTTTCTCCAATGATTATTTATGCCAATAAATAACATTATCGTTCCAAAAGATCAAACAACTGATTATCAGTAAAATAAATAAAAAAACCTTAATTCATACTGTTCGAAAATGAACGATATATTGTCCGCTAATGAACAAATGGGTGAGGAAACCGAAAGACGGGTTAATGTAGTAATTGTTCAATAAATTTTTTGAGGATGACCTGTTCGGCATCAGACCGTGTATGGGTCAAAGCAGTTCTATAAAATGCGCTTGCTTTTCTATTATCCAATCCGGTATACAAATTTCCAAGTAGCGAGTAATAAAATGGATTATCAATAAGATTCAATTTTTCCGCTTCTTTAATAGCTTCTTCCTTGCCATTACTTTTAGCTAATGCGTATGTTCGGTTTAAGGCTGCGATAGGCGAGTATTCTAAAATGAGTAAATGATTATAAAGTTGAAGAATGTTTTCCCATTTTTCCTTTGTATCTTCTTTATGGGTATGCCAGTAGGCAATGCCTGCTTCCAAATGAAATTTGGTTAACTGTCTGCCTTGAGACGCCTGATTCAGATAGTAAATTCCTTTTTCAATTAATTCCACATTCCAGAGACGCTCATCCTGATCATCGTATAAAATCATCACACCATTCTGTAAACGCGCATCAAATCTCGATGAATGGAAACACATAAGGGACAACAACGCGTTGACAGAAGGTTTATTCGTGTATTGGTTTTCCACTAATAAATAGGTTAGGCGCATTGCTTCGGCACATAAGTCTCTTCGCAGAACAGTATGATGCGAAGTGGAATAATATCCCTCCGAGAATAGTAGATATAAAGTAGTTAAAACGGTATCCAATCGAGCATTAATCGCTGCTAATTTTGGCTGTTCAATCTGCACCTTATCCTCTTTTAGCTTTTCCTTTGCGCGCTGAATCCGTTTATAGACAAGTTCTTTATTTGTTAAAAAGGCGTCCGCAATTTCTTGTGCACTAAAACCGCACAACAAATTAAGGGCTAAGGAGATCTGCGCTTCATTTGAAATACAGGGATTGCAAACGGTAAAGATCATCGCCAATTGGCTATCGTTAATATTTTTAGCGGATAGGTCAATCTCCAATTCCTCAAATTTTTCAGCAGTGTATTTTAGGTCCGGCGACAGTTTTTGCTCGAATAGGTTATGCCGTTTTAAATGATTTTTTGTCTTATTCTTAGCAACGGTATACAACCATGCAGTCGGGTTATCGGGTGTTCCTTTTATACTCCATGACTCACTGGCAGAAAGGAATGTATCGCTTACAATATCTTCTGCTATTTCTATATGCTCTATGCCAAACAGATAACAGAGTACCGAAACCAACTTACGATACTCTGTCCGAAATAAATGTGGTAAAAGCTCTTTCTCATCCATGATTTCTAGTGGATTTACCCCTGATAATCAGCAGGGACAGCCAACCTTACTTCAACATTCCCTCCCATCTGCAAAACAGGACAACCTTTTGCTATTTCGACGGCCTCTTCATAGTCTTGGGCCTTAACGATAATTAAACCACCAATAGATTCCTTAATTTCGGCGTAAGGTCCATTTATAACTGTCTTATTACTCGTAACTACTTTTCCTTTGGCGTCCCATCGTTGCAATGGTCTCGCCAACTTATCTTGTGCAGCAATATTCCCCAGCCAGTCTTGCCAGGGTTTTATGCTTGCTTGCAATTGTTCGGGCGATGGTGTTTCATCGCCGGCAAAAGATCTGCGAAATATTAATAAAAACTCATTCATTACTTTTTCTTTTAAACGTACAATAATTTTTTTCTCTAGATCACCGGTGCAGGAGGCCAAATTTATTTGGATCATCTTCACTGGAAATAGATATCGAGAAGAGCTCATACTTTTTCATCATTTCGATTTATCTGTTTTGCTTGTAAGACAATCGAATTTTAAAAATTGGACACAAACGGCCTCATTTATGTGAACGCTAGTATCTCGTAATTTCTTCTATTGAATTCAACGCAATCCCCCACTTGTTTTCCAAGCAAAACTTGCCCAAAAGGAGAGATAGGCGAAATGACAAAAAAACGATAGGATGTCAATTCTACTGTTCCAAGGGAAATTGACAAAAAAAATAAGCCATCGTTGGTTTTGACCAAACTCCCCAATTGAATAGTGTTGCTCACCGATGTAATAGGAACACCATCCAATTGATACTTCAACTTGTTTGCTTCTGCCAGTTGACGCTCATTTCGGTCAATTTCTTGCTGCATCATTTCCCTGGTAGTTTCGTATTTATCTCCCGCGCTGCTTTTTGTGTCACCCTTCGCTGCATCTTTTGCATGGAGAATCCCTTGTTCTGCATGATAAATCCGCTCGTTCACTATTTGTTGACAGTGACTGTATAACATGGTTTTGATTACACTCAACTCTTCATTCATAGGAACTAATTTCGAAAAATAATTGCTTCTTATTCGTACTTTATGAAATCAGTTCAGAATGAACTGTTGATCGCTGATTATTCGACACTGAAATTGCACTAACGATTTTATTTTTGTTGTCCCACCTTAAGCAATTTAAAATTAAAATAGTGAAATCAATAACGCTAACTTCTAAAATTGCCTCCTAAATTCCTCAGGCGTTACGCCAACATGCTTTTTAAAGAATTTTGTAAAATATGAATTATCGTTGAAATTTAATTCATATGCAATGGAGGAAATGGGGAGTTCCAGATTAACAAGCAAGCGTTTTGCTTCTAACACAATTCGATTTCTTATCAATTCTCCAGCGGACATACCCAACATATCAGAACACAGCGCATTAAGGTAATTGGGGGTCACATACAAAAGGTTTGCATAATCTTTCGGTAATCGCAGGGTTTGAAAGTTCTGGTCTATTAAACGTTGAAAATTTCTAATGACGGTTTGATTGACCAAAGAACTCCCCTGATTTTTTCCTGTATATGATGCGCTGATATACAGAAACAGCTCCAAGGCTTTTACACGTAATGTATCTAGATTCATCGGATTAATGGTTTCTCGAAGGTCAATCATATCCTCAAAAATCTTTTTGATTTTTATTTGAAGAGAAGGGGGAAGATCTAAAACGGAATCTTTTGCAATCCCGCTAAAAAAAGAAAAATTGTTAAGATAGTCTGGTCGCATTAAGAATGATTGGAAAAAAGAAGTAGAAAAATTAAGTACATAACCCGCTATTTCCCCCTCAAAATTCCAATGGTGAACTTGTCCCGGGACCATAAAATAAATCTGAAAAGGCTTTACCTGGAAATGTTCAAAATCGATCGTATGAGTACCCCTTCCTGCTGTAAAGTAACCTACATGAAAGAAAGAATGCCGATGGGGCACCAACAGCTTTTGATGCTCTTGAATATAAGGTGCAAAGGGTTTAACTAAAACATCGTTCTGCGTGACGCCTAAACCAATGATATCATATACGGGGAAAGCCTTCATATGTCTCAAAGGTATTGCTTATTATTTAACCTTCAATGCACTCATAGTCTTACCGTAAATTATTCCTTCGCTCGATGAGCAAAGTCGGACGTATAACGTAATCCGGGAGTTAGCCAGAAAAGAAGTATTACACGCGAATAACGATAATTTAATGGCGATAGCAAGAAGGCTGTCCCTAACGCAACACCTAAATATAACCATGGCGATTCCAAATTTCCCGTTAGCAAATAGGTTCCTACGCAAGCAGCTATTAACTCTGCTACATTCATCGCATAACTTACAAACATAGCGACATAAAAATAGCCTGGTTCCCGCTCGAATTTCAAATTACAATGCGGACAGTTTTCGTTCATCTTTTGAACTTTAAATCCGTAGGTCTTACCCGTAAACATTGCTCCTGTACGACAACGCGGGCACCGTGCATGCAAGGCCGCGTTCCACTCGCTGATTTCTTTAGAATTCTCCATATTTTATTAAATGACTAAAGCCACTGCTTTATGATCCTCCAAAGCTAAAAAATACCTTTTTCTCCTGGTGGTGCAATTTAAGGAGCTAATGGTATAATTTATCTATTTATAGCCTCTGGTTCTTTCCTGACCCCATCAAAACAAGGTAAAAAACAATAGACCAGACCATACCAGAAATAAAAACGATAAACATAAACTTCTTTAATTCAAAGAAATACAATCTTTATAAAAAGTTTTACTATATATATTTCTTGAAAGTATCGAAAATTTTGGGAAACCAATATTGCCCTTGGAAATAACAAAAAAACTACTTAAGCAAAATTCATCACTATAGCTTTCTTGGACTTTCCACTCTTTAATGGATAGGGGTTTAAAAACGATAAAAAATATTACACTAAAAGTTTATTAAATACATGTAATTTACTGATTAAAAATCACTTATTTAATTTTGTAACAATAAAATATTCGAGTAAACCTGTCTTCTCTTTTGATCGAAGTAACCAGGTTACAATGACCAGTCAAAGGATACCCACAAATAATGCTATCTTTTATCAAATTTCATCCTGAGAATATTTTACCTTTAAACAAAAAACTGTAAACACATGGCTTGGAATCCGATCGTATATAATAAATTTAAAAAAGAAAGGTATGCACCGTTTTACGATCTCTTAGCGCTGATCTCTTCAAAAAAGGGGATGAGGACAATTGTCGATCTGGGATGTGGTACCGGTGAGTTGACTAAGATGCTTTCTGAAAAATTCCATGATGCGAAATGCGTATTGGGCGTTGACTCATCGAAAGAAATGCTGGAGGAATCAAAAGGATATCAAAATGATCGTGTTTATTTTAAACAACGGACCATCGAAACGCAATTAGATGAAAATGCACAATGGGATTTAGTTTTTTCCAATGCGGCAATTCAATGGATCGAGGATCATCATCAATTAATACCAAAAATGATTTCCATCGTAAAACCCGGTGGACAATTGGCTATTCAAATGCCTTCTCAGCATGAGAATATCCTCAACCAAATGTTATTGGAGATTGTACAGGAAGAGCCTTTTTCCGGCGCGTTAAGTGGATGGAAAAAGATTTCTCCTATGTTGAGTATCGATCACTATGCTCAAATTTTATTTGAAAATGGTTGTCAGGAAATGAATATTATTCAGAAGGTATATCCGCTAATCGTGCATGATAGCAATGAACTCTTTGAATTTATTTCAGGATCGGCATTAATACCTTATTTTGAACGGTTTTCTGATGAAATAAAAGTCCTATTCATTCAGGAATATCAACGACGCATACGGAACAGATTTCCTTCCTCCCCTATCCTTTATGCATTTAAAAGGATATTGATTAAAGGAGATTTTTAACCTTCAGATCAGTTAGTAAAGCTTGGCTCATTCACCACAGCCTATTTGCTCAGCTATTAATGTAGCTCTCTAGCTGATTGATAGTTTCTCTCTGATCTTCAATAATATATTTAACTAAATCGCCAATTGAAATAATACCCATCAACTGACCATTTTCAACCACCGGTAAATGCCTGAAATGCCGATTAGTCATTAATTGCATACAGTGATCGATCGCATCATTAAACCCCACCGTATGTGGATTTGCTGTCATCACCTCATGTATCGCAGTACCTGCAGAAGATCGACCTTTTAAGATGATCTTTCGCGCATAATCCCGCTCTGTAAAAATGCCAAGCAACACCTCCTGATCAACGACTAATAGTGCACTGATGTTTTTTTCCATCATAATTCGCAAAGCTTCTAAAACGGAATCATTTGGGGAAACCGATACGATGGTTTTGATCTTGTTCTCAAGAATATACTTAACTGTTTTCATAATGGGGCTTATCGTTTTATAATTGGTAAACAAAAAGTATCGGGCTTGATAACGGAATGATCGGCTAAAGTAGTATGGGAATATCCGAATTCGTTCCGTAAAGTTAATATTTTTGATAGAAAAAGTCAATGCCCCCTATAATATTCCTTGGTAATCACCTTTTATATTTGCAGACGATTTACCGGTTACAGATCGCGCAGTTCTATCCATACGGGAGCGTGATCACTTGTTTTTTCCCAGCCACGGACATGGCGATCTACACCGGCAGCAACAAGGTTCTCTACCAACTGCGGGCTAAGCAAAAAATGATCAATACGCAAACCCGCGTCGCGTCCATATGCGTTACGAAAGTAATCCCAAAAAGTATAAATTCTTTCATTTGGGTAAAGTTTCCGAACAGCGTCTGTCCACCCCTGAGCCACTAACCCTGCAAAAGCAGCACGTATTTCCGGTCGAAAGAGCGCGTCGTCCAGCCATCGCTCGGGTTTGTATACATCAAGTTCAGTGGGCATCACATTATAATCACCCGTCAAGATGACCGGAATATTTTTGTTCAACAGTTCTTGCGCATGATCTGTTAAACGTTGAAACCATTTTAACTTATAGTCGAACTTTGGTCCGGGAACCGGATTACCATTTGGTAAATAGAGGCACCCGATATGAATATTGTGAACCCTTGCTTCAATATATCGACTGTGGGTATCTTCCGGATCCCCTGGAAGCACACGCCCAAATTCTGTTATATCAAGGTTACGTGCAAGAATTGCTACCCCATTCCAGCTTTTTTGTCCGTGCCATATAACATTATAACCGGCAGCCCGTATCGATTCTTCCGGAAATTTTTCCTGCGGAGCCTTTAACTCCTGTAAGCAAACAATATCGGGCTTAGCCTCTTCCAACCAGCGAAGCAATACGGGCAGTCGCCCGTTGACACCGTTAACATTGTATGTAGCTATTTTCATGATAAATATCTCTTTATTCCTTTACGCAATAAGCCGATTAACAGATAACCGGCTTATTTACTACCTAAATTAATTTTTATTGGAAACCTGCTATGGTCTCTATGCTACTGAATGACTTTTAAAGCTGCCTGATAATTTGGTTCCTGCGCAATTTCAGAGACCTGTTCCTCGTAAACGATTTTACCCTGAGGGTCTATTACAACGACAGCACGACTAAGTAAGCCTTTCATCGGGCTATCTGCAAGTTCAACGCCGTATTCCTTGCCAAAGTTTGAGCGAAAATCAGATAACATAACCACATTTTTTATTCCTTCAGCCCCGCAAAATTGCGCTTGAGCAAAGGGTAAATCTTTAGAGATGCATAATACCGTGGTATTAGGTAAATTTGCGGCATCCTCATTGAATTGACGTACAGAGGCAGCACATACGCCGGTATTAACACTGGGAAAAATATTAAGGACAACGTATTTTCCTTTGAAGTCGTCCAAGGTTTTTTCCGATAAGTCAACAGCTGTCAGCGTAAATTTCTTTGCTTCGGTTCCAACAGCAGGCAAGGTACCAACTGTATGTACGGTGTTTCCTTTTAATGTAATAGATGTCATTTTCTTAATTTTATTTATTTGTTGATTTGTAGCCGGTGGCACCTGGGCATAACTTTTCCCATGGAAAATAAAAACAAAACAAAAGAGCGTTAAATATTTCATAGATATTATTGTTAAATACAAGCAAGTTAGCTGATTTGTTCGGATTCATCATCGCTTTGTTATTAACATAGCTATTATTTTACATAAGAATGGTGTGATCTTGCATTCCATTCATCGATTTCAATTTGTCCTAAGCAAAATCAAATTAATCCGTCGGCAATTAATACTTCAAATAATTGCAATACACCCGGGACTTGCGCACCCTGTTTTGCATAATCTGCTTGATCGAAAAAATCAACATCCCCAATTTCATTCGCTGGGTAAATTGTTTCTTTCATCTCGTATCGAAAACAATCTTGCTCCATGATAACCGATGAATCTTCGCCATAAGCGGGGGCTGTTATATGACAATAAAATGTTAATAAATCTGTATCTAAGATGATACCCAGCTCTTCTCCGATTTCTCTAATGATTGCCTCATGACTCGTCTCATGACCATCGATTTTTCCTCCAGGAAGGTACCAAGCTTTTTTGTTATTGCTAAAAGCCAGCAGCAATTTGCTTTCCTTAAGTACCACCAGTCCTGCGGTATATAGTTTTACAGGTATCATGCTTTTTTGCCCTTCTTATTTTATAGATAACCTTAACGTCGACAGTAACAAGAATATAAAAATTTCGCTAATTTTTTACTTTTTTGTTTACTATTCCACCTTGTCACTATTTCAAAATTTAGGTATTGATTTTCACACAGAAGAAAGATCTAAAGATATGGATGTTAAATAAATAGCGTATGCATTGTACAAAAAACCAACATATTCACCATGTTCAAACGATCATGGTGACTGACAAATAATTTTTGGGCAAGCCTCAAACAATATTTATATTTACTTTTTATTTGTTGGTGTGAAAAACACAGGGAACGCTCTACATACTATCTTTGAAAGCCAGATCAAATGGCTCAGCATCGTAATACTCAGCATAATGTTTGGCTGTCATCAGGAAAAGATGCCCGCTATATATGCTGATCAGCATACAGAAGTATATCTTGGCGACACAAACTCCATGAAGAAAAGTTATCTACAAGCATTAAATCTCGCTAAATCCACTGGATTGGCTGTTAGGGCGCTTACCGATGAGGAATTCAAAAAAATTGGAATTCGCCGTAATCAATTGCTCATAACAAGTGATACCATTGGCGAACGTGAGGAATCCTGGGGGTTTAGCTTTCAAGGTCCTGCAAGCAACCCGGGGCAATGTATTTTTTCGCTTACCTATTCGGGTACCCTAAGCATACGAACGCCTAAGCGCTCCGTCAAATACAATTTGGAAAATAAAGAAGTGATGAATGAGGAAGCAGATATTCCTGAGGCCTTTTCGTTGCATTTTAAAGCATTACCTACTAAACCATCGGCGGAAGAAGAGGAGAGTATGCCAGCTGGTATAAAATTGACAGGAAATGGAATGCTGTTTCAACAGCCTTACGTAGAATGGACTTACACAGATTCTACAATCGAAAGGCTATGGTCAAAAGGCAGAGAATGGGGGTTTAGCGAACTACCATCGGGAAAAAATCATGCAACCATCGGTGCGTTGGTCCTGGGTTTTGAAAAGCGCGTCGGTCCACAGCGCTTAATTATGAAAACGGAGAAGCTAAGTATTGGTAAAAAGGTATGCCGATCAGCATTTCGAATTAATCAAGCCGAAAACAAATAACTTAAAAGATATCTTTGGAATAAAACCCCCGGAAACGGGGATTGACAAGCTTTGAATCTTGTGTATCTTTGAGCATGCGAAGCATTTTTGGCGTCATTGCCACTTCAAATAGTATCCATAATCGAATACTTGGCAAGCCATTGCTTTCCATTTACCATACTTTCATTCGTTTATTTCAACATACCAAGTTCTTTTTTGCTTTCCTTTTCATGGTTTTGGGTTTACTCCCTTCCCTGCACGCCCATTTATCTGAAGATTCTTTACGGTTGGCTTTAGCGCAAAAAAGACTATCGAATCAGGAGCGATTAGAGACAATGGGTCGATTAGCCGATTTTTTATATTACAGAAGAGATCCACAACAGGCCTACGAATTACTTCAAAAGGCGTTGAAATCTTCGAAGTTGCAAGCTAATAATGACCAAACTGCCAGCTTGTATGCAATTCTTGCCTTACAAAGCAGCAACGAGGGAAATACGCAGTTTACTTTATTAAATTTGGATAGCGCCGTCTTCTACGCAAAAAAAACTGAAAACAAAAGAACCAACGCACTCGTCCAATTTGCCAAGGGAACGACTCAACTCATGCAAAACGAAGCGCAAGAAGCAATTGCCAGTTTGTTAAATGCCGCCAAGTTGTTTGATGAAGATCATGATTATTCGTACGAAAGCAGGCTTTACATAACGATTTCCACCATTTATAGCCAGTGGTCCGATCTACCAAATCAAAATAAATATGCACGAGCAGCGCTGCGAAGCGCGGGAAGATGTCGGGATCTCGACCTTTTAATTGCAACCTATCGATGTACTGCCAATAATTTCATGGCCCATTACGAAGCAGATACAATTCGAAAACCATTATTGGATTCTGCGCTTCTACGTAATAAAGCGGCTTTTTCGTTAGCACAGAAAAATAAAGATCGCATTATCCATATCACAGAAATTGCAGCGCTAGCAAAAAATATTGCTGTTATCTACGATCAGTATTTCTCAACAAGCTATCAAGATTCTGTTCGCCATTACCTAGAAATCGCTATCGAAGAAGCTCGAGATAGCAAAGAAAATGCAGTCCTTGCAGACAGCTATGTCATGTTAGCGAAACAGCAAATTGAAAAAGGCTATTTAACCGAGGCTGAGATGTTGGTAGGAAATGCAATCATGACCCTTCATCAAGAACCTGTTATTAATCACGAAATTGAAGCAAAAATTTTCTATTGTTTGGCGACTATTAAAGAAAGGCAAGGCGATCTCAATGGCGCACTTCGCAATTATAAACTTTATGTAGATGCCTATACGGATCTGTTCAATACGGAGAAAATGAGCTTAGGCAAAAAGTTGGAAGCTCAATATGAAGCAGGAAAAAAAGAGAAAGCGCTCTTCGTATTGCAGCAACAAGTTCAATTCAACCAAAAGCTTAATCGCATTTATATTGCATTTAGCCTAACAAGCTTTCTTACACTCCTTTTTCTTTTTTATGCCTATAAGCAGCGGATTAAAGCGATGAAACAGCAAGAGAAACTGCATCAAATGGAAGTGACTAAAATAAAACAAGAACATCGTATTTCGCTTTTATCTGCTATGCTTGATGGCCAGGAGCAAGAGCGAAGTCGACTAGCACGGGATTTGCATGACGGTTTGGGTGGTTTGTTATCAGGTGTAAAAATAGAATTAGCAGGTTTTATGCAACTCTTAAAGGATGACAACCAACAGCAAATAATGAATCGAACATTACAGCATTTGGATGGCGCTATTGGTGAACTCAGACGAATTGCCCACAGCATGATGCCGGAGATACTCATGCGTTATGGATTGGGAGAGGCTATCCGCGAATATTGCCAAAAATTGAAATCTTCGGGTGTGAACATTCAATGTCAAATCTACCACTACACCAATTATATGGAACCTTCAAGACAATTGGTGCTTTACAGAATTATGCAAGAGCTCGTAAACAATGCGGTAAAACATGCTCATTCTTCACTTATTCTGGTTCAGCTACAACAAATCGAGCAGTACATTACGCTTATTGTCGAAGACGATGGCAAAGGTTTTGACGTGAAAGACTTAATCGCCGCAGGAAAGGGGGCAGGCCTAACAAATATAGAATCGAGAGTCGAATTTCTGAACGGAAGCATAGACTTCCATTCAGAAATAGGAGCTGGTACTACGGTTACCATCGAATGTCATGAAACTTAACTGAGAAAGCTATTCGTTCCCCGTAAAACCATACTGTTTTAATACATCTTCAGGAACGCCATCCCATGGTCCGGGGCGATTACCTATGTAACCGATGTCCTTCACGCCGATTTCGCTGGTAAAAAACCCGGATGCCGTGAAGTTTCGCATCAAGCTAAAGAAAGCAACTCCCTGTTGCATCTCCGGTTTTGCCTGAAGAGGATAGGCAATTTCATCTATCAACGTCAGCTGTTCCTTTTCTTCACAGTCAGTAAACACTTTATTAAATCGCTTCAAGCATTGCACGTCCAGCCATTTCAGTCCTCCACGCATGGGTAATTTATAGTCGGGAATGTCTTTTACCATAAACTCAATAAAAGCCGGCACACCAGCTGTTGAAGCGCTGTCGGAATAATCGTCTTTAGGAATAATAATATCGGAAAGCACGGTAATGGTCGCCATTTCGTGCTCAGTAAAAAACTGCTCTTTATTTAATTCGGTGTTACGGGCATGTTCAAAGTCTTGCACCCCTGGCAATTTCCCTGAACTCTGTGTCGTCTCCTCCGCCGTTTTGTTTGAATCTCCCGGTCTGCACGATTCTAACAAAAGGCCTGTACCCACTGTGCCAAGCCCTATAGCTTTAATCGAATCTCTCCTGTTCATTTGCTTAAATATTAAGTTTACCTCTTTGTTCCAAAATATGTTCCGCCGTCCGCATGGACAGTGCCAAAATCGTCCAAGTAAGATTTTTGTCTCCTTGTTGGACAAAGGGGGCCGCGTCCACAACGAATAAATTTTTGCAATCATGCGATTGACACCATTTATTCAACACAGAGTTTTTCGGGTCATCTCCCATACGAACCGTACCGCCTTCATGAATGATCTTTCCTGGAGCTTCTAAGCCATAGGATGTATCCGGACCGTAAGTGGGGGATGTTATAATCGCACCCATCTCATGCATAATCGATTGAAACGTTTCCTGCATATGCTTAGCTTGGGCCACTTCTTCCCTACCCCATTTATAATGAAATCTTAGCACCGGAATTCCAAATTTATCTACTTTATTCGGATCGACTTCACAATAATTATCTTTATGCGCTAAAGCCGTACCTCTTCCTGCCATTCCCACATTGGCTCCATAAAAACGTCGATAATCGTTCTTTAATGAAATGCCATAGCCACCTTGCTCTTTCTTTTTTCCATCTTTATCAGGCACTTGCCCATTCACGGATGGAACCCAATCGAGAAAGCCGTATGACGGCATGTGCAAACCACCTCCATATTCTATATGATACCCACGTGGGAAGTTTAGCTTTTTATTATCAAGCCACCATGGTGAATAGATATGTACGCTCCCTGTCCCGTCTTCGTTATAACGCTTTCGCTCAATTAATTCGGGAATAAACCCCGACATGCTTGAGCCTGTGGAATCATGTAAATACCTTCCCACCAACCCACTACTGTTTCCCAATCCGCCAGGATGCGCCTTCGATTTTGAATTCAATAAAAGTCGGGCCGACTCGCAAGCACTGGCACCTAATATAACCAGCTTTCCCCGTACGCTATATTCTTTCATATCTACCGTACTAACATAAGACACTCCCGTTGCCAGGCCTTCGTCATTAGTTAGTACTTCACGGACCATCGCATTATCGATGACTTTCAAATTATTGGTTTTCATAGCAGGAATCACCAAGCAGGAAGAGGAGGAAAAATCGCCGTACACTTTACAACTGCGCCCACATTGACCACAATAAAAGCAGGTTCCACGCCCCTTCATGCCGGGAAGTGCTTCCGTTAATACAGCTCCCCGACCAGGGATAACGGTAACACCGGCTTTTTTTGCACCTCGTTTTATAAACAATTCGTTCAGACGAGGTTTTGGTGGTTTTAAAAAAATGCCATCAGGTTCATTCGGCAAACCCTCTACCGTACCATAAACACCAATTAGCCGGTCTACCTTATCATAAAAGGGTTTTACCTCATCATAAGTAATCGGCCATGCGTCCGTTACCCCGTCAGTAGGTTTAAAGTCATCCGGTCCCATCCGTAGGGAAATCCGACCCCAATGGTTTGTTCTTCCTCCCAGCATACGTGCCCTGAACCACTGAAAATCAGTACCATCAACCGTAGAATACGGCTCTCCTTCTAATTGCCACCCGCCATAGGCAGCATCAAAATCTCCAAAGGGACGAACCGTAGATGCGCCACGCCTAGGAGACTCCCAAGGCCATCTAAGTTGCAAGGCATCTTTAGCTGGGTCAAAAAAGGGGCCGGCCTCCAACATCAGCACTTTAAGCCCTGCATTTGCAAGGACATATCCCGCCATACCGCCTCCTGCTCCAGAGCCAACCACAATCGCATCGTATACCTGATCCTGCTCTTGAATTTCAAAATGTTTCATTAAAAGTAGTTTAGTTTATCGTTAATGACCTTAACAGAATATGCATTTTTTTTTGTTTTCCGATCATGCATATTTCCGCTAGGCATGTTGGTTGTTAGCCCCTAAAGATAGATGATTATTTTGTAAATTCTGCAAACTTAAGTTAAAAAAAACGCATTTTGAGGCTTGCTAATATGTTTTAGGAGAACATTTCCGATCCACATATTGCCACAAGCATGGCAGTAGCTCAGGCCAAATGCTTGTATCTACAAGCATTTTTAGCTAATTTTGCCTTGGGTTTAGTTACAAGGGAGTTTGGTGCAACGCCAAATTGATAGCCGGCTCTTTAAATCCTAAGGGAATGGTTTCCGTTCCCTTTTTTGTTAGCTAATAAAGCCTTTCACATAATCTTTGGTCAATTCTTCTTTTGGGTTTAGCAACACTTCTTCTGTTGGTCCAAATTCGATGATTTCCCCCATGTATACAAAGATAATAAAATCCGACACCCTTCTAGCCTGGCGCAAAATATGTGTAACAAGCACGATCGTATAGTTCTCTTTCAATTTGATGAGTAAATCTTCGATGGTCTTAGTCGAGATTGGATCAAGGGCAGAGGTTGATTCATCGCCCAAAATGATCTCCGGTTCAACAGCAAGTCCTCTGGCCAAACATAATCGTTGCTGTTGTCCAATCGACAATGCGCTGGCCGAAGTGTGGAGGCGGTGCTTCACTTCTTCCCAAAGTCCAACGGCTTGTAAATAATGTTCTACTACAGCACTTAGTTCCTTTTTATTTTTTAAGCCATGGATGCGTGGACCGTATGTAATATTATCATATATGGACATAGGTAACGGAAAAGGCCTTTGCGCGAGAAGTCCCATTTTTTTTCGTATGTGGGTAACTTCAGTTTTTGATCCGTAGATATCTTCCCCATCCACTAACACACTACCGCTAATATTTACCTCTGGAATATCATCCAGTAGTCGGTTAAGACTTTTCAATAAGGTCGTTTTACCGCAACCGGAAGGACCTATGATAGAGGTTATGCTTTTATCCGGAATATTTATATTAATATTTTTCAGCAAGTGATGATTGCCAATGTGTACATTTAAGTCTTTTACGCTGATATGAGGAGTTTGTGTCATGAATTTTTGCGTCTTTTATTGGTAAGGAGTGTACTTAAGACCACGATGATTAAAATAAAAATAGACAAAATCAATGCGGAAGCATAGGCCCTACCTTGTACCTCAGGAATGGGGCTACCCAACTGGAAAAATATGGCTAAAGGCAGGGTTGCTGCTGGTTCATGCAGCGATGCGGGAATATTATCGCTAAAACCTGCCGTAAACATAACGGCGGCAACATCCCCTACCCCTCTTCCAAATGCCAATAAAACGGCAGTTAACATGCCTGCCCGAATTTGCCTGAAATAAACTTTAGCCATTTCCCAACGTGTTGCCCCTAACGAAAGAACGGCCTCCTTTAGCTCTTTTGGCACATGGACAATCACTTCGTCTAATGTTCGTACCATGATGGGGATAACCAGTAAGGCCACCGCAATGACACCGCCCAACAAAGAGGCTCTCACGCCCAAATAAACCATCAGGCTAAAAGCAAAGGCGCCGTAAACAATGGAAGGGATCCCAAACAAGACATCAAAGGAAAGTTTAGCAAAACGCGCAAAACGATTTTCTTTTTTTAGGTAGATATTTAAGTAAATCGCTACGGGCAAACTAATGACCATACCTAACAATGTTGCTCCTCCAGCCACATATATTGAGCCCACAATAGCATTCAACACACCGCCTGATCGGCCAAAATAGTAACCCCCATCCGGAGTCTTTGTTAACATATCCCAATTTAAAAAAGGCAAACCTTTTATAATAACGGTACCAATGATTAGAAAAAGAGAAAGACCTACCAATAAGGTTGAGCCGATCATCAGTACTTTAAAAAGAAGTTCTTCAATTTTTCTTCTACGCATTTCGGATACTTATTTTTTGCAGGATCAACCTGGATATTATATTAAAAATCAAGATGATAAGAAACAGTGCAAATGCTGAAAACATAAGTGCCGCATCATATAGAGGTACAGACATCATTTCTCCAAAATTATTAGCTAATAAAGCAGGTAAAGGATAAGCTGGATCAAAGATAGAGTGCGGCGCAATGGGTACATTACCACAAACCATCAAAACGGCAATTGTTTCGCCGAAAGCTCTGGATACAGCTAGCACAATCGCTGCGATAATCCCGGGCATTGCTTTTCTTAAAACCACTTTTTTGATAGTTTCCCATTTAGTGGCGCCCAATGAAAGCGATGCTTCCCGCAACTCCTTGGGAATCGTTTGCAACACCTCCACCACAATGCTAACGATAAGCGGAAATATCATGACAGCTAATACAATGCCGCCGGCCAGAACGGTAAATCCGGTAGAAAAGTCAACAAAAAAAGGTGCAACATATTTTTGCACCAAGGGTACCACAAATAATACCCCCCATACGCCGTAAATAACCGGTGGAATACCCGCCAACATATTAATCATGGGCAAAAAGAAATTTCTAAAACGAATCGGGGCATATTCCGAAAGATAAATCGCTGTAAGCAAACATAAGGGAATGGCAATCGCGATAGACATACCTGTCACCCATAAGGTCCCCATAATAAAAGGATAAAATCCAAAAGATCCCTTTAATGGACGCCATGTATCCGAGCTAATCAATTCCCAGATAGAATAATCCTGTAAAATAGGCAAGGAGCGCCAATAAAGCCCAATCCCGATCAATAAAACCATGGATACGGACAAAATCGAAAAGATCAGCATTCCCGCACTAATTATCTTATCCTTGAGTAGACGTATCTTCATCTTATTTTTGCTAATTCCTGCGCGATCGATTGTTTATTTAAACTTACATAGCCATTTTCGGGTAAGCGGGCTTGTCCTTCGGCTGAAAGTATGTACCTTAAAAAAGACAGGAGCACTTCACTTTTTGGTTTACCATGAAATAACAAACCCAACGTTCTGGCAGGTGGTGAAGGGTATCGACCATCACCAATTGCTTGATTTAGACTATCAAGATTTTGATAATAATACTCATCGGAATCTATTTGTCCATTTCCATTCCAATCAATCGGAATAATCTGTACATTCTGCTGGGGTTTTCGGTTTTTCAAACTATAAACGTAATTCAGATTACTGAAACCAATGGCTAGTGGATCCCGCATAATCGCTTGTGCCTGTCCGGGGTCACCAAACACACCGATTCCCAATAGATCTTCTTGCGAAGCATCGAGAAATTTCGCCCAGGTTTCCGCAGCACCGGCCGCATCAGATCGTACATACACGTGCATATCATAATCGCTATCAATACCTTTTAATTGGTTCCAACGAGCGGTTTTTGCCTTTAAAAACACGTCGATAAATTCACTTTTTGTTAATCCACGTTTTTCGATTTGTTTTGCAGCGGGATTGTTAGCATTGCAGGTTGCTACCACTGCATCATTGGCCACATTGACGAGAAAAGCACCTTTTTCAAACTCCTCGGGATGAATATCGCGCGACACCATGCCGATATCAACCATACCTGATAATACATCGGCAATGCCCTTCCCCGCACCACCGGCTGAAATATTAAAACGTACATTTGGATGATTTTCCTTAAAATCCTGACTCCATTGAATAAGCATTGGATAAAGAGCAAAAGCCCCTGATATGGATATGGTTTCCTGATTTTCAGCTCCTTTTTTTTCTGAATAAGTACATCCAATTATTCCAAGTAAAACACCGCCAATCAATCCGAAGGATACGTATTTTATCATTTGTTGCGTTGATTCAATTTGATTTCATGGAAGTACTTGCCCCAATTGCTTATTTCTTCAATGACACTTTTCAGTTCATATGCAATGGGTGTAAGCTGATATTCAGTATATATAGGCCTTTCCCTACAGGCACCTTTTATTATCAGCCCTTTATGTTCTAATTCTTTCAACTCTTTTGATAGGGCTCTGGGTGAGATGCTTCCAACATACTCTTTGATTTCGTTAAAACGCTTATTACCTTTCGCCAGAGCAACAATTAACTTTAGACTCCATTTACCACCTATCGCATTTTGCGCCTCATGAATAGACGACAAATCGATAGTAAAGTCTGAAGAGACCCAATCAAACTGAATTTCTTTAGTTGTTTCCATTTTCTACATCCATTGCTCAATTAAGATGAGCCGTAAAGTTAATAGAAAAATTCAAAAATCTATAAAAACCATAGACATTATATTTATCAACTAAAAAAGACGAGGCCGTGAGCAGATTCGAACTGCTGTAAAAGGTTTTGCAGACCTCAACCTAACCGCTCGGTCACACGGCCACATAAATTACTTTATAATACCGGCAAAACGTTGGTAAAATAAGGTGGGACTGTCTTCATTTTTAGGCATATATTTTCCCGCGATAATGGGTAAATAAATAACCCGTCTTCTACTTGTTTCACCGACAATACCGGATTTAGCAACACGATGCCAAAGGCGTCCATCATGAACCGTAAGGTCTCCTGCTTCTGGAATAATTGCTATTTCATTTGGATCCGTGTCGTGCGATAGGAAATATTTTTTTCGGAAAAGTAGTTGATACATGCTTTGCTTATGGGTACCTGGCAAGAGACGCAATCCACCATTTTCTGTTGTCAGTGAGCTAAGATGCACACCTACATTTAACATGGGATTTAATCGCCCTCCCTGGAAAATATCACGTAATCCGTCTGTATGCCATCCCATTTGTGTAAATTTACTTTGCGGACCGTTAATATAGTGGTTGAAAACCATCCCATCTTTTTCATGTGTACCTAAACGTGCCCCTTCACCAACTAGCGGCAATAGCTCCTGTAGACGCGGGTCCAAAGAGAACTCTTTTAGTATGGGATGATGTAGGTTAATAAAGGCAAATCGTTGAACGATTCGACGACCGTCTAAGTCTGTACCGTATTTAACGGGTACACCATTAATTTTTTGAACTTCCTTCTCGATCCATTGCCTTTCCACCTCTTGTGAAGCATGGATAATACGTTGGACCGCATCTGCATTAATAAAATGTTTAAAATGAATAAATCCGTTAAGGTCAAAAAAAGCCTTTTGTTCAGAGGTAAGCCTACCGTTAAACCTAAATGTTTGATAAGAAAGCATAACAAATTTGATTAAATTATTGAAAAGAATGAAATACAGAGAATGGGGATCGCTTTATCAACAACAATACCACATGGAATACGAGCGCATTCGACAGGCATATAAGATATGTATCAGGTTGTTCTTAAGCATAAGAAAAAAGACTACTAAAATAGTAGACTTTACAAAAGTATCAATATCTTTTAATATTCCAAATTTTTTCTTTTCAACATAAAACCTCCCATTCCCTAGAAATTAATGAATTTAAAAAAATAAATAAAGTCTATTGATTTAGTAGACATTGTTCACTACTTTTGCATGGAGTGCAAAGGCGAGTAGTTAACACAACAAAGAAGGCACTGACAAAACGGATCTATTTTTAAAATAAAAGATCGGAAATATGACAAATACAGAATTACTCTATTTAATAAAAAGTCACAGAAAAGCCAAAGGCTTATCACAGGGCGAAATGGCGAACAGATTAAATATCGTTCTCAAGACTTATCAGAATATCGAAAGCGGTATTACACGTTTAGATATCGAACGATTAAAACAAATAGCAAATTTGATAGACCTCAATTTGAGCACGGTATTTAACCGATCAACAGATGTTATAAGCGAGAAAAATACAGAAAAAGAATTATATAATAAGTTACTTATCGAAAAAGAAACCTACATTACAAAGCTAGAGAATGATATTAAATTTTATCAGGAAATTTTGCGCGATAACAAACACTTTTTATAATATCATGGCCTGCTTTTTCAATAAAGCATTTGCAATCGTTTCTTTTGAAGTCGCGGGTAGATTCGAACTACCGTAAAAGGTCGTGCAGACCTCCACCTAGCCGCTCGGTCACGCGACATTTTTTAACCGCCTAACCTTCACCTTCTTTACGCTCAGATTTAATTTCATTTTTCTTACCAGGCTTCTCTTCTTCGCTTGCAAGTGATTCTTGGCTTTCTTTTTCCAAACAACGTATGCAATAATCATCTTGAATATCAATGTACGCATTCGCTCCGTCTTCGTTCTCCCTTTTTTTCATCATCTTACATTTAAATAAACAGGGACAGCCCATCGGGTATTGGACCTTCAAAACCAGCCCTCTTAACAAAGTTAAGGGAAATTTTTCAAAAAAGAATATAAAGTCTATAAAATTACTATATTATATTTCGGAGGCATGCGATTCTTCATGACGAGGAAACCTATAAGCAAGTAGAAATTCTCCGAGAGATCAAGGTAGCCGCTATTCAACGAAGCAATTTACCTTCGTCCTACCATCCCTTAATGGCGCCGCCTTTAAACACTTTTTCAGCAACGGCTTCAACTTCTGCAGATTGGTACGCTTTAACAAAGTTTTTCACCTTTTCTTCATGCTGATTATCAGTACGAGAAACGATTATATTAACATAAGGGGATTTTTCGTCTTCCACAAATACGCCATCCTTTTTCGCAACCAGTCCAATAGATGCGGCAAACGTATTATTTATAATGGCAATAGTAACTTGCGCATCATCTAGCGATCTCGGCAACTGTGGGGCTTCCAGCTCGAGTATTCGCAACTTTTTCGGGTTATTGATAATATCATTGATCGTCGGCAGTAGACCGACGCCTGCTTTTAATCCAATCAAACCAACTTTTTCCAGAAGCAATAATGCACGACCTCCGTTGGTGGGATCATTTGGAATAATAATGGTATTACCCTCTTGTAATTGATCAATGCTTTTTATCTTTTTTGAGTAACCTGCCAAAGGAAAAACAAAGGTGTTACCCAAAACTGCGAAATCGTAATCGCGCTGTTTTGCTTGCACATCCAAGTAAGGCTTGTTCTGAAAGACGTTCACATCGATATCTTTCTGACGCAGGGCTTCATTGGGCATCACATAGTCATTAAATTGTACAAGCTCAACTTCTAATCCGTATTTATCTCTTGCTACCTGTTGTGCTGCTTCGGCCAGACTATATTCCGGGCCAGCTTCTACACCTACCTTGACCAGATTGGGATTATTTTTGGATGCACTTCCGCAGGACACCCATAGCATTGACAGGATTATTCCGAATACACTAAAATTCTTCATACTAATTAAAATTACTTCCGATGATCTACTTTCTTTGAAATAAAATCTCCCAAAAATTGGATCAGAAAAACCAATGCGACCAATAATACTAATACTACATTCATTACAACAGCATCGTAACCAACGTAGCCATATTGGTAACCAATGTGACCTAGTCCTCCAGCTCCTACAGCACCACCCATAGCCGAATAACCTACTAAGGTAATGAGTGTTATACTTGCACTGTTTATAATGGCCGGCATGGCTTCAGGTAACAAGACTTTACGAACAACTTGGATAGGCTTCGCTCCCATAGCCCTGGCTGCCTCCACTAATCCATGAGGAACTTCTAATAGGCAGTTTTCAATCATTCTGGCAATAAACGGTGCCGCTCCGATACTCAAAGGAACCAGGGCAGCTCCAACTCCAATGGAAGTACCCACCACCAGACGGGTAAAAGGAATCATCCAAACAATAAGGATAATAAATGGAATGGAACGAAAGGCGTTTACAATAATGGCGACAACTCGATTTAATTGTCGGTTGGCCAGCATCTGGCCTTCCCGTGTTATAAATAGTAAAATGCCCGTTGGCAGTCCAAGACAGAATCCAAAAAAACCAGAAACGAAGGTCATAATAATAGTTTCCCAAGTCCCTTTCAAAAGCATCAACAGCATCGCGTCAGACATAACCTATTACCTCCACCTCTAGCCCTTTATTTTTAAAATAATTAACAACATTCGTTAGGGAATCTACCGCACCACTGATTTTCAATAGCATGACACCTACTTGCATATTTCCGAGCGTATCCATTTTTGCGTTTAGTACTTCATAGTCCACGTCAAACAATTTGACAATCGAAGAGAGAAAAGGTTCTTCAGTACTCGTGCCGTTAAAGTGTACTTTTAATAACAGATCCTTGTCACCATCATCAGACACCGGCACCATGCGATTTAAATACTCATGGGCAATATCTATATGAAGCGATGAGTTTATAAACTGTTGTGTTAAATCCGTTTGAGCATTTGAAAATATTTCGCGCACACTTCCCTGCTCAATGATTCTTCCGTCCGACAAAACGGCAACATCATCACAGATTGCTTTCACCACATCCATTTCATGTGTGATTAAAACAATGGTAATATGGAGCCGTTTATTAATGTCTTTTAACAAGCTCAAGATGGACCGGGTTGTTGCGGGATCGAGTGCACTGGTTGCTTCATCACAAAGTAGAACGGCAGGCTCATTGGCTAATGCTCTTGCGATGGCGACCCGTTGTTTTTGTCCCCCGGACAAACTGGCAGGATAGTCATCCCGCTTGCTTCCCAAACCGACTAAGTCTAGCAGTTCTTTCACTCTACACTGAATACGGTCTTTTGGCGTCTGAATTAATTCGAGTGGAAAAGCAATATTTTCAAAAACGGTACGTGAAGATAACAGATTAAAATGCTGAAATATCATACCGATCTTTCGTCGAACATCGACAAGTTTGCGAGCGGGCAGGGTCATAAGGTCTACATCATCGATTAATACTTGCCCCCGAGTAGGTCTTTCAAGTAAATTGATACATCTTATGAGGGTACTTTTCCCCGCGCCCGATGAACCAATGATACCAAATATACGACCTTCCGGAATTTTCAAGTTAACCTCGGTAAGCGCCCTGATGTCGATGTTTTTTTTTCGGAAAACTTTGCTTATATCCTTTAGTTCAATCATATATTTACCGTCCGTAAAGCTGACGATGCCCTGATGTATTATCGATCTATCAAAACCAAATTACAGTTTCAACCAGAATAGAGAGGCAAAGGTAGAATAAAAGTTAAAAATCTACAACTCTAATAGACTATTGGGGCTTCTCAATTTCTATCTTTATTACGCACGTAATGGTAGAAAATGCCGGATATCTCTGCTAAGTATTTTTCCGCCTGCTTTTCCGCCAGATCTTTTGAAAGTAATATCAGTACATATTTTCGCCCATCAGGTAAAAAAATAATGCCAGAATCATGGCATATTTTATTGATAGACCCTGTTTTATTGGCTACTTTAACGTCTTCCGGTAGCTTCGCAGGGATGATGCCTCGGAAGTGCTGTTGCATCAGTATAGCCAACATCTCTTCACTTGCATGTTCACTAACCAATTTGTTCGTTGCCAGTTGCTCAAATAATAACGACAAATCATAGGCACTAACCATATTGTTCATTCCATGTGTGAAGGCTTGGCTATCTTCAACACCGCGAAGAATCTTCATTTCTTTTGCTCCCAAACCTCTCATGGTTTTCATAACATGCTTTGCACCGACTAAATCTATTACAATATTGGTGGCGAGGTTGCTACTTTGCGTGATCATTCTAAACAGCAAATCCGCAACAGTCGTTTTCCTCCCCACCAATGCATAAAGTCCTTGATCGCTATCGTCCTGTGCATCCACAGCATAAAGGCTTCCATCGTAGATGCTTTTGAATTTATTATAAACTTTAATGGAGTCAGACAAGGCAAATTTACCCTGTTCTATTTGTCGAAATGCCTCCGCTAACACAGGTGTTTTCATCGTGCTGGCTGCATGAAATAATTGATGCTCGTTATAAAGATATGTATCATTATCCGACAAATCTTTAAATGCGATGGCGAATGCTCCCGGTTTTCCTTGTTGAAGAACCTCCTCGATTTTTTTCTTTAACATTAAGGTATCAATAATTGCATTTTTATCTGGTTTAAGAACAATCGACTCCCAATCGTTATCTGCATCTGTAAATGACGATATAAAGCTTGCCTCCCGTATCGATTTATCGGGATTCAAAGAAAAGGACAACATAGGTGCTGAACTTCGATCTTGATTATCAAATACTAGTGAAAAAATATCGCCATGAAAGTGCACTAGCGATGCATTTAATTGAGGTGAGTTCAAAAATCGTAATACTAATTTGTCCTGTTCATTTTTAATACGAATGCTCCCCAGTAATTTGTCGGTGTACACCCCGGCATAGGCCCTTAATGGTAAACTTAACTTCAAAGTGGAATCGGGTCGAAGTGCTTTCTCCAAAGAGTCTTGTTTGTTTTGTGCTTTATCCGATTCTTTCTTATAGCCGGCAAGCCAGTCGAAGGGTTTTGCTTGTAAGTAATAATCTAGCAGGTGGTTGATGATTGCCCAATAGGCTCCTGATGATAATTGATTAGTCAATACAACGATACCCAGGCGCTTTTGTGGAACGATTGCAATTTGAGACACAAATCCAGTTAAAAGACCTCCATGCCCAATTACCTGATATCCTCTATAGTCGTATTTTCTAAACCCTAAAGCATATCCATAGAATTTTTTCTGTGCAGGTTGAAGCCAACCGGGTTCTTTGGGAATCGGCATTGGCCGCACAATCTTCCAGAGTTCCTCTGTGGTACCTGACTTAAATAAACGACCACTACTCAAAGTCAAACCTGAATCCAGTTGCGTAGCAACCCATTTCGTCATGTCAATAGCACAGGACGCGATGCCTCCTGCTGGATTTCCGGCATCGCCAATATTTTGATCAAAAAAACTCGTAATTACCTTCAATTTACCTGCTCTCTTTACATGTGCATAAGCAACGTTTTCTTGCTGCTTTAAACTTGAAAACTTACTGATGCTATGCTGCATGCCGACCACATCAAAGATTTTTTCTTTAATAAATTCTTCCCAAGTCATGCCCGACACCTTTTCAATCACCTCTCCTGCCGCTATATAAAGAATGTTATCATAGGCATATACAGAGCGAAAGTCGTGTTCGAGTGGTACATTCGCCAATTTCTGTAATAGTTCTTTCCGACTAAACGTCGATGGCGGAAATAACAGCAAATCATTCGCATAAGCAGGCAGACCGCTGTGATGTACTAATAAATCACGTATTGTCAGATGACTTGTAACATAATCATCGCTTAGTTGAAACCAAGGCAGGTACTTGATCACACGATCCTCCCATTTTAACTTCCCTGCTTCTACCAGTAAGCCAAGTGCTGTCGCCGTAAAAGCTTTGCTATTGGAGGCGATACTAAAAAGTGTTTCTCCAGTGACAGGAGCCGCCTCGCCCATTTTTCTGACACCATACCCTTTCGTCAATAGGATCTTTCCATCTTTTACAATACCGACACTTAAACCGGGTACATCAAAAGTTTCTAATACTTGATTTACATAATTATCAAAGCCACTGGGCAACATAGCTTCTTGTGCAAATAAGCGACCAGGCCAGGAAAAGAAGCAAAAAATACTGTAAATGAAGAGCCGTAACCTTAGCGGATTTATCTTAAAAATTAAAATTTTCACTTTTTTGTTTTTGTTAACGTTTTCTCAAAAAAATCAGCGACTGCCTGATCAACTCGTAATTGATTTCGGTACAGCATCCAATGGTGTGTCTCATCTGGTATCATAATGGTTTCCAGGTGAATCGATTGCGTTTTTAAGCGCTCAATTAAATCAACACTTTGGTGAAAGTCCACATTGCCATCATCATCACCATGTATAATTAAAGTAGGCGATTTCCAATGATCAACCCACGAAACAGGTGACGACTCCTTGGCCAATTTTATAGCTAGATCCACATCGGGTGCTAATTCAGCAGATTGTCGGTGAACCCTACCCATGTAATTATGCACACCATGAATATCAACACCTGCAGCAAATAAATCTGGATCTTTACCCAGGGCTAATGCAGTTAAATACCCTCCGTAGGATCCCCCATAAACACCAATGCGTTGCGCATCTACATCGGCACGTTTTGCGAGCCATTGACCTGCAGAACGAATATCAAGATACTCGGAAGCGCCGAATCGACCGGCATTTGCGGGTTTATGGAAGTCAAAGCCATAACCGATTCCCAGTCGATAATTAACCGCCAGCACAATAAAGCCTTTACTTGCCAAATATTGATTTAAGGCATAGGTGTTGGCATAATAATCACCGTAATGCCATCCTGATAGCATTTGTCTTTGCGGACCGCCATGAATAAATACAATTGCTGGTTGCTTCTGCGTTTTATGCTTAGGTTCAAAAAGCTGCCCATATACCGTTTTCCCATCCGTCGATTTCCAGCTTACGGATTGAGGTTTAATTAAGGATGCATCGCGAAGTGCTTGCGGGACTAATTTTTCGCCGATCATTCGTTGTGGGGCACGAGGTTTAAAGGGCATGACGGTCAGCGTAGGAGCTAAGTGTGCCGTTGACTTAATGAATAACACATATTGGTCATCACCCGTTGGCACCGGAAATGCCTCTATACCTTCACCTTGCGTTAGCGCTTCTAATTGATTTTTAGCTATGGATACGCTATATAAATGCCGCCGATCAATATCATCGTTATTGTCACCTGTATTAGCACTGAACAGCACCCGATTACGATCGGTACTTAACCGAACATGTTCCACCATAAAATCGCCCGGCGTGAGACATATAGCCTCTCCACCTTGGGCTGAAACACTATATAAGTGGGGCCAGCCATCGTGATAAGATACGAAGATAATACGATCTTTAGCAGCCCAGTGTAAGTTAAATCCACCATCCGTTGTTGGCACGGACCCGCTCAATGTATTGGGCGATGACCAAATCTTGACAGCATGCTCGCCAAGCAAATCGCAGCGCCAGATTGCCCATGGTCGCGGCTTTTGCATCGTCAACGAATCAGGAACTCCTCCATTTGCCGCTGTTCGCACAAACACGACCGCAGCACCATCTGGCGACCAACGTGGGGATAAATCGCGACTGAAATCAGGTGCGAGCCATTGAATCGGCGTCTCTGTATTATGGAACACCCCAATGAGTGAATGGTCATCCCGATCGGATACAAAAACAACCCTCGATCCGTCCGGTGAAAATCGAGCATTGCCATTTTTACCACGGGCGAAGAATAAAGGTGTTGCCTTTTTCTCACCATCAATAGGAACGGTCCAAAGCTGACCGTCTTGCTCAAATAAAACCTGTCTGCTATCTGGTGCAATGATGGGATAGTCTCCACTCCCTAAACAGACGGGATTCCCGCCCTCAAAAGGTATACTCCAAACCTCTACCTTTGGCTTAATGGGCAGCGATGAAGGATTTCTTGGTTCGCTCTCTTCAAAAGCACCGTGATCTCCACCCTTTACATAAACGACCCACCTACCATCATTGGAGACTTTAAGACCACTTAATTCTGCTCCATTATCGATTAAAAAATTGGTTAACCTCCGTAATTGAAACGTTGGCCCTTCGGCAACCCAAATGTTTCGTTTCCCCTGTTCATTAATTGCCAACGCTATTTTATTCCCCGTACCCGCAGCTGTTAAAGAAGACGGAAAGGGATAAGAAGTGAGTGTTTCCAAGGTCAATTCTTGTGATTGACAAATAAGCTGGCAAAAGATGAGCAGAAAAACACTTATACTTTTTTGTAAATACATATTTATATATTCTAGACTTCAGGAAATTGAAAATCAGGGCCGATCCCACCAAAGTGGTGTATCCAAAGGTTCATCCGCGGGCACATTGCTGCTGTTTCGACCTCGCTCATCTGCCGGATACGCAACCCGTCTAATAAAGTTGCTTAGATAAGCATTCAATGGTAACCTAAAATCCTTATATTGATAGTCGTTTCTTCTCATATCATTCCAAGCTTCCGGATTCAAATAAGTAGCGACGTACTTCTCTTTGAAGATCAGGGCTAAATTTAGATTGGTTGCCCCAACTGCTACGGCACCATTTTGAAGATAAGCATTTCGATCAACAGGCGCCACACCCAACTTATCCATATTAGCCTGGATACCTGCCAAATAGGCTGCATAGGCACGATTATTATCACCGGCACGGAGTGCTGCTTCTGCTTCCACAAATTTCAACTCTGCATAAGTCATGATAACAAGCGGAGCTGTTTCCGCGGTGAACGGTGAATTGATACTAATATAGCATTCATCGTGAACCGTATTAGCGCCTCCAACATTTCCTTGGCCATTACGGGTTCCAACATAGTTATTATTAATGGTTTTGTCGGTAATTTTGGCAATACGCGGGTCTTCAAAACCATAGGTATTGCCATTCAAATGATTAATAAAATTATCTGACAACCAACCACCTAGCAGATTATTGGCATTACTTATAGCGATTTGTGCCCAAGGGTTAACACCCAGAAAAACATTCATGGAAGATTCATCTTCATTGGAAGCATATGATTGATCCAAAGCGGCTAAAACGGCATTGGGGTCATAGCTTGTCTTCTTAGAAATTTTGTTTAGGAACCGCGCTTTCAGTCCAAAGCCCGTTTTAATCCATGACGCCACATTTCCTTGATGCATTAGATCAGACTCGCCATCCAATTCGGTAGAATAGTCTGTCCGCCCCAAATCGCTCAACCCTTCTTCAATCAATCTCAGGGACTCGTTATATAGACTTTCTTCATCGTCATACTTAGGTGTTAATGTATTAGTCCCATAAAAAGCATCTGTATAAGGTGCCTGTCCCCAAATATCGGCAACAAGTCCTAGCTGATAAGCCATCATGATTTTGGCTACTCCCGCATGAAGATAGGCAGAGGTAGATTCCGCCTTCTGAATCATATCATAAAGATCGGCCATGGCATAGTACACATCATTCCACTCTTCTGAATCATCCGTTATTTGGTACGTGTCAGCAGCTCCACTTGCCGAAGGATTTGCCAAGTATTGCGCATAATAACTCGTAATAGAACCAAACTGTTGCATATTCAAGGCTGCTTTTTGGGTCGCCGTTGTTAGCATCGAGTTAATGGGCGGATCCTGTACTAAATTAGGGTTCTCATTCAAATCAAAATAATCCTTGCAACTCGCACACAGAATAACGGTCAATAGCGTTACCAGTACTAAATTTATCTTTATCGTTTTCATAGTATTATGCTTAAAAACCAACATTTAAAGTAAACAAGAAGCTTCTAACGGATGGATAAGTCATTCCGGCAAAAGCGTCCACATTAGAACCGCTGTTTGTTGTTGTACTCTCCGGGTCGAAACCCGAGTAATCTGTCCATAAAGCGAGATTGTTTCCTGTAACCGACAATTGCACACTCTTTATGAAACTATTTTGTAGCCATTTTTGAGGAAGTCGATAGCCTAGCGAAACGGAACGAAGACGTACCCAAGAAGCGTCTTCTACAAAATTCTCGGAGACACCCCGATGGATAATTCTATAATAACCATCGCCATAATCAAGTCCAGTAGCCGGGTCCACACCCTGACCGAGCCACACCTCCTTCGTATTGGGTGTTCCATCGGCCAATACGCCTTCAAAAACCATATGATCATTTCTATTCTCCGTATATTTTGCCATGCCAAAGGCGGAGTAAAAGTTCGCCAATTGATTGTAACGCTCCTGCCCTACACGGGCATCAATAAGAAAGGATAAAGACAGCTCTTTATAAGTAAAGGTATTGCTCCAGCCTCCAAGCCAACTGGGTTGTACATTACCCAGCTTTTTCTTATTGGCAACCGCATCCAATATCGGAAAACCGTCATCACCAATCAAAAGAGGCCTATTTGGGTCAATTTCGTTTGACTGATCTAGCCCCTGCGCTATTTCATCGGGTGTATAATAACGTCTCAATGCCCGACCGTATAAATCACCATAGGCTTCTCCCGGAATGAGCCACATGTATACGTTAGAGCTTAAATAGCCAAATTCGTTTCCTGCTTCTATTTGCGTTAAGTCCTCACGAAGTGATAAAACCTTATTTCTGTTCATTGAAAAATTCAGGCGCGTATCCCAGCTGAAATCATGGAGCTGGACGGGTCTGGCATCGATTGATAATTCGATCCCTTGATTGCGCATACTACCTGCATTAACCGCTGCGTTCACATAACCGATGCTTGCCGATACGGGTATCTTAATGATCTGATCTTTGCTTACGGAATGATAGTAGTTAAAATCGAAACTTAATCTGTTTTGTAAGAAAGCCATGCTTAAACCAGTTTCCCAAGTGTCCGTAAACTCTGGCTTTAAAGAAGCATCTCCCAACAAGGCCGGTCTAGTGAACCCGATATACCCACTCGGAAGACCTTGATAAGAATCAAATCCTCTGCTAGTAGAATAGGCTTCGGCATCCTTACCGATCCGGGCGTAAGAGAAGCGGAACTTGGTATTATCGATGAATTGCGGCAAGGATAAATGATCGGATAAAATATAGCTTAAGGTTGCAGAAGGATAGAAAAACGAGTTTCTCGGCGAAAGTAAAGACGAAGTTTTATCATTTCTACCGGTTACCGTCAAATATAGATAGTTTTTATAATTCAACGAAAGTTCGCCGAAGATTCCCATTAAACGATATTTTTCCTCATAACTCCTACTTTGGATCGTCTTCGCATTTTGCATCGAGAACCAGTCATAAATCGTCAAATTAGATCCTTCCGTATTTTCTCGTCTGATGTAACGATCGTATAAATCATGCCCCAACCGTAAAGTGGCACTAAAATCGTCTGAAAACTGATGATCAGCGCTGGCGATGAACGTACTATTGATAGAACGGAAGTTTTGATTGTATACCCGCATAAAACCCAAGCCTGGATTAGCATCGGTTCCGTTTTCTTCTACTAAACGTTCTCCCACCAAATCTCTAAATCCCAATGCGGTACCTAAACGATTATCGCGATAAGTATCTATGCCTGCTCGATAAGAAAGATTTAACCATTCAATGGGTTTGTAAGAAAAGTTGGCACTTCCGATAAACCGTAAAACATCATCTTTAAATCGATTGGTTTCAGCTACATATCGCGGGTTGGTCGTTGTTCCGTAAGAGCGCATCGTACCATTATCCTCTAAATAATCATTAATATCGTGACGTGGCGACCAATAAATTAATTGCTCAATGTATCTACCCGCATTACCTCGATACCCCCCGGAATTATTGACGCTCATATTGACACCGCCGTTGAACTTTTCGCTTAATTTAAAAGTCGTATTCAACCGAGCCTGATAATTCTTAAAATCGGTCGATGGCAGCACGCCATTTTGATTCAATTGAGACAAAGAAGATAGGAATGTAATCTTCTCAGAACCTCCTGACAAGGTCAAGGTATTCTTGAATTGAGAGCCTGTTTTAAAGGCATCTTTAACGTGATCATATAATTGGGCAGGATGCGTTGGATCAATAGCTTGTGCCTCGGCTACGGTTGGCCCCCAAGATGGCCAAAAGGACTCGGGATCGTATTCTCCTTGCCATCCTTGTGTATAGGTGTTTTGCAATTCAGGGAACCGTGCAACATTTTCAAAACCTGCTGTTCCTTGATAGTCAATTTTCAAACTTCCCGATTTTCCGGACTTTGTTGTAATCACAACGACACCATTGGCGCCACGCAAACCATATAGAGCGGTGGCGGCACCTCCCCTTAAGATATTGATCGTTTCAATATCATCGGGATTGACGTCAACTGCTCTATTGCTCAATCCCCTACCTTCCGCGCCTTCTCCTTGAACAGAAGTGCTGTTATCCATCAATACACCGTCTATGACGAACAAGGGCTGATTATCCCGTGCAGGATCTAGCGAATTAATACCTCGTATTTGAATCCGTGCCCCCTGTCCAGGAGCCCCTCCCGTGCTGCTAATAGTAACACCGGCCACTTTACCCTGCAACGCGTTCACCATATTTGGCTGCTTGTTATAAGTTAACTCTTCGGCCGTTACTTTTTGCGCCGTATATCCTAAAGAACGCTCATCCCTTCGAATGCCTAAAGCAGTCACAACTACCTCATCAAGACCTGATGCTGTGGGACTTAATTTGATATCGATTCGTGTTCCACTTCCAACGGTGAATTCCGCGGGCTCCATCCCTATGTAAGAAAAGACAAGAACGTTCCCTGTTGTGGCAATTAGCTCATAAATACCCTGTGTGTTGGTTTGTGTTCGCTGTTCGGTGCCTTTGATGGTTACTGTCACGCCTGATAGGCCTTCGCCTGTATTTGCATCCGTAACCCTACCTTGGATGGTCTTTTCTTGGGCATAAACATAACTCGAACTGAGCACAAGAAAAAACAATAGAAATTGTCTTAATTTTTCCATATCATTTTGTTTAGTTAATTAGGTGATAAACAGCTTAAATAAACATTCCGTTCAAACTCTTCCTGTAGTGAAAAGCGAACGGCTATAAAAAATTAATCCCTTGATTTAAAATACGTTTATAATGGTAAGGCCAATTTAAAAAGAAATCTTTGGATTTATGCGTTTTTTGTAGTACTTTTTTTTGAAAACGTAAAATAACGCAAACAATCGCGATATACCGAAAAACTAGTAGAAAAAAACCACAGAATATGCGTATAGCATAAAGAGAATGTTTGCCATAGTTTTATACCAATTTTTCATAGAGAAAACGAGATGGATAAAACAACTTACTTAAGAACCAAACTTGCTCTTTTTATTTCGATAATTTCTATCGGCCTATTGCTTTCTTGCAGTAAAGATGACAACAACAACCCAGACCCGGATCCCATTGTGGAACCGCTTAATGACAACTCTTTACCTTCCGCTGCGATACTAAATATTGGTGTTGTGGAGAAAACAGATGATCACGTAAAGTTCCGAATGGATTTGGCAGTTTTCAGGGATTCAAAAAATGTCGAAGATAATTTAAAAGCGACTAACTTTATTATCGATAGTCTATCAATCCATGGTTATACTTCCCTTTTCAATAATGACTATACGCAATTAGTTAATGGCAGCAATACGGGAGACTATGCAGCCCTCATGTTGTTAGATCAAAGTGGCAGCATTAGTGGTACAGATCCTGAAAATTATCGCTTAGATGCAGCCAAAATTTTCTGTTCCAATCTTGGAACGAACAACCTCGTCGGACTCTGGTCTTTTGCTTATAGTAATTATAAGCAATTAGTTGATTTCACAACAGATACTAGTAAAATCATACAGGAAATCGAAAAACTTCGCGATCAGGAAGGCGGTTCAACGCCCTTGTACAAGTCGCAGTACGAAGGAGTTACTTATGCAAAAGATAAGGCTTCCAAGCCAAACAAAGCTGTCCTTACCTTCACAGATGGTGAAGATACAGAATATGGATTAAGTGCAGAGGATGTCGTTAATCATGCTAAAAATCAGGGCGTAAAATTGTATAATATCGGTCTTGGTGACGTAAGTTCGGAATCACTGCTTAAACAAGCCGTAGCTACAAATGGCGGATTTATGTATGCGAAGGATGCGCGACAGCTGATCAGTATATTCGGAAATTTGGGTAAACTTCTAACGAATACAGCCATCTATTATCAAACTGAATGGACTATAAAGAGCAAAGGCAATGATAAAATTTTTTCGGGACAGGGAGAAATCGCGCACGAATTAAAAATTACTTTTCCTTATGGAGGAGAAATCACCGTTCCTTTCAGCTTTGATTATGAATAAGATGATTTACGCTTCGCCAATTAAACAGCTTAGCTTATTTCAATATCATACTGTGCAAGCAACCCTACTATGCCGGGAAGAGCGAAACGGGCTTTCTTTAATTTGTTAACTTCCGGATTGATCACATAGTTAAAGGCGGTCCGGAAGTCTGCTTTTTCCAATATGCTCTGGTCAAATATAGCCCGACTTAAATCGCAATGATCAAAGAGCGCCTGCGTAAGATTACTTTTGGTAAAATCTACTTCGCGCAAAAGGGTGTTCTTAAAATCTGTCTTTTTTAGATTGATCTCAAAAAAGGTGGAGTGATCTAAAATGCAATTCTCAAAACTCAATGACATACCAAAGGTATTGCACTGTTCAAAACGTAACCCCAGCATTTTACAATCCTTAAACGTAACGTTTTGAAAACTTGTTTTACCAAGCTTTGCCAAGCTTATATTACAACCGATAAATTTACAATCTGCGAAACGGCTATTCGATAAGTCTACACTTGACAGATTAGCGTTTGTAAACGTGCAATACTCATATTCCCCCTTAACAAATCCGTCACTTGCAAAATCAATCCGCTCGAAATGCTGTTCTTCAAAAAAATTCTGCGTCATTTTCTACCTTCCGATTTCAAACCACCCATTCATGTTGGCCAATTAATTGCTCAAAAAATTATGCTTCTTTAAACAAGTGAACCAAGATAGAAAAATATCCTCTTATACGAAATGTATTGATTATTCGTTTCTCAAACTCTTGACCGGATTGATGCTTGCTGCTTTAATCGTTTGCAAACTAACAACCACCAGCGTAATCAACGTAGCTCCAAAGGCTGTAACAACAAACACCCACCAAGGCATATCCACCCGGTAATCATACTGTTGTAACCAATTATATAATAGATAAAACGAAACCGGTATCGCAATTAAGCAGGAAATCAGCACTAATAATATAAAACTATTGGAAAGCAGTTTCCATAATTGAAAAATACTAGCACCAACTACTTTTCTAATCCCAATTTCCTTCATTCGCTGTTCAGCAATAAAAGACGCTAAACCAAATACACCAAGACAACTGATTATAATTGCGAGAATGGAAAAAAAACTTGCTAATGTACCAATTCTTTCCTCTTGCGTAAATTTTGCGGCATATTCGGCATCGGCGAATTTGTATTCAAAGGGTGCATTCGGAATAACTTCCTTAAAAACTGATGCGATATCATGTAGGCAGGACGCCGTGCTTTTATGTGGATTTAACCGCAGATTGATCCAATTCACATTTTCGTAGTTCATCAGGTAAACGGTTTGTTTAACCGGACTAAAAGGAGAGCTCATCACTAAATCATCAACAATACCGATGATTTGATAATCTTTACCGCCCCAACTTATGGCTTTACCAATAGGATCTTTAATTCCCATAAAGTTGACCGCTGCTTCGTTAATAACAATGGCGGAGGAATCTGTCGAAAACGCACGAGAGAAGTCCCGTCCACGATTGATCTTCCAATCAACTGTTTTTCCAAACTCATGCGTCACCCAAATAGTGGCAAAATCGGTCGATAAATTGGGGTCTTTACCTTCCCAATCGAAACCACCTCCATTAGACCATACGCCGGTAACCGGGCTGGAAGATTCTGCAAGTTCCTCAATGGCTCCGCGTTCTTTCAAACGGGTTCGTAAAACATCGAATTTCCCATAAAAATCAGGTGTCGCCATTAATACCATTAATAATCCATTTCTATCATAACCAACAGGCCGGTCTTTTGTATGTTGAATTTGACGAAATACAACGATCGTCCCTATAATTAAGGATACTGAAATCGCGAATTGTATTACTACTAATATTTGGCGGGGTATGCTTGCGAGCTTTCCTATTCTAAAGGTTCCTTTCAATACTTTCAATGGGTTAAAGGACGACAAATAGAAGGCGGGGTAACTTCCTGCAATTATTCCGGTGAATAACGTAAAAATGATCCCTAACGACCAAAACCAACCATTTGTCCATAAAATCGTCATGTTCTTATCCGCTACGCGATTAAACCAATCCAGCGATAACCAGGCGAGGAAAATAGAGGAAACAAAAGCAATAAGCGCAACTAAAATGGACTCGCTTAAAAATTGTAAAATAAGTTGCCTTTTTGCGGATCCAACGGTTTTTCGGATCCCCACTTCTTTTGCTCTTTTTTCCGATCTGGCTGTACTTAGATTCATAAAGTTAATACACGCCAATAATAGGACAAATACACCGATTAAGGCAAACATCTTTACATAACTTATCAACCCGCCAACAACTCTCCCCTCTTTCCACTCATTTCTTAGGTGCCAGTCTTTCATGGGATGCAAGACCATTTTTGGTTCATAACGCCTGCTTTCTTCATCAACTCGATTAAACTTGGCAAATACAATATTTTTATTAACGGCTTCAAAACTGGTTTGATCATTGATTTGCGCAAAAAGTTGGAAAGAATTATTCCCCCATTGTGTTTCCGCTCTTTTTATCCAAGATTCAGAATGAATATATAATTTCCAAGGTGCTATAAATTTTAAGTTCCGAAAGGTGGTATTGTAAGGTAAATCTTTGTATACAGCTGTTACCTTAACATCTAATTTCTGGTCTATTTTCATGACTTCATTTACCGGAGCTTGTTGTCCAAAAAAAGCTTTTGCAGCACTTTCAGATAACATAATACTATTCGGTTCAGCCAAACCATGTATGCTGCCTGCGATGATTTCCAAACTGAGCATTTCCGGCCCGTCTGCATCCATGTAAATACCCGGTTGACTTAGATTTTTTTCATGATGCGACAGAATGTGGCTTCCTTCCCAGGAGGCCATGACAACATGTTTAAAGTTATTTCCATAAGTTGTTTCCAATTCTTGTCCTAAAGGGAAAGGAATAGCAACACCGGAATATAGCTTACCGTTCCATTTCTGGGTATTTACGATTTGACCTATTCTTTGATAGTTTTTATGGTACTTGTCATAGCTCAATTCGTCCCAGACCCACAGTGCGATTAGTATAAACACCGCGAGCCCCAATGCTAAGCCTACAATGTTAATGAAAGCCGATTTTCTATTTTTTAGCAAACTTCGCAAGGCAATACGGAAGTAGTTTCTAATCATAATGAAGCTTTTTACCTGACACAACAACAAATCTGCCAACAGACAAAAACAGCTTCTTTAGATGAAAAAAGGCATCACCATTCATTCGGGTGTCCGTTTTCGAACATTCATTGTTCGGTTATGATTTCGTTTTCCACTTGTTGACCGCTGTTCTTCACAACACGAGCTTTGGTTTATTCGGCACATCAACTTCTACTAATGTGTTCAATAGATAAATATCCAAGAATTTCTTTAGTATCTTGTCAAAAAAATCGCTATGAAATTCTTTATAAATTCGGCAGATCAAATTGTAAATGAAGCGCTAGATGGGGTATTAACCAATCCTACCTTAGCTAAATTAAACAACTTCTCCGAAATGCGTGTTATACTTCGCAAGGATTGGAACAAAAAGAAAGTTGCCATTATTTCAGGTGGTGGATCGGGCCATGAACCGGCCCATGCCGGATTTGTAGGGAAAGGAATGTTAACAGCAGCCGTTTGCGGGGACATTTTTGCCTCTCCTTCCGTGGACGCTGTTTTATCGGCCATCTTAGCAACAACAGGTACAGAAGGATGTTTACTCATTATAAAGAATTACACCGGTGACCGACTCAATTTTGGTCTAGCTGCGGAACAAGCACGAGCACTTGGTTATCAAGTTGAAACGGTAACAGTTGATGACGATATAGCACTCGGCACTGATGTAAAAAAAAGAGGTCTCGCAGGAACGTTGTTTGTTCATAAAGTTGCAGGACAGCTTGCCGAAGAAGGGAAATCGCTACAGGAAATTGTGGAGATGGCACAGCATGTGATTAACAACACCATATCCATTGGGCTATCGCTTACTGAATGTCAACACTTGGGGCAGGAGCCAAGCACGCGATTAAACGATCACGAAGCTGAATTAGGTTTGGGTATTCATGGCGAACCTGGTATTGAAATCGTCCCCTATGCACAGGCGGATAAACTCATGGCACTGGCCGTGGCGAAGTTAGCTCGGTATTTACCGCATAAGGAAGGAAAATACGCGATGATTTTCAATAATATGGGAAGTGTGAGCCCGATAGAAATGAATATATTGCTAAATAGTTTTCGAAAAACGGGGTTAGCTGATAAAATTCGATATGTAGTGGGGCCGGCAGCCTTCATGTCTTCGATCAACATGAATGGTTTTTCTATTTCCCTGCTTTCCTTAAACAAGGAGCTGGAAATCGCACTATTAGCGCCTGCCGCTCCACTTGCCTGGCAAATACAGGCCTTTTCGACACCGAGTAGTGTGCCACATCCAGCACTCCCGAAAACTATCCCCTATAAAGCCTCCAGCAATAAACAGGTGGAGCAATTGATCAGGTCCATCGCCGAATTACTGATTGCGTCAGAGCCCGAAATCAACAAATTGGATGCTAAAGTTGGAGACGGGGATGCGGGCTCTACATTTGCCCAAGCAGGAAAGCGCCTATTATCGGTCTTAAATCAATTACCACTAAATAATCCGGAAAAATTGCTATCAAGTATTGGACGGATCTTATCGAGAGACGCAGGGGGCTCAAGCGGCGTTCTTTTATCCATTCTTTTCACCGCCTCAGGAAATGCCTATTCAACCGAGCAAGACTTGGGGCAAGCGTTTCTGCAAGGTTTGAAAAAGATGAGCACCTATGGTGGCGCTCGAGTAGGTGATCGCACCATGATCGATGCCTTGCAACCGGCATTCGAGGCATTGGCTCAGCAAAAAAGTCTTCGAGAAGTAGCCAAGCAGGCTCGACAAGGTGCTGACGGGACCAAAAACATAGTGAAAACAAAATTCGGTCGTTCGGCATATTTACCAGAGTCCATACTAAAAAGCATTCCTGATCCCGGCGCAGAAATCATCGCGCGTATATTTGAACGAATCGCTGCTTTTTAGCTATGTTTGCTGCATGGAACAAACACTAACGCACGCCTTATTGAACAAATTAAAAGAAGATGGTTTTACGGTTCTCTTTGCAGCAGGACAGAACCGGCTACAAGCTTGTATATTTGTACCTATCAACGTGGAGGTCGATGATTTCTTGCACCTAACAAGGCTACCCGAGTACCAACAAGATACCTTCTTCACCATCGAAAAGGCATTGCTTACGGAAGAAATTGAGCTTTCTAAACACAAAGTGATCATGGGTTAACTGTAAGGGGAGCTTTCAATTGCTCATTCAAATATAAGAAGCCTATTAAAGAGAAAACATCCTAAAAAATCATGATTTTTTGATAAATCGATTTTGGGTTGATCCTTACCCCGACGTGTGTTACAAGCTAATTCCCCTAATGGTCATCAAAACTTAATAATTACACATAGAAAGCCTGCGGGATTCTTTTCTATGCCAAACAATATGTACTTTGTACCAGTTAAATCTACAGCACCTAGGTGCCAAATGGTAGCATTTAAATTAATCAACAATCAGAAGTTGAAACAATTAAAGCAAGAAAATTATCAGGTATGAAAATAGTAGTTGTTGGCGGTGGATTTGCCGGTATTAATTTTATAAAATCCATTGAGTCGAATAAAAGATTTGAAATCACCTTAGTGGATAAAAACAATTACCATTTTTTCCCGCCACTGCTCTATCAAGTCGCTTCTGCATTTATTGAACCATCAAACATCAGTTATCCCTTTCGTCGAATGTTTCAGAAAAAGGATAATTTGCGTTTTCACATGGGGAGTTTAATACGGGTGAACATTGCTGAGCGCACAATCGACACGGACACCGGAACTTTATCCTATGATTATCTTGTTCTCGCATTAGGTACTGAAACCAACTATTTCGGCATGGATTCTGTCAAAAATGATTCGTTGCCCATGAAAACAATAGATGAGGCGCTCCATCTTCGCAACCATATTCTATTAAATATGGAGAAAGTTGTCCGCATGCAAGACACGGATCGCAGAGACGGGCTACTTAATATCGTAGTAGCTGGAGGCGGACCTACCGGAGTGGAATTTGCAGGAATGCTAGCGGAACTAGGTGCTTATATCGCAGCGAAAGAATACCCCGAAATAAAGGATTTTAGATCACATATTTACCTTGTTAATTCAGGTCCTGTATTATTGGGACCTATGAGTAAAACCGCCCAACAAGAAGCGGAGAAAGTTTTAACTAAGTTAGGGGTTAATGTCATTTTAAATGCCGCCGTAAAAGATTATTCGGACGGACAAGTTATCCTTTCTGATGGTAGAACCATTGAAACAGAAGCACTCATCTGGGCAACAGGTGTTATTGCAAGAGAAGTGCCCGGACTGCCACCACAGGTTGTAACAAGAGGACGGAGAATCACTGTCGACGCCTTCAATAAGGTAATAGACACACCCCATGTATACGCTATTGGCGATATATGTTATCAAACTACAGACCCTCATTTCCCGGAGGGGCACCCTCAGCTTGCACAAGTGGCTATACAGCAGGGAAAACTATTGGCAAAAAACCTTGCCCGAATGGCCGGTGGGCAAGAGCTGAAGGCCTTTCATTATGAAGATAAAGGCAGTATGGCCATTATTTCTAAATATAAAGCGGTAGCTGACCTTCCGAAATTTTCTTTTAAAGGATTCTTTGCTTGGGTGTTGTGGCTATTTATCCATATAATCCCCCTTATAGGCTTTAGAAATAAAATGAAGCTGATCTTCAGCTGGATGTGGTCTTTTATTACGAATGATCCTACATTGCGCTTAATATTTAGACCGGGCTCCAACCAAAAAAAGACCGATAAAGAAAAATAATCTGTGAGATTGCCTATATTTACATCAATAAAGCAAAATCATGCAAAATTAATAGATGTTTCATAGAACCTGGGGTTCATTACATTCATTTTTCAATGAAGATTATTAAGACCTTAACTTTTCTTTTCTCCTTATTTATAACAACCAATACTTTTGCCCAATTTCATCCTGAAAAAATTTTCGCTCCGGATTTTTATACCTATAAGGGAGATGAATTTAGAAGCGCAAGTGGCAAACCCGGGCCCAAATATTGGCAAAATAGAGCAGACTATCACATTGAGGCATCTTTTGACACACTCAACTATAAATTGCAAGGTAAGGTAGAAATCCATTATTATAATAACAGTCCGGATTTCTTAGATGAGCTTTGGCTCCAACTCGATCAAAATAACACATTAGCGAACGCGCGCGGGAATCAAATACAAACTCCTACAGCAACATCAGATCCAAGTAAGGGCTATACCATTAGCAGCGTAAAGATAGAACGAGCGGGACGTTGGGAGGAAGTCAACTACCTTATTGACGATACGCGAATGCAGATTCGATTGTCGGAGCAACCTTTGCAAGCCGGCGAACAGCTTAATATTGCTATCCAATATGCCTATACTTTGCAACAACAGGGTGGCGGAGGTCGCTCAGGTTATTTGAACACCAAAAATGGAAAAATTTTCGAATTTTCTTATTGGTATCCTCGACTGTGCGTCTATGATGATTATTATGGTTGGAACACCCTTCCTTTTATGGGCAGCGGAGAAATGTATCTTGATTATGGTGATATCGACTTTTCCGTAACTGTTCCTGCCGACGCTTTGGTGGTGGGCACCGGTGATCTCGTTAATAAGGAAGAGATTTTAACAGAAAAGACACTTTCTAGATTGGCACAGGCGGAACAATCGGATGCGACAGTTATAATCCGGTCAGCCGAAGAACTCAAAGAAAGCTTAACGAAAGCTAAACAAGGTACTGTAACCTGGCATTTCAACATGAAGAATACACGAGATGCCGCCTGGGCCTTATCAAAAGCCTTCATTTGGGATGCTGCCAAAATCGACCTACCACAAGGCAAAAAAGCGCTCGCACAATCTGTATATCCCGTCGAATCTACGCGCGACTCGATTGCTTGGTCAAGATCAACCGAGATGATCAAAGCATCGGTGGAGCATTATTCAGAGAAATGGTTTGTCTTCCCCTATCCGGTGGCTACCAGCGTAGCGGGACCGGTTGGCGGCATGGAATTTCCAGGCATGGCCTTTAATGGCTATCAGGCTAAACCTTATATCATGTATCTTCTGGCATCCCATGAAATAGGGCATACATGGTTCCCGATGATCGTAGGTTCAGATGAACGTCGTTATCCTTTTATGGATGAAGGATTTAATACCTTCCTCAATATTCTGGCACAGGAAGAATTCAATAAAGGTGAATTCGCCCCGAAACGAGATGGTGAATATGCTCCTGGTGGTGGATATCCCGCAGATGAAATTATACAAGTTATTGCAGAAAGTGGCGAGGCGAATACATTGATGACTCCACCTGATGCGATGGACCGTAAATATGTACACCCCTTAGCGTATTTTAAATCGGCTTTTGGCCTAGTTTTATTGCGAGATGTGATCCTTGGACCTCAAAAATTTGACTATGCTTTTCGACAATACATCCACAACTGGGCTTATAAACATCCCAGACCGGCCGATTTCTTCCGCGCCATGGAAAATGGTGCCGGTGAAGATTTATCCTGGTTTTGGCGCGGTTGGTATTATCATAACTGGCAATTAGATCAGGCCATTAAAGAGGTGAGCTACCTAAATGGAGAACCAAAACAGGGAGCAACTATTACCGTAGAAAACAAACAGCAAATGGTTATGCCAATGCTAGTGCGTGTTAAAGAAAGCAATGGTACCGTTCATAATTTCAATGTGCCGGTCGAAATCTGGCAAAGAGGGGCAGAAGCTAAATTTCATGTAGACACCCAATCGAAGATAATCAATGTCGAATTAGATCCGGAACATAAAATTCCGGACATTGATCGGACAAACAACATTTGGAAAAATTAAACATAATTTAAACATCGCAAAATGAACTTTTTAAAGTTAAGATGGGCGGATCTTGATCCCAATTTTCATTTGAGACATAGCGTGTATTATGATTTCGCCGCCCAAGAAAGAATTACAATCTTAAATCAATATGGCATTAACGCTTCTGTTATGAGCGACCAACATTTCGGACCGGTGTTATTCAAAGAGGAATGTCTATTTAAACGAGAGATCCTGCTATCCGCTCGCATCTACATTGACACCAAAGTTCTCAAAATGAAAAGAGACGGCTCCTTTTGGGTAATTCAACACAAATTCCTGTCGGACACCGATACGATTCACGCAATCCTTACCGTAGAAGGTAGTTGGATCGATACAATTAAACGAAAATTAGCACGCCCTGTTCCCTCCATCGTACTTAAAAGTTTGGAAAAATTCCCTAAAACGGCGGATTTCGAATACATTTAGTCTCCTTCTTCTACCGACAGGAAAACAGGAAATGTATACCTCGGATACCTTTCTCCTTTTCTCATACTTCATGACCGCCAATATGTTGATTTTAACAGCGACTCGTCTGGAGCACCTGATTGACCATTCATCGTCATTGAAAATATTACAGTGCTTACCTAAACATAAACAACCTTTTTGCTGTTAAGAATATTGCTTGATTTGCAAGCAAAGAAATTTTGGTTTGGAAATTGCATGTTTTCCAAATAGAAAAAAAATAAATAACAACGCATTGAAATTTAGCACTTTATTTAATTTCCGAAAATCGGCCTTCAATAAGTACCGTATATCAACAGTCGTGTTAAGATGTGTAGGCATCTATGGATTGATAAGTATTTTCACAGCAAGTTACGGTCAGGATACGACAGCCATAAAAGCTGCCGAAGATAAATCAAAGGTTGATTCGACTTTTTATCAATACGATATCAGTGATTTAATACGAAATATTATACATCCCAAACGAAAAGCCGATTCGCTTAAGAAAAAGTCCGGCATAACACCTATGCCCAATGTCGCTTATAATCCTAGTATTGGCGCTCAGATCGGTATTAAAGCTGTCGCAGGCAGAGTTTTGGGCAATGATCCGAATACGCTCATGTCAGTTGCGGCTACTTCAGCGTCTATTACAACTAAGGGTATCATTTATTTTTATTTGAGTCATAATGTTTATACACCCGGGAATAAATGGAATTTACAGGGGAGTTTGGTAGCTGCGAGAACCGTATCGCCGGATTTCGGTATTGGTATTGGTCGGGCAGCGGGTGAAACCGATGACGATCAGACACTAACCAATCCCGAGCGCAGAGGATACACGCAACACGCACAATATTATAATTTTAGAGAAAAGATTTATAAACAGATTCAGGAAAATCTTTTTGTAGGTGCCGGGATATCTTTTGATATACGTCGAAAAATTGTGGACAGGCAAATTGAACAGGGCCGTACACCCTACCATATTTATAATGAACGGTATGGCTTTAAACAGGAGGATTATATGGCAAATGGATTTCTTTTCAATTTACAGTATACCACACGTGATAATCAAAACCGCGCTTACAAAGGTATTTATTCCGATATCGGTGTTCGGGTCAACCAAACGTGGATAGGAAGTAGTCAAAGCGCGGTGCAGGTCACCACCGATTTTCGAAAGTATTGGAGCTTATCTTCGCAGAACCCAGAACATGTGCTCGCGTTTTGGAATTGGGGATCTTACCTCCTCAGTGGCGCTTTACCTTACTTAGAGTTACCGGGCACGGGAAAGGATCCGAGCTTTCGCAGCGGACGTGGCTATGTCGTTTCCTACTTTAAGGGCCCCTTGTATTTTTATTCGGAAGTGGAATACCGTTTTCCCATTACACGAAATAAATTTCTCAGTGGAGTTACTTTCTTCCACGTCCAAACTGCCAATGATGATTTAGGCACTAAACTATTTCAACATTGGCAACCTGGCGGGGGTGCCGGTTTGCGTGTGCTCTTTAATAAAGCCACCCGAACCAACTTATGTCTTGATTATGCTTTCGGCCGATACGGTGCGCGCGGATTCTTCCTCGGATTAAATGAAGCTTTCTAAGTAATCGTCATTGCCTTGCTCTTCTCCTCTTCCCTACCTAATGCCATTAAAGACGGGATGGCAAAGGAAATTAAACCGATCAGGACAATAGCACTTCCCAAAATCAAAAATGTACGTCCAATCCCTATGTTATCTGCAATAAATCCTGTACTTAGCAAACCGATAACCGAAGGTAATATGGCGATACTATAGAACATCGAAAATACCCGTCCCATCATGGTCGGATCTATTTTTTGTTGAATCACCGTAGTGAAACTGGCATTGTAAATGGAAGCGGCAACGCCACCGATCCCTGTTAAAAATGTAAACAAAATGAAGCCCGCAGCGGGTAGTGCTCCCGAGATGGCTAACGACAAGCCAAGGACAATATGCATGCAGTTAATCAAGGTAACTTTACTTATACCAGGTTTAAAAACGCCCAGTAACCCACCTCCTACCAACATCCCTATCCCCCATACAACCTCAATTAGACTCATTTCATATTTTCCACCTCCGAAATGCTGCAAGGTCAATAATGGAAAAAGGACAGCCACCGGCATAATGCAAAAAGTAGCCAAGATCGAAAAGAGAAACAGATAGGATAAGCCTTTATTTTTAGTAACGGCTTTGATACCGATCCAAATATCCACTGACACTTGCCTTATACTGACTTTAGTGAGTACTTCTTGAACCGGGTTCGGAATATGAATAAACAGCAGCGATATAATGGCAACAAGAGCGCCGGCAACATCCAGCAAAAGAACATGACTAATATCCAAAAGACCAATGGCAAATGCACCAAGTGCGGGTCCTGCAATATTAGAGATCGACTGGATAATTTGGTTGATCCCCGCAATGCGTAATAGCTGCGATTCAGGGGCCAGTAAGGGAACGGAAGCCTGCATTGCCGGCATATGGAAAGCGGATCCCACAGAGCGAAGCCCCAATAATACATAAATATATAGTAACTCAAAATAACCGGCGTAAAATAGAAGGACCATGCCAATGGTACAAAGACTGATAAATCCATCTGCAAAAATCATGGTCCTTTTTCGATCCCAGCGATCAATGAATACCCCGGCAAAGGGTCCGATAACGGCTTGTGGCAAGAGGCCGGCAATGGCTGCATATGCCAATACTTCCGCAGAGCCCGTCTCCAGACTTAGCCAGATAATGACGGCAAAATTAACTGCTGAACTGCTTAACAGGGAGACAAATTGGCCCGACCAGATAATGATGATTTTTTTTTCCAAGAAATGTTCATAAGAAACGACTAATGCCTTAGTATATACCTAAGTCAAGAATGTGAACGGCGTTAAAAATAAATTGTAGTTTCAGGGCTGTCCTGAAATAAGATAAGAATAGAAAAAGTGCTTTCGCTAAGCCCTATCTCTATACATCACAATACGAGCAGAAAAAATTAGCCTCATCGGTTATAATTTTATTGGCGACAAATTTAGCTAAACTTTTCTTTTTTCGCAAGATCACTTTTTCTTTCACCTACCCTGCTGTACCGAGGATTTTTGATCGCAAATTTTCATTTCGAAACCTGCTAAAATTCATCTTTTAGTTTGCCGTATAAGCGCTCAAAAAGATTAAAATTATTGATATAAACTTCTTGATTCGATGATTGGGGTAGAAAAGAAGAAACGGTCATGTCTTCATCGCTATCAAGAGAAAAATCAGCTATTAAGTTCAATGCCTTCATGCCAACAATGGCTGCTCCCATGGCAGAACTTTCTACCGTTTTTCTAACAAACACCTGCTTATTAAAAATATCTGCAAGCATTTGTACCCAATCGCTTGATCGGGCAAAGCCACCGCTCACGAAAATATGCTGAATAGGCCCCGAGGCCTCTTCCAAGGCTTTTGCCACACTATATAATCCGAAAACAACACCTTCCATCATCGCACGTATAAAATGTGCTTGTTGATGACGCATTTGTATTCCAAAAAATACCCCTTTCGCTTTTGCATCCCAATGGGGTGCACGTTCGCCCGCTAAATAGGGTAAAAAGATCAGTCCATCCGATCCTGCAGCAATCGAAGCAGCTTCTTTGGTCAATAAAGGAATCGTATTTTCCAAAGACTGTCCATTAGCAGCTACGAAACCTTCCTGAAACCATTGCAAGATATTACCACCGTTGTTTACTGCTCCTCCAATCACATACATTTCGGGAGCTATTACATAGCTAAAAATTCGTTCTTTTTCATCCTTTGCCGGTTTGTCCGATGTCACGCGAATAGCACCGCTGGTTCCTATCGTAACCGAAGCAATGCCTTCATGGGTAGCTTGAGCACCTATGTTGGCTAAACAACCGTCACTCCCTCCCACAATAAAGGGTATATCTGCAGGTACGTTCATAAAATCAGCGTCTTGTGTTTTTAATCCACGTACAATATGGGTAACAGGCACCAACGTAGATAATCGTTCAGCTGAAATGTTCACCAAGGATAAGGCCGGGGCATACCATTGTTGTTTGTCTGTCTCCAACAATCCGGTTGCGGACGCAATGGACACATCTACTATATAGTGTCCAAACAATCTAAAAAACACATATTCCTTGATAGAGATAAACTTATACGCGTTATCAAAAATATCGGTTTTATTTTCCCGCATCCATCCAAGTTTGCAAAGTGGTGACATTGGATGAATAGGTGTGCCTGTTTTTAAATAAATATCATGCCCAAGAGAAGTACCCTTTAGCTGGGTCGCAAATTGTTCGCTTCTTGTATCCGCCCAAATAATACAATTCATTAAGGGCTTTCCTTGTGCATCCATTGCCAATAGGCCATGCATCGCACTACTAAAGCTAATACCAAGTAGAACTGCTTTCAGATGACTTTTGGTCATAAACTTACGTACAGCAACAATGCTATTGACTACAGCATCAAATAGGATTTCAGGATCTTGCTCGCTATGTGTCGGAAAAGGCGCAATAATTGGATAGCCTATGCGATGTTCAGCCAACACACGCCCGTATAAATCGAAGGCCAGGGCTTTGGTACTCGTAGTACCAATGTCTACGGCAATAATATAGTTCATATTGAGTAAGATCTCAGCTTTTAAACGTTTGTAAATGCAAAATATAAATATAACAGTTGCTCCCTGATTTAAAAATAACTTCGTTCATTTCTACGCAACAATCACTTTAGTGAAGCCACTTCCTTCACGTCCTATTTTATTTTTAAAAGCAAGTTAATGTGCATTCCGTTAGGTAGAATCACTTACTTTTATCGATATTCCTTCAATTCAAACAAACACTCGCTTACAGACGCTAAAACAGCATTCATTTAATTTATATTTTCCAACTAAACTCCCAATTTAGCACAGAATTAACAAACATACTCTTAATAGTTAAGCAACTTTAAACCAATATATATCAAAAATCAGCAGAATATCAACATAAAAAAAGAAGTGCTTTTATAAAGAGTAAAAGGAACAACCATTTTTCCCATTAAATAAATAAATTTATATCTTTATCACATTCATCTACCGCTTAGATTTTCTGCCATATATGATAAAGTTTCTTAAAATAGTGCATCCAACAGGACTGATTGAGTGGATACACATCGACCAGATTTTTTCATTCTATCCATTAGAGAATCCTACGCCCACTCAGCAAACGATTCTTAACCTAATCAATGGAAATAAGGTAACTATATCACAAACGATAGACGAAATATTAAAGCAATTACAGGCAATTAAAAATTAATAGACAAAAATCTTCTATATATCGTCATCTACCAATCCATCGGTTCGCATAAAAAGCCTTCTTGACGTAAAGTTCTTATAATTTCTGCCGAAATATCGCTTGCTGCACAAACACGCAATACTTTATCGCAATCCTCCAAGTCTACCGTCCAGCTCCTGCTGCTCGGAAAATTATTCAGGATGGAAGCAATATTTATCTCATCTTCGGCAGTATCTATTGATGTTTTAAATATTAAAATATAGTTCTTCATCTGCTTATTTATTTCTTTAAAGCTTTTGGCTTGAAAAGGTAGGGCACTGCCCATGAAATATGGAGATTAAAATAGGGTACGGTCTTATTTTTAGTATCGAAAACATAATCCTTATTTCGGTTATACACTTTCAGCATTCGTCCCTGAACCGTGCTGCGAAAACCTGTTCGCACACCTACTATAAGCTTCCCAAGCATTCTTTCATATCCTACCCCACTGAATAAATCTGCATACCGATACTCGTAATTCCCCGGCAATTGTGTTGATTCAGGCGTAAAAAAGCTGTTTCCGTACAACTCTGTTCCAATGGAAAGCCATCCATTTAAAAAGTCTGATCTTCGCAGCATAATTTTCTGGGGTAAAACAACATCTAATTCCCATAGGGGGTTATCAAAACGATGCCAATAAGTAAACATCGGAATAACGGGTATAGCAATGACAGGGTCCAGTACAAACAGAAGGCCAAGCGAATAACGAGTCTGTACCCCTTTTACAAATATCATAGAAGATGAAGCCATTGCGGATACTTTTTTAACATGTATCAAATTAGGACTCGAAACAATAATATTGGCCGTGTGTATCACAGGACGTTTCCATAAAATACCACGGTAAACACCACTTAATGTCAAGTCAACATCGTTTATTTGTATCGTACTTTTAGTTAAGGGACCAGAAACTTGCGTCTTCGTATAATTTGAAATACTTTCGTGTGTATATAATACATTCGTGGAGATGACTATTTTCTCCTTTTGATAAACAGGCATGGATGCAAATGTCCTAAATCGTGTTGTCTGTGCCTGCCCTTCACCAATTATATTCTTATTTCGATCTCTTTGGGTATATTCCGCATTGTTTATACGTTCGTATTGCATCATAAACGGCCTTATTAAGGGATAGCTCGGTAGTTTATGAGTCACCAGACTATCTTTTGTTTGTGCATGAACGAGTATAGAGAGTGAAGTTGACAGGCCTAACAGCATTCTTCTGATGATAACAAAATTTCTCATTGATCCAAAGATGCCCTAAAGTACTTCGACGTAAAAGTCCAAAAGAACCCAAACGGACAAATTCGACTTGGAAATAAATAAACAGGCAATCGAAGTTACTTTTAGAGCCCTCTTCCCAGCGCCCCGGTCAACCAGGATAAAAACAAAGGAGACTTTTCCTTACTTACCGTAATGGTTTGTTGATGAGAAATCGTCAAATAGATGATAAGCTTTCGCGATAAAGAGTAGGATGCATGCTTGATTGCCTGTCGGTTAAGTAAATATTGCCGATTAACACGGAAAAAATCATCGCCCATCAAACGTTCCAATTCTTCCAATGATTTTCCAATGGTAAACGTTTTACTACCGAAAGTAAAAATAAAGGTACTCTCATGCTCTATATAAAAGAGTGCGATATCCTGAATCGATAAAGGGATGATTTTGTCCTTCTGGTTAACCAGTAAAGATATCGGTTTCTGATTCACCTTCTCTAATAGATTGCGATAAAAATCATGCGGCAGATTCAAATTAGCGGTAAAGCTCCGTTTAAGTGCATAGTACTTTGCTAAAGCTTCTGACACCGCATTTTCGGTAATAGGCTTTAGTAGATAATCGATGCCATTTGTCCTAAATGCATGCAGCATGTATTCATTATATGCCGTGCAAAAAATAATTGGTGTTTCTATATGAACCATATCAAAAATCTCGAAACTTAAGCCATCCCCTAGTTGAATATCTGAAAAAATAAGATCAGGCACAATGCCTTGCTTCAAGTATTCAATGCTCTCTTTAACAGAAACTAACGTCTTAATGACATCGGTTTGCGTATCAACCCGTCTGATTGCCGTTATCAGGTCATCTGCTGCAAGCTCTTCATCTTCTATCAATAAGATATTCATTTTCGAGTATTTTTATTTTTACGGAAAAAGCATTCGGGTAGGGTTCGATTTTGATTTCATCTCCTGAAATCATTCGATAACGCTCGGCTAAATTGGAAAGACCGTTGCCTGTCGACTCAACCACATAGCTTCGCTCAATTCTGTTATTCTTTACCACAATGCTATCATTTTCCTTAAATACATGGATAAGCAATGGAGATTCCTTTGTAAAACCATTATGCTTAATAGCGTTTTCCACCAGGGGTTGCAATGAAAAAAGAGGTAGGACTCCTTTTTCAAGCAATTCTGATGGCAAGTCTATTTGATAACATAAAGCATCCTTAAACCGAATTTTCTGCATTTCTAAATAATCTTCACAAAGCTTAACTTCCTGTTTCAAAGTCGATAAACCCTGTTGATTCGCCGTAACCGAAACACGTAAAAAGTCGGACAATCGAAGTAAATAAATTTCAGCGGTCGCACTATCCTTGCGTATCAGGGCCTTCAATGTACTCAATGCGTTAAAAAGAAAATGCGGGTGAATCTGCTGCCTTAAAAGTTGGTTAGCGGCTTCACTTCTCGCTTTAGCCAATCGCGAATTTTCGAGTTCATGCTGTACCTTGGCATGTTGTGTCATCACGAAGTATAACCAAAGCAATACAACAAAATTCAGCATTGATGCTTGCAGGGCCAAATAAAGGTACAACATCCCACCGCTGATAGGTACTAGCCTGTGATTACTGAAAAGCTCTTCATCTAACAGCCAGACGTGGATCGTTTTAAGAATGTATATAACGATTATGCTCAACAGAAAACTAAGACATTTTATTGATACAGACGATTTAAGCGGGTCGTCCGACTGGAAGTCTAGATGCAGAAATATATTAAGCAGGCAAACAACAAAAACGGCCAGAAATGAAGAAATATATTTATCCAAAACCAACCAACCGGGAACCCCTTCCATAACAGAGGCCAACATAACCAAGGTGGATACCGTCGTCGCAAACAATAGGCTTTGCTTAATAAGATTACGAGCGGACAAGTCTATCTTCATACTAAACAAAGATAATTCTAACCCGAACAACTCCCTCTTTAAAAGCGGCCGAAACGGACAAATTCAGTTGTCATTCCTCTTTTTATGGCAATGAAATTACATACTTCTTTTACTCATTCCGCAAGCTACTTATTGGCGGTAGCTGCATGAACTGATGTATCATTACATTCTCCGATCAAGTATCTTACCAATTAAAGAAGAGCAGCGCTGATTTATCAACGTTCGGTTTATTTACAGATCGATCACCTGCGATTTCGTACCGCCAAGGCCTTATCACTCAAAGTTCGTTTCAAAAACCCCGAAAAATAGCGATTTACGTGTTCAGCTTGCTCGATTATCTTTGCGTAAAATAGTGTTTACTTTAAAAGATTATCATCCATGAAAAAAGTATTTATCAGTTTATCCATGATTTTATGTCTACTAACAGCTTATAATTGCAGTCAACCGAAAGATCCTGCTGCTTATAATAATGAGTTAATGACCGTGATCAACGACAATGAAAAACATATTACCGATATGAACACAGCCATGACAGCGGCCGATTACGGTAAAGCCTCAGAAGTGCGAAAAGCCTGGGAAACAAGTTTGAGCGAACAAATTGCCAAAGTAGAAAAGGCAGGTGATTTTGATGGTGACGATGGGCTACAAAAAGGAATATTAAGTGGGTTAAAAGCATACCAAAAGATTGTGACCGATGATTATCCAAAATTAATTGATATACGCACCAATAAAAAGGAAGACCCGCAAACGGAGCAACAATTGCTGGAAAATATTAACAATGCTTTTGAAACAGCAGCTAATGATGTAAACAAAGCGGCAACCGATTTCGAAAGCAAGCATACAAATTAAAATAGCAGACAACTTCCGACCATCTTCTTGAAGAAAAGAAGTCGTATCCGAATGAAACGAAAGCTTCAAAGCTTTCGTTTCTTCTAAATAATCTTCCCCTCCTATTTGGAAGTCGCATTAAATGCATCAAATAGCATTTTCAGTTCTTTTGTCTTTTCAGGGAATTCGTCAATGACATTGGTTCGTTCACCGGGATCATAAGAAACATTAAAAAGCTCTTTAGCAGCGGGATAAGCTTTCCCGGAATTGTTGTTCACACCAGCCGGTAATTCACGATATTTCCAACTCCCGCTTCTTACTGCTTCTACTTTACCATGATTAACAAGGTAAATGGGGCGATGCTCAAATAGGCCTTCTTCCGTTTCTCCGGTAAGCAGAGACGCGATCGATTGTCCATCCAGCGCTCGTTCTTTTGGTAAAGAAGCGTGGGCCCACTCGGCTATAGTAGGCAGTACATCTACATTACTGATCGCATTCCGCAATATGGTTCCTTCCGAAACACGTCCCTTCCAATAAACAATGAATGGTACACGCACCCCACCTTCATAAGTTTGTGCTTTTGATCCCTTGAACATGCCTGCGGTCCCCGCATGCCAATTTTTAGTAGCCCCGTCTCCACTCATTCTAACCGGATACTCAATCCATGGGCCATTATCACTTGAAAAAATCAAAATTGTATTGTCCGCCAATCCCTGCTCTTCTAAGGTTCTCCACATCAATGCCAATTGTTTATCTAAGTCTTCTACAACCGCTCCTAAAGCACCCCCAAATTGTAATTCTTTCATTCGATCAGCCCTTGCTGCGAAGGCGACAGGTAAGTGTGGCATGTTATGCGCATAGTATAGGAAAAAAGGTTGCCCTTTCTGTTGGTCTTTAATAAAATGGATGACCTCTTCACTGTAAATCCTGCTTAAGTTCGAGTCAGCAGGTCGTTCAATTTCGGGCGTCCTATTTCGAAAAATCTTAATCGTAGTATCTGTTTGAACATAAGGATCGCGATAATCATGGCTATACAACATACCAAAAAATGAATCAAAACCCTGCCCTGTCGGATAATTGAAATCATGTTTATCACCCAAATGCCATTTCCCGACCAAAGCCGTACGGTAACCAACTTCCTTAAGCATCTCTGCAATCGTTATTTCCTCGTCCGGGAGGCCTAAGGAGGAGCCCGGACCAATAGGATCTGGAAGATTATAACGTGACGCGTAACGTCCTGTCAGTAGAGAGGCCCTGGATGGCGTACAAGATGGGCTTGTCACCATAAAATCCGTGGCACGCAGGCCCTTATGTGCCATCGAATCTAAGAAAGGAGTAGATATGCTGGGATTTCCATAACAACTTAAGTCGGAATATCCCATATCATCAGCCAATACCAGAATAATATTCGGTCGCTCTTGTGCTTTCCCGAAACTGAAAATAACGAAGCAGCATAAAGCCGCAAGAATTAGTTTTGTTATCTGCATAGATTGTAAATTTATAGATTCAACAAATAAGAGCCAACCGTTTTTTGAAAGAATCTCTAAAAATCTTATCCTACATCAAGATGGACGAATAAGCAAGCAGTTACCTTTGTGCACAATTAACGGTGAAACGTCATAAAAGGTTAATCTGACGATTTCTCTTTAGAACGATTCACTTTTCAAGGAAATGCCATCAGAAAATCATTATGGAATTAGGATTAAGTATGTTTGGTGATTTAGCATATCATCACGACACAAAAACTTTTCAACCAGCTCAAGAAAGGATCAAAGAAATACTGGAGGAAATAAAATTGGCAGATGAAGTTGGCTTGGATGTTTTCGGAATTGGCGAACATCATCGCCCCGATTTCGCTGTTTCCAGCCCTGAAATTATACTAGCAGCGGCTGCCAGTATCACGAAAAAAATTAAACTTACCAGCTCGGTAACGGTACTCAGTTCAACCGATCCCGTACGTACATATCAAAATTTTTCCAGTATGGATCTCATATCCAACGGTCGAGCCGAAATAACAGTCGGAAGAGGTAGTTTCACCGAATCTTTTCCTTTATTTGGGTATAAATTAAACGATTATAACGGTTTGTTTGCTGAAAAACTAGATTTACTGCTTGCACTTAATAAGAACGAAACAATCACATGGAAGGGTCGGTTCCGCGCACCCCTCGATGCGCAGCAGGTATTACCCAGAGCAACAGGTGAAGGGTTGGATATCTGGGTTGCCGTTGGTGGTACACCGCAATCGGTAATGAGAGCTGGTCGTTTAGGACTGCCATTAATTATTGCAATCATCGGAGGTATGCCTGTTCAGTTTAAACCTTTTTTTGAACTGTATAAACAGGAATATTTACGGGCAGGTCATGATCCTGCGAAGATGCGTATTGCGACCCATTCTCATGGCCTTATTGGCGAAAATGGTCAAGAACTGGCCAATCGTTATTTCCCTTTATATGCGGAACAGATGAATCGTGTCGGAAAGGATCGCGGTTGGGCGCCCTATACGAAGGAGCAATTTGAAGGTGGCCGAAGTAAAGATGGGGCCCTTTTTATCGGCGATGTCAATCAAGTAGTGGATAAAATACTTTATCATCAGGAACTTTTCGGTTTAACCCGCTTTTTATTGCATGCAGATGTGGGTGCACCTCCACATAAAGAATTGATGAAGACCATTGAATTACTAGGCACCAAAGTCGCACCCGCCGTACGAAAAGCTTTGGGTAAATAGCGATTTTTTATTAAGAAGAATATCCGAATCGAATAAAAGCCCCCTCCCTTTTGAACACAGTCCGAGCGGGAGGGGGTATTTTAAGCTGTATTTTCCTTATTTCTTTAAAAATTTCGGTAAACTAAAAACAAAATGTAAAGACAAAAATACATCGCGAACTTTGTTTTCTTTTCAAAAAGCTTAGCTTTGTACAAGCCTTGGAGTAGCATAACCAACAAACCGTTCCCGTTTTATATTTTTTTTAAATTCGGCAACATGTTAAACAAAGGAATATGCTAAATCAATTTAGCTAAAAAGAACTAAAACAATTTAACAGATGATGTATTTACTAAAGACAAAATGCTTGCTATTATTAATCGGGCTCAGCCTTTTCTCCTCGTCCTTATTTGCTCAACGTTTTCATGTAGCCACCTATAACATCCGAAATGACAATAATAAGGAGGATGCCGCACAGGGTGATGGCTGGAAGCAACGTTACCCTATCATTGCGGACCTGATTCGGTTTCACGAATTTGACATCTTCGGTACACAGGAAGGCCTGCATCACCAATTGGAAGATCTGAAAAACAGTTTGGTTAATTATGCTTATACCGGTGTAGGCCGTGATGACGGTAAGGAGGCTGGTGAATATGCTGCTATATTTTATAATAAGGAAAAATTCGATTTATTATCGCATGGAGATTTCTGGCTGGCCGAACAAACAGATCATCCCAACAAAGGTTGGGACGCTGTATTGCCCCGTATTTGCAGCTGGGCCAAATTAAAACTAAAAGAAAATGGAAAAACACTTTATTTCTTTAATGTACACTTTGATCATGTAGGCACAACAGCTCGTAAAGAAAGTGCAAAACTGATCTTACGTAAAGTTAAAGAATTGGCCGGGAACCATACGGCAATTTTAACGGGCGATTTTAATGTCGATCAACATAGCGATAGTTATCAGGTCTTGGAGCAATCACATATTTTACAAGATGCCTTCGAAGCCTCTCCTTTTAAATATGCAACGAACGGAACATTCAACAATTTTAATCCAAACAGTAAAACGGATAGTCGTATCGATCATATTTTCTTAACGACCGATTTTAAAGTTCTCCAGTACGGTATACTTACCGACACCTATCGCTCTACCTTACAAAATCCAGAGGAAGCCTATCAGTCGGGTAATTTCCCAAAAGAGGTACGCCTAAAAGATTACCGTGCACGTGTACCGTCTGACCATTTTCCGGTGATGGTAAGTCTTGAAATGCCTTAATTCATTTTCTCTATTAATTCTTTCCATATATTATCAACTAAGTAAAAATGAAACTAAAAGCACGCGTTAAAACGACTTTTATTCTTACAATACAATTATTAGTAAATACATTGGTTATGGGGCAGGTAAATACCGACCCTGTATCTTATGTAAATACCTTGGTCGGTACGCAATCCAAATTTGAGCTCTCTACCGGAAATACCTACCCTGCTATTGCTATGCCATGGGGCATGAACTTTTGGGTTCCCCAGACAGGTAAAATGGGAGATGGGTGGGTCTATACCTATACCGCCGACAAAATAAGGGGTTTTAAGCAAACGCATCAACCTAGTCCATGGATGAACGACTATGGACAATTTTCACTAATGCCAATAACAGGTAAACCCGTATTTGACGAGGACGAACGTGCTAGCTGGTTTTCCCATAAAGCGGAAATAGCAAAACCTTATTACTATAAGGTTTATTTAGCTGATCACGATGTAACGACAGAGATTACACCTACGGAAAGGGCCGCCATGTTTCAATTTACTTTCCCCGCGACTGAAAAATCCTATGTAGCCATCGATGCTTTCGATAAGGGATCTTATATCAAGGTGATACCGGAAGAAAGGAAGATTATAGGCTATACTACCCGAAACAGCGGTGGTGTTCCGGCCAATTTTAAGAACTATTTTGTTATCGTATTTGATAAGGCGTTTACTTATCAAGCGACGGTTAATCAAAAACAAATCAACGAAAAGCAACTGGAGCAGCAAGCAGACCATAGCGGAGCGATTATTGGCTTCACGACGGCAAAAGGGGAGCAAGTACATGCGCGTGTTGCTTCCTCTTTTATTAGCTTTGAACAAGCAGAGATCAATTTAAATGAGTTAGGGGATAACAGTTTTGAACAGTTGGTTTCCAAAGGACGACAAACATGGAATGATACCTTGGGCAAAATTGAAGTTAGCGATCAAAATATCGATCATCTTCGTACTTTTTATTCTTGTCTTTATCGTTCCGTTCTCTTTCCCCGAAGTTTCTACGAAATCAACGCGCAAGGCAAACCGATCCATTATAGCCCGTATAATGGAGAAACACGACCGGGTTATATGTTTACGGATACAGGGTTTTGGGATACGTTTCGTTCCTTGTTTCCTTTCCTCAACCTTTTATACCCTTCAATGAATGTAAAGATGCAGGAAGGGTTGGTGAACGCTTATAAGGAAAGTGGTTTCTTACCGGAGTGGGCAAGCCCCGGACATCGTGATATCATGGTGGGCAATAACTCTGCCTCCGTTGTAACAGACGCCTATGTCAAGGGATTAAGAGGCTACGACATCGAAACCTTATGGGAGGCTCTTAAGCATGGTGCCAACAACGTACATCCTACAGTCTCAGCATCGGGGCGCAAGGGCTACCAAGCGTATAACCAATACGGATATATACCAAATGACCTGGACATTAATCAAAATGTTGCCCGTACACTGGAGTATGCCTACGACGATTGGACGATCTATACCTTAGGACGCAAACTCAACAAGCCTCAAACGGAAATTGAAATTTATGCAAAAAGGGCTATGAATTATAAAAATGTATTCGATGCTCGCTATAAATTGATGCGTGGACGAAAAGCAGATGGAAGTTTTTCAGCAACATTTGACGGTACCGATTGGAGTCGCGATTTTACCGAAGGTAATAGCTGGCACTATAGCTGGTCGGTATTCCACGATCCACAAGGTCTGATCGATTTAATGGGCGGCAATCAAGCCTTTATAGGCATGTTAGATTCGGTGTTCATAATCCCCGGTGCAGAAGGTATGAAAAGTCGTTCAATGATTCATGAAATGCGTGAAATGCAAGTAATGAATATGGGACAGTACGCCCACGGTAACCAGCCGATTCAGCACATGATTTATTTATACAATTATGCCGCGGAGCCTTGGAAAACACAATACTGGGCGCGGGAAGTGATGGAAAAGCTTTATGCCTCCGGACCTGATGGTTATTGTGGTGACGAAGACAATGGTCAAACCTCCGCATGGTATGTCTTTTCTGCGCTCGGCTTCTATCCGGTATGTCCCGGAACAGATCAATATGTGATCGGATCACCACTTTTTAAATCTGTCAGACTCCATTTAGAGAATGGGAAACAAATTTCAATTGTGGCTCCGAGCAATAGCTCCGATAGTCGTTATATAAGCCGTGTAAGACTTAATGGTAAGGCTCATGAGAAGAATTACTTTTTACATGAAGACTTGACCGCAGGTGGCCAAATTGTCTATGAGATGGACAAAACACCCAATAAAAAAAGAGGTACCGCACCAAATGACGCTCCTTATTCTTTTAGTAAAGAAGTGAATAAGACCGCGAAGAAATAAATCCCTGAAGGAAGCCTATTCACCTTAGGCTTCCTTTTATTTCTAAATTATGCTAAAACATATTAGTAGTTCGAAAAAAAGAAATACTAAGCTTATATTTACGGCAAATGCGCCAGGTTCTTCCAGCCTTAAATCAAATAATTTGTAATCATGAAGCGACCAACTATTTTATCTATTTTACTGTCGGCGATGTTTGTAACCAAACTTTTTGCCCAAACGGTTAAGGATCCGGTCGACTATGTAAATCCTTATATAGGTAACATTAGTCACCTACTTGTTCCAACCTATCCAACTGTCCATTTGCCTAACAGTCTATTGCGCGTTTATCCTGAACGTGAAAACTTCACCGGAAATACACTGAAAGGCTTACCACTCATTGTAACCAGCCATAGAGGGAGTTCTGCTTTTAATTTAAGCCCGTTTCAGGGGGATATTAAGGATATCAAACACCTTCTTTCTTTAAGTTATGATAATGAGGTGATCAAGCCCTACTTCTATAGTGTAGATCTTGATGAACAGGACATTCATGTAGCATACGCTCCTTCGCATCAATCAGGCATATACGAATTGGATGTGAATCAGTCTGAAAAGGAAACTTTTTTAGTTTTCAACACACGAAATGGCGAATTATCCCATGATACCCAAAGCATCAGCGGATATCAGAACCTAGACGGCCGTACGAAAGTATATATCTACCTAGAAACCGCAATTAAACCAACGTGTATCGGGACGCAAGAAGGGAACAGATTACGTGCAACGGAGAAGGTTACAAAAGGTGAAAACGCTTATTTCGTCCTAGAATATCCCAAGGGAACGAGCAAAATAAAGCTACGTTATGGCGTATCTTTTATAAGTACAGAACAGGCAAAAAAAAATCTCCGTAGAGAGATTCAGGATTTTGACTTGACCTCTGTCTCAAATAAAGGACGTGACATATGGAATAAGACGCTCAATAAAATAAAAATTACCGGTTCTGATGAGAATGCAAAAACTGTATTTTATACGTCTTTATATCGAACCTATGAGCGCATGATCTGCCTTTCGGAGGACGGGCAATATTTTAGTGCATACGATGGCAAAGTGCATAGTGATAAAAATAGACCATTTTATACAGATGACTGGATTTGGGATACTTACCGAGCAACACACCCCCTGCGCATATTGATTGAACCTGAGATGGAAGCGAATATGATCAACTCCTATATCGTCATGACACAACAGATGCCACAGGCTTGGATGCCCAATTTCCCTGAAGTCACCGGCGATAGTCGTCGAATGAACGCTAATCATGCGGTAGCAATGGTTGCTGATGCTTATAATAAAGGACTGCGGAGTTTCGATTTGGCAGAGGCTTACCAAGTGTCCAAAGCTGCCATTACCGAAAAAACCTTGGCACCTTGGTCCGCTAAACCTGCCGGCGTATTAGATCAATTTTATCAAAAACAGGGATACTTCCCCTCCCTGGCACCTGGCGAAAAAGAAACAGTTCCAGAAGTACATAGCTGGGAGCGCCGTCAACCTATCGCCGTAACACTTGGGACCGTATACGATGAATGGTGTTTATCAACTATTGCAAAGGCACTGGGAAAAGAAGATGAGGCAAAATATTTTTCCGAAAGAAGTTTAAACTACCGTAAGGTGTTTAACCCGGAAACTAAGTTCTTTCATCCAAAAGATACCTTCGGTGTGTTTATGCCGAACATGGATTATCGTTTCCCTCCGGGTATCGGAGGGCGTGATGCTTATGATGAAAATACTGGCTATGTTTATCGCTTCGATGTACCTCATAATATCAGCGACTTGGTACAATTAATTGGTGGAAAACAGGCATTCGTTGATGCGCTGGAGGATATGTACGATACGCCTTTGGGCAAAGGTCGACCCGATTTTTATCATATTTATGCAGATCACTCTGGAAATGTGGGGCAGTTCTCCATGGGTAATGAGCCCGCTATGCATATCCCTTATCTATATAATTATGCGGGACAACCTTGGCGTTCGCAAAAACGAGTGCGTTCTTTGCTTCAACAATGGTTCCGAAATGACCCAATGGGTATACCAGGTGATGAGGATGGTGGTGGATTGACTTCTTTCGTCGTCTTTTCCCAACTAGGTTTCTATCCAATTACGCCTGGCCTGCCCATGTATGTCATTGGAAGTCCCACTTTCGAAAATGCAACGATCGATATTGGTGAGGGTAAAACTTTCCGTGTGGTTTGTCAAAATTATTCGCCGGAAAACAAGTATATCCAGTCGGCCAAGCTGAATGGTGTATCCTGGAATAAATCCTGGTTCAGTCACGAAGACCTCATGAAAGGTGGTAAGCTGGAGCTGGTTATGGGAAAACATCCCAATAAAACATGGGCCACAGAAGACGATGCCATTCCTCCATCGTTTAAGATGAATGATAAATTAAAAAGTAAAAATTAAAAAGTAAAAAAGCCTGCCTCTCGTAGTGATGGCCTACCTGTTGAAAGGCAGGCCATCATTATCACATTAACCACTTCTCTACTCAACGTTTCAACCACTCAACCATCAACTAATCGTCACATTAACTAATCATCACATTAGCTAATCATCACATTGGCTAATCATCACATTGGCTAATCATCACATTGGCTAATCATCACATTGGCTAATCATCACATTAGCTACTCAACTTCCAAGGTCATCTTTTCACTTCTCAACTGAGCTCCGTTTACCTTCACGCGAATCGCTCCCTTCTTCTCCGCAGCTTGTACAATGAAGACCAGCTTTCCATTAAAAGTTTTCATTTGCGGGATATGAAAAGGCGCTAAAGATGTTGCATCTCCATTACAGACAGCCTTAAAGCTACCCGAACCTTCTACTGTAAAAGACAAGGGAATAGCGGCATCCGGGCAAAGATTACCCTCGCGGTCAATTACTTCAACCGTTATAAAAGACAGATCTTCTCCACCGGAAAGCAAACGATTTCGATCCGCACTTAACCGTAAACCGGCTGGCTTTTTTGCTGTGTGCAATTCTTTCTCCTGCGCTATAGCACCATTTTCGTCATAAGCAACCACTTTTAATGTACCGGGCTGGTAAACGACCTCATTCCAACGCAGTCGATAACGGTCCAATTTGCTTTGTAGATTTTTCTTTCTACGTCCCTGGCTTACTCCGTTTACAAAAAGTTCTGCCTCCGGGAAATCGGTATAGCAATATACAGGAATCGTATCTCCCTCTCGTCCAGGCCAGGTCCAATGGGGCAACAAATGCAATGTATGGGCTTCTTTGTTCCATTTACTACGGTAAAGGTAATAGCGGTCCTTTGGTAAACCGGCTAGATCACAAATTCCGAAATAAGAACTCCTTGAAGGCCAAACCTGATCATAAGGGGTGGGCTCTCCCAGATAATCGAAACCTGTCCAAACAAATTCACCGATCACCCACGGTTTATCGTCCTGTAGCTCCCAGTCCTCTTCCGGCAGATTAGACCAACTGCAGCTTTCCAGGTCGTAAGATGAACTTTGGGCATCCGGATAAGTCTTTTGTTGATATGGTTGCACCGGAAATTTATAAACACCGCGCGAGCTGACGGTTGAGGCAGTTTCTGAACCCAAGATAAAACCTTGTGGCAACTTATCATACGCCGTTTGATAGCGGTGCGTACGGTAGTTCAGTCCTGGAACGTCTAAGAGTGCGGCAAAGTTGCTAGCGATGGCATTATCTACACGGTCCATTCCCACTGTCACTGGCCTCGTTGGATCTTCACGATGACAAATATCCTGTAAACGTTTAGCGATTCGGTTACCGCCATCGATGCTTTGTTCCGGTACTTCATTACCAATACTCCACATGACAATGGAAGGGTGATTACGATGGCAACGAATCAGGTTTACCAGATCGCGCTCCACCCACTCATCAAAAAAGCGATTATAGGCATTTTTACACTTTGCTGCTTTCCATTCGTCAAAACTCTCGGCCATTACCATCAATCCTAATTCATCACATAGATCCATTTGCCAAGGTGAAGGCATGTTATGTGCTGTACGAATCGCGTCGACCCCCATTTCCTTCATAATCAGAAGCTGTCTTTTTAGGGCGGCTTTGTTAATGGCTGCCCCCAAGGGGCCTAAATCATGGTGCAAGCAAACGCCCTTAATCTTTCTAGATTTTCCGTTTAGCATAAAACCACCTTGGGCATTTACCTTTACTTCACGAATACCGAAGCGAACGGAATCCACATCCACTAATTGATCACCATCATAAAGCTCGATCTTTGCTAAGTACAAAGCTGGCCGCTCCGGCGACCACAATGCAGGTTGCTCCAGTATTAGATTTTCCTCTATCGGAATTCCACGCCAAACTAAACTCGCCTCCTTTGTGAGAAGTACGCGGCTTTGCTGATCGAGAACGGTTGTAACTGCCCGCAATTTCTTGTTTTGGTGCGCATTCAGTTCTGCCTTTATATTAATTTGAGCTAAACTGTCGGATACCACTGGCGTGGTAACCGATAGGCCCCAGGGCACCACCATGGTTTCATTTGTAAATAATAGCCGAACGGGCCGATATAAACCCGCTCCCGGATACCAACGCGAAGATTCCGGTTGATTTTCCAACCGAACGGCTAACACATTTTCGCCTTCACTCCCCAAAAAAGGAGTGATATCGAAATGAAAAGAGTTATAGCCATAGGGCCAATATCCTACTTCCTTTCCGTTGATATAGACTCGTGCTTCGCTCATAGCTCCGTCGAATATAATGCTTGCACGGCGGCCGGTTAAAGATTCTTTCGGCAGCGTCGTCCGGTACCATCCTACTCCTATGTAGGGGAGTGCGCCGGTGCGACCGGTTTTTTCGCTGGGTATCCTTTCACCATTTTGCGTAATAGCTACCGTTTGTTTATCGATTTCTTTGTCAAACGGACCAGTGATAGCCCAATCGTGCGGAATATTTACTTTTTGCCAATTTTGATCGTTAAAATCGGGTTGTTCGGCCCCTTTTATATCGCCTCGCTGAAAAGACCATCCATTATTTAAATAAATTTCTTTTCGTACTTGCGCGAAAAGAGAATGGACGATGAGGCAAATCATTATTGTAAAAGTAATACGCATCTTTGTTTATTGAAATGGCTTTGTAAATAGATGTTAAATATACACTTATAAGTCAGGATGTGATGTATTGATGTTAAAAAAGTGTTTCAGAACGTGTTCTCTAGTATAACTATTGCTTCTGCGTCGTAGGTTTACATTTAGTATGGGCTACTAAATCGTAGGTTTGCCGGTAAAATCGCTAAGGGTACGCAAACAGTAACGCGCCCATATGTTCGACGCTGCACCTATTTCCATAAATTTATACTCGAAAAAGATGCTATTTTCTTTTCATCAACCATTTAGCAAACCACCCCATCTTTTGAATGCGGCAATTGTGAAAGGCTGTCATCTTCCACCTGCCCGTAGGATCCCTCACCCATACAGCGGTATTAATGGATAATCGATTGGATGCAACCTTTTTCTGCCATCTAAATCTGATGGCACCTCTCGCGATGACAACGACCGTTTTCTCGTTAAGAAAACGCATATCAGTAATATCCCCTTCCAACCTAGCACCTCGGAACATAAAGTTATTCATAAGTTCCTTATGGGCTCGGATATAAGCCGCACGCCCCTTAAGATGCATCCCATTAAATGTTATATAATCGCAATCCTCTGTAAGGTGTTCTCCCGCGGCTTTAAAATCCAGGGTTTCGAAAGCTTGATAAATCGATCGATTAGCCTCCTGAATAGCTTTTACGTCCATTGAATGTTGATTCATCTGTTTAACTTTTAAGTGGTATAAAGTGCTATCGGTTTCCATAATATCAATTAGGTCAAAACTCATAATACAAAAATAGCGCGTGCGAATACACCTAACCATTGTTTTTCCGCCAACGATTGTAAATCATCGGTAAACAACCTGATTCAATCGGTTAACTGAATAGACTTACTTTCACATTAGCTAATAAAAAGACGCAAAGAGATGGAGATGGTTGCATTGACATTAAAAATTTAACAAATTAGGTCGCCAGTTCAACGGAATTGGTCTAGTTGTTATACTGAATCGCCTCTGCCTTATAGTATGAATCAGCATCTTCGCCTCCTGTGTATTCAATACCATGAATGATAACACCGTCAGCTCCGACAGCTCGAGCCTTTTCTACGATTTTTCGCTTTGCTCCTTCTTCACTGAGCCAAATCCGCGAAGAGATGTGTCCTATAACTTTATAGTCTTTCTTAACATCTTTGCTGGCATAATAAATATCGGTATGCGTGGTTGGGTTATATCGGTCTCCCAGATAAGATGTGCCGATACACGAACCCATACTAAATAAGACCGGCATAAAAAGGATAAACAGTTTTCTATTCATAATTGATCTATTGTTTTTAGTTGGACTTATAAAGTTGTCGTAAGTTTAGACGATGTTTACAATTTGTCGGAAGTCACCTCAACATTTGGCATATATGAAATAGATTTGATCGTTATTTTAATGTAAGTTTGCTATATCGACGGGTCTGTACCATCAACAAAACAAGTCATCTGCCGATACTTATAGTAGTGCTTATCAATGATTTTCGTCTATATTACATATCTTTACACCGATATTCACTAATTCGTTAAGCCCCCTTTCGTATACTCCTGAAATAATTGCAGGGTTTATTCCGATTTTATAATCCCTTTCGCTCGCCTGATAAATGCTTGTTCTTGGACAATTCGGAAAATTGCAACCGGCTATGAAAAGTGTATCAATCTCTTTTAATTGCAAAAACTCATGTAGTGGTGTCTGATAAAACGCACCCCATCGCGGTTTATAAATAACATAGTCGTAAGTACTGATCTGAACAACTTGACCATCAAGCAATTTTTGGTGATCCACATTTTGCGCATCTGAAGGTAAAAGTGGCGATAAAATTGCAGCTCCGTTTGTATGAGGTAAGACGATTTCCCGTCCTGAAGAAATAAGATCCCTCCTACATAAATCAACATTACTTCCATCTCGTTTATACAATCGAACGATATGAATCACAGGACGTCCGTTAAGGCGAAATCTATTGGCAGTCTGCGAAAGTAACGGAATAATCTGCTCGGTTCCCTCAACATAAGATGCCCCTTTTCGATCGGCAAAATCCATTTGCATATCAATAATCAGTAAAGCTATTTTCTTCCAATCTAAGCTTGTATAATCCATGTGATCTGTATTAATCATTCATTAAAGAAAACAAAAAAACAAGAATTCACTAATAGGTAAGTATGGCAAATTCCAGGTAAAAATACCTAAATATCTTTTCACGTAGTTACACGCTTTTTATCGCTAGGGAATGATGTTACTTTTGATATGTACACCGGAAGCTTCTGTACAGCAAGAATTAATCATTAAACGAAAACAAATTATGGCAAAAGTAAAATTAACGCAGCAAGAGCTAGCGGCTCTAGATGCACTGATTGCAGAATTGCAAAATGGAAACAAAACTGTTGAGGCAGACTTCGCAGAACCTGCTTTCATCACTGCAGTGGCCCGTGTTGCCGTTCAGGCGACCAAGGTAGCGATTAAAGCAACTCCCTATGTTGCTGATGTAGCAGAAGTTGCAACCGCTATACTCGGAAGAGAGGCAAAAGACGAAACCAATAAACAATTGGAAAAGTTGGCGAGAGAGGGCCTTTCTGTAGAAAAATTGATCGAATTGAGGAAACGTTTCAATTAATCTTTACCTCGGGGAGGGCTCTTGCTCTCCCTTTAATATCAACACGATGGAACTTAACATTGAACATATATATGATTTGTTGATAAGCTCAGTCTTAATTGGCTGGTTTATCTGCACGCTGATCTGTCAATTTAGATCGAGCAAATTATCCACCTTTATCAAAAGCCATCTCGATTGTTTTGGCCTGGTCCCTTTATGGACATTTTTTGCGCCCAATCCCGGAAAAAAAGATTATCATATTCTGTTCAGGGATAAAAACGGGGATGAGATAATCAGTGAGTGGGAAGAATTAGAAATCACTGAAGAGCGCTCCGCTTTTTCTTGGCTGTGGAACCCGGAGAAACGTGACAAAAAAATATTGTCGGATGTTGTTCAAAATCTGGTTTCTCATTTGCCCTATTACCGAAATGAAAATCAAAGCACCAATCTGATCATGTTTTCGATGCCTTATATTATTATTTTAAACGTACTCAGCCATTATCACAGGAGGACCAACTTCTCCTACCGCCAGTTCATGTTAGCAGAGTCCTCCGGTTACTTAAACGAAACCGGACCATCTGTTATATTATTATCTGTTTTTCATAAAATTCAGTAAAGCTATGGAACCCATTATAACTATCAGTCAACTCACCCTATTACTACTAAGTATCGGGTTGTTCGTTTCAACGTTGGAATACCTAAAAAAAGTTGAGATTTTTTCGGTAACTGGTTTATCTACTTGGAATGTTATGCAATTGCGGTGGTATAAGAACAATAATCATTTCTTCAACCACTTATTGTCCAATATTTTTACCGTAAGGGGGATTTCACTGTTATTTATTGTTAGATTAATTGCGCTAGCAGGCCTATTTCTTTTTCCCTTTGCTTCCCCGGCTTCATGGCTTTTATTGGGAATATTACTTTCAAACTTATTACTTAGCTCCATGATCACTTTCTATGGAAGTGATGGTTCCGATCAGATGAACTTGCTGATCATTGTAACCTTATTTCTTTGTACATGCCCATTTATGGGTTCGCTGAATTTAACGGAAAAAGGGTTATGGTTTATTGGTTTACAAAGCTGCCTATCTTATTGTGTTGCAGGCATTGCTAAGCTTCTATCACATGAATGGCGCAACGCATCGGCCGTTAGGGATGTGTTTTCAACAAAGACATATGGGTCAGCTTGGGCCGCTAAACTGCTAAATAAGCATCCCGTATTAAACTTTTTTTTATGTTGGAATGTAATCATCATGGAGTGCCTATTCCCTCTTTGCCTCATTTTACCGTGGCCGGTCGCTTCCCTTTTCTTGATTTGGGGCGCCATATTCCATTTGCTGACAACGATTATTATGGGACTTAATTCTTTCTTTTGGGCATTTTTAGCGACATACCCGGCTATCTATTACATTAATCACCAAATGCCATGGCATCTTTTTTAACATCGGATAAAGATATTATTCTGTTTGATGGTATTTGTTCTTTTTGCAACCGCTATACCCGCTATGTTATCGCCAAAGATCATACAGAACGGTTTGTTTACGCATCGCTGCAAGGAAATTCGGCCAAAGTGCTTGCACAACGCTTTGATATGAAATTTCAAAACATGAACAGTATGATCGTTATCCACGGCGAAAAGTTCTATGAGAAATCGGATGCCGTAATCTACATTTTTAGTCATTTAAAAACAAAGTGGAGGTACTTGGCCGCTGTGTTTAAGGTATTTCCAAAACATATAAGGGATTTTCTATACGATTGTTTTGCTAATAGACGATACAAACTATTCGGTAAAAGCAAAAACTGCGAAGTCCCAAACGTCAATATCAGAAAACGTTTTCTCCCTTAATCAATCCCTGCTTACTAATAGCAACACACCTTTTAAATACAAGATGATGATAAATACAGAAAACAAATCGCTCGAAAAAAATCAAATCGCCGTATTACTGGCTGCTATTACCTATAGTAGCAATCCAACAGAGGAGATGCAGTCACTGCTCCCTGACTGGCATATTGTTTGGAACGGCTTAGAAACTGTGGATGGCAATTATGCGTTTATTGCTACCGATACATCGCAAACAAATTATGTTTTAGCTATTCGTGGTTCTCTTCCGCCGCAGGGTATTTTCAGTGACTGGTATAGCTTTGCCAATTGGATAATAGAAGACCTGGATGTAATAAAGCAGACTCAATGGCCTTACGCTAGTACAGAGAAACCACTGATTGGGCAAGGTACATTTACCGCATTTAACAATGTATTGACCATGCAGGATCAATTCGGCTCCGGCAAATCAATTGATGATTATCTTTTCGATTATGCCGTTACGGCCAATAAATCGCTTAGTATCGTTGGTCATAGCTAGGTGGTAATATCGCAAATGTATATGCATCTTATTTCTCTTCCACCGTACAACAACAGGGATACAATTTTGACGGCCTATCGTTGTATACCTTCGCTGCACCTGCCTCCGGCAATGAAGATTTTGCGAGCGATTTGGATAACAAGATCACCGATGCCTGGCATTATGCAAACAATAATGACATCGTCCCCAAGTTCCCGGTATCATCCGCTATATTAGCCCTTGCCTTTTTATTTATTCCGAGCCCATCTGCCGGAGAAATCACCTTCACTTATAAGGGGCTTACCATAAGTCTCCGAGAAGGCCTTGTTATCCTTTCCGGTATTTTTGAATTAGGTGCCTATCAACAAGAAAGCAATAACTACATTCCATTCACCAACCCATTGGACGCAAACTACGCAAACAACACCATGCAAGATTGGTTTTCGCAAGCTGCCGCTCAACATGCCATGAACGTCTATGCAAATTATCTAGATGTCACGTTGACGGCCAAGCTTGACAAAGAAAGCAGTATTCTATAAATACAAAGCTAATTATTCTTTTCCCCTATCCCTTCTGGAATGCCTGAAAGTCACATCCCCTTGAGAACTGCTTGGGCATTCCAATCTTTATTCCTAAATAGAAAGCAAATTAGGTATTCTCTCTAGCACGTTTGAATAACGTATACCTTTATTTGTTATGATTTTTTTCACATATATTTTCCATTTTTTCACATTTTTTCTCATTTTTAAGTAATTATTCAAAAAATATGAGTAATTGACTACCAATTGACACAGCTGAGTGCAGCGATGCGTGTGACGTGTCTCTTATTCGCCAATGTGGCAAAAAAAGACTGAAGGACTATCTCCCCTTACAAAAGGTTATTTTTTTAATTATTTAAGTTAGCTATGAGCACAAACCATCGTAATCAGCAGTCAGGCCAAGAAAAGAACACCATTATTTTTCTTGAGCAAGCAAAAACAGAAACGAAACGCTGGCGCAAATTTTTGGAAAAAAATTTTACCATGCCTTGTCCTGATTGTCGTGATGAAACCAGCCAGCTATATTAAAATGAGCAAACTGTCTTTTTGGTATATGGGAATATTTGTTCCTGGAATCGTACTTTTACCTATTGCCTATGCAATAAAAAAGTACCCTATTTTAGACAAAGCACTGAAAGTCATTTTTCTGTATTTATTAACTGCAGGTATTACCAACGTCATTGCTGCCGTATTGGCATTTAATAATAAAAACAATTTATTCCTACTACACGCTTATTCAGCCATTGAATTCGCACTGCTATCCATTTATTTTTTTCTATTAGTTGAAAAACTGTTTGTTAAACAGCTCATCTTGTCTATAATTGTCCTATATGTTATATATTGCCTGTTAAATGTCGCCTTTGTTCAGCGTATTGACCAATTCAACACATATACCCGGTCTATACAGGCGATCATGATATCCGGTTATAGTCTATATTACCTTTATACGGGGATCGGAAACTTCGTTAGCAACCGAAAAAAAGGTCCTCATTATTGGATTGCCCTCGGCTTAATCACTTACTTTATGAGCTCCTTGGTTCAATTTAGCTTTTCAAATTTTTTTAGCACTTATTTCACGAGGGAAATAAAGTTTTGGTTATGGAATTTTCATGCTACCATGGTATTATTGATGTATCTTTTTTTTTTCAAAGCATATGCTATTTGCAAGGAATGACCGATAATTTACTTTTTCTTGTTTTCATCGTTTGCATAGGCATTCTGATGCTTGTTATCGGCTTCTTTATGCTTTTCCATAAAAGTCAACTGAAGATTGCTGAACAACAAAAACGTTTCCATGAAGAACAGGTCCTTCATCATCAAAATCTATTGAAGGCGGCCGTTGCCTCCCAGGATTTGGAAAGGAAACGCGTTGGAAAAGATTTGCATGACAGCATTGGAACTTCCCTTGCTGTTCTACGCTTAGCTATGGAGAATTTTGAACGTTTACATCAAGTAAAAGATTCACATCTTCAAAAGTTCTTTCTAGAATGCAAAACGAAAATCGATTTTATCGTTCATTCTTGTCGAAATATCTCACATAATTTATCGCCCGAGATTTTCACACTGAACACGTTATCTGAATCCATTGAAGAATTGGCTGCAAGTGTTTTTGTAACCGAAGGAGTACATCTAGAAGCCGATCAATCTACTTGGAATTATCTGGACACCTTAACTGAAGAACAGGCTATTAATCTTTACAGGATATTGGAAGAGTTATTAAATAACACCATCAAACATGCCAACGCAAGCAGCATCTTCGTTTATTTTAGGACACAAGATCAACGCTTGCATATCAAATATCACGACAATGGTTGTGGTATCAAGGAACAGGTCCGTGTTGGACACGGTGTGCAGCATATCGAAAGCAGAATACTGGTACTAGACGGGAAATACGAAGTTGAAGAAAAACAGACGCCTGGGTATAACCTTCACTTCTCCTTCCCCTTAAATAACTAAATAAAAACCTCTTATCATCATCAATTTAACTAGTAGAAAATGCCGTTCCCAATAAAAATTGCTCTTATAGATGATCAACAGTTGTTCAGGGGTATGTTAGCAACTGCTCTTGCCTTAGAAACCAACATGGAAGTTATCCTAGAGGCCGAGAGTGGACATGCTTTTTTAACGGTCATACAAAATAGATTGGAAAGGCCCGACATTGCAATCATTGATATGTTTATGCCGCATATGAATGGGCTGCAATTAACCGACATCATTCATAATCGTTATCCCGAAATTAAAATCATTATCCTTTCGATCGATTACAGGGAACGATTAATTGCGAAAGCTGTTGATACAGGTGCATCCGCCTATTTAAACAAAAATTGTGATCTATCAACCCTAAAAACAGCTATTGAAGGTGTTTATCATACCGGCTTCTATATGGATACTTCAACATTGAAAGCACTGCGTGACAGCTCGATAAGGATAGAAAAAACAATAGTCGAGGATCATCTCACGAAGAGGGAAAACGAAATCCTATCCCTAATCTGCCAAGAATTTACCAATGCGGAGATCGCTGAAAAGTTATTTTTAAGTACCCGAACAGTGGAGGGACATCGGAATAATTTATTATTGAAAACGGGCTGTAAGAATACAGCCGGACTCGTTATATACGCTATAAAGCATGGCGTATTTGATCTATTGATATAATGAGAATGTCAATATGGCATTCTTATTACCTCTTGCACAACTTTTGTTCGGCTCTGAAAAAAGGATTGATTGATTATGACCACCCATTTGACAGAAGATAATAAATTGAAAAAACTCATTATTGTAGGAGATCGTGTACTCGTAAAACCGGCCAAGTCTAACGAGCGGACGGAAAGTGGCCTTTATTTACCACCGGGTGTTCAGGAGAAAGAAAAGATACAACAAGGCTATGTTATAAAAACGGGGCCCGGTTATGCTATCCCTGTTCCTGCGGATGAAGATGATGCCTGGAAGCCACAAGAGGAAAAAATCAATTATATTCCTTTGCAAGCAAAAGAAGGCGATTTAGCCATTTTCTTAGTAAACGGTTCTACGGAGATTTTGTATCGGGGCGAAAAGTATTTTATTGTGCCGCAAGGTGCCATCTTAATGCTCGAAAGAGAAGAAGAACTTTAGTTGTTTCAGGCTAAGAAATTTTCTGTCTTGTTGTTTAAAAAACAATTATTCCTTCAAACTGTTTTTAAAACAACAAACACTTGCTATTATGAAAATCTATAAAAATCTATTCAAGGCGCTGCTAATCTGTTCGTTTTTATCAATAATTGCTTGTGGACAGTCTAACCAGCAAAATAATACCAATGACTCGTATCGAGACACCGTTGAGGCTCCTACGACAGATGATAATAACATGCGTAATGATCAACCAACGGATGAATTGACCAAAAAAGATTCGTTGAGTACGGATTCCATTTAATTTCGACATGAGGTCTTGTCGAGGCAGATGTTTTTAGTATATTTGCTAATTATTTTAGCAAATCATGAAGCAAGAAATAAGCTTTTACTTGTTACAAGCGGATAAATTCAATCCCCATATTAATCGAAAGGAACATTTGCTGCGTATTTATCCTAAAATGTCTTGGGAGGCGATACTAAGCGTTCGAAGGGAAGCTTATAGGCAGGACCCTATAATCACCTACTTGAAAGAGAATATCGTAAAATTAAGCAGCCTTGGATTTAAGGAGATTGCTGAGGAGCACCTCACAAGCTATGAGCGAGAAACGTATCCTGAATTATTTTTCAATGAAACGTCGATTTTTCCATAAACAGAAAGGTTCCGTTTTTTACACGGAACCTTTCTGTTCTATTTGACCTGAAAATTCCGCTATTTCTCACCTTCTTTTTTACCCACTCTAAATAACCATCCAGAGTCTGTAACGGCATATAACGCGCCATCGGGTCCTTCCGCGATCGCCCGAAAACGTTGCGCCTGATCGGCAAGTAGCCGTTCTTCTCCAACTACTTTATTATCTTTAATCACTAAGCGCGCAATATGCACTCCGCTCAGTGCCGATATAAACAAATTATCCTTCCATTCAGGGATAACATCGCTGCTATAGAACGTGATACCACTGGGGGAGATTACCGGGTCATAATAATAAATGGGTTGTTCCAATCCCTCTTTTTGTTGGATGCTATCGCCTACTTTTTTTCCGCTATACTCGATGCCATAAGTGATCGTAGGCCAACCGTAATTTTTACCGGGAAGGATACGATTTACTTCATCTCCTCCCCTCGGACCAAATTCAGTTTCCCAAAGGTCGCCTGTTGTAGGATGAAAAGCGAGGCCTTGCACGTTTCTATGTCCATAGGAATAAATCTCAGGACGTGCGTCCCCCTTACCTTCAAAAGGATTACCGGGTGCTGGTTTACCATCTTTTGTAATGCGAAGGATCTTACCCAAACCCGACTTTAAGTCCTGCGCCTGGGGTCTCGTCTCCAGATCAGATCGCTCACCCGTACTGACCACCAGGTTACCTGTTTTGTCAAATAAAATACGGCCGCCATAATGTAAAGTTCCATCATGAACGGGTGTGGCTTCATAAATAACTTGTGCCTGCTCAATGGTTTTCTCATCTACCGCTAATTTACCTTTGCCTACAGCTGTGAGGTTCCCACCGGTTTTAGGTTCTGAAAAAACCCAATAAACCATCCGATTATTCGCAAAGTCCGGATCTATTGTTAACCCCAGTAAACCACCTTGCCCTCTAGCATCAACCTTAGGTAGACCTGTAATAGCCTCACTGATTTTACCATCTTTTGCAACAATCCGCATGGTACCACCTTTTTCCGTAATAAGGAATCTTCCATCCGGTAAACAGGTAATTCCCCAAGGGTTTTTCAATTCTTTGTTGACTACCGTTACTTCATAGGGTGTATTTGTTTTAACACCACCAATACGGGTTTGACCTTCAAAGGCTGGTTTATAATCACTATTCGGCGCCCCTGTTTCTACCGGCGGTAAACTGGTTGTATCTGCACCTATCTCCTCTCCGTTTTTATTGGCAGAAGAACTGCAGGCAACAATAGCAAATGCCACTCCTGAAAGCAAACCTAAAAAAGTTGAGTTATTTGACATAGTTTATCTTTTTTACGATCATAAAACTATTGAATTTTATTTATATCAGCAATTAAACCTAAACTAACAAAAAGAAGAGTGTAACAAAGGCTGCAAAAAGTGTATTAAGAAAATTCACACCATTATTTCCCAAATAGTGCCTCCTCTCCAAACTCGCCCCCAAAACTGAATCGAATAAGTTGCCTAAAGTACCTGCAAGGGCTATAAAAATGGTTGTCTTATCGATTCCTGCATAAGCAAAAGCCATTAAAGCGGATGCGACGATGCCAATCAATGTTCCTTCGATACTCACAACACCATCCCGCCCGCCGAGGTCTTCTTTCAACGTTAAAATATTGTAAAAAGAACGACCATATACGATACCCAATTCAGAAGATAAGGTGTCAGCTAGTGCAGAAGCAAGACTACCAACCATCATGATTTTATATAAATCAGCATGATAACTATCTATTAAGCAGCATATCGCTAACAAACCGGTTACTCCGCCATTTGCCAATACTTGTCCTACTGTCCGAATTTCTTCGTGCTTAGGTAGCGCGAATAACTGCGTTTTGTATGCTTTTTTATGTGAAGTTGCCAATACACCAAGAATAAAAAATAAGCATAGCATTAGCAACTCCCTCCCTCCCATGGCAAAAAAAACCAACAGACCAATGCCGTACGCCACGCCAGCCGCAATTACCGTTAGTCTTTTTGCCAATACAGCCAGTATAGCACAGATCAATAATGAAAAACAAAAAAATAAAAAAGAATTTCCCATCAGATTGTCAAGATTATCCAATATAACATCTTTTAACAATTTATTATTAGGAGAGTTTCTACCTTTACCACATCACACATAAAAACGATTTTGCTATGAATTCCACCACACTATCATTGAAGGGCAATAGTGAAATACTTATTAAGAAACCCGGTTTAAAAGACCTTATAGCCGTTGCAAAGGGAATGAAAAAAGATGGATTTTCCTACGATGAAATAGCGAGGGAAACAAAGCTTACCTTGGCTTTTGTTATGTCTTTGTTTAAATAATTGCACTTAAGGTTAAAAATATGCATTCCCCTTTGGATGGTCTTCCGAGGGGAATGTTAACAAATCATCAGCGCTACCCTTACTTTCCTACAGTAAGTTATAGGTGATAATAAGTTCCCTGGACGGTTTGAACAAACTGCTTATCCAAACCTTCAAATACCGTATGCATGCGTATCGATACCTATTAAATGTTTAAACATATATTTTTTTTAAAACTATTTCATTTATGAATCCAATCTACTATTTTTGTAGACATTAAAAAAAATAGCGTATGAAGACAATTATCCCAGCATTTGCCCTGGTGCTCCTTTTAGCAGCATGCGGTGGCTCAACCAGTGATCAAGCAAAAACTGAAGAAAAACAAGAAGCAGCTGCAGCAACAGGCATTGTTTATGACATTGATACAACTACCACCCAAGTTACCTGGCAAGGCACGCACAAAGGTGGTGTAGCCCCTCGCTTTGGTAATATTAAGGTTGTAGGCGGTTCACTTTCCGTTGAAAACGGTGCAATCACTGCAGGCGATTTAGAGCTAAACCTTACAAGTTTAAAAGTTGATCCTACCTCCGTTACGGAAGAAGGTAAAAAACATACAGATTTGGAAGGCCATCTCAAAAGCGCCGATTTCTTTAATGTGGAGAAACATCCTGCTGCAAAATTTGTGATCACCGCTGTAGCCCCTTACGATAGCACACAGCAAAAGAGCCTACTTCCAGGGGCTACTAACCTGATCAGTGGTAATTTAACGTTGAAAGATAGTACGTTAAACATTACTTTTCCTGCTCAGCTTGCAGTAGCTGAAAACGAAGTAACAGGTAAAGCAAGATTCACGATCGACAGAACGGCTTGGGGTCTTAACTATAAAACGGAAGGAAGTCCGGAAAACTGGGCAATCAGCAAAGACATTGAAATAGGCTTCGATCTTAAAGCCGTAAAAAAATAAGATAGCTAATATATTATTTTGAAAAGGTCTGCCCATCAAGTCAGACCTTTTCTTTTTTATGTCCTCCTTCAACGCTATTTCATCAATTCCTTGTTTTTTTCTTCTACACCGCATAGCAGAGCAACTCATTTGCTTCTTTACTACATTTTTACGCATAATCAACAATGACCATACATTTTTAAGGTTTTCTTTTTATCTTACGGCACCTTGTGTTGTATGACCATTTATATACCGATTACAGGGAGATTCAAACAAAAGACTATTGCACATTGAATACGTGTGTACATAGCATCATGTCACAAATGTTCATTAAAACAGGTTTTATTTAAACTTCGCTACGATGTCCACACTGGAAAATATAAAGAAAAATAAAATAGTTGCCATTATTAGGGGCGCAAAGCCCGATGATGTTCTTTATATAGCGGAAGCGCTATACAAAGGGGGAATCCGCCTAGTGGAGATCACCATGAATTCAGCCGAGCCTCTTGCTACAATAGAGCGCGTCAGCGATCAATTAGGTGATAAATTAACGATCGGCGCCGGAACAGTGTTAGATGGTGATACCGCAAAAGACGCCATAAAAGCGGGCGCACGATTTGTACTCTCTCCTATAGTGGATAAAGAGGTTATTGAAGTAACAAAGCGCCTCGATCGCGTAAGCATTCCGGGAGCTTATACCGCAACAGAAATCTACCAAGCCTATAAAATAGGCGCAGATATTATCAAGGTTTTTCCTGCCACCTCACCATCCTATCTAAAAGACATTGCAGGTCCTTTACCACAGATTCCTTTGCTACCGACCGGCGGCGTCACCTTGGATAACATTGCTGACTTCAAAAAGGCAGGAGCAATTGGGTTCGGCATAGGGAGTTCCTTAGTGGACACGAAGCAAAAAGTGACGGATGAGTATCTTTCAAAGCTTACCGATATCGCACAAAAATTTGTAAAGGCAATTCATGTATAAACCATAGTCAAATGAAAATTAAAAGTTACGAATTATTTCAGGTACCCCCACGGTGGCTATTCCTAAAAATAGAAACGGATGAAGGAATTGTGGGTTGGGGAGAACCGGTAATTGAGGGTAAAGCAGCTACCGTAAAAACGGCGGTGGATGAGCTAATGGGCTATCTAATAGGTAAAGATCCGATGCCAATTGAGGATCATTGGAATGTGCTCTATCGCGCTGGCTTTTATCGTGGTGGCCCTATTATTATGAGTGCTATTGCCGGTATTGATCAGGCTTTATGGGATATAAAGGGCAAATTCTATAATGCCCCGGTTCATCAGCTGTTGGGGGGCAAGGCCAAAGATAAAATGAAGGTTTATTCCTGGATCGGCGGTGATCGACCGGCATCCGTTGGCTTAGCAGCAAAAAAAATGCTTGATCAGGGTTTTTTGGCAGTCAAAATGAATGCGACGGAGGAGTTACAATATGTCGATAGCTATGACAAGATAGACGATGCGATTGCGCGAATTGCAGCCGTACGAGAAGCCACCGGACCCGCGTTCGGAATAGGAATTGATTTTCATGGTCGTGTCCATAAACCCATGGCGAAGATTCTCGCTAAAGAACTGGAACCCTATAGACCCATGTTCATCGAAGAACCCGTATTGCCCGAGAATAACGAAGATTTACGGGAGATTGTAAGACATGTAGCCATTCCGATTGCTACCGGTGAACGTATGTTTTCTAAATGGCAATTCAAGACCTTGCTGAAAGAAGGCTATGCAGATATTATTCAACCGGACCTTTCGCATGCCGGCGGTATTACAGAATGTAAAAAAATCATCTCCATGGCAGAGGCCTTTGACGTAGCAGCTGCGCCACACTGCCCGCTAGGCCCTATAGCACTAGCTGCTTGTCTACAGGTCGACGCTACCTGCCATAATGCATTTATACAGGAGCAAAGTCTAGGTATTCATTATAATGAGGGAAGCGATTTGCTTGACTATCTGGTTGATAAAACCGTATTTGAATACAAAGATGGATATGTTAACATACCCGATAAACCGGGATTGGGTATCGAGATTAATGAAAATTATGTAAGAAAAATGGCTGCCATTGGCCACAATTGGAAAAACCCCCTTTGGAGACATCAAGATGGAAGTGTAGCCGAGTGGTAATTCGTATAATGAATAAATTAAATCCAGCAGTAAAACCGACAAAAATCAGACATCAGATGCTCTTTCTGATCTTCGTAAATGTGGTTATAAATTACATGGATCGCAGCAATTTAGCCGTGGCGGCGTCCGATATCGGTAAAGAGTTTAAATTTTCGTCTGTACAAATGGGACTGATTTTTTCGGCCTTCAGTTGGACTTACCTTTTGTTTCAAATTCCCGGCGGAATTCTGGTTAAGCATGTTAGCCCTCGAATCCTCTATGCAGTTAGCTTAATCACTTGGTCTTTCGCAACCATTGTACAGGGTTTTGCAAGGGGTTTTTCCACTTTGTTCGGATTACGCATGGTAACAGGTGCATTTGAGGCACCGGCTTTTCCTATTAACAATCGGGTAGTAAGCACTTGGTTCCCTGAAAATGAAAGGGCTTCAGCGATAGGCGTATACACTTCGGGACAATTCCTCGGACTTGCTTTTTTGATGCCCGTTTTGTCAAAGATTCAATCTTATGTAGGCTGGAAAGGGTTATTTGTAGTAACGGGATTAATCGGCGTCGTTTGGGGTTTTGTTTGGTATTTTTTTTACCGCGACCCGACTAAACATAAAAAAGTCAATGAAGCAGAACTTAAAATGATAGCAAGTGGAGGAGGTTTGTTAAACCAGACAACAGCTAAGGAGGCTAATTCAAAAAGAACTTTCAAATGGGCTGATTTAAGAGAAGTGTTATCTCATAGGAAGTTATGGGGTATTTATATCGGTCAGTTTGCCGTTAACTCCACCTTGTGGTTCTTCCTTACTTGGTTTCCCAAATACTTGGTGGATTATCGCGGAATGAACTTCATACAGTCGGGTTATTGGGCGTCGATACCTTATCTTGCTGCTTTTTGCGGTGTGCTCAGCTCTGGCTTTCTCTCCGACTATCTCATCAGGAAGGGCGTTTCAACAGCAAAAGCTCGTAAACGTCCCATCATAATCGGTCTTTTAATCTCTGCACTTATTCTAGGTGCTAACTATGTCGAAGCCCCCCTATTAGTCATTTTATTTATGTCCTTGTCTTTTTTTGGTGTCGGTTTTGCATCGATCACGTGGATATTTGTCTCCACATTGGCACCGAAACATCTTATTGATATAACGGGTGGCGTCTTTAATTTTATTGGTCAATCGTCAGGTATTATTGTTCCCATAGCCATTGGTTTTTTGGCAAGCGGAGGTAATTTTGCACCTGCCCTGATTTTTGTGGCTGCATTAGGTCTGCTCGGTGCATGCTCTTATCTTTTCTTGGTAGGAAATGTTGAACGGATAAAATCGAACGATCAGGATGAATTAGTAAACGAAAAAATTTAATGGATCAATTTTTAAGCTGCGACTGGGGAACAAGTTCTTTTAGATTACGATTAATTAATGCTAACAACCTACAGGTATTAGCTGAAATAAAGGAGAATCGGGGTATTATGGAAACATTTACCGCTTGGCAGCAGAGAATGCCCCTCACCGATCGCATCACATTCTATGGATCAGTAATAATGGATCAAATTCGGGTTTTAAGTGAAAGGCTTCATGCTCCGCTCGCTGGAGTCCCCGTCGTATTATCCGGAATGGCCTCATCCTCCATAGGGCTTCTTGATCTCCCTTATAAAGTTTTGCCATTCAAGCTGGATGGTTCCGATCTTCACATTGAAGTTTATAAAACCGATGAAAGTGCTAATCCATTTATTATCGTGTCCGGTGCCCAGACTGAAGATGACGTCATGCGAGGAGAAGAAACCAAACTAGTGGGATGTGCTCCCTATCTGATAGAAAGTGAATCGGAACAATTATTGGTTCTGCCGGGTACGCATCCAAAGCACGTAACCATAAAAGATCACCAGGTGATCGGCTTCAAAACATTTATGACGGGCGAGTTTTTTGATATCCTTTCAACAAAAAGTATTTTATCGAGTTCCATCGAATCAGGCGGAGATTTCAATCATCCAAGCAATAGAAAAAGTTTCATGGAGGCTGTAGAACGAAGTCAAACCGTAAATTTACTCCACAACAGCTTTATGGTTCGTACGAATCAGCTATTGAAACAGCTCCCCAAGCAACAAAATTTCTTTTACCTTAGCGGATTGCTTATTGGAACCGAACTCGCTGGTTTAGGATCAAAAAAATCCATATACCTCCTTGGTGGATCATTACATCATTCTTTATACAGGGCAGCTTGTTCTGCGCTCGGTATTGATATCGTGCAATCTCTGGACGCGGATCTGGCTTTAGTGAATGGACAGGCAATCATTTTTTCTAGATTCAAACAAGACTGACGCATCACGCGTCTCGAATAGAATCCTTTTTTATTTTGATGGCAAATAATGTCCATGAGGCCACGAGTAATAACACAGCCGATGCTTGATAAATAATTGAAAGATCGACCTGTGCATCTTTTAACGCACCGCCAACATACACCATCAAACCACCGATAATCGTGCTTAAAAAATTGAGGAATCCATAACCGGTAGCAATGTACCGATCATCGGCTACCTGTCTTAAAATAGGCATCAGATTAGCATCGTTAAATCCTCTCGCCAAGCCGAAGATCAACATCGCGAAAATGGCAATACTAAAAACAGAAGTTGACGCCATTAAAAATAAAAAAGGAGCACCGAGGGTAAAACCAATAATAAGCATATAAAGGCGCCCTCTATTATTCTTGCGCGTCCAACGATCTGCTAAAACACCACCTGCAATTACACCGATGAATGAACCTATTTGTATGTATCCTGTTGCCGAAATACCTGCTTCTCCCAAATCCAAATGAAAGTGCTCTTTGAGAAATGTAGGCAACCATCCGTAAACGAGCCAATTGACAACGCCCAGTACGGCAAAATAAAACAAGAGAATATAAAAAGAGGCTTCACTAAATAGATTTTTCAATGCCCCTCGGATATTAATATCTAAAGCTTGAGGAACGATTTCCTTTGTATCAACGTGCTCAATCTTATAATCTTTTAGAACCCTTAATAAAATGAATGAATAAACAATACCCACGATACCAAAAACATGAAAACCCTCACGCCACCCCCATAACTCAGCAATATAGCCGCCAATACCTCCCAATGCCAGTCCTGCATATAAACCACTCATATGTAGACCGGTTGCCAACGATCGAGTACGCCCTCGATGATAGTCGGTAATCAATGCCAAAGCTGCGGGAATGTAGCAGGCTTCACTTAAACCCATAACCAGACGTGCAATCAGCATTTCGGGAAAAGAGGTGGCAAAACCTGTCCATAGCGTAACTGCAGACCAAACCATAACGCTAAATACAATAACTTTCTTCCTACTGTATTTATCGGCGAAAAAACCACCAAATGGACTTAAAATCCCGTATGACCAGAGAAAAACGGACGTCAGTAAACCGAATTGTGCATCTGATAATTTAAAATCGGCTACAATAGGATCACGCATGGATGTTATTAAGATACGATCGAGGTAATTTAAAAAGGCTACCACCCATAAAAGGGCTACGATAAACCATGCGTAAGGATTGGCAGTTTCTTTGTTATGTTCCATTATCGTTCGTTATTTTTTCAACATCAGTCTCAATACACGAGGGGTTCTAACGGCGGGCCGCACCTCTCCGCCAGGTATGATAATGGCATCGTTCCATATAGCCAAACCAGTAGTTACCGGGGCCCATTTACTTCCATTAGGATTCATGATCGCATCTTCCTTTTTCACCGTGGCAATCTTTCCTACCACCTTCCAGGTATTTGTTATTACATCATAATCCAGTATATTGTCGGAAAAGCCGGGATGCTGATCTTTTAACTGACTTGCCTTTGCAGCTAGAGCACCGTCATCTCCACCAAAAATTAAAAGATGAGACTTTTCATGGGCATAAGCCGGTGTTGGCGCGGCAACAACCGGTTCAGGGAGATCAGCTATTCTTTCCCAACCTACTTGAGGGGTATAGGCATACGCATCTTTCAGATATTTTCGAGCGCCATCTTTCAAACTTGTACCGCTGAATAGGTAGAATTTTCCTTGCTGGGCGCCAGCAACAGCTAGCATTCTGGAAGAACCGGGCCAAGCATCAAGTATCGCCCATTTTTTCCGATCAGCGGAAAGATCTAATGCCCAAAAATTCTTCTCCGCTACTGTTGCATCAGGTTTACGGATACCTCCCGCTACATAAATTACATTTCCCAACAGTACACCAACACCATTGGCTAATGGATAGGGCAAATCGGGCAATGCGCTTCTTTCAATTTTTCCATGGCGATACTGCAGCATCCAAACTTCTCGCCGATGCCCTTGCGCATTACTTCCTCCTACAAGAATCACCGAATTTTGCCAAGATACAGATACACCATATCCCAAAGGGTAAGGTAATCTCCCTACTTCTTTCCATGTTCCAGCCATGCTATCTAATGCAAATATCTTATCGTACCACACTTTTTCAGAACCTGTCCAAGGAGCCCCTCCATCCGGGAAATTGGCGCCGCCAATAAACAGCAACGCCCCATTGCTAACACCGGCAAAAGACCCGGCAAAACCAATCGGATCCGGGAGCGCTTGCAGTTCATCCCATTTCAGCTGAATCGCGGAACCGATCTGTGCCAAAGCCCTATTTGAAAACAAAATCATACAAAGAGTTAAGAATAAATAAGTCTGTCTACCCATAGCAATGTTTTTCTTACATCTCATCCCTGTTTAAGCGGTCGTGCTGAAACCTTTGCCAACACGTCAAAAAAATCATTCGCATCCAAGGCGCTTTTCAGTTCTTGAATTTCATCTTCATGCAGTGGCTCAAGCGGTAATCGACACGAGCCGAGATCAAAACCTATCATCTTCATAACGGCACGCTGTGCAGGAATCGGTGGGTATTTCACCAAACAACGCACCATATTAACAGCGTGCAATTGCAAATTTGCGGCCTCTTCATGCCGTCCACTCCTGTAAGATGTCAATAGCTGTATATATAAAGGGGCCGCAAAAGTATACGTGCTGCCGATAGCCCCTTTCGCACCGATGGCTAATGCCGGCAAAAGCATCTCATCATAACCAAACAACACATCAAATTTCCCCCCTTTATAATTTAAGCAAGCTTGATACTCATGTAAAGTAGAGGCGGTATACTTAAGTCCTGCAAAATTAGGAATACGTTGTTCGGCTTCTTGCAAGAATGCAAGCATATCAATAGCTACGCCGGTTAACGTTGGAATATGGTAGTAGTAAAAAGGGGTATTAGGTGCTGCAGCGGCAATTTCACGCATACTGTTCACTAAATTCCGGACGGTTGTTGGTTTAAAATAAAAGGCCGAGACGGCGGATATGGCATCCGCCCCAATAGCCTCCGCATGTGCCGCTAATCGACGGCAGTCCGTAATCGAACTGTGTCCAACATGAACCAGCACCAAGAGCCGTTTATTAGCCGCTTTCACATAAGCTTCGGCGATCGCCATGCGTTCTTCCACAGTCAGATTGGGTCCCTCTCCATTCGTTCCGCAAATAAACACCCCAGATAGCCCATCAGCTACCATTTTATCTACTATTGTTGATATAATACGCAAATTTATTGTTCCATCTTCATTATACGCTGCGAAGGTTGCCGCGATCAATCCGGTAATTTTATTCATATATATTATTCATTTTAAATTATGTAAACATCCTTCCTATAGGTTCATTGAAGCAATTTTTTGTAGGTAATCACTACATATACGTCTATAGATTTATTTTTCATTCAACCAATCCGGTTTAAAGATCTTCAATACAATATTATAGTTCCAGTCTTTCCCGGAATTTGTCTCAAATAAGCAATAAATAGTGCCGTCTTTCCCGATCGCGACATCTGAATAACCTGATGGTCCGGCGTGAATTAGTTTGCTGATAGGCCAAGTGTGCCCCTCATCATAGCTCACCTTAGCCGTCAAATTTTTACGTGGATGTTTTGAAATAGCACGGCTATCCGGATTAATGAACAAGATTCCTTCCTTCCTATCCGATAAGCGGATAATGCTTGCCATGCATATTGGATCGAAAAGTGCCTTATCAAACACCGGTTTTGACCAGCCACTGATACCATCCTGACTATAACTGACTCCGCGCAAATGCTCCTCCGAGGCATTTCTGATATTAACCATTACCCTTCCGTCCTTTAATTGGATGGCCATGGTTTCACTGGGATTTTTAAACGCTACGCTATTATTCGCGATGATTTCACCGCGTTTCCATGTCTTTCCAAGATCATCGCTATAAATGGTGGCAATGCATGAGGGAGCATGGCTTCGATGAGGTACTGTTTTAGCAGGGTCGCTCAACCACACCGGAACAAGCAATCTACCATTTTTTAATTGTATACTATGTCCCGGTCCGGGAGCGAGCACTTTCCAGTCATAAACTGGCTTAAAATCCTCAAAAGTTGCTGTAATATCAGCAGCAGGACTCCAAGTTACACCGTCGTCTGTAGAATAAGTATAGTAAGCGCGCGCATAATCCCGTTGATATAAGAGGTGTATGGTTCCGTTATTGTCTACAATAGGTGTAGGATTACTCGTCGGCCCCCTTTCTTTTGCTGCAATAACAATCGGTGCCTCCCAACTTTTCCCACCATCTCTGCTTCTACGCATTAACAAATCCATTTCCGACCAATCACTCGCTGTTCCAATCCGACCTTCACAAAAGGCTAGCAAAGTACCTCTTTTACTCATTACCAAGGCCGGTATACGCGTCGAAGCATAACGCTCATTGGGCTTAAACACCACGCTACTATCCAAAATAGTGAGTTCTCCACCGCGTTGTTTAGCCTTTGCTTCGTATTGGGTGAACAATAAACCGATCAGTAGACAGACAAAAAAATACCTTAATGCTTTTCGCTTATTTTCAATCATGATTTTACGTTTTCTTTATTTATTTCTTCCTACAAAAACTTCGGGTAAAAGTTCGGCACATTGCTGTCTAACAAGTTGTATCTCTCCTTCCGGAATCCAGTTATATGGCCAGCGTAAGCGTGTACTTATACTGGTCCACCCACCTACTGCCGCCATAAATTTATCGACGGCCTGATTGGCATAATCGCGATCTCGAATATAGGGTGCAATACATTGTTGCATAAATTGTTGGATGCGTGATTGCATTTCAAATGGATCACCGATCCGTTGCACGATGTCATCATACCAATTCTGTGCAAGCCCCGGGTGTAAACAGGCCACATTAGAATAAGCACCATGAGCTCCGGAGGCAATTCCCGTCGCCAGCTTATGGCCAGGTATAAATATCGAAAATGGAACAGGTAATTCACGCATCGCTTGATACCATTTTTCGTCCCCTCCTGCCACCTTGCACCCAACTAAAGGGATACCCAGTCGTAGAATTTCAGCAAAATCTTTGGGCAGAAGACACTTTTTTGCATGAGGTGGGTTATATAAAACCAGCTTAATCGGATCAGCCTCTTCCGCCATTCGTGTTAAAAACGTAATAACTTCAGATGAAGAGGGCACAAACCAATCCGGCAAAATAACTTGAATGGCTGATGGTTTTAGCAATTTGGCTCGTTGCAACCTTTCTAAAGATAGCCTTGGACTCATGTGCGAACACCCAATCTGAAAAGGCATCGATGCAGCATTGCATTTGATGGCAAGCATCTCATGGATACGATCAAACTCATCTTCGCTTTGATTGTAAAATTCACCCGCAGTACCGTTCGAATAAATCCCATTCACTCCATATGCTATTAATGTGTCGATTTCATCTTCCAATTGATCATAATTAATACGGTCATCGTCGTTAAGTGGGAGCAACAAAGTTGCCCAATTACCATAAATCTCATTTGCTCCTAATGGCGTCATTTTTTTGATTATTAATAACCTTCTGTTTGTGGCCGGAATAATGGTGTTGTTTTCCAATAAGGCCCGGGGTTCATAGAGAAAGTTCTATTCCTTCCATCAGGGTTCTGTACGACCATTTAAGATCCAAGCTAGATTGAATTTATTGAATTCAATGGATTTATTGCTATTAGCGGAATCATGCACATTTTCATTATATTCGATTAAGGCACCAATGCAGTAATCTGAGGTTTTAACCATACTGGAGTAACCCCCGTAAACCACCGTACTCTCCGTATAATTGCAATTGCTTCCGCTATAAAGCGCTCTACTTATTGGCCAGCTTTCCCCATCATCATAACTAATCCGAACAGTCATATTACAGCGCTGTCCAGTTCCATTTGGATTTAAAAAAATAATTCGATTTGGATCATCAACATTATAGCGAAGGATGGAACCTTCACATTTTGGATCCGGAAGCGCCGAAACGGCAGAAAAAGGTGAAAAATTTCCAGGGATCGTACCAACAGACTTTCTTCTTGTTTTTGAAATATTCCATTCCGTTGTATTAGGACGATCGTTTCGCATTAAATTTCCATTCATTAACTCCACCAAGGTGCTTTCATCTGTACCCCCGGGCATAAGTTCATACTGCCAGGTAGCCCCATGGTCGTCACTGTAAATATTTCTTCCATAGGCCGGAATAATCAATCTACCGGGATGATCATAGGCCGTTCTGATACCGATACCCGGACCCACACAATCCCAAGTGTAATCTGTAGGCGTTAACGTGTTCGTTCGATCGAGCGGATCAGACCAGGTGGCACCATGATCATCGCTATATGTAGTATGGATTCTTCGATCGCCCCAAGCCTGAAAATCAGACCACTTGGTTTTGAATTCATCATTCCATTCTAAAAAGAGCCATATTCGACCATTCACCCCTACTGTGGGGTCATAAACGGCTGTCGGATTTCCCCAGGTACCATTTCCTTTTCCAACAACTTCACCTAATGCCGACCAAGTTGTTCCATTATTGGTCGACCTTTTAAATACAACGTTAATATCACCGTAGTCACTTGGGCTCCAGCGCCTACCTTCCGCAAAAGCGACCAAGGTTCCATTTTTCGTTTTGATAATAGATGGGATGCGATACGAGTGATAAATTCCCTCGCTACCTCCATTAAAGACCGTTACCCGCGTATTGATCGGGGCAGCTAAGCTTGCTTGCTCAACAAGTGATGTATCTGTGTCTAAGTTTACTTGTTTTTCTTTATCGGCATCCAGTACTTTCGCACAACTTAATACCATACATAAAACAAGGCCTAAACCAATATAGCTTAGATTTATTGTTTTAATTCTTCGGATTTTAAGCGTATTCATCTAGATTTATATTTGGTTATTAGTACTTATGTAGTACATATCAAATGTGAAAACTATTTTAAACATTTCCAAATTTTTATTAAAAATAGTTCATCGGGGCATAAAATATTTTATCAGTCCAAGCGAAAAAGAGGGTAATTATATGGGGCTTAGTCGGCTGCCGGAGGGTTCAAGAAATGGGATTTGTGATCACGCTTAATACCTAACAAAAAATTATGACACGGTCCGGTACGAGAAGTTTAATAAATTCAACGTCAGTTGATAAGGTGTTTGCCGCTCCCAGCGGGCAATCATCCAACTGATAAAGCTTATATTAAAAATATCTCTATTTTCTTCCACATCCAGCATCGCCAATACGTTGATTTGGAAGGTTTTTTCGAAAGCAATGGAAGGCTTCAACAGATATTTCTCTATTAAAGCGACAAAATCAATAACGCGTTTCTCACGGGTAGTAAGCAAATATTTTTTATAACGTCGTTTAAAGCTTGTTAATCGTGATGTGGCTAATTCAATATTTTCAAATTGCGCATGGATCAAAATCTCCATTAGATTTTTACGAATCGTCCACAACATACCTAACTTTTTCTCATACCATGCATCGCTGTGCGTAAATTTCGCCAGATACCGAAGACAGCTCGTATCGTTATCCTGCGCCAGAAACATAGTCAGGCACAGTTGTAAATCATCGATTTCTTCTTGCGCTGTTTTTTTATTGGTGGAATTGATGGCACGACGCAATAGCTCGATGGCCTGTTCGGATTCACCTGAGTAATAACAGTTCAAGGCAGAAAGTAATTGGTGGCGAAAGAAAAATGTTTTATAATATTGTTGGTCTTCTTCCATCAGTTGCATCATTTGCGCCAAATAAGCTTTGCTTGCTGTAAAGGACTTATTTCTAAGATTAAAATTCGCCAGGTAATAAAGAATAGATAAATGATAAAATCGATGATAAACCGCTGTTGATCCTTGATCTTGAATGAATTGATACCCCTTACGAATATAGGATTCGATAAGCCGATAGTTCTGATGAATATCGGCATATTCATTGGCAATGAAAAGAATCTGATAAAGTGACTTATAATTCATCAGATCGTGTATGGCAATTTGATACCTCTTCATGGTTTTTCCGATAAGCATGGTAAGGTCAACCACTTTTCCTTTCAAGTGAATATCCTGAAGCTCTTGTCTTAAAAACGCATAAGCGACATGGAGCTTTGCCTCACGTTTCAAATGTGTTTGATTGGTTAAAAAACGTGCCGTCAATTCTTCCAAATCCTCAGCGGCATTTAGATGGGCATACTGTAACCGCAACAATAAGATTTCGTTCAACAAACTAAATTGTTCTAATCCAATAGCGATCTTCTCTGCTTTTGCCAAACATTTAAAAGCGATTTTTGCCAAATTATTTTCCAGTAAAAAACGGCTAACAACCAGCAATCTTAACGCCTCATAGGCTTCACTGTTGCTATTTTCAAAGGTCTTTTGAGATAAAAACAACAAAAGGTTATCTTGTAACCTTTTTCGTAATGCATGATAAGCATCGTTGTTTTTATTCGAAGAATATATATTTTTAATATATTTTATATCATCAGTTTCTAATAGGTCAAATAGCTGTATATTTTTTACGTCTTTGCGTTTATTTTTTCGTTGTTGAAATCGCAAAAAATCCTTTTTATCGTTATTATTGAGAAGTTTAATAAGTTCTGAAAGTGTATCCATAGAGATCTATTTCGATAAATCACAAATATAAAATAAAAATTTATATCGTCATTTTTAATAAAATTTTGATTTGAAGCGCTAAATTTTACAGTGCAATTTTGTCTTCGTTATTAATCATAAAAAGGGCCCGTCAAATTGGGTTTGTAAGTAAAATGCATTAAAAAGAAAAAAATGGAACCGCTAGAAAAAACAAACGAAGAAAATTTGTCCAAGACAAAACTCGATGAAAAAGAAAAGAACCCTTTTCAACCAACAGGTGCCTTTATTGGCGCTTCATGGATGGCGCTACTTGCCGGCACAGTAGGCTATTGTATTGGCCTATGGAATGCGAGCATGGAATTGAATGAAAAGGGCTATTATTTTACTATTCTGCTTTTCGGCCTATTCGCCGTAATTTCAGTACAAAAGAGCGTGAGGGATAAAGCCGAAGGATTGGCTGTAACAGAACTATATTATGGTTTGAGCTGGTTCGCAACTATAGCAGCCATCGTGTTATTGATCATTGGCTTGTGGAATGCCGATCTCACGTTAAGTGAAAAAGGATTTTATGGAATGTCCTTTGCGCTAAGTGTATTTTCGGCAATTGCTGTTCAAAAGAATACGCGTGACGCCAAACTATTTGGAGATAAAAACCTATAAATAGCGGTAACCTCGCAGCACCTACCAGGTAGGGCTGTGGGGTTTTAAATCTTCATAACTAATAAACTCAAAAATAACCGGAGATGAAAAATATGGAACGTGAAGACATCCATCTTATCAGCAGACACAGTACCCTCTCTCAAAAGGGTATTGCAAAAGCACTGAGAGAAAAAGTATATCCCACGAGCGAATCATGGTTCAAGTTCCTGAAGCTCTTTTTCTTCGTATTTGGCATTGGCTTTTCCCTATTGGGAATCGTTTTCTTTTTTGCCTATAATTGGACAGCACTGCATAAGTTTGTTAAACTGGGCCTGGTAGAGGGACTCATTATCATCACAATGATCATAGCCTTACTTCCGCAGATCGATAAACGCACCAGAAACTTGATGATAACGGGATGTTCGCTTCTTATTGGTGTCTTGTTTGCCCTGTTTGGACAAATCTATCAAACCGGCGCAAATGCATATGACTTCTTTTTAGCTTGGACATTGTTTATCACGCTCTGGGTGCTTGTTACAGACTTCTCCCCGCTTTGGCTTCTTTACTTTCTGTTGATCAATACAACGCTCATTCTATACCAGCAACAAGTTGCAGCTGATTGGTCCGTCACTTGGCTATTTACGTTGCTATTTTTGATAAATGGCACCGTCCTTATCACTTCTACACTCATTCAGCGATTTCGGATCGGTAATTTAAACATCCCGATTTATTTTCTAAACATCATGGCATTAGCAACCGTAACTTTTGCAACGAGTGGACTCATAGGTTATATTTTTCAATTCGATTGGCGGGAGTCCTCGCTTCTTATACTTAGCTATACACCGGCATTTTTAGGTGGTATTTACTATGGTATAAAGATCAAAAGTGGTTTTTACCTTTCCGTCCTTCCGTTTAGTCTGATTGTACTGATATCAGCGCTGTTAGTCAAGATTTCGGAGAACGAATGGATGTTTTTATTAATCAGCATATTCATCATGGCAAGCGCAACTTTAGTCGTTCGGAATCTCATTCATATGCACAAAGAACAACCGTATGAAAAGCAAAGATAATATAACAGAAATGATCGATTATTTACGGTCTACCGACAATGGGAATCCGCTATTTGACGAAGATCGTATCATCGCGGCTTATCAAAAGCAGGGTGTACCGCAGACTTTACCTGTAAAGATGATGGCTATTTTTGGCGGATTATTGACAAGCCTTGCTTTTTCCGGTTTTCTGGTGATCACGGGAATATATCAATCCGTCTATGGCTTGTTAGGCTTCGGAGTAACTTGTATTATAGCCGCCATTTGGATCAATAACAAATACAACAAGGTTATATTGGATACCTTAAGCATCTCCTCATTTATCATTGGCTTGATTTTACTCTGGTTTGGCTTGGATCAGCTGGGCGTCCATGAAAATTTACGCTACCTGATCTATAGCATCCTGTCTCTTTGCTCCCTCCTATCGACCCGGGGTTATATACTTAATTTCGCAGCGATCTTCATCATGAACGGAAGTATTTTAGCACTTATACTGTCAACGCGATCTTATAGTCTGATGCAAATATATGTATCAAGTCTCACGGTATTACTCTACTTTTTTTTGCGTCAAGAAGCGGGTATTATCCATATGAAAAAAACATTTTCAGCGCAATACACCCCAATAAGAGCAGGTCTTGTCTTCTCTTTTCTATCCGGTTTGGTTTATCTCGGAAAAAGAGGGCTTATTCCCTTATCAATGGGGTATACTTGGGTTACATCCATGCTTATTATTACAGCAATTGCATTTTTGATGTCTACGCTCCTACCCATTTTAAAGATTAAGCGTACAATGCACAAAGTTTGCGCGTATACGTTGACCATTGTCATCTTGTTACCAACGGTCTCTTCTCCAGCTATATCCGGCGCCGTGCTTTTGATGTTGTTGAGCTTCTTAGTGAACTATCGAACAGGCTTTGTCATCAGTATTATTGCATTGGTTTATTTTATTTCACAATATTATTATGATTTGAACCTGACCCTGCTGATTAAATCTGTATTACTCGCTTCATCTGGAATTAGTTTTTTATTGATTTATTTCTTTTTCTTAAAAAACATCGATAACAAATGAAAAAGTACATCATTCCTATTATTATACTAAACCTGCTACTCGCATTGGTTTACATTAATCATTCGGTCATGAAGAAGGAAAAACTGCTAAAGGAGGGAAGACTTGTTTTGTTGGAACTTGCACCTGTAGATCCACGTTCCCTCATGCAGGGTGACTACATGGCCTTACGCTATAAAATTTCGAGTAATATACCTGCCGATAGTCTAAAAAGACGCGGCTACTGTGTCGTAACGCTTGACGCAAGAGATATTGTGAAAGATGTAAGGTATCAGTCTGAAATCACACCGACAAGGAGCAACGAATACCCAATAGCTTACACACGATCGAATCGATGGAATATAAACATCGGTGCGGAATCCTTCTTCTTTCAGGAAGGTAAGGCGAAAAAATATGAAAAAGCAAAATACGGTGGTTTGAAAATCGACAAAAATGGAAACAGCTTACTGATTGGACTCTATGATGAGAATTTACGAAAAATAGAATAGCTAGCTACAATAAGGAAGATCTTTCCAAAAAATCACTTACTTTCAGCTTCGTATTCCTTTTCATTATCAATATATAAAACCGATTCCTTGGCATCAAACTTATATACCTCGTTTTGATAGGTTTCTCCTACATCTTTATTCAACACAATCGTTTTGCTTTCATTTGGCAAAAACAATTCAAGTTTTGATCGATCGTCATTAAATAATACAAAAGCACTGATCACAGCTTCTCCTTCTTGGATCTTCAGGGGGTTTAAGCGCTGACCGACATTAAAAATCTGAACACAGCTCTGTTTGATTTCACTCCAGGTTTCACCGGCAGCAACAAGACAGCCATGGTCATCTTTTTGGCCACCAACTGCCGTGCCCTCTTTGTTGGTTTGTTCCTCAACATGGCCGGTCGTATTATTTTGTTGGTTATTACATGCAGCTAACATCATGACGGCGAACGAGAATAAGACGAATTTTTTCATATTCTAAAATAATTAAATTTCATAAAATATCAATACTGTTCGGTTAAATTTTCAACAGGCCTAAAAAGCCTGATTGTTTTTTTTGAGCGATGTTTTTCTGCCCGGGGCCGATAACATGGTCACGTCTGAAAGATATTTAACTGACTTTGATCTTCCTTGTTTAACCTATCCCATTTCACATCTGGATTATCCAGGAACTTAAACAGGTTAATGTAAGTTAAAGCATGGTTTCTGATAAAAGATACCATGTTTGAAAAAGCCCATCTGTGTTTTGTTCTTCCCTTTATCACCAACAGGATGAGCTGCGCGATCAGGGATACCCAGATCTGCATCTCGATGACATTCTGAGATTCCCCAAGGAAGTATTTAAGGGGGAAGTTCTGTTTTAACCTTTTGAACAGCGATTCTATCTGCCACCTTTGCCGGTAAATATCGGCAATAGCGGTAGCCTCCCGCTCGAAGTTATTGGAGAGAAACTCATAGATACTGTCATTTGCATGATCGTAATAGAATACCCTTCGTTATAATAAAGGGCTGCCTTTTACCCCTATACTGATCACTTCACCTTCCATCACCTGGTCCGCATCTTTTTGGTGGACAGTAAATTGTTCTAAAGATTCATAAACAGCATTTTCCTTCTGTCTGGTCACAAAGAACACTCCTTCCATATCCCAGCTGGCGTATTGCGCATAATCAACATAGCCTTTGTCAAATACCACAAGGGATCCCTTTTTAAGCTCCAGTTCCTTCAGGAATACATGGTCATGGGTGGCTGCCGATGAAAAACATACCAGCGAGGGTACATCTTCCCGTGAATTAACCATGGTATGCACTTTGATGCCCCCTTTCTTCTTTCCTTCTTTCGGGTTACGTCCAACACCTTTGAGCACATCACTGAAAAGGCTGATGGTGGTGGAATCCACAATATACAGATCCTTTACCGGCAATCTTTTATTCCAGCTGTCCTGTAAAAATGAACGGCTATAGAGCTTTTGGTAGATCTTAGCGAATACATCGCTGCTGCGCTTACTGTTGGCATCGGCAAAAATGCTCTTTTGGAAATCACCGCTTGGGAACAACATGAATGAAAGGTTGGTAGAGACTATGTAGTTAATCAAGGGCCGTGCACTGGTAGTGGACATATTATCCCTAAATGGAGTTTTTATGTCCGAATATTTATTCAGGACATAACTAGATCATTTTCAAACTATTAACTTAATATTCCTGTATTACCGATTAATTATCTAGATCTATATGTCAACACATAAAGTGGCACTCAAAGTTGTATAGCAGCAGGAGTATTTACACCGTTCGGCAACTTGCCTAGTATTTGGGGAGTGATATCATTGTTTTAATTTTTAGGGACAAATCATTTCTTCGGTCGTCTTCCTTATAAACGAAGTTCGTATGTGCGCAACAAAAGTTACTGAACAGCGCATTGGTTCGAAAAATTGAATAGTTATTGATTTTAAAACAAGAGTCTAAAATGAATTTTTTCTATACACTTATCCCCGTATTGTTAGCCATACTAGTGAGCAGGTTCTTTATTCCTTTTATTATTTTGGTGACGTACAAAAAGCGGCTTTTTGATCCGATTGATGAACGCAAAATACATCAACGGATCGTTCCACGCTTGGGCGGAGTTGCCTTTGCTCCTATTCAATGTTGTGTGTTCATCCTATCTCTGGTCGTGATGATTAAAATACTACATCTGGATCTGAATGTAGCATCTTGGGCAATTCTTCCTAGTTTCATGTTGTTGCTCTGTGGTTTATTCACTCTTTTTGTTGTTGGTATTGGCGATGATCTGATCAGTATAGACTATAAGTGGAAATTTATGATTCAGCTATTAGTGGCCTCTTTCTTTCCGCTATCAGGATTATGGATCAATGATTTCTATGGTGTATTTTTTATTCATAGTTTATCACCTTGGATAGGGATTCCCTTTACTGTTTTTATGGTCATATTGATTATTAATGCCGTCAATCTGATTGACGGATTGGATGGCCTTTGTTCAGGGATAGTTGGTGTTGGTTGTTTGGTATTGGGCGGGTTATTTGTCTATTACGGGGCTTGGCTTCACGCCCTCTTCGCTTTGATCACATTGGGGATACTTATTCCATTCTTCTTTTTCAATGTGTATGGTGTTACGCATCGTCGCAGGCAGATTTTTATGGGGGATACTGGCAGTATGACATTGGGATATTCGATGGCTTTTCTTGTCATCAGCTTTGCAATGAACAATACCTACATTAAGCCGTTAACAGATGGGGCTATTGTTATCGCATTATCAACACTCATTGTACCGGTCTTGGATGTTGCCCGTGTCATGTGTGTGCGTTGGTTCCAAAAGAAACCAATCTTTAAACCAGATCGTAATCACTTACATCATTTTCTGTTGAGATTGGGGCTATCGCCACGTAAGGCCATGTTGTCTATTCTATTATTGACATTGTTCTTCTGCCTATTTAATATCGTAGCTGTCAGGCTGATCCATACCAGCTTTGTTGTATTGGCCGATCTACTGTTATGGGGAGTGTTTCTCAAAGTATGTACTGGCTTAGAAAAAGAGCGGGTCAAAATGAAGGAAAAGGTGAATGTATCAAAGGATCAAGATAAAGAGTCTTTGCCCATCAATATGCAGGTCTCTAAAAACTTTATATTAATAAAATAGCGATCTAAATCGTAGAGAATAATCGGATTCGGAAGCACTTTTTTGCTGCGAATGGAGTAATTAAATAAATAGAAAAATGAAAATAACAATAATAGGCGGTTCAGGTTTTGTTGGAACACATCTTCTCACACAATTTTATGAGTCCGACATGAATGACCTGTTAAATATAGATAAGGCGCCGAGTAAAAAGCATGCTGCTATCAGCACACTCGGAAATGTATTGAATAGGGATCTGTTAACTCAGCAATTGAAGGGGAGTGATATTGTTATTCTACTAGCGGCAGAGCACCGAGATGATGTAAACCCCGTCTCGTTGTATTATGACGTTAATGTAGTGGGAATGAAAAATACGTTAGCTGCAATGGAAGCAAATTCAATCAAAAGACTCTTGTTTGTTAGTTCTGTAGCGATCTATGGTCTTGATAAGGATAATCCCAACGAATGTACCGCAGCAGCCCCATTTAATCACTATGGTATTAGTAAATGGCAGGCGGAACAAGTGCTTCAAGATTGGTACAAAAGTCATGAAGATTGGAATATTAATATTGTGAGGCCCTCGGTTATTTTTGGAGAAGGAAACCGTGGTAATGTATACAATCTTTTCCAACAGATAGCCTCTGGAAAATTTATGATGATCGGCAAGGGAGATAATCGAAAATCTATGGCCTATGTCGGGAATATTGTCGCATTTTTGGCTTACTTGACGAGCAAACAATTGGAAGGTTACAATGTCTACAATTATGTAGATAAGCCTGATTTCAATACAAATGAGCTGGTTTCTTTAGTTTGCAAATCTCTGAATAAGACCATTGCCACAAGACGTATCCCTTATTGGTTAGGTATGTTAGGCGGATATGGATTTGACGTATTAGCCTGTTTGACTAGGAAAAAACTGAATATCAGTTCCGTGCGGGTGAAAAAGTTCTGTGCTTTCACCGTATTTGATGCTGCCAAGGTTGCTTCATTAGAATTTGAGCCTCCATTTACGCTGGAGGAAGGTTTGAGCAGGATGATCTCAATAGAGTTTCCCATAGACAAGATCTGATGGATAAGCGAAGAATGTTCATCAATTTAATTTCGAATTTATTGAGCGTACTTTCGGGGCTATGTATTTCTTTTTTTCTCACACCTTACATTGTAGGTACCCTAGGAAAGGAAGCTTATGCTTTTTATCCATTATCCACCAACTTTCTTTCCTATACGGGTATTCTCACTGCGGCATTGAACTCGATGTCCGGTCGATATATTACGATAAGTCTAGAACAACAGAACATAAGTGAAGTTAACGTGTATTTTAATTCCGTTTTATTTGGTAATTTATTCTTCGCATTGCTTTTTTTTCTGTTGAGTATCTTGTTTTGTGTCTTTATTACTTCTATTCTTGATATTCCAGGTGTAATGCTAGCTGATGTACGATTATTATTTGCCTGTGTTTTTATGGGTCTCGTAATTAGTCTGTCTTCTTCTGCTTTTTCGGTTGCTGCATTTGCATTAAATCGTTTTGACATTCTGGCTTTTAATAATATCATGATGAATATCATTAAATTGGCACTTACGATCACATTATTTTACTTTTTTAAGCCACAAATCTATTATTTAGGTGCGGTGACCCTTGTTACATCTATTTATTTCTTTGCGGTTAGCTATAAAAACACAAAAAAACTGTTGCCACAGATCAGAATAAGTACTGAATTTTTCTCCTGGAGTGCTTTGTCATTATTAATGGGGGCCGGCATTTGGAATTCCATTTTGTCATTGTCCAATGTCATTAATTCACAGCTGGACCTCTTGCTTGCTAATAAATTTTTCGATACTTCGGCTATGGGATTGCTCTCGTTGACCAAGTTTGTTCCGACTTCTACACAGTTGTTATTGAGTGTTGTTGTGCCTATATTCTTGCCTGATATGCTCAAAGCTTACGCAAATGAAGACATGGAAAAGTTAAAGTTGCATCTTGATTTTTCATTTAAGGCGGTGTTTTTTGTTGTTCTTATTCCTTTGGCAGTATTTTTCGTTTATGGCGAGGAGTTTTTTAAACTTTGGTTGCCGGGTGAAGATCATTATGCCTTATACCTGATTTCGTTGATTACATTAGGTCCCATTATTGTACACGCAACGATAGAGACGGTTTATCACGTATTCGTCATTACCAATAAATTGAAGCCTGCCTCCATTTGGGGAATATTCGTCGCTCTCGTTAATGTAGGTCTTATTTTGGTATTTTGCCGTTATAGTACATTAGGTATCTACTCAATTCCTCTAGCTGCTTTAGTGACGGGAGCGGCCAGCCATCTTGTTTTTACGCCATTGTATGCCTCACATTGTTTGCAGGAAAACCGCGGCTACTTTATTTCAAAGATCATAATTGGTTTATTTAGCTTCATCGTCTTGGTGATGGTTGGATTTGCCTGGAAAAGAGCCGCATTGGTCGAGGTCGATTCATGGCTAACATTAATGCTTAATTGCCTTATTGTAGGTGTGGGGATTTTTATACTTGCTTTATTCCTTCGGATTGATAAGAAAGCATTGCGTTATTTTTTAGATAAATTAAAGAAGAAATATAGTGGATAATGTAGAGGGTAGGTACAACGACCCATTGTAGGAATACGAGGTCCAGTCCACTTATAAAGTATAATTTTAATTTTACAATGATAAGAGTCATGAGTGTATTAATTACCATAATCGTACCCATTTATAATGTTGGGGAATACATTGAAAAATGTGCCAGGTCACTTTTCGAGCAAACCTATCAGAATATAGAGTATATATTTGTCAACGATTGTACCACGGATAATAGTTTGGAGATTTTGACGGCAGTCATAGCCGAATACCCTCTTCGGAAGCCCTTTATACATCTATTGCATCATACAGAAAATAAGGGTTTACCCAGCGCACGTAATACCGGTTTAATGGTAGCTTCAGGAGATTATGTTCTACATTTTGATAGTGATGATTGGGCCGCATTGGATATGATCGAACGTATGGTTTTGCCTGCTGTCAAACGAAACGCAGATATTGTTTTTTGTGATATATACAATGTATGGGGAGATCAGCTATCTGTCTACCCGCAAATCAAGCGAGACACTTATGTTGAATACTTAGTAGATTTATTTTGGGGTAGATCACAAGGGAGTGTATGTAATAAGTTAGTTAAGAGGGCACTTTTTGAGGCGCACGCGATCAGATTTCCTGAGGGATTATCCATGTTGGAAGACTTAAGGACTGTTGTCCAGTTGTTCTACTATGCCGTTCGCATAGTACACATTCCTCAGCCATTGTATTTTTATGTCACATCACGTACGAATTCAATAAGTGGAGCGAATTTCAAAAAAAGCAGGCAAGTCAGTTCAGACCGCATAGCGAACGTGAAGGGTATTCAGGCATTTTTGAAATCAAAAAAGGTTCCGGTTTTAAGTCGTGATCTGGCAATGCTTAAATTGGAGGCCAAGCGAAATCTTTTAATTAATGCGGATGGGATTGACACATTAGTGCAATGGCGGGGCATATTTCCCGAAGCGAATAAATATATCGCAGTAAGTCTATTGCCATGGCATTATAAACTCATTGTTCATTGTGTATTGAAAAGATCTTGGCTGATTCCCCAGTGCTGGATATGGATGAAGAAAATGAAAGCACAGCTCGGACAGGCCATCATCAGGTCTGTTAAGCGACTTTGTAGCTAAGGGTCTATATGATTGCGGCTCAAGGCATAAGTTTTGTTATAATTAGGAAATAAGTGTACGATACAGTACCTTTGGGTGATATACCCCTAATTCTCAAATATGCTGGTAGAGTCATTAAGTGTATTAACGGATGAAGAACTTTATGATCATGTGAAAAATGATGATGAGCGTGCGTATACAGAATTGTACGAACGGTTTAAACGTCCGCTATTAGTTTATGCGCTAAAAAAGATCAAAGAAGAAGAAGCCGCCGAAGATATTGTGCATGATGTATTTGTCAAACTTTGGGTCAATCGTAGCAAGATCGAACTGAAGGGCCGATTTGTAGGCTATATATTCAAGGCTTTACGCAATAGGATAATTGATCATTTTGCGCGATCCACGTACGCGCAGCAATACTTAGATTCACTGGAGTCCTATTCTGAACAGATGTTCAGCAGTCCTGCTGATTATAAGGTCAGGGAAGACTCTTTTTGGGAAAATATTGAGCAGTTATTAGACAAACATAGTGTTAATGCTCCTACTATTGTACGCTTACGGATGGATGGCTATAATAATCATGAAATTGCAGCACATCTGAATGTTTCAGAGAAGACGGTGCGTAACAAACAATCAACAATTATAAAGTATCTGAAGTCGAAATTCACACAGATAATGGTCTTAGTTTGTTTGCTGCTGTTTTTGCTTTTTTAGAAGGGATTGTTTTGATAATAGTCAAATGGGGTTTTAGATAAAAATAAGGGCGCAGAATTAATTTTGAATAAATGAAGATTGAAAAGGATATTTTACAACGATATGCTTCTGGTCAATGTACGATGGAGGAAAGTAACCTTGTTGAGGCTTGGTTTGAGGAGGTCGAAAGCAATGCTAGCATTTCGGACGAAAAGCTCGATGCTATTGTAGCGAGATTGGACAAGAAAATCGTTCCTAAAACCAAAAAACCAGATAGGATCATTTGGACAACATTAGCTGCGGCATGTTTATGTGCCGTTGTTGGCATTGTTATGTATCAATATACGACAGAGCCTCTTGCACAAGTAAATGTTATTGCTGACATTTCTGATATCAAAGCTCCGACCACCTCACAAGCATTTTTGGTATTGGAGGATCAGAAAGCTTACAATTTGGATGATGTAAAGGTGGGAGACACCCTGCGTGCGAGTGGCTATGCCCTTGCCCGTGCAGAAGACGGCGAATTTCAGTACGTGGATATGCGTGAGACTGGAGAAGCACCTTACCATACGCTGCGTACAAAAGCAGGAAGAGGAGTTAGTATAAAGCTTTCAGATGGCTCTTCTGTTTGGGTGAATGCGAATTCAGAAATTCGCTATCCCGTTCGTTTTGCTGCGGTTAGGGAAGTTAAGCTATCCGGCGAGGCCTATTTTGAAGTAGCGAAGACGGGCCAAGGTAAGGAGGCTGCTCCTTTTCTAGTTCGGGGAGATAGACAGACCATACAAGTATTTGGGACTAAATTTAATGCTAATTACCAAGATAATTCAATTGCTCTCTTGGAGGGTAAGATCGCTTTAAGCAATCAAGGGTCCTCATTGGAATCGAAAACGTTAGTTCCTCAGGCGGTTGTGATGCAGCCCGGCCAGGTTTATGTAGGAGAAAAACTTGTTTCTGATCCCAATATCGACCGTTATATAGACTGGAAAGAGGGCTATTTTGATGTTGAAGGGATGAGCCTGGGTGAGTTTAGCAAAGAATTATCAAATTGGTATGGTGTTGAGGTTGAGGTAGCTGCTGAATTGCAAAATAAATTACTTTTGGGGCATATCAACAGACAAAAAGATCTGGTCGATGTACTGGATATTGTAGCAAAAGTATTTCCTATCAGATATATGTTAAAAGATAATAAAGTTATGATCACCGAACGGTAACGCTATTCTATTTATATTCAAGGTGTTTTGGAATTGAAGAAGAACAGTTTTGATTTTTATTTATTCATCTCGCTAAAGAATGGATTAAGATTGATTGTTCTTTTTTTTGTTTTTATTTTTTTTACCGATCAAGCTGCCGCACAGTCTATTACACTTAAGAAGGACAAGAGTCCACTCTTGGAGATTTTAAGAGAAATTCAGCATCAATCCAAATTGGATCTTTTTGGAGATTTCGATCTGTTGAAGGGTGTTAAACCCTTTTCGATTGATGTAAAGAACCGTGATCTGGCTCAGGTACTTCACGAGCTCTCTGATGGGCAACCTTTCAGCTTATCGCTCTATCGGGACGCTATTGTAATTGAGGCAGCTAAATTACGGGCAAAAGAGGAGAAGACAAGCAAATTGCTGTCGGGAACAGTAAAAGATGAAAATGGATTTCCACTGGAAAATGTCAATATACGTTCACTAATTCCTCCCTATCGTGCTGTAACAACGCAATCAGATGGGAGCTACCAGATTAGAGTTGATACTGATCAGGAGCTTCTTTTTTCGATGGTGGGCTATGAACCCCTTCGGCTAAAACTCAATGGAGAGATTGCTCTTCATGTACAGCTCAAATCACAACAGCAAATGATGGAGGAGGTCCTGATTCATAGAGGTTACGATTCTCGAAAACCCCTATCCATGACTGGCGCTTCAAGAAGTATTACACGCAGGGAGCTGGAACAATTTAACAGCAACAATATCTTTACAGTTATTCAGAGTATAGATCCGACATTTCATATCGACCAAAATCTATTTGCGGGATCTAACCCTAATATTATTCCCGACGTCACCATCAGGGGCATCAATAATGTGGGGGAATACGCTATAAATTCTCCTTTGGTCATTCTTGATGGTTTTGAGGTTTCTTTGGAGCGTCTTTATGATCTTGATATTAACCGAATTGAAAGCATTACACTACTCAAGGACGTTAGTTCTACCGTCCTTTATGGTTCTAGAGGAGGGAACGGCGTTTTAGTAGTCGAGACACGCCCGGGCACAGCAGAGAAGTTGACATTATCCTATGACATGCGATCTACGGTAACAGCAGTAGACGTTGGCGATTATCATTTGATGAATGCTGCCGAAAAGCTTGACTTTGAAAAATTGGCAGGAGTATATACGGTTACAGCAGGTACATTTCCTCCAGCCGAAGAAAATATAGAGCAGGCCCGTCTTGACAATCTTTATAATCGCCGAAAAGCCAATATGATTCGTGGTGTGGAAACAGATTGGCTATCCCAACCCACACATTCATCCTTGTCTTTAGCGCACAGTATACGGGCCGAAGGGGGCGTGGGTCGGATCCGTTACGGTATTCAAGGTAATTATAACAACCTTGCGGGGGCCATGAAAGGTTCGGGCCGTAGGCGCATAGGAAGCACTTTTGACCTTGTTTACAGAAAGCCCCAAAAGATTTTATTACGCAATAATCTGACTTATCTTTCCAATAAGGCCTACCAATCTCCCTATGGTCCTTTCTCTCGTTATGCGCAAATGAATCCATATCAACCACTTCGAAATGAAAGTGGTGACCTTGTTCGGCAGTATGCTGACGAATCGTTGGAAGAGTTACAGTATAATCCGCTGTATGATGCTGGTTTACCCCATCGTGCAGATGAGTATGCGACCATCCTGACCAATAATTTTTCGCTCGAATGGAATATTTCACCAGTGCTGAAGTTGCGGTCTACGGCGGTCTTAGAGAAAAACACAAGTAAAAGCGAATTCTATCTATCTCCTTTACATTCTAGATTTGCCCGTGCAGACCAAGATAGTATAGGTCAATACAGTAGTGGCAAAGGCAATGGGAATGGATATTCTGCCAATGTCAATATAACCTATTTTAAAACACGCAAAAAGCATGCTTTTAGTACAAGTTTGATCGGGGAGGTCAAAAGTTCAAGCTTTAAACAAGATACGCGTCAATTGATAGGATTTACTGCAGATCTGGAACGTTCATCATTGCCAAAATATGCCAAGAGCAATCAGCTGGTCCATCGAGATATAGAAAATAGGCTGCTTGGGGTTCTGTTTGTCGGAAATTATACCTATGATCAGAAGTATATTTTAGATGCCTCTTATAGAATGGATGGCTCCTCAAAGTTTGGTGAGAATGCACGGTATGGTAATTTTTGGAGCCTCGGTTTGGGTTACAATCTTCATCAGGAGCACTTTTTCAAACGGGACTGGATACAGGAATTACGATTATTTACTAATACAGGTGTCAATGGGACCGATGCTTTTCTGGCTAATATGACGCTGTCATCCTATGTGTTATCGCCTGGACAGGTCTATTATAAAGAGTTTGGCCTCAGCTATTTTAATGAAGGAAACCCTGACCTGCACTGGCCGCAGATACATTCTTGGAGTGTTGGGGGCACAGGAAAGTTGTTTGATGGACGCATAGCATTTTCGTATGCTTATTATAGCAAAGTGACAGATCGGATGATTTCATTGATTACTGTTGCACCATCAGTTGGTCTACCAAATGATTCCTATTTTGAGAATATGGGAAAGGTACAGAACAGGGGATTTGAAGCGGCTGCTACGATTAAAGTTATGGAGAATAGCAAAAAAACATTGAGCTGGTATCTTACCGCATCTGCAAATCGTAATCAGGGGAAGTTGATAGAGATATCTGAGGCCTTGCGTCAGTTGAATGCATCCAATCTTGTGCGAACTAATGAGGGTTTATATAAACAGACCGTTTACTATGAGCAAGGGAAGTCCATTAATAATATCAAAGGTGTACGTTCATTGGGCATAGATCCGGCTTCGGGACAGGAGATCTTTCAAAAGATCAACGGGCGATTGACCAATGAATGGGATATAAATGATATTACCGTTATTGGCAATAGAGAGCCAAAATTATTTGGTAATATCCATAGTGCCTTCAATTTTAGACAGTTCAGTTTACAGGCCTACTTCAGTTATACTTTGGGCGGAGATATTTATAATCACACGTTGGCTGATCGGGTCGAAAATAGTGATCCCCGATTGAATACAGACATCCGGGCCTTTTATGACCGTTGGCGACAACCCGGAGATCAGGCCGCATTTAAAGATATTCGAAATGTAGAAAAAACGGGTCTGACAAGCCGCTTTGTACAGCGTGAAAATACGCTACAGCTGTCATGCTTGATGATTAATTACGATTTTTTGGGTGAAAGGATCAAAAAATATAGACTACAGCGGCTGCGGCTAAACTTTTCAGTCAATGGTTTGTTGAGGATTAGTACGGTTAAAATGGAGCGCGGTTTAGATTACCCTTTTGCACGTACTTTCAATATAGGATGTATGATTCAGTTTTAGCATGAGATACTATGAGAACAAGAGTTATAATAGGTGTAATAGTGCTTCTGACCAGTATATTTTCTTGTAAAAAATGGGTGGAAACCAAATCGGATGAAAGTACATATGTAGTCGATGTATTGACTGATCGTGAGGGTTTCTCAAGGGCTTTGGCAGGGATATATTATAAGATGGGCAGTGCAACACTCTATGGACGGGAGCTTGAATTTGGCATGCTTGATGTGATGGTGGGCTATTGGAAGATCAATAAACAGCACGAATATTATCCGGACTACAATTTCGATTATCATTCCTTATCTTCAGAGCGGCGTATTGCGGGCATTTGGTCAGGTCTGTATCGTGCTATTCACGATTGTAATGTAATCTTGGATCAGGTGGATAAGATTAAATCTGATCCCTATTACGACTTGATCAAAGGAGAAGCATTAGGGTTACGGGCTTTTCTGCATCTTGAATTGCTCAAACTATTTGGTCCTATTATCAAGCAAGAAGGGCTAGATACCCGCGCCATTCCTTATTATAGCTCAAGCAGCAGAGAAGTGCAGGAATTTCTGAGCAGCCGGGCATGTTTTGCGTTGATGGAACAGGATCTGCAAGCAGCAAAAATCCTATTGAAAGCAGACCCTATTATTACCCGTGGGCGGGAGGCGGATGGAAATCATGTCGGCGATCGTTACAATTCATTGATCGACAGGCGTGGCATCCATCTCAACTATTATGCCGTATTAGCCCTATTAGCCCGTAAAGCACAGTGGGAGGGAAATATGGGCGAGGCTGCTGTCCGGGCGCGATTTCTTTTGGATCAGCTCGGCGACACGCAGGCGGTTCGTTTTATAGCGCCTTCAGAAGCCATTGGTGGAAATATCCGTTTTACAAAAGAGAATATCTTTGGCTTATATATCAATGATATGGATGAGGTAACAGAGGACTATTTTCCCAGCGGTGATATTGCCCCTAATCGGGCACTTCCTCTTGATTTTAATTCATTTTTAATCTATTTATATGCAAAGGATACTGGTACGAGCACGGATCTGCGCGTCAGCGCCTGGGGGATGTTTTCCGTATTTCTTCAGAAATTTATGGCTCCTACTATGACGGCAAGTGGTTATGATCCGGATCTTTATGAAGCACAGATAATCAATTTGCCTGAAATATATTTTATTTTGGTTGAGGCTTTTTTAGATCGGGATCTGGAAAAAGGATTGAATTATTTAAATACGGTCCGTAGAGCGAGGCAGCTGCCTGAACTAAAATTCTCTGATAAGTGGACAAAAGAAAAGCTGGCAGAGAATTTGCTGGACGAGGTCAGGCGAGAGTACCTAGGTGAGGGCTATCTGTTCACTTATTACAAGCATCTTAATCATACGATTTATAGGTCTACAGGGTCGATCGATCCCGACAGGAAAATCTTTATGCTACCGATTCCAGTTGAGGAGCAGCAACTGAATCAGGGATATGGAATTAAAAAATAGACAAATGTGGAGGTATATTTTATTATTAAGCATTATGGTCCTATTGTTGAGCTCCTGTCAGAAGCAGGGAATAGAAAAATACGATGTAGATCAATCCTTCATTTATTTTGAAAAATCGGTGTTTAATATCGGAAATACGGTCGATGATCCGGATTCCCTGCAATTTTCTTTTGCTTATGAAGATGATAGCCTGCAGGAAAAAATTCTTTCCTTCCCTATACAATTAGTTGGCCAAAGAGATGCTCATGACCGATCGGTTGGCTTTCGGATTATAAAAGAACAAACAACCCTACCTGATAGCCTATATCGGGTGGTTCCGCCGGTAATTCGGTCAAATTACTTTCAGGATACCTTATTTATTCGATTGAAGAGAAGCCCGGTTTTGAAAAAAGTCAGCTATCAGTTGGCTGGTGAATTATATCAAAATGAAGCATTCGATTTAGCCGCATCATCTCGCTCCAGTATCCATTTATCCATTACAGATCAGCTGAGCGAGCCTTATTGGTGGTCAGACTGGAGTTCATTTTTTGGAGCATACCGAAAAGAAGTATATAAGAAGTGGATTGAAATTTACTATCCGGGAGCCGACCTTACTCCACCGGTCAGGCCAGAGGATAAGCCCCATTATGCCTGGAATAATATGCCGGATTTTTTCTACCGGAACTATTACCCGCTAACTCTTTTTTACATTGGACAATTACAGCAGTATTTTCGGGATCATGCGGTTTATCCCGATGATGACCCTAACAGACCGCGCATTTACGTACCCTGATGAAAAGCATTTTTTTATACATATTGACAGGTTTGATGCTTATCTCCTGTTCCAAGGATAAGGGCAACTATCGTTATCAGGATCTTAATGAGCTTGAGGTTGTAGATCAATATGGGCGTTTGATCGACGGTGCGATTTACCAGCAGGAAAAAGGGCAGGATTTTGTGCTCTCACCGCAGGTAACAGGAAGTTTATTTCCATTACCTAATGATCAACTCGATTTTTATTGGACAAAGGATGGAGATATTGTCGATCGCGACAAGGTCTGGAAGGTCAGCGCTTCCAGATATGAGCCCGGTATATATAATTGCAAATTAATGGTGGTTGACAAGCAGACAACGCTTTCTTATAGTTATGCTTTTACGCTGAAAGTATATGCAGGGCTTGCGAAAGGGTCCTTTATCTTGACTGAGGGGGGCGCTAACGAGAGTCAATTGGTAATGGTCAGTCCTGACGGTAGATCGAATTATATTTTCTACCAGAATTTTGGTGGTTATGCACTGGGCGATAAACCGCTACAGCTCAATGTCAATTATAGTACGCAGGATACCCTTACCTATTATAATCAGTTACTCTTTACGACTCGCGAGGGACAATATCCTATGTTTGGAGTAGATCTGGTCAGTTTAAAACCTACTTATTTATTTCCGTTAGCTGGTTCGGTTCTCTCGGGCGAACTTTTGCGGCCAAGCTACTACTTACAGGATGCTGGTCCGGGAGTTGATAAAGAACACTTCACCGGAATGGTCATCATTAATGGCAAATGTCACTATGTGGAGAGCGGGGTGATCAGCCCGAATATCTATCCCACGGATTTATTGGATTATAATTTTGGTGAGCGGGCAGCTTTATATGAAGAATCAGAGAAGCGATTTTTAATCGCTGGTTTTGACCGTAGGAATGGACGTATTCGCATATTTTTTACAAATACCATAGGTTTTTTTTACGGTAATTATGACGATTATCCTTTTCCACAATTGACCAAGGAACATGTCTTTGTTGCTGCCACCTGTTTTAGGCAGGGAGGGCAGGTAGACTGGCAGTTTTTGTTACAAAAAGGAGATGAAATAGCTCTTGTCACTTTTAACACACATGGCCCTGGCAATTACATAGATCCCCCTGTCAAGGTATCTAAAGTTATTCCTGAAATGATTGACGGGGTAGGTTTTATTTATCATGCAGGGTATTGGTATTTCGCCAAAGGGCGTAACGTGTATCGTTTTGAGATTGGTCAATTGAATATAGAACCCTATCTGAGACTTCCCGATGACGGTACTGGGAATATTTGTTCCTGGAATCTATTTCAAGGTTCTGATGGTGATATCAAAAGTGTTGGCGTAGCGACATTCAACGTTGAGGCAGCCCATAATCATCAGGGATCTTACTACCTTTACGATATCAAAGAGAAGAAATATATACAACAGGACCAATATGTCATTGACAAGGCTGTTGATATCAAACTTTGCTTTTAATGTTCTCCTCGAATAAAACAGCCACCCGGGATTTTGCACCCGGGCGGCCGATAGTTAATATTCAAGTGGGAGATGAAGCCCCTTGAATATTTAATTAGACGATTGGAGGAGCCAATTGTCCCGAAAAAGTTTATTTCATTTTTTTTTGGGACAATCGCGGTAAGATATCGTCTTGTATTTAGGAAGTTGTTGCTGCCTTTAACAAAAAAAAGAAATTTATTAATAAGTGATTGTATTAGTAAGTTTCTCCGTTAAGGACACTCTTGTCCTTAACGGTTTTTTTATTATTTTATATTTTTTAAATTAAAAATTTTATATTTAATAACAGTATCTCTTTACTAGTGGATTTTGTATCTTAAATTTATATTTTAAAATGTTCATGTTATGAAAAAAAAATTATTTATTTTATCTCTACTTATTATCAGCAGTACTTTTGTTTTTGCTCAAAAAATTGAAATTTCTGCGGGCTTTGGTGCGCCATCGCTTTATGGTGTCACCAATGATTTTGGAAATGCTCTTGCCAATATTGTCCTAAAGAATGCCGAGTCTCCGAATAGCTTTGGAGCACTGGGAGTTTCTGCTTTGATATACAGTAAAGAGGAAAAATGGCGGTATGGACTAGATGTTGTTTCTGAATTTTATACTGTTAAAAATACAGGGTATAGCAAGAAATCAACTTTATCCATAATGCCGAGGACAGATTATTTTTGGAGCGGGAGCGATAGAAAGTTGAGATTGTATTCAGGCGTATCAGTAGGGGTGTACTTAAATCGGGGTACAATTAAAAATGCAGCTAACGGTGATGAAAAAATAACTGATACCATTTTTGGTTTTAATATCACACCCATAGGCATCCGTTATGGATCACAATTTGCTGTTTTTGTTGAGCCAAATATTGGGACTAAAGGAATTGTTCAGGCCGGAGTATCTTACCGTTTTTAAGAGACAAACCCGATTTTCTCATCGAATTTTTTGATAGCAGATCGTAAGGACCAAATTCCATTCGGCATTTGGTCTTTTTTCATATCGGATTCTATGGATCTTAGAATATTTAGCGAAGAAGATGCTCGATAAATGAAATTAAATAAATCAGTATGCTAATAGCTATACATCCCACACTTTTATAGAAGTTGGCTTCACTGGAAACCATAGATTGTCACCGCTGCCCCTGCAAGCAGACAATAAATTGCGAAATAGGTAAGTTTAGATTTTTTTACCAAAGTTATCATCCATTTGCAGGCAAAAATACCTGCAAAAAATACTGCAACAAATCCGGCTACGAGGGAAGTCCAATTCAAGGTATCGCCGGAAGACAACATTTGCTGCCCATTCATATCCATTATCATTTTAAACGCAGCACACAATATGAGTGGAAGCACCATTAGAAAGGAGAATCTGGCAGATTTGGCTTTATCAATTCCTAATGGCAGTGATTTAGAAATCCTAGACCCCGATCTGGAAAGGCCGGGTAGCAGCGCCGATATAGATTTAATTACGATTTGCTGTCTTTTATTGATCTACAAAATCAAAAGAATATATAGGGGATTGCAAGACAGAAATATCATCAGGGTCTTCACATAACAAAAAGAAACTGGCAGTATCCGATTTTTTGTAAAGGGTCAAGCCTTCAAATTTCTGTGTCGTTGATAGCTTGCGGGTGGAACCTAATGACCATGTTTTGAGATCGATATATCCAAGATAGCTACCCTTATTAATCCCATCGTTATATGTACTGGCCTTATCTTCAGCCGTGGCAATGAAATAAAGCCTATTGTCCACAATAGTGGCATCAGAAAAACCCGTTGGGCAGTTTTGCAATTGCGGTAAGGCAACCTCATGCACCTCGATCTTTTTAGGGATATGAGACAAGTCACGCCCGCCCTTAAACGTAAAAACAATATTTTTGTTCATTGGTCCATTACCCCTGTTCAAAAAATACCACTGTTCATCTCTGTAATCAATCCCCTCAATATTAAAATTATCGAGATCCAGCCCCCCAGCTTCTCGTAGCGCCCGGTATAGGGCAGTCAGTGATTGCTTCGCCACTTTTTTTGATTTTTTGTGATATACATAGGCATTTTCTCTATTGGGCTTTGAGCCCGACCCAACAACCATAAGTTCATCACCCAAATTACAGATAGCTTCAAAGTCAGGCTTATCTTTTTTGTCGATGAGTTCCTGGCGCTGCTCCGCCACCAAAAGTATTTTGTCCATGTTAGCTGATTCCATATTGTAATGATACAAATAGGCACTATTATCCGACACTACGTAAACCTGATTATTTTCATAATATATGCCCGAAGCCGCATTTATACCCCAGATTTTAAATAAAATGAGCAATGAAGAAACGATATTCATGTTAAAATTTTTAAGTCAGTATATGCAAGTATACATATTATTCCTCCGCATGATTGTTAAAAAACATTAAATTCTACACCTCTAGACTGTTATTCAGATGCGGTCTTATCACATCTTAAATCATTCAGATTACCTCCGAAACAGGTGTTGAAAGCAATACGGTTCTGAATTAAAGCGTATTTTACTCAACTTCAGATCCATTTGCAGGATACATCATTCACGACTATTGGGGCAGCTTGTTTTCTAAACTGGTGTCGCTCACATAAAATAATACTCTTCTTGATAAGAAGAATTCCTTTTTTCGTAATCTAAATTTTATTTTGGAAGGCAGTGGTTTTCAGTAAAAAAAGGCAGCTTGGCTTAAAATCGTTGAGCGATCTGCTCAGGGGATTTCCCTGGCTCAGGCATGTTTCGGGACAATTACCTTGTTCAACCGTCTTTAGTATTAAGTAGCATCTTAGCCTAGGTAGCTAAGTGAGACCTTGAGTGGTTAAAAGTGTTAGTCGAGGCCGTGGGGAATTTAACATTTCTCATGCCCTTATTTATGGAGGCCACCCCATTTTGAATGATTTTTTGAAATTTTCCGTGCTGGATAAGATCATTGGCGAAGGGGCATGCGGTCTCCGGGTGCACCGAATAGGGGATGCATTAAACGGAATTCCGAAACCTTGTCGGACTGATGCCTTTATGTTTTTTAAATCTGCTTGAGCGGCTTCGCCCGATGAAAAGTATGAGTATGCGAATGGCTCTGTTGATCATTTTATACGTCGGTATGAAATAGAGCCAGACAGGACTGTCCGAAATGGAAAAACTTTCATTGATTTAAGCCATCAAGAAGGCAAAGGCATTACAGACGGAATGACGATAGATAGCAGGGGCAACCTTTGGACATTAGTTACTTTCAACGAGGATTTTTGCACAAATAAAATCAAAGAAAAGTAGGAGTGTCCAAGCTTTCAAACACTCCTACGTTTCGATGTATAAAATTATTGTTTGGTTCCTTCAAGCGTTGACACGCTCTTGGCAGGAATAGTTAAGCTATATACACCGCTTGCTGTTGGCGTAACAGTACCTTTCAGTCCCCAATGCCCTGCACTGGTCGCTGTAGTCTGGTAATTAGATAATTGTCCTCCCACAAAACCAGACAGATTGATATCCAATGGCACACTCTTACTACCTGTATTGGTCACGACCATCGCAAATTTACCCGTCTGAGGATCTTTATACGCAGATATAAGCAGTCCATTGGCATTTTGTACCGCTACGTTGATACGTTTGTAATCCGCTTTAATAAATCTGGAATAATGGCCCATCACATCATAAGCTTTGGTGAATTCTAATGAACCGTCACTTCGTGTACAGATCAATGCTTCATTATTTTGCGATGCCAACATTCCGAGCCAAAATATATAAGCACTTGCATCACATTCGGCTATCAATTTGTGCATATTAACAGCAAGCTTCAGTCCGCCTTCGATTCCGGCATCATAGTGTCCGCCATCATCCGAGGCTTCGGTTACCCACATTGGTTTACCTCCTGTATCAAATGTCCACTTTAAGGGACTCGGATTATAACCTCTTTTTCCAAAGATTAGATCCGCAACTTCAACATAACCATGGCCAGCTAGAATATCAATATTGCTGCGGTCCATGCTAGATAAGAAGATATTGGCTGTGCCCCAGGCAGCATTTTCAGAACCAATGATTTTTGTACTTTGTAGCCCCTCTTCATTTAATGCCGGTCTTAGGTTCTTTGTGATAAACTCGCCGAGTTTGTTCGGTGCCCAATAAGATGCATCCCAATCCGAAAACACATTTTCGGGTTCATTGCTTGGTGAGATGGCATTGATTGCTATGCCTTCATTTTGATAGGCCTTGGCAAAACCGGCCAGATAACGGGCAAAAAGCGTCGAATAGGTATTCAGATTAAGTCCATTGAACTTTTTAGCGCTGATACTATTGGGATTCGTCTTCATATAAAGTGGCGGTGTCCATGCACTCGCAATAATTATCGGAACCTGAAATCTTTCCTTGGCCTTTTTTAATATCCAAAGCTGCCCCAGCTCCTCACGTGCATCTGCGGAGAGCGCCTGATAGGCTGGGCTGCTGACTGCTACATCGATATCAACCCCCACGGGCTTAATGGTTACCACCCGATTCTGTTCATTGAATGGATAAGTATGTAACACCTTGCCCCGCAGAATATTCAACTTTAGCCCCGAATTGCCCCAGAGATAGGCCAAGATACTGTCCCTCTTCGGAGATTCAAAGAATGGAATAACACGACCGCCACGGGCACCAAAACCGTCTATTTTCTGGTGCTCCTGATCCCATTCTACGACCGCCTTTGTAGGTACATTTGCCCATTTTACATCCTTCTTACAGCCTGTAGGCCATAGGAATAACATTAATCCAAACCACGATATGGGTTTTGAAAAAAAAAGATTTCTTGTCATAATTTTTTATTTAATAATTACGTTATTGGATTTACTTACTTGCCCGGATTATTGTAATGAGCAAAGAATTTCACTATACTAAAATCCCTGACACATAAATGTGTCAAGGATTTTAAACGAGCTTTTTTATACAGCCCCACCATTTGAATTTATAAAAAATTAGTTATGAACATTAATCTCTAAGAAACCAGGCAAGAGCATTAGCTAACAGAAAACTATTACTCACCTCAGCTCCGTTATAATATGGTTTGTTAAGAGGTCTTCCCTCCGCATCGACAAGTAGCGGAGAAATTGTTTTGCTACCTCTATCCAGCCCTGCTAGAGTACCGCCATCGGTCCAATAAAGTAACTTATACTGTTTGTGAACAAAGCCAATCACACCGTCATTGTTCTCGGATAATATATCAATTTTTGTTTTATCCAATAAGTCTGGTGTTATATAATTCGTGTCATCAACATCATCCCCTATAAATTTACCTCGAATATCTCCAAATGGACCGTTAGTTATCGGGTGATCTATATTCGACAAAAGTTTTACATAATTAGTATATGATTTTAAATAGGGAATATTACTTTGCGATTTCAAAACATCTACCAGACGAAGAATTCTTTCAGGTCTTTGATCCGTCTGCATACAAAGAATTGCTTTTCCGCCATCTTTAAGAAATTGAAAAATTGCATCTGCATCACTATTGTATGATAATGTGAATGGGTATGCGAGAATGATAATATCAGGCTTATAGTTTTCAATATCTTTTGTTAAATTCCCTTTGGTATTTACATTAATAATTTCAAAGCCATCAGATTTTACCGTTCCGGTAGGTCCGAAATTAGCAGTAGAAGTTAAAAGTTTTGTTTGTTCAAGTCCATTACCTGCTACTGGCACATACCATGATCCGCCTATGGTTAAAACTCTTTTTTTACGAATAACATTGTCTTTAACAGTCAAATTAAGGTTATATTTGACTCCTGGGGTTATAGTAAGACCATTTATTAATTTATTTTTCAACGTTGTGGTTCCTATTTTAATTGACGACAAAGTTAACGACGCGTTTGAAACTTGAGGTGATGAAACAATTATCGAACTCGTTAGATTCTTTGTATTCAATCCGTTAAAGTTCAAAGGAACTTTTCCCTCCTTCGAATCATAAGTAATCGATCCATTTAATAACTTAATATTATTTTTAACTCTATGAGGACTAAAAACTGCTTCTATTGCAGATATATTTCCAAGTTCTCCTGAATCAATAGTTACATCAATACGGCTGTAGATATGTTTCATAACGACATCTAGATAATTTGTCGTCTCTCCTGAAATTCCTTTTTCGATAACCTGATAAAGAACATCTTTACCTGAAATTTCATCTAAAGTAGCCTCTTCCAATTTTTTATTCGGATTAGCTTCCATAGGAGTTTCTGATGAGTTAAAGGAGTAAAAGACAAACTTATAAGTCTTGCCCCCATCTAATTTCAAGTCCGTCCCATCATCCGAGGTTTGTGACCCTGTAGTATAAACTTTTTGACTGACAAAATTGCCGTTTGTTTCATATACTACAAGACGATATTTGATACCTGATGGAAGATTTTCTCTTACTTCTGTAGCTAACATCGTTTTTGCAGAGGCTTGTTTTACTGCAGACCCTTCAGCGGTTAAAGTTGCTTCAATGGCGTATTTGTCGTTTATAGGAATTGAAATTTTACTATTCTCTTTATGGGCCGAGAATGCGTTGACTTTGGGCTTTTCAGGCTCAAAACTTATTCCTTTTAAATTCACGCGGACAATTGCCTCTCCGCCTTTTAAAAACTCTCTCTCTTCGTTCTTTTTACAACCAACGAAAATGATAAAAGATAAGACAGTCAGGTAAAAAAATACGGATCTATACATTCTAATTTTTTTCATTTTTTTCATTTTTTTAATTCCAATTAATATCTCGAGATATGTCTGTTCCTTCCTGCCATTCGGTTTTAATCTGTCCGGTATCATTTACAGGCCTTACCATCGCCGATCCGGTGGCGATACCTTCCTCCATGGCAATGAGCTCTACCGTAATCAGTGGTGCTACATATGGATTCTTTTTCATTTTTTTTTCTTTCTTCATTTTGTTTCATTTTTATTTTAAACTTTCAAATTTTATTGAACATCTTGTGTATACCGGCTAAGGGAGCTCATCATCGGTATACACGTATAAGAAAAGACTTTCTATGCTATTATATTCCGTTTTGATAAGCTTTCTAATGGGTATGACGGATGAAAGAGCGAAATGTCCCTCAAAATTTCTCCGCTTGCTTTTCTATCATAACCCAAAATACCCTACACTATCTAAAGTTATAGATCACACCAAACTGTGTCGATAATATACCTTCTCCTCCCCTTCCGCCAACCTCACCGTCAAAAGCATCACCGACCATACTGCCGCGCACATCGAAGGAAAAATCGAAGTTTTGTGAAATACGGAAAGTTTGGAGTATGCCGATATTGGGTCTCAGAGACATTCTGGAAGGATTATTGAATCCTGTGGCAAGGCCAAGCCCGGCATAGGGGATTAAATGGTACTTACGGTCTGTAAACTCGCCGTAGATATCATTGGTCCAGTCAAAAAGCACATCGGCGTGTATGTTCATAAAATGAAAAGATTGCTTTTCCAGCCATTTTGATTCATCGAAGACCTTACCGGTGCTATAGCTTCCATTTTGCGTAAGCCCTTTGGCCTGAAATCCCGTGATTCCGGCGCGCACGCCAAAGCTGTAGTTGAGCCACCTTCCGAACGAGGCACCAAAGCTTGGGGCAATCCGTGCTCCAAAACCCTGCTGCTTGTTATGGTCGCCTAAATAGATCTGCCCCCCCACACCAGCACTGACAAACCAGGCATTGTCGGGGCTATGCCACATCCCGCCATAGCCAATTTTTGAAACGGCTCTCTTAACGTTGGGCATGCGTTCAGATCGTAAACCCTCATGGTTTATATGGAGCGCATTATTTGCCGTTGCGGCATACATCGGGGTAATAATTCCCTTGTCTTGGGATACTTGTCCAAATACCGAGCCTACACTAAGTAAAAAAGGGACTAATACAAATGATAATTTCATTGATGATTGTTTTTGAGTAAATAATTAAAAAAAAATTTATGATGGAATAAAACGCTGGATCCTCTTTTGCCAGCACTTCCAAAGACTGCTCTTTTCTTCGTAGCCATAACCATAACCACCATATCCGTATGTGCCATAGCCATAGCGACCTTTTCCCAGGTCAAGTCCATTAAGCACAACGGCCATATTGGTCAGCTTACGCTCCTGATGGAGCTTTTCAATTTCGGGCAGCTGCCTGCGGTCGAGTTTTCCGGCTCGTATCATAAACAAGGTCAGGTCAGAAATCCTGTCCACAATGCTCGCGTCTGCCACGATGACCATCGGCACACCATCAACCACGACATAGTCATAGCGCTCCTTGAGTTGGTTGACCAGCTGGTCCAGACGGTCTCCGAGCAGGAGCTCCACGGGATTGGGCGCAATCAACCCGATAGGGAAGCAGTCAAGGTTATGCAGCTCAGGTTTACGATGGATGATGTCATCGAGGCTAACACTGGAATCTGATAGGAAATGACTCACACCCCTGGTATTACTCAGGCCCATCCGTGCGCTCAAGGTTCCTTTACGGAGATCGAGATCCACCACAGCGACGCGCTTGTCCAAAAAGGACAGGATGGCGGCTAGGTTAATAGCCGAAAATGTTTTGCCCATGGATGTACCAAACGAAGTAAAGGTGATCACTTTGGCCGGCTTGCCGGCATGAGACATAAAATTGATGTTGGTACGCAAGATCCGAAAGGCCTCGGTCAGTGGATCACGCCCGGTTTTATCGACCAGTATTGCTGATTGTTGGCTCGATCGACCCCGCGAAGTGGGTATCTCTCCTAAGAATGGGACAGACAACACCGCTTCAATATCCTGACGTTGCTGTACGCCGGTATTGAACATCAAGGTCAGTAACAAGATCAATGTAGGTGCTACCAATCCAATGCTTACACCGGTAGCGACTTTACGAAACTTGCTCGGATATATTGGTTCAGCGCTCACAGATGCGGGGTCTATCACCCGCATATTATCCTCGGTCATCGCCTGGTTGAGGGCGTTTTCTTCCCGCTTGTTCAGTAAGTAGAGATACAGTTCCTCTTTTACTTTCTGCTGGCGTTCTACAGACAGCATCATGCGCTGTTTCTGTGGGATCTGCAGGGCCTTGCCCCGGGCAAGATTTTCTTCTTTTTTGGCGTTCTGTATCTTGATGTCCAAGCCGGCGACAGCATTGTCAACCGCACGCCCGATGTTGGTACGCATGGCATCCAGGACGGTATTCATATCCTGTACCACCGGGTTAGCCATGCTGCTACCTTCCATCAGGCGGTTCTTGCGAAGCAGGGTGCGGTTATACTCTTCGATCTGCCCTTCTACGCTGGCGTCTACGAGCCCCGTATTATTGGGAATCAGCTCTTCCTGTTTTTTTCCGTTGTGCAGATATTGCTGCATCATTTGCGCCAGTTTACGATCGGTCTCCACCTTGGTGCGGTCCAACTGAAACTGACGGCTGTCCGAAAGATACATCTCGCCAGCAGTCTCCACATTGACACCCTGGTTGGATTCGCGCAGCTGTTCGATATTGGATTCGACCGAGCCGAGCTCATTTTGGATGATCGCCAGGCGCTCATTGATAAAATTGGCCGTATTCACACCGATCTGATTTTTGTCTTTTAACGAGATCTCGTTGTATACACTAACCATCTCCGCGATCAGATCCGCTGCACGGTCTGGATTGCTATCCCCGATCACGACCTGCAGTACCGAAGCGTCATCTTCTAGTTGGGTTACTTTCAGGTTGTTTAAAAAGTGGCTAACCATGGCGTCTCTGTCCTGGCGCCGCACGGTAATATCCTGCCCAAAAGCCTGCTCCTGATAATAGCTGGTCGGTACCACCGTTAAACGGCCAAGGGGACTGTTTACTTCCTTGTTCAGTGTGACCATTTGTTTTTTGTTCTCCGCTCCTTTTCCGTTGAATGTCAGTTCCACCGATTTTCCGTCTATTGGTGTCACGATCACTTCAAACTGTGTTGAAGGTGATGCATTGGCCAGTTTTAACTGGATCGGGCTATGCTTGTAAAGTTCGATATCACGAAGCCCTTTCCGCACCGAGTAGCTGGTTTCGGCACCGACCCGGCTCACCGTTTCGCGCATCAGTTCCTTGGATTTGAGCTGAACGATCTCAGAGGTCACGCTGATCGAATTTACCGCGGCATTGGTAGCCGTAATGCGGGCGGTTGCAGGCGTATTCAGCGGGGTTTTGATGACCACCATTTCTGAGCTTCTGTACACAAATGGCGACTTGCTGTACTGGTAGTAAAAATAGGACCCGAAGATGATGACTGATAGCATATACCATCTCCAGTTGAAAAACAGATACCTTAGCATATCGATTACATTGATAGCACTGTTTTGTTTTTCCAGGTTAACCTGGTCTCTCGCTTTCATATTTTCCATGATTTTATACTATTTTGCGATACTGATAACAGAAATTATCAATGTCAATGCCCCCAATAAAGAGCTGAATACCCTAAAGTTTCTTTCCTCTTTTGGCGTATAAGCGGCTGATTTGGGCTCTACGTATACGATGTCATTTTGCTGTAGATAATAAGCCGGAGAGTCAAATATTTTTTTCGATTCGATATCGTTGAGGATCCGGACGCGCTCGCCATTCCCTTCTCGTATAACGGTGACGCGGTCTGGTGCAGCATTAGGCTCCAGTCCTCCTGCTTTGGAAATAGCCTCTAAGAGGGTCATGCGTCCATCAGGGACACTGATGACCAATTCATTGCGTACGGCCCCCATGACGCTAACCTTGACATTGAGAATCTCAATTTTCACAATAGGGTCGTTAACGATCTTTTCTTCAATAAGTCTTTCCTGTATCAGGTTCCTGACCTCATCTAAACTCATTCCCACAACCTGAAGATTGCCCAAGAGCGGAAATGTAATCTCGCCCTGCTGGTCCACTAGGTAATTCTGTCCACCTGCGTTCGCCCTGTTCTCTGTCTTGATCTCTCCATTATCCCGTATGCTGTAAGTTCCGGTGCCGGTTAGGAAGGGTGCCACCAATTCCGGATTTTTTGACCCCACAGTAATGCTGAGGCGGTCATTTTTTTGAATACGGAGCAGTGACATTTCCTGAATTTTTAATGCCGAATCCGGAACCATGTCATTGACATATACTATTTTTTTCGATGTCATGCACGAAGTCATCAGCAGCAAACTGAGTAAACTGAGCATGACCATTTTTTTAAAATTATTCATCTTCATCTTCATTTATTAACTATTTTATTGCTATGTCTGCGCTTGCGAGACATTAATAAATACGGCCGGGGCTTTCGATTGTCCCGAAGAAAAATTTATTTTTTTTTGGAATAGTTAATATAAAATAAGCGACCGCTTTCTCTCAAGATCTCGCTCGGCCTGAATAGTAGTGCATCACGGGGAAGGAGAGCGCCTCCATGGGGGCATAAGGCAAATAGCGCCATACATTACGCCAGATCTTCTGCTTTGTGGATTTGCGCCCGGTATAGATGCCTTCCTTTGTCTGTATATGTGCTTTGTCGTGAAAACCAAAATTCCCCCCCCCCCAGATTTCGTCCATCATCCAGCCCGCATTGATCGAACGGTTTAAATGCAGGGGCAAAATTTTCTCTGGTACGCCCAAGAAGTCAACTAATAGCTGATGCAATAGATCAATCCATTTCGAGATCTTGAGTTTGTGATAGATCTGCTTGAGCGCAGTACTGTCAAACTGCCCTGCATAGTAGGTATAGAGATTGGCTACATCACAGAGCTGCCGCAATCCGACGCCGAAAGACAACAAATGTTTCAGGATGTGTACACTGACCTGTACGATCTGTAGCAGTGGCGAGGGAATGGAGGCAGCCGAGTGTGGAGTTAATGTCAAAACGCTTAAAAAAGGTTTCTGTGTAACCTCTAGGTTCCGTAAATATTTTTTCAGGAAAGGATTGTGAATATCAAACAGTCGCTGGTGCTGGTCTACCTCAGCATTGTTCCAGTAATAAGAACTCGTATATCCGGGATTGGAGCGTACTTTAATGCCATGGCCCTGTAAGAGCTCATTGGCACGGCGAAAATCTGCGGGCTCCTCAAAATACCAATCTATATCACCACATAGGCGGCGGTAGGGGTTTAGATAGCATTGTGCCACTCCCTGTCCTTTTAATAGCAAAGGAGACAAGCGATGTGCTCCAAAAAAATGAAGCTGTTCTTTAATGATACCATTCATCCAGGTGTTGCGCTGTTTTATTTTTTCGGTCCGCACCAGCCATTTTATCAGGATGTCTCTAGGCGGCTGGTATTGTGGCGGTAGCTGCTGTATCCCGTCAAACAGTATCCCCTCTATCGTCTGGCGTATGCCATACTGATAAATTTGGATCCAGTTATCGCCCGATAATGGGAAACAATCTTCGCGGTCTACGGGCCTGTTCCATAAACCGGCGCGCAATAGCGAGAAAAAGGCCTGTATTTTTTTATCTTCGTACATTATTCTTCCGTGAATAGGGCATTCATTTGGAACTGGATGATCAAATTTTTAGCGTCCCGTTCCGCATCCTCAACATGCACCTCATAATGTGACTGGAGTACCTGTGCAATTTTTGCAACGGTCAACGTCTGCCCCTGCAGATCACGCCATACCTGTGCTGCCGTTTCATTAAACCGGATCAATTTGGATATATCCAATTCACTTTGTCCCGGATCGACAATGATATAGTCATTGCCAAATTGTCGTAAGATTAAATCTGTTCTGAATTTCATTTTGTTATGCGATTTATTTATTTCCTAAAAGGCATTTTATATAGATTTTCATGCATTTGTGAATCATTTTATCCCTTGTAAAATGATGTTCATAGCGTGTTCGGCTGCCCCGCACAAGCTGCTCTCTGAAACGGGGGGCTTCCCTGATACGTCGAAATGCCATGGCCAGTGATCGCTCATCCGCTACAGGCACGGTAAGGCCAGAGTAGCCATTCGCGTTCACCCAGCTCACTCCCGAACCGGGGATTTCAGTAGACACCACCGGCACAGCACAAGACATGGCTTCGATCTGTACAATAGCAAATGCCTCTGTTTTCCAGATCGAGCTCAGACAGAAAGTATCCGCAATACCATAATAGGCCGCAATGTCATCATCCGTCAAAAAGCCCAGTAGAGTGACCCGATGCTGTAGCCCCAGCCTATTGATAAGTGCTTGGAGCTCTTCCATCATCGGGCCCTTCCCGCCGATTAAGATATGGTACTGGTCATTCAAGAATTGGGCGGAGCGGATCAGATATTCGTAGCCCTTGTATTCCACCAGGCGGCCCAAGGAAAAAATGATATGCTTATCCTTATATTGCCTGCGTAATTGCTGTGCTTTTAAAGAATCTATATGTATCGGCTCTACCCCGATCGGGACATAACCGACTTTATGCTGTACTTTTTTCAAAAAAGGGGATTCATGGACATAAACCGGTGTGGTGCCGACAATGTAATCCGCGCGTTCGATCAGCCAATTCTGGAGTGGCTTATAGCATTTTAGCAGTAGTTTTTGTTTGAGGATATCCGAATGCCAATGAAGTACGACCTTGCCGCGATAACCCGATAAAGACAAGGCCAGTGCGGCCATGGGATCAGGGTGGTGTATGTGAATAATGTCATATTCTGGAGCGATTTTGCGCAGGATGTTGATCATTTCCGGAGACACCATAGTTGCTGACACTTTCAGTCGCGTGGGCACAACGATCAATTTAGCATGATCATTCAAGATATAGGTACCGGCAGGGTATTGCTCCATTGAAGCACAGAGCATGTCACAATGGACCTCTTTTTCGGATATTCCTTCAAGCAGGTCAAACATTACTTTCTCGACGCCGCCCCTGATCGGGTAAAATTTGCCTAATTGTAGTATTTTTATGCTTTCTAATGTGTCTGCCATGATCTTTAATTTTTTTCTTCCTTTAACAATATTTCAAATAATTCTTTCCAATTTTTGGAAATGGGATGCTCCAACTGGAGATGGGGTATCTTTTCCAAGAATGCTTCATCGTTTTCTATTAATCGCCGCATCTGCTCGGCAAGCTGCTCCGGCTTATCCGGATCAAAAAAAGCGGTCATCATACTGCCTGCTGCAGTCTCACGCGCATACGGATAGTCTGCCAGCAGCATGGGTTTGCCGAATGATGCAAACTCGGTGATAGGCAGTCCCCAGGTTTCTACTTTGGAAGGGAACAGAAGGCAGTCACTTTGTTGATAATAATTAAATAGTGTCTCGCGCGACTGAAATCCGATAAAAGCGAGTGCTTTTAATGTACCCCACTCGTTAAAGATCCATTGGGCATAGGCATTCTCGTTTCCGCGGAAAGTGATATATACTTTGAAATTGTGGATCCCGTATTCCTGCTCCAGCACCTTTACTGCGCGGCAGATGCTCTCAAAATTTTTATGGCTATCCGGAGCTGCTGCATAGATAAATGAATAGTTGTCGGTAGTAGGCTTTGATAACTTGACCAAATCCGATGTAGGTGCTGTCTTATTGGGTAAGGCCACTACCAGCTTCTCTTTGGATAGGCCGAACAGTTGCTTAAACTCATTTTTCAGCCATTGCTGCTGCACGATAACATGACTATTTCTGTGTATGCGGAAGCGATAGATCCATTTACTGAATAGGGCCAATAGGACAATTTTTGGCGCCTTAAAGCACTCGCTCCAGGTCCACTTATAAAAAGGGAATGGGTTATGGCAATAGACTGCCTGGCGCTTGGCTGTTACATTTGGGCTGGTATCATGCAGGGAAAGCCAGAGATCAATGTGGCCGATCTCCCTGGAAATCTTTTTTAGCGAGACATATTCATACCAAAGCCTGTTGATCCATCTTTTTTTAGGCCATTGGCTTTCTATATATTCAATATGGGGATAGTCACTCAGTTCACGCTTATGGACGATCGCAACAATGCGGTAGTTGCCCGTTTGGGCCAGTGACGATAAGTAGCTCAGACAGTCACGTAAGATGGTCAGCGTACCTCCCTTGTTCAGATTTACTGCTGATATAACAATAGTTTTCATGGTTAATGTGCTAGTCCGTTAAAAAGATTGATCCACTTCTGCATGACGGTGTCTTCGGTGAAGCGATGTGAGAATAGTTTGGCATTGTATCCCATCTGCTGGCGCAGGGAATCATTCCTCATCAGCAGTTTAAGGCTGTCAGCAAAGGCTTTAGGATCATCTTTCTTCACCAAAAAACCATTGTGGCCCTGTGCTATAATATCCCGGGGTCCACATTTGCAGGCGTAGGAAACCATGGGCAGGCCACAGGCCTGGGCTTCCAGCAAGGCCATGGGCAAGCCTTCATATCGCGATGTCAGGGCAACAATCGAACTATTGAGATATTCTTGTTCAATCTCCTTGACAGGCCTGCACAATTGGACCACCTGCGCTAAACCGTGCTGTGTGATGCAATTCTGTAGGTAATTTGCTAATTCGCCCTGCCCGAAAATGCGAAGTTTCCATTCGGGGAAGTCAGCGGCCAGCATGGCCCAGGCCTCGATCAGCTGATCAAACTGTTTTTGTTGATCATAACGCCCAACGGCGATCACCGTCTTTTGGTCCAGAGCAGCCTGTCTTTCAGACCCAAAAGTATTGGCATTGGGGATCACGGCAATATTATGTAGCTTGCCCCAATATTGACGGTCCTCTTCGGTCAATACGATAAAGCGGTCGTATTTTTTCGCATACCGGCGATCTAGCCTGCTCCGGTAGCTATTGATTAATCCCCAGATCCCCTTTTTACCATATTGGATCCGTTTAAACCGGGAGAAGTGAACTTCCAGTAGTTTCTTGCTGCCATCTTTGATTTTCCACAGAAAACCTGCATCATGGTCAAACAATGAAATCGTAATATCCGGGCGTAAATTCATTAGTATGTTTTCCAGCCGCTTACGGTGCAGGCGCAGTTTACCAGGGTAACTATATAATTTATGGTACAGGTTGCTCCCATTGTTATCTTGGTAATCAATCCCAAGGTCAATCACGTCAACCCTTGGATCAAGTTCAAAATAGGGTTGCCTTTGCTGTTGATCGGTGGTAATTATGGTGATATCAAAGCCACGTTTGAGCAGATAATTAGCTTTATTGGTCAATACCCGTTCCATACCTCCCGAGTTATATAGGCCTGATATACAGTAAACTATTTTCATTTCTTTTTTCTTTTGTATGTTCAATTTCCTCTTTATAATGCTGGCTGAGATAGGGACTTTCCATGGAAAGGAACAGTGCGTAGATGACATATATATCGGTGGATACTTTAAACCAGTTGACCAGCAGCAATAAGAAAAGCAGTATAAATAAGTGCTTAAATACGGTAGACTTTTGAGCCATGGTAACGGACAGGTAGGCGAAAAAAATGATAAAGGTAACAAGGCCTGTTGCGCCGCTGTAAAAGATAAAGCGGCAATAGCCAATATCAGTACCTACATCATGCCATTGTGAAAACACGGCCTTGCCGATGAGCCAGGTTTTGGTATCATTAACCTCCGGCCATATCCACATGGTGGTATTGAGCTTGTCGGTAGAGTCAGTGCGCCATTCTCCGGTTTCTGCCCAGCTAAAAAATCCTTCAAATCCAAAGCGCAAAAGTTTGTGCATGGCGGCATCCGTATTGTAATAGTATGCTCCTATGATGAATACCACGGCCAAGGCACTTAGGATAATGCCCCACAACTTGATGTTGGCGTGTTGCATAGTCCGGCTAAAGCAGCCCGTCGTTGACAGCAGGTAAACAATACCGCCCACCATGCCCAGTAATGTGGTCCGGGCGATCATATTGCCGATACCTGCGATTAGTAGAAAACTGATAACATATACGGTAATAGCCCGGGAATTATGACGTATGGTTTCATCTTTCGCCAGCAGTACGGCGATCATCAGGAGTACAGCAGAAAAACGTACGCCCGCTACATCCAACGCGGCACCTATACCATAGAGGCGCTTTACTTTATTCAAAAACTCAGTGATCCCTATGCTGAAATAGCTGTCTACGAAAATTTTGACAGCCGGTACAAACTCAATCAGGAGCGCCAGCGCGCATTGGAGCAGGCATACAGCGACAAGGTAATTGATCAATAGCCGCGGGGAGAGTTTACCATGTATCCATGCGATAGATATACAAGTTGTATACGATGCCGCAAGCCAGGTCACCATAGATACGATATAACTTGCATAGGAGTAATCCTGTGAATTATTATAATCCACTGCAAATAAGCCAATCACAGAAAACACCATTGCAATCAACGATGAGATCATGATCTCTTTAGAAAAAATAATACTTCTCATCCGGATCAGGTGATATAGCATCAGCAACCCGCCCACTGCAGCCAGCATCATTTTAGTGTTCAATCCAGGTAGAAAAGTAAATTCGAATGGAAAGAAGTAACAGCTGGTCAGTAATATGTTTGTCATTATCAGTATAATCTTCATCGCTTTTGATCCATGTTTTACCTGTAAATAACGCCATATACCATTTTGATAATGACGCCGTAATATAACCTGAGCAACCAATATTGCTTTTTGAGAGCGGCATATTGAATGAGGCGGATTCTCATGTTGAACATCGGATTCTGGCCGATATAGGGGTTTGCCTCAGGGTACCATTCTAGCCAGTGTTGATAGGACTGCGTGTCGGAAGAGATCAAAAATGGCAGTTTGGTGTTTAGTTTAAAAAATTGAATATGTTGGTCCATTGATGCACCATAATGCTGCCGCAAAAAAGCAATGGTCTGATCTACATTGTGACGGATTTGCTTGAGGTGCTGGTCGTTTTTCTTTTTCGTATAGGCTTCGGTATTGATCTGTACATAATGATATAGGGCTTGAGGTAAGTAACTGACTTTGAATGCCATGGCCAAAACCTGGATCATTGTCATATCTTCGCCCATGGGATAGCCCTCTGGAAATCGAATGCCTGCCTGCTCGTAGAGGCTTCTTTTAACTAGTTTGTTCCAGACGTTAAACCGTAGTTTGCCGCCCAGCATCAGTTCGACACACTGCCTGCCGGTCAATATATCCGATTGTTCGGGGGCCTGGCTCATATAGCGTTCAGTATCTTTAAAAGACAGATACCAATCACACCATACTACATCTGATCCATCGTGAGATGCTTTCGTGTACAGTTTTGATAGCGCATCTTTCTCGATCCAGTCATCACCGTCACAATGAAAGATGAATTGGCCTGTTGCCCTTTGCAGGCCCGTATTTCTGGCTGCCGGAAGGCCTTTGTTCTGCTCATGGCGAATAATAGTTGTGTAGGCTTGCCGCTCAGGATACTGTTCGAGTACTGCATGGAGTAACAGGATACTGTTGTCGGGACTGCAATCATCAACAAAAATATATTCGATCTCTTTTAGATCCTGCTGAAATAGATGATGTGCAGTGCATTCAATGAATTGTTGAACATTATAAACCGGAACAATGACGGATATGAAAGGGTTCATTTCTAATTTTTATAGTATCTTAAAATAAATATCAACTCGCCTTGACAAACATGATGCAGCCCATTCGGTACTTTTTTTTGGCTTCATTCATCTCGTTGATAGTTATATAAATAAGACGATCGAGTGGTGGAGTTGTCCCGAAAAAAGATAACTGATGTCGGTAGATCTTTACAGCCGTGTTTTAAAATAGCGGAATAAGATTTTTATCCTTTTGCTAAGAGGGAGCCTATCGTATTCTGTTAGTTTGTGATTGAAAAAATCAAAATAAAACTTCGGGTCATAAAAGACGGAGCCGCGGTAATATGCCCACCAAATATCTAAATTGGGGCACCAGGAGTTCCATGGTTTGGCCCCATTGTAATGGATAATTCCTTCGGATAATACGTCGTGGAGTTCCTGCGCTGAATATAATGACTGCTGGATTGCGTTGGAGGCGAATTCAAAAATTTCTATCGTACCGCAAAATGCAGGAGGTAGGCGTTTAATCTTTCCTTTACAGTAGATATTAAGAATGTCCATGTCTTGGTATTTATAGGTAGACTCGCCGACCATTTTTCTAAATACTGCCGTTGCTTTTTGCTTTCGCATCAAATCTATATTCATGATCATGTTGCCGGCCATCACATAATCGGCTACGTTGAGATTTAATTTTGTGAGATAATTAGTGAACTCCACATCACCATAAGAGGGGGTGATCACGCCAGCGATATAATCGCTGCCGAGCTCAGTAGCTTCAAATATTTTCCTGAGATCACCTCGAAAAATGACGTCGACATCGTGATACATGACTTTATCATATTCGGGAATCAATTCGGGAATCAGCAATCTATAATACGTCACCGAGGTTATATTGCGGATCTCAAATGCACCGGAAAAACTATTTCCGACATTTCTGTAAGTTAAGCTAAAATGGTCGTACTGCTCGTGCAATCGCTCCAAAAAACCCGAATCGGGAAAGTTGCTATCGGAACCATGTAGGATAAATATATCGTAAAAAGTCTCTGGATCAGCATGAGAAAGGAGGGAGTGCAAGCATACACCTGCCGGTAAAATCAGGTTGTCATCAAAACAAAATACAACGGGTACTCTAGTCATTCGTATAATTTTTTTAATCAATAGAATTAATTAGTGTGGTATTCACGGTGTTTAAAACTGATCCTTGCCAGATGATTATGTAGTGAATACGGTATAAAAAGAGGACGGTTGAAGTCTCGGATTGTCCCTGAAAAAGCAGAAATTGCGTTGAAGCTACAGGGTAATCGGTCTAAAAAAAGGCCCGCTCCAAATAAAGGAGAGGGCCTGATCAATAGAAAGGTTGTTGTTTATTGATTTGCTGTCGGTACAATGTTGGGAGTTATGTGGATAAGGTTATTTATATTGCGGATAAGATGGGGGGCAAAAGCAAAGGTAAACTGATGCTGATGCGATTATTGGGATGGGCTTGTTCCGGATCAAGACCCGAGGTAGATAGGCGATTCTCCTACATGCAGATGTGGAGATTTCGAAAGAAATATAGCATAATGAGCTCAGGAGATAAGCATATTATCCGGTGAACTTTTCATGAAATGGGAGTCTCAGCACGAATTATTTACTGCCAAATATGGAGGAATGACACAGCTGGGCAGCAGCAGCGTTGGGCAGGCATTGTAGGTAACCTACGGGTACTTCTTCCACGATTTTTTCAAGAATTGTATTCATCCCTGAAAAGAGATCTTTGTTCCATCGGATAGCTGTACAGCTCGGGAGCACCGCAATAAAGCCCTTGAGGCCAGGCTGCCATGTAAATGTATTGGCCGGGGCCTGCTGTAGGCGTACGAACGCTTTTAATGGTAGCCGTTCATTTTTATAACAGGGGGTCTTGCCGCTCCACGGCGTTCCATAGATAAAAATGCCCGCCGCTGTTATACGGATAACGGGGTTGTCGTCATTCAACAGAACTGTATTGTTGATGTTATTGAGCCATAGCCGGCTGTGGGTGCTTTTCCCGGTCCCGCTTTTACCTAAAAAAGCGATTCCCTTACCTTCATGATTAACCACGGAGGCATGAATCATAACGGTATTATGTAGAAGACTGGCCTGACCAAATATCATCATCGCCATCCAGGTAATGACCGCATTCCGTTCAGCTGCCAAGCTCTCTGGTATATATATCGTAGACTGGTCAAAGTTGCGGTTACTGTATTGATACCATGTCCCGTTATCCTGCTCATTTACTATGGCGGTAATAAATACATCCTCTTTTTCATAAAAACGAAATCGATCTCCCCAGGCGATGGATTCATCAGTCCGTAATAAGCCTAGGTTGGATGTAACTGGCGGTTTTGTTAAGCTAAGGTTAATGACAATATCAGCCTTACATTCGGTCGTTCCGATTTGAAAATCCTCGAATGAAAGTAAGATATCGTTGAGCACTATACTTGTAGGATGATTAAATACCAGTATTAAGTCTGCGATGCGGTAGCAAGTTTGGCCTAGTTCACGTGATTTCGTTATATTCATGATTCAGTTCATGGGTTCAAAGATCAATAATTACAATCTGAGCTTGTTAGCTCTGTTTGTCTTTTAAATTTTGTATGTACTATCCAATGTGGTTTTGTGTGTGCTTTGCCATTTTGAATAGTTGTTAGTCGAGGTAAATGCGATGTTGACATTGGTCAGCCAGATTTAAATCATGTGTTACAAATAGGCAGATTCTGTGTTTTCCATATTCCAGCAGGCGTTGGGTGAGGGTATCCGAAGTGGTACGGTCCAGGGCTGAAGTGACTTCATCAAAGAGCCAGATATCGCCGTCATGCATCAATGCGCGTGCAATGGCGATGCGTTGGGCTTGCCCCTCTGATAGTCCCATACCAGATTCTCCCACTAACGTGTCCACGCCATCCGGAAAATCAAATACAAACTCTGCGCAGGCGAGCCAAAGCGCTTTATCTATAGCTAGGGGGTTATCTTCTTTGACATGGAGCAGCAGGTTTTCCCGTATGGTGCCACTGAAAAGTGAATTTCCCTGCGGGATATATGCGAAATTTATGCGGTGTTTTGCTTCTAGTGAGCGTTCACCATCTTTGTCAACCAAGGTGATATCACCTGCTTCAGCTTTAAGTAGTGATAACAAGAGGCGAATCAGGGTTGTTTTTCCTTTGCCGCTCGGGCCAATAATTGCCGTTGGTACGCCAACTTTTAGCGAAAGGTTTAACTGTTGTAATACCCATTTGTCTTCGTAACGAAAGGAGAGATCACTGATACGGAGTTCTTGTGTTTTGTGCAGGCGCTTCTGTTTTACTTGAGGTTCAATCTCTCCTTGCTGTATTTCCAGGAGCCGGTCTGTGGATACCCGAAATCGGACGAACGAGGGAATATAGGTGATCAGGGCAAGAATGGGCGTTTGAATTCTGGCAATCAACTGCAGAAAGGCAGTCATGGTTCCAAAGGTGATCTGCCCGGTTTGTAATCGATAGACGCCCCAGGTAAATGCAACTAAATAACCTGCATTCATGGCCACTTTCATGGCACCTTGGGTATAGGTCGAAAAATTGATCTGACGCATTTTCAGCATAAAAAGCTGTTGTTGGCTTTCCGTTAATTTTGCTCGCCTTTTGGGGAAAATGCCCATGGCACGGATCAGCAAACGAAAGCGCAGATTTTCCTGAAGGACTTTTGAGAAATTACTTTCCTCCTCTTTGACTTCCTTGCTAAGCTTGCGCATTTTACGGAAGTAGATCTTTGAAAAGACAAAGAGAGGCGAGATGGCCAGGGTCATCAGGGCGAGCATGGGGTCCATATACCATAGAAAACCGACAGAAGCCAATAGTTGGATAATCGTCACTATAAAGGAAAGTACGGTACTGGTGATGGTATTGGCCACTTCTTCACAGTCTGCCTGAATGCGGATCTGGATATCACCTGTATGCCAGTTTTTGATTAACCGCCATACCGATAACATCTGCGCATCGAGCATATTACGCTGTAACTGGAGTGTCAGCATCAACTTGATGCGTTCCAACAAACGACCCGAATAGCCCTTAATGAACACATTGAGGGTGATGCTGCCTACAATGCCGGCCAACAGCCACTTGAGCGGCAACTCTCCGGGGGAGGTTGCGACATCAACAGCCTTTTTGGACAGGTATACAAAGACGAGGGAGAGGCCGATACATATCAGCTCCAATACAAAGTAAAGAAGCAATCTGCCGCGATAGCCCTCGCTGATTGACCAAGCCCAGTGCGCATGTTGTTTCAGGCTGTTATTGTTCATTTGCATAGATCAATGGAAAGGTTATTTTTCCAAAAGTCCTTGTTTTTCAAAATCTCCAAGTAAGACTTCGACATTGGATTGCGCTTGCGCTACGTCTACTTGATAGTTTTGGCAGAGCAGTTCAACAATAGTTGTCTGATCAAACCCTTTTCCTTTGAGTTGTTCCCAAAGCCATGCCGCGGAGCTATTCAGCGTGTACACGATGGATAAGTCAATGTTGTCTTGACTGGGGTCAACAATTAAATGATCTGAACCAATTGGTCTCAATACTAAATCCGATCTCAATTTCATATCTGAATTATCTTTATGTTAACGGCCATATCTTGTTTTCGGGTGTAATGTTCCTGACAGCTAAGGTGTGTTAGGACGAAATAAAATAAATAAAATTAAAGTTAATAATTATTTTTCATCAGCATAACCAGTTTTACCACTGCATGATGCGGTTCAATTTTGCGATAATCCGTCTAATCAGACGGATATGATACCAGATCAAACCGCGGAATCTTGCGTGGCTGTGATTTAAATTAATTTCCTTCGCTGAATTTTGCGGAAAATGAACTAAAGCGACAGCAATAATAGCTGTCGGGTTTATATACTCCCGTAGGACGAGATTGCCATCCCCGGCCAGTACGATCTGACCATTCTTTTTTCCCACATAGCGATGAAAAACATATTTTCTCTGATGCCTGGCCAATACATTGCTGCCGAGCTGTAAGGTACCGCCCTGATAAGCCGATAATAAAACAGTGTCTCCGTCCTGAATAAAGGGACGCATACTGTTACCTTTGATACGGATACGTACCTCCTTACCGTCATCCAGCATGCATTGTACTTCTGTAAAATAAAGTTCATTGGAGATAATCCGTATCTGGGTGTCTTTCGTTTGCTCGTTCATATGCTATTGATTGGGTTGGAAACTTTTGGATGACCGGCTGCAGATAAGTGTCTTTAATGGCCTTCAGAATCTATTGCAAAGGCCCGGGCAATGATGAATCATTTATGTAATTATTTTTTCTTTTTGATTTTACCGTTTTGTTTGTCAGCTAGGTTATTGTCTGGTTCTGGATCTTTCACGCCTTTTGGATTGCTCCACAACTTCTTTTTATAGTCTTCCAACCTTTCTTCAATTTTTTTGCCGTCCAATGGCTTGCCTGATGTATCATATTGCAGCATTCCTGGCGACGATTCACGAACAATTGTACTGGCATATTTACCCTGCACGAAAAAATCATCCATTGTCATCTCGTATAATTCCCTATCTGGATCTGATATATCAGTCTGAACCAAACTATAACGTAACTGTGGGAAATAAAGCCAAAATGCGGGGGTCGACCCGATAGACTCAGCCAGATCTGCCGAAGTAGTAATAGTCATCAACGGGGCAACTCCAATGATCCGGTTTTCCAGTCTGCCACGTTGTTTGTCAAAAAAGATGTCTTCTTTAATGCGGAACTTGGTCACCTTTGCAGGATCAAATTCATTCAAGGTCATTCTAGAATCTATTTGGTTACCTTCTTCATCAAAAATAGGCACCAATACACTATCCGCAAGACGGGCTACCCCATCGTGTGCACTCATGCGGTGCTTAAAAGTATCGTCATCTGGACTATACAAAGATAGCTTTTCATTCTTGATCGCTTTCATGATCACTTCAATGAGAGAATTTCCAGGCATTGCAAGAACCATATTCTGCGCATCCTTCAGGTCTATATCCCGCCACACGCGTTTGTAAAACCGAATGTTTTTTGTATTTACCTCTGGATAAGCAAATGGAACTACATTTTCCATGCTGTTAACCTTATAAAATCCGTCGGTTACGGGGACGGTATCCGGGAGAATAGGCTGATCTACTGAATCCTTTAAATCATCTAACATGATCTTTTCCTGAGCCATTGCAGCCCCTATTCCAAGAGCCGCAATCAATATCATTATTTTCTTCATTATACTCCTTAAGTTAAAAATTTAGAACTTACGTGTTTTAGTCTGGGTGTTGGGTACCTCAAAAGCGGACAAAACACAACGAAATCCAATATAAGAATGGGGTTCGTACTCCACCGAATAGTTCCGTGTCTCTGTATTCAACTGTTCGCCATTATCTTTCCAGGAACCGCCTCTAATTACTTTTCGTTTAAGTACATCGCTATCACTTGGATCGGCATCATATAAAAGCACCGGATTTAGATCATTGACAAAAACAGCGGCTGACGGGCTATAAGCATCCAAAGTCCACTCAGACACGTTTCCGGCCATATTGTATACACCAAAGGCATTCGGTGTATAAGACTTTACGGGTAGGGTAAACGTAGCTCCATCACGTGAATAATCTCCCTCTCCCTGTTTAAAGTTTACGGCTAGTTTTTGTTTTTCCTTCTTTTCTTTAAATGTCATATGATATCCTGCGATACTATCTTGAGGATTTAATTTTCCCGATGCAGCATATTGCCACTGGGCTTCCGTAGGCAAGCTCAAACTTAATTTATATCCTTTGAGATAAGAATGGTTTAATATCGTGGCAGCCATATCTTTGCCCCTCCAATCTGTAAAAGCCCGGGCCTGTTTCCATGTCACACCAACAACAGGATAGTAGTCAAATGAAGGATGAAAAAAATAATTTGCATCTAATGTTGTCATCTGCGAATTCGGAAAATCCTTGGACCAAATATCCTCAACAGGCATCACCGAAACAGACTCTGTAACATAGGATCTTTTTTGATTTTGTTTTGACTGCAAATAAGAAAAACTATATTTAATAAGTTCTGGATTCAGAGCCCGATCACCTCCGCGATTATTTATAATAGGAGCTATACGCTCTAAAATCAGGGGATCGTTGCTCTTCCATATAGGTGATATTTTGTTCACTGCTTTCCAATTGATGCGGCGTTGTCCAACTTGTTCTCCTGCGGCCTCCATAAAAAATTTATCATCCTTTAAATAGTCAGTTACCGCGATAGAATCTGCTACCCAGGTTACAAATGCCCGGTATTGCTTATTGGTTACTTCTGTCTGATCTATAAAAAAGGCACTGATGCTTACCGGTTTCCCTACATTACTACTACTGTCTAGGGATCCCTGAAAAAGGATTGTACCCGAAGGGATATAAACCATGCCAGGTGGGGCTATCAACCGATCGTCGCGAGTTGCCTGGACCTCAGGAGAATCATATAGGTATGACCTGGATCTGCAAGCCGAAAAACCAATTAAAACTGTCAAGGAAAGCAATATCAATAACTTGCTGTTCCGGATTTTTAATAAATTCATCATTTATCTTTTAAAATGTATACTATTAGTTAACTTAATTGCTCACATTGTGTACAACTGTAATCAACCGATCAACAACGCTGAGCAAGAAGGCTACGTCGCAGAACAGATTTTCAGATAGTTGTACTTTCTATCCTTCCTTGATAAGGACGATCAACAATGCGGATTGTCCCGCTTCTATTTTCACCTTTTAAAAATGTGTAAATCTATTCTGTACAACACTCGTTAATTGTGAGGTAGACACCCCTACTCCAATACCAGTCGAAGCACGTATTGTCTGGCGGTTTTGCCGAAAATTGACTCACCGTCACGCACTTTTTTTATGCGAAATTTTTCGGAACATTTCGCTCTTTCATCCGTCATTCCCAGTAGAAAGCTCAAAATAAAAATGCAACAACATGAAGCAAGGAAAAAAATGAAAAAGAATCCATATGTCGCACCACGGATTGCGGTAGAGCTTATCCCCACGGAGGAGGGTATCGCAACCGAATCAGCGATGGTAAGGCCCGTAAATGATATCGGAAATATCAAAACCGAATGGCAGGAAAGGACAGAAGCAACAATGCTTCAGCAGAATCTTTCAATACAAAGCTCGAAGCCTTCAGGAGCGTCTTTCGTGGCGTAAGGGACATAACGTTCTTCCTGTACAGAGTTATGAAACTGTATGCTTAAAAATGATTACCCCCCAAACTTTCGGTATGTTCCTGATTCCGCTTGATATCGAATAAAAAAGCACCTCCCTAAATGATTAATTTAGAGTCTTTTAGATAGACTTTGTTAGTCTTTCGGTCGGGGTGGTAGGATTACCTCGCTGTACTCGGTGATCCTGTTGGGGAAGATGACAGAAAAAAACCGCACTACGTGCGCTGCCCTTTGTTGTTTTACGTGCTCGCTCGAGTAAACTCGGCTCGCGCTAAAACAACAAAAGCCCTTGCTTTCGCAAGAGCTTTTTGTCTGTCGGGGTGGCAGGATTCGAACCTACGACCTCCACATCCCAAATGTGGCGCGATACCGGGCTACGCTACACCCCGAACTTTCCATTCAACAAGTGTATTCTTCTGTAAATGGAGTGCAAATATAGAATTTGTTTCCTAATAAATAAAATTTATTTAACAGTTTTTTTCAATCCCAATTGCAACAGTTCCCCGATTAGTTTACCTGTTCGTCTCAAATTCTCAAAAGTACATATTTTCAGTTCATCAAAAGGTGCAACATGATGGTTAATCGGAATCAATACATCAAAATAAGCAGCTAACCGCTCATCCACCGCTAATGGAATGGCCCCACCCACTCCAATGGTGGGTATTTGTAAGCTTTTCGCTCTATGCGCAACACCGAAAGGCCCTTTTCCATCCAAGGTTTGCAAATCGATCGAGCCCTCCCCGGTAATGAGCAAATTTGCTTTTTTAAGCTCCTCATCGAAACCGGTACTTTCCAGAAAGTAATCAATTCCATCCATGATCGCAGCGTCTACAACAGCCCATAAGCCTGCAGCGACCCCACCGGCGGCACCTCCCCCCGCTAGTTGCCCCGCATCTTTCCCTAGCTGGGTACTCCATACGCAATTCAAATGTTCTAAAAAGTCATCCAGCACCTCTACTTCGTCACTTGACGCCCCTTTTTGTGGCCCGAAGACAAAAGCGGCCCCCTTCTTTCCCAATAATCTATTTTTCACATCGGTTAAAACCGTGAACTGACAATACTTCATTCGTTCATCCAATCCCGACACGTCTATTTTATCAAGTTTTAAAAGCTGCTGTGGAAACACTTTTAAGGCATTTCCTTCTTTATCTAGAAATTCAACACCCAATGCACTCAACATTCCACAAGCACCATCTACGGTAGCGGAACCACCTAATCCTAAAACAACATGTTTTGCCCCTTGATCCAAGGCATCTTTTAGCATCCAACCCGTCCCTACACTGTTCGCCTGCATAGGATTCAATTCCTCAGTCGCCAACAATCGGATACCCGAAGCATCGGCCATTTCAATATAAGCGGTAGCCGTTTGCGGATCGTAACCGTACTTCCCTTTGATTGGTCGACCGAAAGGATCAACCGTATCCACCGCAATGGATTTCAACCCCAAGTGGCTAATTAATAATTCCACCGTACCGTCACCGCCATCCCCAATTGGAAAACAACAAAGTGAACAAGGTAAGCTGCTCTCTTTCAGACCTGCCGCCAATGCGGTAGCGACTTGATCGGCAGGAAGACTGTTCTTGAAGGCATTAGGTGCAATTAATATTTGCATAAATTTCTGTGTTTAACCCTTTAATCAATTCGAGGTGGCATCAATTTGTAGACCACAGGAGTTACGATCCGAGACAAGAGCGTTGAACTGATCAGTCCACCGATCATAACAATAGCCAAAGGCGAAATAAGCGGATTGCTTGACCATGCTATGGGCAGTAGACCACCAATAGCGGTTAAAGTTGTTAATATAATGGGCAAGAAACGGATTTCGCCGGCTTTCTCTATCGCCTCATTTAACGGCATCCCCTCCCGCCTAAGTTGATTTGTAAAATCGACCAATAAAATGGTGTTCTTAACTTCTATTCCCGCTAATGCAACAATACCAATGGTGGCTACAAATGAAAGCGTATTACCAGTCACCAACAAGGCAAGTACAGCGCCAACTATACCCAATGGTATCACCGAAAGTACGATAAGCGTACTTTTGAAAGTTTTAAATTCCAACACCAACACGGCAATGAACAGAAATACCGTAACCATGATGACAGTGCCAAAACCACCGAATGATTCTTGCCTGCTTTCCACTTCACCACCCATTTCATAATGATAACCGCCGGGTAACGCCATTCCATCCATCTTTTTGATCACTTCGTTGATGACTCGATCGTTTAGGTATCCTTTCTTAACAAACGCATTAACCGAAATTGTTCGTATCTTGTTAATATGATTTATGCTAACAGGCGACGATTCGAAGCCAATATCAGCTAATTGTTTGAGCGGTATAGCAGTTCCTTGCACATTATTCACATAAAGATTATTCAATACCGATAGATCGGGGTAAGCTGCTCTTGGTACGCTAAGACGTATACGATAATCATCATCGTCAGATGCAGGATTTGTATAGGTAGCTAAATCAATACCGGCTAATGCCATACGAACGGTTCTATCGATGGAAACACTTGGCACACCAAGGCTTAACGCTTTTTCTTTATTGATGGCTAAGCGAATATCTGTTTTATAATTTTTGACCGGGTTATTTACATAAATGGTGCCTTCTGTTTCTTTTAATAGTTGTTCAGCCCGCGCCGCCAATGATCGTAAAGTATCCAAATTCTCTCCAAACAAACGCACTTCAACAGGAGATATGATAGGCACACCTTGTTCAAAATCCTTTACCTCTACCTTGGCTCCGGGATAAGGGGTCCATTTTTTTCTTAAGCGTTCAATAATGGCGACCTTTTCATCTGATTTAACCTCATCTTTTAACTGCACAAAAATTTCAGAAAAATCCGTACGCTGATTTTGCTGCGCAACATTGTAATAAATACGCGGATTGCCTTTCCCCACATTCGCGGTATAATATTGCACTTGAGGTATTGTTTTTAATTCCTGTTCGATTTGCCTGGCAATACTGTCCGTATAAAAAATATTCGCCTGTTGAGGTGCAGAAATATCAATCAAAAATTGGGGCTTCTCGGAGGCGGGAAACAAACTGAAACCAACAACCGGAATCAGCCCCAATGATCCAACAAAAATAATAGCAGCCACCAGTATAGCCATCCATGGCTTTTTCAGCGCTTTATCCAGTAAAACAGCATAAGTTCCATGAATGATCCGCTGAAAAGTTCTTAATACAACATTTCCTTCAGGATTTTCATGCGCTTTTAACAAGCGACTGGAGAGAAAGGGCACCACCGTCAAGGCAATAATCATAGAAGCAATCACCGTGCTTATAACAGCTACCGGTAGACTCCGAATAAAATCACCGGATGCTTCAGGCATAAACATCAATGGCATAAAGGCAATGACCAAGGTTGCCGTACAACCTAAAACGGCCATCGCGATTTGACCCGTTCCTTTTATCGCGGCATCTAACTTGGAATGTCCTTCTCGGAGCCAGCGTTCAATATTTTCAACGACCACAATGCTATCGTCCACCAAAAGCCCTAGCGCTACCACAAAACCAACAATACTCAGCTGATTTAGACTGAACCCGAAAATGTGAAGTAATACCAAGCCAATGGAAAGGGAAAGGGGGATCGCTATCATGACCACCATGGAAGCCCTGTTCCCTAAAGGCAATAGCGTAATCAGCACCAGTGAGACTGCAATGAGGAAGTCAACACCTAAGCCGCTCAAGCGATGATTGACATTTTCAGCCTGATCGAAATGCAGCACCAAGTCCATATTTTTTGGTAAGCTTTGCTTAAATTTCTCAATAACCGGAAGATAGGCTTCCTGCGTTTTGCTTATATTTTCGCCCGATTTTTGAGCCGCATTAATTAGCAAGCAGCGGTAACCGTTCAAGCGTGTGATATGATCTTCTGGAGCAAAATCAGGATAAACTGCTGCCACATCCCTTAACAATACGTTTTTCCCTTCACTGCTAAACACAATGGTATTTCGGATTTCATCGATGCTTTGGTAGTTACCACTGGTTTTAATACTGAAAGATTTCCCGCCTCCCAAGACACTACCTCCCGGAATATTCGCGGCTTCACTCTGAACCGCCTCCATAACCGTGTTAAGCGGAATATGCATTTGCGCCAAACGATCAGGATGTACATCTATCCGAACTAGTTGTTCAGGCAAACCACTTACTTTCACCTCTTTTAACGAAGTAACCTTCTCCAACTCATCCTGTAAGTCCTCTGCCACTTTTTTCATGGCTTTTCGAGAAGCGTTTTGGGAAATAAGCGCCAACTGGACAACATTTACGCCGCTAGGTTCTACTTTTTGGATATCGATGTTATAAATATCTTGCGGCAGCTGTGGACGTAACACACCAATCTCACGTACCAGTTCCTGGTATTTGCTATCATAATCACTTTCAAATTTATACTCCACCGTTAATACGGCCAGCCCATTAGAAATAGTAGTTTTAATCCGCTTGATATCATCCAAACCATAGATCTTCGTTTCCAGTGGCTTAACCACCAACTCCTCCATATCTTTTGGACTCGTACCCGGATACACAACCACCACCGGAAACATGGGTGTTTGCATTTCAGGGTCTTCTGCTCTGGGCATGCTCAACATGGTGCTCACGCCTACAACCACTACCATGATAACCATGATCAAGGTAAACTGACTATTCTTTATTGCATATGATGAAAGATTCATTTTTTAGTTTTTAGCTTCAGCAGTCAGCTATTAGCTTTCCGCTACTTAACGAATTCCCTACTCACCCACTCCACTACTTAATGACTCAACGACTCGACTACTTAACAACGCTAATGGGTGATCCATTTGTTAAATAGGCACTTCCTGAAATAATGAGCGATCGGGCATCTTCCAATCCTTTCGACACCGACACCCTATTTTGTTGAATAGCATCTATTTCAACCTCAACCTGTTTGGCCGTCTTCCCGTCATTTGTCACAAAAACAAAAGCTTTCCCTGCATCCCCATCTAAAATGGCATCATAAGGTATCTGCCAATGCGATGCCCGTTCTTTCGTATATATAGTGGCTTGAGCAAACATCCCTGCACCGATCTTTTTATCATAATTTCCGGGAACCAGTTTCAGCATGATCGTAAACACCCCAGAAGCAGGATCGATTCCCTCGGATTTTTTATAAACCAAGGCCGAAACGTTACGACCAAGCACATCGGATGAAATGGTAGCGGAATCGCCAACAGCAATAGTCGCCCATTGTTGATCGCTCACACCTACTTTTAATTGCCAATCACTCCCACCCGTTCTATTCAGTTGAATCACCGGACTTCCCGGGCCTACAACCTGTCCGTCGTTCACAAAACGTTTCAGTACATAGCCCGCTGAAGCCGCTCTTATCTCGGTTTGATTTTGATTGTAATTAGCTGCACGCAACTGTTCTTGTGCAATTCGTAACGCTGTTTCCGCATTCTGTAATTGCTCCAATGTAGCAACACTATCGCGGAATAAGGCTTGTGCCCGTTGAAAATCGCGCTGCGCCTTTTCCTCAGACAGTTTAGCCTGACGAACGCTCGCGGCAATTTCCGTCGGATTCAACACCGCAAGCAACTGGCCGGTTCGTACAGCATCCCCCTCCTTTACGTACACTTTGCTGAGTACGCCGCCATTTTTAAAAGAAAGAACCGCCTCATTATCTGTAGTAAAAATGCCAGAAGTCTTTACCTGCTGTCCATTGGATTCTTGCGATAAGGTCAATAATTTTACCGGGATCGTATCTTCTTTGAAACCCGCTGCCGACTGGTCACTGGCGCTTTTACAGGAAGCAAAAGCAGCGAGTAACATTAATAGAGAACCAAATCTATTCATAATATTAATTTTTTAGTGGATAAGTGGCTGTTTCTCTCTCCAATTCAGCAGCAGCCAACAAAACGTTATATTTATTAACCAGGCTAGATAATTGGGCCGTGGTTAATTGATTTCTTGCGTCAATGGTCTCTATGTAGGTATTCGTACCTACTTTATATCCCTTCTCAATCAATCGCTGATAAGACGCGGCGGACTCCAATTGTTTTAAAGAAGATTGATAATTCTGCCATGCGGCAACCAGATTGTTTTTGGCGATTTGTGAACTCACCTCCAACTGCTGCTGCACGTGCGCACGGTTAAATGTTGCGTCTGCCAATTCCAACTGGGACTGCTTAATTTTGATACGGTTTCTATTACCGGTGTATATTGGTAAATCAAATTGTAAACCCACCATTAAATACCGTGATTGATTATTGAAACGCATTTGTTCTGCTTGTGATCCCAAATCTAAAAATCCGCTGATTTTCGGAATGGAAAATTTCTTGTTCATCTTAATAACATTCTCATTGATGGCGATGACTTCTTGAAGTGATTTCAATTCTTCACGCGACTGGATATCTGGAGCAGATTGAAGCAACACAGCTGCTTTCCCCAACGCATCATCCGCATTATAAACCGTATCGATAGCGGTTTCTCCATGCCTGTTAAGCAATGCGTTAAAATACAATCGGGCATTTATCTGCTGTTGTTCTGCTTGCGTAACCTGTGCCCTTACTTGCTCAATTTCACTGTTCGCACGGAGCACATAGGCGGGCAAGCCCTTACCACTTTCCAACAAACGCTCGTTAACCCGCTTCGACTCCTCTGCTAACTTCAACGCTGATTCATAAATTTTGACAGCTTGATGTGCGTTTAAAAAATTAAAATAAGCGGACTTTATGTTCTTTATCAACTCACGTTCGTAGGTTTGCACTTCAAACTCTTGTAAAGTAACTTGCTGTTCGTTAATCCGTTTATTGTAACCGATATCGGTATTAATGATAGGTACTGTTGTCCTAACACGTGCATCGTAATAATTTTTTGGCAGGAAATTAATGGATTCGTTTTCGAGCTGAGGGAAATTCTGTGAATTTGTCAGCTGATTCAAGGTTGTATAAACGGGGTTCATCAAATCACCCAAAGGCAACAATATATTCCGACCACCGGAAGCCGTACTATAGGTTGCCTGTAGCGCCACACTTGGTTGATACATACTTTTTGCTGCCTGAAGTGCCAACATTGCCTTATCCAACGAGATGTTTTTCTGCTTTAATACCAGGTTGTTATGCATACCTTCTTCAATATAAGCAGCTAAGGCACTTGTCTGCGCTCTCAATAAAGAGCAGCTGAGCAAAGAAAAAATTATTATAAACAGTGTTTTCATTATTAACAGTGTTCTTTAATAAATAAAAAATTTAACCCTTTATCTGTTCCAAAAATTTAATGTAGCTATCAAAAGCTGCATCAAGAATTTGCGCCCCATCCTTTAATTCAATCAATTGCTTTTCAACAACATGTGTTATATGCCCATGCATGTTAAGAGTAGATAAGCCATGTACGGTCGACCAAACCAGCAAGGAGAACATCTTGGTATCGTGCCCCTTAAAGTAGCCCGCCCGTTGACATTCCGCAATGGTGTAAACCAGAAAGTTAAATGCTTCCACCCCATCGTCCCACTGCTCAGCTTCAATACCGCAAACTTTCTGAAGATACTCTAAAGGCTCCTTCATGATAAACATAAGCTCATAAAATTCACGATTTTCTATAGAGAACTGCAGATAGGTTCGTCCCATCGCTTTCAAGCGCTCAAAGGGGTCATCTACATTAGTAAGGGCAGAAAATTTCGTACGCAACACCTTAAATCCTTCCTTCTGTAAGGTATAAATAATATCGTTTTTATCTTTATAATAAAGATAAATGGTAGTTGGACTAAACTCGATGGCCGATGCTATTTTCCGGATCGAAGTCGCTTCATAACCTTCCTTTAAGAATAATACTTTTGCAGCATCCAGAATACGCTGCCTCAAATCTTCTTTATGCCTCTCTTTGCGTTCTTTAATTCCCATTTTTCCAAATCAATCAAATAACACCGCAAACATAGTTAACACTGTTAATATTTACAAATATTTTTTAGCTTTTTTACTATTGGCCCGAAAACAGCACGGTTTATGGACCCATCGGCTGATTGTCACATTGGTTTCCCTGAATTACCGGTTGCTCGTTTTGAGTTACCCGGAAAGCTCTGGGCTATGCGCCAAGCGTTAAACTAGCACAGACATACATTATCACATTCGCTAATCATCACATCGGCTAATTAACGCATGCACTTGCTCCCTTACAATATTGTTACACCAATACACACATTATCAAAAACAAAAATTTTACCTTCGTTCATAAAAATCGGTCGACCCACAGGATCGGCAATCATCCAAATAAGCAACAAACATTTGGGCATCTATAAAATAGAATGATTTATTTTTAACTTAATGATTCAATTTGCCAAATTTCTACAACAATTAATTCAACACACATGAAGTACTATTTTCCTTTACTGTACTGCAGTTTGGCCTTCACTGCTTTTCAGGGCTGCTCGCAAGCTGAAAAGAGCAAAACGCTCAGTAATACTCCCGAAAAACTGATCGATCCAGCCAACATGGATACGACCTTTAAACCCGGGGACGATTTTTTTCATTATGCAAGTGGTATTTGGTTAAAAAACAACCCGGTTCCTGCAAAGGAAACACGCTGGGGCAGTTTCAATCAATTACGAGATTTTAACGCAAAAGCAGTTAAGAGTATTCTGGAAGAGGTATCGAGCAAAAAAGAGGCAGCAACAGGCAGCGTAGAGCAACGCGTGGGTGACTTTTTTTCGAGTGCTATGGATAGCGTCGGGATCGATTCTGCCGATAAGGATCCGATTAAAGATGATTTTGCGCGTATTAATGGTATAAAGGATATCAACGGAGTGGTAAAGGAAATTGCCTTCCAGAGAACAGCCGGCATAGGCTCTCCCCTTTATAATTTTTACATTGATCAGGACGAAAAAAATACGGCAGCCAACATCGCTCAGTTCGGGCAAGGTGGACTTACTTTACCGGATCGTGACTACTATTTGGTCAATAATACCCGAAACCGCGACATTAAGCAGGCTTACGAGACTTATGTTCAGCAATTATTTACGTTGGCCGGCACCAGTGATACGGAAACCGTTAAAAAGTTTGAGCAAATATGGGATGTGGAAACTGCGCTCGCTAAAGCACAGTGGAGCCGTGAGGATATGCGCGACCCTTACAGAACGTATAACAAACTTACCTTAGCCGACTTGAAGAAGAAGGCTGGTGAGCTCAATTGGGAAGAGACTTTTAGCACACTAAAAATGAACGATGTCGATAGTGTGATCGTTAACAATCCTTCCTTTTTTGTAGAAGCTGCTAAGTTACTTACAAGTAAATCCGTTGAAGAATGGAAAACGTATTTACAATGGAATATGCTCAAAACCGCAGCGCCTTATTTAAGTACACCATTCGTTAATGCCAATTTTGCTTTCACGCAAGCGCTGACGGGTCAAAAGGAAATGACGCCGCGCTGGCAACGTAGCTTTGAGGTAATCGATCGTTCGATCGGCGATTTGTTAGGCCAGTTATATGTGGCCAAATATTTCAAGCCGGAAGCAAAAAAACGGATGGTGGAACTGGTAAAGAACTTATCTGAAACTTATGAGGAACGGATCAAGACCTTGGATTGGATGAGTGAAACGACCAAGAAAAAGGCCATTGAAAAACTCCATGCTTTTACACCAAAAATCGGTTATCCTGATAAGTGGGAGACCTATGATGGTCTTGAAATAAAGAAAGATGATTATTTTGGAAACATCCGTCGTGCCAAGATCTGGAATTATAACGACATGGTGAGTCAACTTGGCAAACCAGTAGATAGGACCCGCTGGGGTATGACCCCTCCGACAGTCAACGCTTATTATAATCCCGCAAATAACGAGATTGCCTTCCCTGCGGGTATTTTGCAATTTCCATTCTTCGATTTCGCTGCGGACGACGCCGTCAATTACGGTGGAATCGGTGCAGTAATTGGTCATGAAATGACACATGGCTTCGATGATCAGGGAAGACAATATGCTGCAGATGGTAATTTAAAAGATTGGTGGACAAAAGAGGATGCGGACAATTTCAAGGCTTTAGCCAATAAGGTAGTAGAACAATATAATGGCTACACCGTGCTCGACACCTTACACGTCAAAGGTAAGCTCACGTTAGGTGAGAATTTAGCTGATTTAGGTGGCTTGGCAATGGCTTATGCAGCGTTTAAAAAGACCCCTCAAGGGCAATCGGATGAAAAAATTGACGGACTCACGCCCGATCAACGGTTCTTTTTATCCTGGGCTCAAGTATGGCGAATGAATACGACACCTGAAACCGCAGCCCAGTTGATTTTGGTTGATCCACATGCACCCGCAACTGCACGAACAATCGGTCCATTGGTCAATATGGATAGTTGGTATAAGGCTTTTAATATAAAAGAAGGCGACAAGCTCTATAAACCGGATAACGAACGAGTTCGCGTATGGTAGAAATGGAGATATAAGGTATAGGGTAATCTCCCCTATACCTTATCTAAATCTGAGCCCCCATGAACCCTTAGCTTTTCTATCTCAGTAAGCGCCAAAAATGGGTTCTTTTAAACGGCAAATAGGATGATATCCACTAAAATCAGTTCCCGGAGATACATAAGCTTCTCTTATCGGTTCTTCTTTAACCAGATCTGTACTCAAGTATTTCTTGTTGTCGTCGCATAACAAGGTAACTACAACCGCATCTTTGCCTAATTCCTCCTTTAACTTGATGGCCCCAATCACATTCGCGCCGGAAGATATCCCAACCGCCAAACCTAGCTGTTGAGCTAATTTTTGGGCCATCAAAATCGCATCCCCATCATTCGCCTGAACAACCTTGTCTAATTGATCGAGTTGAACAATGGCCGGTATGAATTCGTCTGATATTCCTTGTATTCGATGCGACCCCACCTTATATCCAGTTGAAAGTGTAGGGCTTTCCGCAGGTTCCAATGGGTGAATTTTTACCTGTGGACACACGCTGCGCAGAAAGCTTCCAACGCCCATAACCGTTCCTCCGGTACCTACACCGGCAACAAATGCGTCCGGTTGCAGACCTTTGCTTTTCAATTGTTCCCAAATTTCACGTCCGGTTGTCCGTTCGTGTGCTTCGCAGTTATAACGGTTTTCGAATTGTCGAGGTAAGAACACATTTCCTTTAGCAGCCATTTGTTCACTACGTTTAATACTCCCTAAAAAGCCCCCCTCCTCTTTGCTTACCAAAACAATTTCGGCTCCCATACTTTTTATAATATCAATACGCTCCCGACTAAGCCAATTCGGCATAATAATCTTAACTGGGTGCCCCAATGCCTTAGCTATGGCTGAAAAAGCAATGCCGGTATTACCACTCGTCGCTTCAATAATGGTATCCGTTGGTTTTAGTTGGCATCCCAAATAAGCTTGATACATAATATACAGGGCCATTCGATCTTTAATGCTTCCGGTTAGGTTATAATGCTCACATTTGACATAAATCTTACTGGCTTTTCCCTGGTAGCTATAGTGCAATTCCAACATCGGCGTATTACCTACTAAATGCCATAAATGCTTGAATCGGCTGTCCAATTCGGGAGAAAGACAGGCGCTTAACACTTCTTCTTTTGTAATAAAATTCATTGTATTAAATTATAGGTTAAGAAAAGAACACCTTTCAGAAAATTCTAGATAGACTTAGTAGACAAAGGGTTATTTTTTTTAGCGGAGTGTTTATATAGACCGAACGCTCCTCAGGTTGTGGTTTGTAGCGACAAAGATAGACTTTTTTTAAAATAAATGCGAACGCGAGGAATACTACATTAACCTGTGTAGGCAAGTCTTAACTTCTTTGTCTATAAAAATAACAAAACGGTCTACACAAATAAGAGGGTGGGTAGCAATGTGCTGTTCAGGCATTGCATAAAAGAAACTATTTACTTACATTCATTTTGATTTGTTAAATGACCAGATGTTGACAAATTTAACTGCTAGACAAATACATATAGGCCTTCATATCCTCATTTGGAGTGCGTTACTTTTTTTGCCTTATCTTATTGGCTCACCGGAGAGCAATTACCAAATTGGCGCGATTCCCGGATTGTTATTTACATTAACCGGTATCATTCATATTGTCATATTCTATGGAAATGCCTATTTCCTCTATCCCAAACTATTTAACAAACGAAGCTGGTGGCTTTATGTTGCGAGCAGCTTTTTACTACTCTTATTTTCGTTTCGACTAAAGTACTGGTTACTTTTAACGTATTTTTCTCAGATTCCGCATGATCCCTTTGTTTTTAGATTGCTTTTTACCCCTTCCATTGCTGTTTTTATCGTGAGTCTGATTTATCGTGCTGTACTGAACAGAATTCAAGCAGAGCGATTGCAGAAGGAGCGGCTTGCCGTTCAGCTAGAAGCAGAACTGAAATTTCTCCGCGCGCAAATCAGCCCGCATTTTATCTTCAATGTGTTGACAAACATGGTGTCTCTTGCACGAAAAAAATCAGATAAATTGGAAGAATCGCTCATCATGCTTTCGGGAATGATGCGGTATATGCTTTATGACACACAGGGTAAAAAAATCGCGTTAAGTAAAGAAATTGATTATTTAAAAAACTATATCCAACTACAAACACTGAGATTTGGACAAGAGCTAACGATCAATAGTGAGTTGGAATGGCAAGAAGTAGAACAAGAATACGTTATTGAACCAATGCTGCTTATCCCCTTTGTCGAAAATGCCTTTAAACATGGTGTAAGCTATTTAGAAGCTCCACAAATTCATATTCGGTTGAAGGTGCAAGCGGATCAACTCTTTTTTGAAGTTCAGAATCGATATCAACCCCATGAGCAAAAAAGGCCTGAAAAGTCGGGTGGCATCGGACTTGAAAATATAAAGCAGCGTTTAGCTCTCTTATATCAAGGAAATTATAGCTTGGAAACCGATGAAAATGACCACGTATTCACGATACGACTTAAATTGAAATTGACATGATACGATGTTTGATTGTAGATGATGAATTATTGGTGCGTGAACTGATGGAAGACAATATCAGGCAGGTGCCCTTTTTAACGCTCATAAAATCGTGCAGGAATGCGATCGAAGCGGCAACAATTATACATCAAGAACACATTGATTTAATCTTCTTAGATATTCAAATGCCGAAACTAAGTGGTTTGGAATTCCTTCAGACACTCAACACCCCCCCATTAATTATATTGGTAACGGCCTATGAACAATATGCACTTGAGGGGTTCAACTTACAGGTTGTTGATTATCTTTTAAAGCCTTTTGGCTTCAATCGCTTCTTACAGGCTTGCAATCGCGCACAGGAACTGTTTAGCGCGCAGAACAATTTACGATCAAAAAAGAATAGGCCTGACCATTTTTTTGTAAATGTAGAGTATACGCTGGTTAAAATTGTGATTGAAGAAATAACCTATGTGGAAGGGTTAAAAGACTATATCAAAATTTATTTATCCTCATCCGCCAAACCCATATTGACACGGATGACCATGAAATCCATTGAAGAGCGCCTATCTTCATTTTCCTTTATACGGACCCATCGATCCTACCTTGTAGCGTCAGACAAAATCACAACCATTAAACGCGATTTTGTTTGTATTCATGACAAGGAAATTCCGGTAGGCGAATCATTCAAGGAACGTGTCAATGAATTATTAAATGCACGTGGTAGCTGAATCCAGACCCTTCGTCTACACATTTAAGTCGCTGGTCTACAGATCAAAAAACACTGATTTTCCTTTATTAATTTTAAACAAAAAAGGCAGAAAACACTTGTTGAAAGGGGAATTCGACAAGAGGCCTGAATGAGTTTAATTTAAATTACGTATTATGTTAGTTTTCATCGGAATTCGGATACTTTTTGTAGTCTCTATGATTTTTATAATCGGTTATATCTTTGGTGGCTTCGCCAATAAACCGGTATTGGCCACCATTTCAAAAGTTGCGGCAATCCTTGTGATTTTTCTTTTCATTGCAGCTAATATCTTTGCTTTTCAATGGCGATCAAATCGACACTTTGAGAAACATGCACGTCACTGCGACCAAGTAGAATATAAACAAGATAAAACGCGCTAATGGCCGGGTAATTCCTTTTGCATAAAATACCGTTTGCAGATCGCTTGCAAATGGTATTTTATGCAAAAGACTCATTTATCAATGTTTCTGTTCAATCCGTTCGCTTACTTCTCGCCAATCAAAAATATGGAACGTTCGGTTGGTGCTCATGGCCACCAAAAAGCCTGCCGGAAATTGAGTCCCTAAACTTACTGAGGTAGCATCCGCCCCATCAGTCTCCATTGCGCTAACGGGAATTTCCGCCAATAATGGATAACTGTTCGGATTCCCTTCCGCCCCTTCACGCGGGTAAACCATGAAGGTGTGTGATCCTTGATTAGAAACAAGGATATAACCCGTTTCCTGACCGGTTTTGTAGATTGCAATTCCTTCATGATCCTTTGAAAAACCGGTTTCCCCGAAAAGTGCCAGTTCTTCATTGTTATTAGCATCCGGATCTGCTATATATTTCCTAAGCCCTGTTTGCTCATCCGAATAGTAGATATACCCTAATTCATTGTCAACTGCAATAGCTTCTATTTCCTTTTTACCACTATACTTGCCAAACTTACGGACCGTTTTACCTGTGATATGTCCCTTTCCATTATCTATTAATTGGTACTGCCACAGGTAGCCTTCGGCGGGTCCGGATTTTCTACCGACTATCGCAAATATTTCCCGGTCACTTGGTCGTGTATATAAGGCAATACCCATGGGAGCACGTTCTGCCTCTCCAACAAACACGTCAATGCCCCCATCGTCCACAGGGACCAAATCGGGTAATGCAAAAATTCTGATTTTATCCCTTTCGCGCTCCGTAACAACCGCAATATCTATTTTCTTTCCATTCAATGAAAAATCATAAGCAATATCAACATTATTCGGTCTTTTAATATTGTCAACTCTTTTCACGATTTTACCGTGCAGGTCAAAAGCATAAAGTGCCCCATCACTGTCTTTATCCGTTCCAATAATGAGGCTGTTTTCGGCATTTTTCCGATCAATCCAGATGGCAGGATCATCGCTATCGTGTTTCACAGTTTCCGTGATAACCGTTGCTTGCAACGTATCGGCCAGGTGATTAGTTTGTTGAACTGCTTCATCATCCTTTTTATTGTTAGCGGATTGACAGCCAAAAGCCAACGTGGCAATGATAAGGGCTAAAACTAAAGGTGTTTTATTTCTTTTATCCATTATTCCTTTTTCTCACAAAAATGTCCTTATTGACCGAAATAAACCAATTTTTTAGCGTTACAAATAGTGAACATAATTAAAAATTAAGGCAACAATTTGCAACATACCTATCAAGTTTGTAATAAGCTTACCCTTTCTTTTCTATTAAAATAGTATTTATTGTGCTTTCACCATGTATTAACAAAGGTTTAGCAAGGTTTTACCTTTATTAACCCTTTGTTAACTCTTTATTAACCCTCTACTAAACCTCTGTTAATTCTTTACTAATAATAAAGTTGGTATAACCTAAGCCAGTAAAAGCTGCAAATTAAGAGTTGGTAAGATAAGGCTATATGGCTTGCAAAAAGGCAGTCAGACTTTTCCCCGGTTCAATACCCAATTTTTTACGAAGGCGGTATCTGGAAACGCGAAGACTATCGGTAGAAATACCTAATAACGCAGCCATGTCCGGGGTGTTCATATTAAGCTTAATTAAAGAAACAAGACGTAGATCAGCGGCCGATAAATCTGGATTAATTTGTTGAAGATGTAGAAAAAAATCCTGATTAATTTCTTCAAATACTCGCCTAAAATCACCCCAACTCGCTTCTTTATGAAAACTTTGGTTGATTTTATTTAGGAGTTGTCTCAGTTCCTTTTTATAACTTCTACTATCATTTCGAATGATCTCCGTTAATGCTAGCTTCATCTCCTCCAACAATTTGTTTTTCTCAATTGCTTGAAGTGTATGAGATGTAATTTCTTTTGCTTTACTTTCGATTTCGGTCTGCAATTGTTCTTCACGAAGCTTTTTATTTTGCAACTCCACTTCCATTAGACGTTGGTTTGCCACCGATAAAACCGCCTCCTGATCGCGCAGCCGCCTTTCATTACGAATCTTCTGCCGTTGATTCTTGATCACTATGATGAATAGAAGAACAAGCAGACAAGCGATGATACCAAGTGTTGCATAGATAATGATTGCTGTCCTGCGCTCCTTTGCCAATTGTGCGATACGCGCGTCTTTACGGTCGATATCATATAATACTTTAAGCAAGGCTGCTTGATTTTTACTATCCTCATTATAGGTTTCTATGTAAAGCTGTCTACTGAGTTCTAAATAATGAAAGGCACTATCTGCATGTTGCAGAAAGCTAAATGTTTTCCCAAGATCTCTGTAAGCACTGCTCAATCTACTAAGGGCTTTGTTTTCTTTCGACAATTTTTCGGCCTGTCTGGTATAATTCAGGGCAACCTTATAATTCCCTGTTTTCCTATGAATATCACCAATATTATTATAGGCATCAATTAACATAGGTGTATTACCATTCACTTTAAATCGCTCCAAAGCACGTGAAAAATACCGAAAAGCGTCCTCATACCTTTCCTTATCCTCATAAATACTCCCTATATTTTCATTGATCAGTGCAATGCCATCCAGATCATTTATTTTTTCAAGGGTCTCCATGGCTTTCCCCTGAAAGTAAAAAGCACTATCATAATCACTGCATTTTTCATAAAGGTGTCCGAGATTGCCATAAGTAGATCCTTGACCTTTCAGGTTACCGGATCGTTGATAAATGCTTAATGCCTGAAAATAGACCCGTTTTGCATCATCCCGTTGATTATTTAGCAGCAAAAGCATACCCAGGTCATTAAGGTTATTCGCCCGCTCATTTCTTGGTCCACGTTCCAGTAATTTTTCCGCTTGCAGATGATAGTTTAATGATTGGGCAAATAGACCTGTATTATAACATATTTGTCCCATCTTTTGCAAAGACAAGGCTTGTTTAAGCTTATCACCTAACCTTTCAGCCAGCAGATGACGTTCATTTTCGATGATTAATAGGGAATCGGAGGGTCTGATATCATACATTTCCAAGCGTCCCCTAATATCTTGAATAGCAAAAGAAACCTGTGCCATCAAAAAACATGGGCACGATAATATCCAAGCAAATACAAAGAAGCAGACACGGAAATGTACCATAGCACAAAAATAAGGGCTTGGTGTTAACTTATTGTTAATTAACACCTAATAAAGAGGTTCATGCTTCCCTTCACTTTGACAAAGAAGGCCGTCTCTTTAAGACGGCCTTTTATTATTATTATTATTTCTTACAGGTCAAATTTAATACCTAAGTTATAACGAGGTTTATAAAATTCATTTTGCATTGGTCTGTTACTAGCACCCCAATAATAGCGTAAAGATTGATTCGTTAGGTTATTGGCTTCGACGAACACACGCATATACTTTCCAAATCGATAAGAAGCATTTGCATCCAAAAAGAACTGACTATCGTAATAAAAATCGCTAAACGCATCTGATCCTATTTCATCGATGTAAGCAGCTGTATAATTGGCTGATACACGCGCGGAAAAGCGTTTATTTTCCCATGACAACGAACCATTCAACATGTGCGGTGCCGTTTGTGGCAAGGTCATATTACCTCGCGGATTTCCTTCCGCATCGGCGATACCCTTAGAGCGCGATTTTGTATAGGTATAATTCGCATAAATGCCAAAACCTTTCAAAAATTTGCCAGGCAGAAAATCCAATTGACGTTGTATAGCCACTTCGAACCCATAAACGTCTACATTATCGCCGTTACGGTCTTGCACAAAACGCCAAGTTTCTCCTTCAGGAATTAAATTGCTTGCGTCCGGGAAATCGCGTGCAAATTCTTCTGCCGTATAATTTCTATTGCTGTATTTATAAATGAAGTTCTTCAGGTTTTTATAGTAAATACCTCCCGACAAAATCCCCACGGATTTAAAATATTTCTCAGCCATCAAATCGAAATTCCAAGCATAAGTAGCTTTAAGATCTGGATTACCTGCGGCTACCTGACCATCATCCACAATCGACTGCACATAAGGTGCGATCGAATAATAGTTTGGTCTAGCAAGTCCGGTCGTAACCGCGGCCCGCAAAATCAGATCTTCCCGGGGTACATATTTCAAGGTTAGTCCCGGCAAAATATTGGTATAGCTGTTCTCTACTGACCGCGTACCTGCTAATTCTTCCTCATCCGCTACAACGTTACCTGTATAATCGATATTAGTATGTTCTACTCTGGCACCCAAAATCATCGAGAGCCTACTATTGAAATCTTGATCCCAACGAAGATAAGCAGCCGTGATTCGCTCCTTGGCACGATAATTTACGGCTAAAAATTCATCCGGTTTTGCTTCTTGCTCGAATTGAGAGGCATCTGTTAAATTAAGACTGCCCAATAAGTGCTTATCGGCAAATAAACCGGGGGCATATTGGTTACCAGGTTCGAAGACACCTGTCCAATTAACCGTCTGCACCCCTCCTAATGTATTGTACTGATCGCTAAGAGGCCCATATTCAAAGAATTCATTTCTTCGTTCCTTCTCTTTCAACCGTAAACGCCCACCAAAACGCAAGCGGCCTTTTTGGCCGTCGACCAAGGAAAAGGGAACACGGAAATTAAGTTTAGCTCCCAGTTCGCTTTCATCGGTATAATCATTGTTCTCACTGATTGCATCCAATTGGCTCAGTTCTGCATTCGGTCGATCAAAAACCAAATCTATCGGTCGATCGTTAGATGATGGTACTTGCTGGATTAATAAATCTTCTTCACTTTCATATTCGTAGTTTATGTACCGCTCATGAGGACGATCTTCACTGGCTTTTGCGTAACTTACCGCCCAGTCCATATCAAGTGAGGTTCCAAATAAGTGATTACCCCCTAATGAATAATTTTGTACCCGTTGATCCTCCAATCGCGCATAATCGACGCGGTTATTACCAATTCCTCCCTTTGTTTCCCTTGAAATCTTATCCAGCTTAAAACCGCCGGCCACCCCCAGATCTTCATCGGCTAATTCAATATCTGTTCGAACGCGGTAACGATTTTCCCAATCATCCCGCCAGTTATACATGGCGTTGGCGAATAAACTATGATTATCGTTAATTTTATAATCAAAAGCACCCGCGATACTTCTTCGAACACGTTGTACATTATATCGCCGAATGTCTTCGCGAGATAACCAGGCATTTCCGTCCTTATCCTGCGACCATTCACCTTCAACGCCTTCCGAACCTAATTGATTGTTATTATAAGAGCCGCTTAGCACCATGCCGAATTTATTCGCTGCAAAACGATTTCCGTAAACAAAAGCGCCGGTATAAATAGGTGTATGATGTAAAGGATTGTAACCACCTGCTAAGGTAGCCGATATTCGCTGTCCGTTTGGTGAAGCCCTGGTGATCAGATTGACTGAACCGCCAATTGCATCGGCATCCATATCGGGTGTCAAGGTTTTATTCACTTCAATCGTCGAAATCATATCGGAAGGAATTAAATCCATTTGTACCCTTCTGTTATCACCCTCTGCAGATGGGATTCGATCACCATTTAGCGTAACCGAATTTAGTTCCGGCGATAAGCCGCGTACGATGATATTACGTGCCTCGCCTTGATCGTTCTGCATCGTGATACCGGGAACACGCCGCAAGGCATCGCCGATATTTGCATCGGGAAATCTTCCGACTTGATCAGAGGAAATGATATTGGTAATATTTGATTTACTTTTTTGCTGATTGAGGGCCCTTGCCTGCCCCCGAAGTCGGTCTCCCATGATCACGACCTCATCCATCGTAACAGAACCATCTTCCAACATAAAATTAACGACCGTATTTTCCCCTGCAGCAACTTGGACCTGTTGTTTCGCCGTTTGATAGCCCATATAAATTACTTCCATTTCATACGATCCCGCCGGCACATTTAAAAATTCATAATCTCCATTTTGGCCCGAAATGGTATAACGATTTCCCGCATTGAGGCGCACAGTGGCCCCTGGTAGCGACGCCTTCGTGAGCGACTCTTGTACTTTCCCGGAAATTACACCATGCCGTTGCGCGAAGGCGATGAAGGATAAGCTCAAGAGCAAACAGCTTGTAAAAAGTTTTTTCATTTTTTGATGGTTTAGTATTTTACGTTAAGACTTTACAGGTTGATATTAATCCCCATTTGTTCACATCACAAAGTTGAAGAACATCGACTTCTCGATGAAAGAGCGATCGTTACAAAATATATACCCACCTTTTTCAAGTGTTAACAGCAAGGCAGCAAAAGGTTAAGAACAAAGCACAAAAACCTAATTATCAATTAGTTACAAATAAACAAAACAACCATTAAGTTTATGTTAAATAGGTGTTAGCTTTAGTGAATGATGAATGATCAGTGGCGAGTTGCCTGTTGTGAGTTTTGGGAAAGGTTCGTGTGACTGAAAGCTGATTTCTGACAGCTCTCTGCTCACTGCCTTTTATGAAAATAGATATGTCCGGGTAAACCGAAAGGGCGCTCACTGGTCGTATAGTAACCGGATCCATCCCTAGCAAAAGTGATAGCTTCCCCTTGTGGTTCTGCTTGATAGGGTTGCATCGCGCCTTCTCGTTTAAACATTTCGGGAATTGACTCATTGGGTTTGCGCTTCCAATAATAGACATTTAACAGGTTTTTTATAAGTACTTCTTTGCCGTCCGAGGAGATGTCAGCACTTGTAATGAAAGTATAGGGGATGGAAATACGCTTTTTTAACACAATTGTGTCCCCTGCCTGTGCAGGCAGTATTGCTTCATAAACGCCTACATGTAGATCACGTTTACTAATAATATAGAGCTTTTTATCAATAGGATCGAAAAACAACGATTCAGCGTCCTTTGGTCCGTCTTCATAACGAAGGGTGTAACTGGTAATCGATTGCGCCGGGATGGTATCCACCATCTGTTTCCTATCAAATTTCGGTTCTTCAAATCGATGTACATAAATAGTGGTATGTTTTGCCAAATTATCACCGATATCACCCACCAATAAATAAGACTTATCGCCCTCCTTCATGTTTGCAATATCTTCCCAATCGCGCGCTCCTACTCCTTCTAAAAAATAAGTTGCCTTGTATTGAGCCGCACTGTCCAGCAAAAAGATACGTGCTTCATCACCACTATCATTATGTGTCCAAAAATACCCGGGATTATTGATACCGCAGACTAGACCGGACGCCTCATCAATCGCATCGTAAGTTAGCTGACCTTTATCAATCGCATCTCCGAACTCGCCCTTGTCAATGCGACAGAACACCGTGAGAAGGAAGGATATCCCTATGACATGAATAATTAATCGCATTGTGTGTTATTTGACATTTCTACGTCTACTCTCCCTCACCATTTTTTGTACCTTTGCCAATATTTTTGGTTGACATGCAGATAGAACAATTTTACGATACCGGACTCGCCCAAGCTTCATATGCCATTATTAGTAATAACGAAATGGTACTGGTTGATCCAGCAAGAGATCCCGAGCCGTACCTCGCCTTTGCAAGAGAAAATCATGCCAAAATTATTGGCATTATCGAAACACATCCTCATGCGGACTTCGTAAGCAGTCATTTAGAACTTCATAAACGCACAGGAGCTACCATTTACACGAGTAAACTAGTCGGAGCAAGTTATCCACACAAGACCTTTGACGAAGGTGAGCAAATTGAAATCGGCCATTGTACCTTGAAAGCCCTAAATACCCCGGGGCATTCGCCCGACAGTATTTGCGTCCTACTAAGTGATCAACATGGAAAAGAAATAGCCGTATTCACTGGTGATACGCTCTTTGTAGGTGATGTAGGAAGGCCCGATCTACGTGAAAATGTAGGAAATTTACAGGCAAAGGCCAGGGAATTGGCGAAAGCGATGTACTATAGTTTGCGCGATAAAATCATGAAATTACCCACGGATGTGCTTGTTTATCCAGCGCATGGCCCTGGTTCACTCTGCGGCAAAAGTATGCGCAACGAGTTACAAAGTACCATTGGCAAAGAGCTTGAAGAAAACCCGGCATTAGGTACTATGGAAGAATCAGTGTTTATAGAAATGCTTCTGAACGACCAACCCTTTATTCCAAAATATTTTATTCACGATGTTGCGCTCAATCGTGCGGGAGCATCCGATCTGGAAATAAGCTTGTCTCATATTATTCATACGGAAGAGTCAGAAATTGACAATACAAGTGCTTTACTTGTAGATACGCGGTCTGCGCAAGCCTTTAAAACAAGCCATCACCATCACGCCATTAATATTCCTGATGGCAATAAATTTGAAACTTGGCTTGGTAGTATTATCGCTCCCGGTGAGTCTTTTTATTTAATTATTGAGGACGAGCAAACCCTAAGCCGCTTATTGCATAAGCTCGCTAAAATAGGTTATGAAGCCCAGTGTAAGGGTTACCTTAGCGCCACGGTCAGCAGTCAAATGAGTCCTGTTTTTGACCTTTCTTTTTTCGAAAAAAATGAAGATAATTTTACCATCATTGATATCCGAAATGACAATGAGCTAAAGGAAGGTAAATTGTTTAAGCATGCCATTCATATCCCACTTCCCCGACTCCGGGAATCACTGCAAGCCATCCCGGAAGAAAAGCCTATTGTAGTTCATTGCGCAGGTGGGTATCGCTCTGCCATTGGTTCCAGCATTATTGCCGCCAGCGTGGCCGTACCTGTGTATGATCTAGGTACGGCGGTGAATGACTTTTCCCCAATTAGCTAATTTGCAAATTGGCTAATTAGCCAATGACTATATAGATTGACACCAATAGATGAATTTCGTTATAACAGCCGATGGGTCAAAAACCATCTTTCATGAAGCGATTGGAGAACATTATCATTCTAAGCACGGTGCGGTGCAGGAAAGTAGACATGTGTTTCTGCAATCCGGATTGCAATATTACCGAGAACATACCTCCGACAGGCCGACGAATACGGTATCTATCTTAGAGGTAGGTTTCGGGACAGGTCTCAACTTTTTATTAACGGCAGCTTATTGCCATCAGCAAAATGTTAAGCTCGTTTATACCGGTATTGAAGCTTATCCACTTGAAGCCGAAATAATCGCACAGACAGGTTATGAAAAACAAATACAGGCCACCCTTTGGCATTCTTTTTTAGCGCATTATACACCTGCTTTATCGAGCACACAAAGTATAACGAAGGAAATAGCATTAACTATTGCTCATCAGGAAGTTCTTACGTTTAATAGTGGGCAACGCTTTGATGTACTCTATTTTGACGCCTTTGCAGCCGTCCATCAACCGGAAATGTGGAACCTCGAAACACTTGAACATGTATGTTCGTTCCTGAATCCCGGAGGCGTATTTGTAACCTATGCGATCACAGGCAACCTAAAGCGTATTATGAAAAGTATTGGATTCACTATTGAAAAAGCACCAGGTGCCCCGGGTAAACGGGAGATGCTTCGGGCTGTTAAAATTAGCCAATGTGATGATTAGCCAATGTGATGATTGGATAAAGTGTGTTCATGAAAGTCTTCACACAAACAGATTTAGGTAATTGACTAATCAAATGATTAGCTAATTAAATTTCCCCTTCAACTCCCAATCCGAACAGCGCAAAGTCATACTTTACAGGATCGTTGGCATCTAGTATACGGAGCTTATCCGTTAGTTCGACAGCTGTACTCCAATCTCGTTGTTTACGAGTAATTAATCCCAAGTGTCTTGCCACCCGTTCTACGTGTACATCGCAAGGACAGATTAATTCACTCATTTTTATCCGTTTCCAAATACCAAAATCCACGCCGTGATTGTCATGACGAACCATCCATCGCAAAAACATATTGAGCCGCTTGCATGTGGACTTTTGACTGGGAGAACTGATATGTTTCCGCGTACGAGTCGGATAATCCGGTAAGCTGAAGAAATACGATCGAAAGCGATTCAAGGCAGCTTCAACTTTGATTTGCGGGCGAATCAACTCGGATTGATAACAGACGTTGCTATGCAATTCATCACCCGACACAGCCTCTTCTGACCACTCCATTAAAAAGTCCTGCCTAAATTCATTCGAGCTCGATAATGGTAGGAATGCGTACTCCAATGAATCGAAACGTTCGTAGTGCGCATTGAAAAAACTAATGAAATACAACAAGTCGGTGTCATTAAAAGTTCGATGTTTGAAGCCCAATAAACGTTTAAGATCACTTGCCTTGTGCGCTTTGATAAACTCGTAAGGCTGGCCATCCATTCGATCAATCAATTCGCGACATTTATTGATAATCGTCTTTCGTTGGCCCCAAGCCAATATCGCCGCGAAAAAACCCATGATTTCCACGTCCTGCTTCAGGGAAAATTCATGCGGAATACAAACCGGATCATTTTCAATAAAACCGGGCTGATTATATTGCGCTACCTTACGATCGAGAAAGTCTTTTAGATTTAACATAACCATTAGCCAATACGCCAATTAGCGAATTAGCTAATGATTGGCTAATTCGCTAATTGGTTAATCGATACATTATCCTAGTGCTTGCTCCAAGTCTTCCAAAAGATCTTCAATGTCTTCGACACCAACGCTGATACGAATTAGATTATCGACTACGCCGACCTGCTCTCTAACTTCCTTTGGAATGGATCCATGGGTCATCGTCGCGGGATGATTGATTAAAGATTCGACGCCACCGAGCGACTCCGCTAAAGAGAACACTTTAAAAGATGAAGCCACTTTAAAAGTGTCCTGCAAAGTGGCATTCTTTAGAACAATGGAAATCATACCACCAAAATCGCGCATTTGCTTTTTAGCGACTGCGTGATTTGGATGATCTTCAAAGCCTGGCCAATATATTTTTTCAATCCTTGGGTGATTCCGCAAAAAGTGGGCTACTTGTTTGCCGTTCTCACAATGCGCTTTCATGCGAAGATGCAAGGTTTTTATTCCGCGAAGTGCCAGAAAGCTATCCTGAGGCCCTGGGGTACCACCGCAAGCATTATAGTAAAAAAAGAGTTGCTTGTAGAGTTCTTCTTTATTAGTTACCAAAGCGCCCATCACCACGTCACTATGGCCGGCAATATATTTTGTCACCGAATGCATCACGATATCGGCGCCCAAATCAATAGGATTTTGCAAATAAGGTGAAGCAAAGGTGTTATCGACCACATATAAAACACCTGACTCCTTTGCAATTGCCCCCACAGCTTCAATATCAATAATCTGCATGGTTGGATTTGTAGGTGTTTCGATCCAGATAAGTTTTGTCTGATCGTTTAGATAGGACCGAATATTGTCGGGACTGGTGAGATCAACGAAGTGGAACTTGATACCAAATTTCTCAAATACCTTCGTGAAAATTCGGTAGGAACCTCCGTACAAATCATTACCTGTAATCACCTCATCACCCGGTTTTAATAAACGCAAAACCGTGTCCGTAGCAGCCATACCACTGGAAAACGCCAGTCCGAATTTTGCATTTTCCAACGCGGCAATACACTCCTCCAGCGCCTTACGTGTTGGATTCGTTCCCCTCGAATATTCATAACCTTTATGTTCGCCGGGCGATTGTTGCCAATAGGTCGATGTCTGATAAATCGGTGTCATCACAGCGCCCGTTGTTGGGTCCGGATGTTGCCCGGCATGTATAGCTTTTGTTGCGAATTTCATAAATTTTCGTTATTCGTTGATAGTTGCTCGTTATTAGTTGTTCGTTATTGGTTATTAGCCCCGTAACCCATTTGTTCCTTGTTTGTTATTAAGATGAGAATAACCAGTAACCAATTATTAAGTATGACCAATAACCAGTAACTAATAACTAGTCACCAAATTAATAAGCCTTAGCAAATAGTACTCTTTGCTTTGATGGTTTCCCTGTAAATATACACGTTCCTTCCTCTTCTTTATTGTTCAGCGGGATGCAGCGAATCGTCGCTTTTGTTTCTTCTTTTACTCTTTTTTCGGTTTCGCTCGTGCCATCCCAATGAGCCGAAATAAAACCACCTTCTCCTTCCAAAACCTCTTTAAACTCTTCGTAGGAATTTACTTCCGTGATATGTGCGTCACGGTAACTTAAAGCCTTTTGGTAGATATTTTCCTGAATATCAATCAGTAATTGTTCAATCGTTTCCGCTAATCCCGTCTGAGAAACAGTTTCTTTGCTTTGCGTATCCCTTCTTGCCAGCTCTACGGTACCATTCTGCAAATCGCGTGCTCCCACTGCTACCCGAACAGGCACACCTTTAAGTTCCCATTCTGCAAATTTAAATCCGGGACGTTGCGTATCACGATCATCATATTTCACAGACACCCCTTTTTGTTTCAATCTTGCTATCAAATCGTCCGCCAACGCATCAATTTGTTGACGCTCTTCTTCCGTTTTATAAATCGGTACGACAACGACCTGTATCGGTGCCAATTTAGGAGGTAAAACTAAACCTGCATCATCGGAGTGGGCCATAATCAAGGCGCCCATTAGACGTGTTGACACTCCCCAGGAGGTCGCCCAAACATGATCTAATTTACCTTCTTTCGATGTAAATTTAACATCAAAAGCCTTAGCGAAATTCTGTCCTAGAAAATGCGAAGTTCCTGCCTGCAATGCTTTACCATCTTGCATAAGCGCTTCGATACAATAGGTATCCAATGCCCCTGCAAAACGTTCATTTTCTGTCTTTCTTCCACGTACTACCGGCAAAGCCATCCAATTTTCCGCAAAGGTTGCATATACGTTAAGCATCCGTTCCGTTTCCTCCACCGCCTCTTCACTCGTTGCATGCGCGGTGTGCCCTTCCTGCCACAAGAATTCAGCTGTTCGCAGAAACAAACGTGTACGCATTTCCCAACGCACCACATTCGCCCATTGATTAACCAGGATCGGCAAATCACGGTATGACTGTATCCAACCCTTATAGGTGTTCCATATAATAGTTTCGGAAGTTGGCCGCACAATAAGCTCTTCCTCTAACTTTGCCTCTTCGTCAACAACGATCTGTCCATTTCCGTCATTTTTAAGACGATAATGTGTCACAACGGCACACTCCGTTGCGAAACCTTCTACGTGAGAAGCCTCCTTCGAAAAAAATGACTTTGGTATGAAGAGCGGAAAGTAGGCATTGCTATGCCCGGTATCTTTAAACATTTGATCAAGTGCGGCCTGCATTTTCTCCCATATAGCATAGCCATAGGGCTTGATTACCATACATCCACGTACGGCAGAGTGTTCTGCTAAATCGGCCTTACTTACTAATTCATTGTACCATTGCGAATAATCTTCATTTCTGCTAGTTATACCTTTACTCATTGTTGTATGTTTGGAATAAAAATTGTGCTTTAAATAGAAAGCAAAAAGGAATTGTTAAAATTTGTTAAAAATGTTAAAATCACCGTAAAGTTACTTCCATTTTGCGAATGTAAGGATTATTAAATTATTTTTGTAGCAGACGCATTTTCACAACCGTTTACCTATTAAACCTTTTCGGTTTAACTGCGTCTAACGTTACAAAGACCACAAAATTATTTGAAAGGAAAGAACAATGAAAAGTAAACCATTAATCATAAAAAGTGCTGTATTGATAGGAGCCTTATCCTTAGGATCATGTGCTACCAGTCAGTACGCACAAAATACTTTTCAGGATGATGTTTATGGAGGGAGGACAAAAGCAAAGGAAGTAGCCTATCGTAGCCCGGATTATTATGATGAATATGCCGAGCCTGCTGAAGGTTATGACGAATATGCTGACACGGATACCAATGCTTATGACGACCAATATGCAGATCAGAATGGAAGATATTATGATGACGAGTATGCTGACAGCTATGGAGATGCCTATGCTGATGAGTACAGTGACTCCGAGTACGCAAATCGCATCAATCGTTTTTACTATGCCACACCGGGCATGACCTATTACGATCCATTTTTTGATCCCTGGTACGGCTATGCCGGTTGGGGCGGTGGTTTTGGCTGGGGCGGTGGCTTCGGTTTAGGTTTTGGCTGGAGCAGCGGCTGGGGCTGGGGCGGTGGCTTCGGCTGGGGTGGCCGTTGGGGCAATCCTTACTTTGCCGGTGGCTGGGGTGGCTGGTACTCACCTTGGTGGGGTCCCTACTCTTACTACGGCGCCGGCTGGGGCTGGGGCGGTGGCTACTGGGGTGGCGGCTGGGGCTATCCAGGTTGGGGCTGGGGCGGCGGTTACGCTCGCCGAGTAAACTATAACCCAAGACCCTACGCCATGAATGCTTTCAATTCCAGAGGTTCTATTATACGAAATAACCTTGGGGTTAACAACAGAAGAGGTAGCGGAGTTAGAACTTCGAATGCGCGGAATAATTGGGGAACTGGAAGTAGGGCTACCGGTGTAAGACCAAGTAGCGGCAGCAGAACTACCCGAGAAACTTATAATAGAGGAAATATTGGTTCAAGACCATCCTACGGACGTCGCCCAAGCAGCATGGATAGACCGAGCAACATGGGTAGACCATCATCTGGAAACAGGCCTGTTGGTTCCCGTCCAAGTAGCATGGATCGACCAAGTGGTATGAGCAGACCTTCGTCAAGACCTAGTTCGATGGGTCGTCCTACGTCAAGACCACAAGGTAGCGTATCAAGACCAAGCAGTGCACCTTCACGTCCGAGCTATAGTCCATCATCGGGAGGAAGATCTTCCGGGGGATTTAGCGGAGGCGGTATGAGTCGCGGCGGCGGAGGCGGTGGTGTTTCCCGTGGCGGTGGAGGAAGAAGATAACCTATTATACGGCACAGTTCTTATAGAGGGCTGTGCCATACAAATCCTAAATACAAAATTTCGTGCCGTAATATTTATATGTTATTAAACGCTTAATTGAATGAGAACTAAACAATTTATAACACTGGGAATCATGACAGGCTTTTTTTATGCTGCTCATGCCCAGAACGTAGGGGAATCCCTCCTCTTCTCCCAAAATGAACAAGGATCATCCGCGAGGTTTAAGGCAATGGGGAATGCCCAGACTGCGTTGGGTGGTGATATCAGTAATATTTCGGGCAATCCAGCAGGTCTAGGATTTTTCACGAGTTCAGATGTCAGCATTTCGTTAGATTATTTTGGCGATAAAAATCAAGCCACTTATTTTGGACAGTCAAATTCCAATACAAAAAACAGGTTTGGCCTAAATCAACTGGGAATTGTTTTCAATCTACCTAGCATGCGTGCCAGAGGCAGCAATTTGGAGACAGGTTGGCTCAATTTCAATATTGGGTTAGGCTACACTAAAACCAACAGCTTTCATTCAACATTAGGTTATGCTGGTGTTAATACGACGTCAACGGCTGCAGACTTCTTTGCTGATCAGGGCTATGAGGGATCGTTCCTAGGGAAAATCGGATATGATTTTGGTTTATATGATCAATTAGGAAACGATAATTACCCTATGACAAGCATCGACAATGAACAGGGTGTTATGAATCGCTACAGTGGATATCAATCGGAAACCAATTTATCTTTCGGAGCAAACTATAGCAATAAATTTTATTTAGGTGCGGGAATTGGTTTAGCCACCATAGACTACGATAGTTATACAGGTTTTTATGAAGACGGAGTCATGGTTGATCAGGCCTATCTAGAAACACTTCCTGGTTGGCAAAATTCAAGATTTGGCCCTAACGGAGACACGGGCTATCAACAACTTTTGGGTTCCGACTATAGCTACGATCAAGAAGTCTGGATGAGAACTCGTGGTACAGGCGTTAATTTTAAATTAGGAATGATCTATAAACCGGTGGAACAAGTTCGAATTGGTATTAATGCAACTAGCCCTACTTGGTACAGAATGTCTGATGATTTTGATGATTCGTATATGATCAGAAATTATCATCCAAATGAATCGGAGCCATTTTCAAGCGCAGATGACCAGTCTCAAGCAAACTATTACGAGTACAACTACCGTACACCATTCCGATTTAATGGTGGTATTGCAGGAGTTTTCTCAAGGGGTCTTATATCAGCGGATGTGGAGTATATTGACTACGGAAGCGCTCGTTTCTCAGGCACTTATAGCTATGATAAAGAGTTAATGAACGAAGATATAAAAGCGAACTACAAAGGAGCCGTTAACTTGAAAGTAGGTGGTGAATTAGCTGTAATACCGCAAGTTATGATGATTCGTGCAGGTTATAATCATCAAGGAAACCCTTACGACAATGCTGATTTTAAAGCAAGATCTATTACCGGAGGGCTTGGTTTTCGCTTCTTGAATTACTATGTAGACGCAACCTATCAAAATTGGCAACAAGAATACAACCATATGCCATACCAGTTCACACCGGCGCACCAAGAAGCAACAGGATTGACAAATCCTTCGGCGAGTGTTAAAAATACACGTAACAATGTGTTCTTAACGATAGGTGCGAAATTTTAATATTAAGTATCAAAAAATAGTGAAAAGGTTAAGCAAGCTTGCTTAACCTTTTTTGTTTAAAATACCAATTCCCTTACCATCACGTCCACTACTTTCAAACCAATTTGTCCGTCACTTGTTAGCAAGATATGGTAGATACCGTAGCATATTTCCAAGAAAAGAGATATGAAGGACATTAAAAAGAAAATCATGTTTGAAGCCTCCATGAGAAGATCATTCGATATTTTTTTGAATGATTTAGGCATTTGGTGGCCAAAGGAGTATACCTGGTCGAGGGAAGAGTTGGTTGCATTAAAAGTTAATCCTACGATCAATGGCTTTTTCACCGAGATAGGCCCCTATGGATTTCAGTGCGATTGGGGACGGATTGTAGCCTTTGGAACGGACGCTTTCACTTTTCTCTGGCAAATAGGTCCCGACCGCGTACCAGAGCCCAATCCCGATAAGTCAAGCGAAGTGGAAATATCTTTTACCGAAGATCAAGGTTGCACAACCATGATCTTGGAACACCGAAATTTTGCAAAGCACGGCGAAAAAGCTATTGCTTATCAGGAAATGATGGACGCTCCGGAAGGATGGGATTATATTTTAGCCTGTTTTGTGGAATATTTACTTACCAGAACTGTTTAAAACTGGTTATTAGTTATTGGTTGTTAGTTGTTAATATACGCAATGACTTAACTACTCAACCATTTAACGTCTCAACTACTTAACTACCGGTCGCTCCCGATATAAACGAGCAGCTATTTTTTCCACCACATTTTTTGGAGCCAACCAATCGCCAAAACGTTGTAACTTATTGGTAAAGCCGGGTACCACCTCCGCTTTCCCATCATACATCGCTTTCAGAGCCTGCCGGGCAACGATATCGGCCGACATATTATATTTAGCGGTTAGCTTTGCTAAGGCCTGCATCCCTGCTCTATCTGAAAAACCCGTTTCTGTTGGCCCGGGACATAAACAAGTGACAGATATGTTCTTTGATTTTAACTCGTGCCGAATAGCTCGCGTAAAGGACAAGACATAGGCTTTTGAGGCTGCGTAAACCGCTAAAGTCGGTACCGCTTGATACGCAGCTGTACTTGCAACTTGCAATAGATAAGACTGATCGTTCTTTTCAAGCAAGGATATAAAGCGGTAGGTAATGGACGTGAGGTTTCGAACATTTAGATCGATCATCTGCTCCTGTTCTTGGATTGGCAACGTATCAAAAGCACCCCACAAACCAAAACCGGCATTGTTAACGAGAATCTGTATAGGAACACGCAAGCTTTGACACCAATTGAAAAGTATATCCGCAGCCCCTTGCTGTGCCAGATCAAGCGTCAAAAAATCTACCTCGACACGATACGAAACATGCAATTCTTTTTTCAATAACTCGAGCTTTTCAGTCGACCGGGCCACCAAGAGCAGATTGTATGAACGTTTGGCCAACTCAATTGCTAAACTTTTCCCAATTCCCTGACTTGCGCCGGTAATCAATGCATAAGGATTCATATAGTGAATATTAATCAAATACGAACATACTAATATCGATCTAGGCCTGAAAATTAATTGGTGTTTTTATTACCTAATTTGAAACTAACTGAAACCGCTAAACCTTTCGATTCCAACTTGGTTCGACCGTAACCAACACCTGTTAAAGGTAATTTGACAAAAGGTCTAACGCCAATGCTAACCTTATTATTCAGCTGCTGTTCAAAGGTAGCAGAGATGTTTGCCACTCCGAAGGGATGATTGTTTTTACCATTCACCTCGTAGTTTATATGTTGCTTATCCTGATAGGAATCTCCGGTATGATAGCTAAATTCATATTGTTCCCGTAACATAAAATAGCTGGATGCACCGCCGTTCACAACAATACGTGTTGCACCCTTTTGGTATACCTGATAGCTCAGTTCAATTGGCACATCCAGTACGTCGCATGCTGCATCGACTTCGCTCGGGGTCAATGCATAGTTTCGTTGTACTTTTGGTCGGTAAAAGCTATAAGGCGAATTGTAGTTTTTTCTCGCATACAATACGCCGCCTGATATACTTAATTTATGCGTTAAGGGCAAGGTATACAGAACACCCATATTTCGGCTCAGCTGTGGGTTTCCAGCCCCTTGCACAGTAGTTAAATCGGGCGCAGCTAAAATCGTTAAGTAAGCAGAGGTTCTTTTTCGAGGCATCTTTAGCTCGGGTGCAGTGTTCTCGCCGGTCAACAGAGCGTTTGCTACATACACCGGTGCCAAGCTTAAATTTCCATCCCTCCTTCCAACAAAATCATCAGGTGTTGAATGAATCTTTAACGTATCCTTATAAATACCGGCAAGTACTTGCTCTATTCTCCCCGCTCCATGATCGTTGTTTTTTTCAGGCACAGCGACCAAGGCTCCTCTTGACTCCTTTTGTATATGCGAACCCTTTACCACCTGATCGTTAATCGGCGGTATTATTTTCTCAACCGGCGCCCTTTTGGACGTCATGCTGTCTTTCTTTTCCGTTACTTCAACCACCGTATCCCGTGTAGTGGGCCACCAGATAATTAGGCAAGCCAGTATAATAGCTGCTGCTGCGCTCAAAGAACCCAACCAGATAATTCCTTGTCTTTTTTTCCGGTTAGAAGCAAGTTTCTCTTCCATAGCGATCCAATGCACCTCGTCATAAGATGCTTCCGGGTTCTTTAACCCTTCCCTGAATAGCTCATCGAGTTTCTTCTTCTCCATCACACTTACTCACTTAGGTTCTTATCTATTTCATTTTTATCGATGCTTACGTCCCTTTCCTTCAGCATCTCCATTAATTTTGCTCTTGCCTTAAACAGGTTCGACTTCGATGTTCCGACAGAAATATGCAACATCCCTGCGATTTCTTCATGGCTATATCCTTCAATTGCATAAAGGTTAAAAACCGTCCGATAGGAAGGACTTAACGACTGTACCATGCATAAAAGGTCTTGATAGTTTAGTTTCTCATAAATAGCCTCGTCAGATCCCGCCTGATCATAATCCACTATATTTTCATTACTGGCAAATTTAAGGTTAGCTCGATAATAATCAATTGCGGCATTGGTCATAATACGACCAATCCAAGCAGTGAACGGTTTTCGGCTGTCGTATTTCTTGATATGCTTAAATACTTTAAAAAAGCCCTCGTTCATGATACTGGCGGCGTCTATTTTGTTACCCGCATAACGTTGGCAAATCCCTATTGAATAAGCATAGTAATGCCTATAGAGTTCCTTTTGAGAATTCCGATCCTCTTGAATACATCCCTGTATAAGTTTCGATATGACTTCTTCCTGATTCTCCTTAGGTGCCACCAAGCCCTCCTTCCAATAGACATTACGAACGCCCTCAAAAAAAGGTTGCCTCAAAGCTAAAATTAATTACGGGAGTAAAATAAATTTCTGTAACAAATATTTTGCATTTTTTATACCTGCCAGGCAACCCTATGCATCTCATCTCCGTATTTACAGTATCGATCAAAAAAACACATAAAAATGAAGAGGTTTAAGATTATGAAAAGAAAGTCATTCCATGCACTTGCTATTTTAACAAGTTTTATTGCTGTCCTATACAGCTGCTCAAAAGACCAGGCTGCCGAACCTGAATCGCCGGGCAATGAAGAAGTAACCGCTGAAAACGTCAGTTACAATAATTTCGCCGGTGCCCTGTTTCAGACAAAGTGTGCAGGTTGCCATGCGGCCGGAGGTGGAGCAAGTGGTCGTTGGACCTTCTCGGACTACAATTCGGTTCGATCGAATGGGACCAGAATTAACAATGTCGTATTGGTAACGGGTACCATGCCCCTCGGCGGCTCTTTAAGTACAAATGAAAAGGCACTTTTAAAAGCTTGGTTTGATCGTAATATGCCGGAACAGTAATAGAAAAAATCATGACTCAAAAAGTAATTTTACCCTTATTGCTCCTGAGCTTCTTCTCTGTTGTAATTTCAAGAGCACAAAGCACCTATGTATGTAACGGTGCTACCATATCTTTTTTCAGCAGTACACCGGTTGAAGATATAGAAGGTATCAGCAAGAATGGATTGTCTGCCTTGGATGTCAATACCGGTGACATTGTATTCAAAGTGAAAAACACCTCTTTTCAATTCAAAAAAAAGCTTATGCAAGAGCATTTCAATGAAAATTATATGGAAAGCGAACAGTATCCATTCTCAGAATTTAAAGGAAAAATAAACGATCCGGATAAACTGAAAGACAATGGTAGCTATCAATGTATCGTGCGTGGTACACTAACTGTACATGGTGTTGCTAAAAGCTACACTGCACCTGTTAAAATAACGGTGAACAATGGTGCCATTACAGCCGCATGTACCTTTAAGGTAAAGACAGCCGATCATGGGATTGAAGTTCCAACCATTGTTATAAAAAACATAGCGGAAACCTTGGACGTTAAGGTTGCTGCTGCTTACCAAGCTAAAACCCCTTAATCATCTTATGAAGCGTATCACATTTTTTTTCACGTACTTTTTATCGGTTATTCCCTTCTCTTGTTTACTTGCGCAAAGCGACTTAGAACAATTGATTCAACAAGATAGTACCCCTCGGGAAAAGGTAAGCGCCACCTTTAAATCCAATCATCTCATTAATGCGCAATCCACCGAAACCATCCATAAAAAGGAACTCGAATTTCGGGTGGATCATCGATTTGGAGATATCGCCGGTGGCAGTGGAGGGATTGGTAATTTCTTCGGCCTTGATCAATCGACCGACATCCGCATTGGTTTTGATTATGGTATATCAGACCAATTCAATGTAGGAATTGCCCGTGCCAAAGGAGCCACAGCAGCTACACAACTATATGAAGCCAATTTCAAATATCGTTTCTTAGAACAAACAACCGATGATGCCATCCCGATAAGTCTGGCATTTTTTGGAAGCGGGACCATAAGCGGTGTCAAAGCATCCGAGGATCCAACAGCGTCGACGTCCTACAAAAACTTCAATGACCGCATTAGCTATGTCAGTCAGCTAATAATGGCCAGAAAATTCAGCAGTCGTTTTTCCTTCGCTCTCATTCCGAGCTATGTACATCGCAATTACACCGTTTTCGGAGACCAAAATGGGATCTTTGCTTTAGGGGCCGGAGGGCGTTTAAAAATCAGCAAGCGTATGGCAATTGTAGCCGACTATTTCCGTCCCTTCCGAAGTCAGGATAAAAAAGAATACGTAGAAAATATCAATCAACAAAAATTCTACGATGCATTGGGAGTTGGTTTAGAAATCGAAACGGGAGGTCACGTTTTCCACCTAAACTTTACCAATGCCACAGCGATTCAAGAATCGCAATTTATCCCGGAAACGACAACTTCTTGGGGTAAAGGACAGTATAGATGGGGTTTCAGCATTTCCCGAAGATTTTCGTTTAACAAGGATCAAGAAAAAACGGGTGGGTATTAAGGATTCCCCACCCACCTGTTCACCGTATTTTGATCCGTTTGTAAAACGATCTTATAAAAATTAGAAGGACGATCCTTTACGGAAAGGATAGCCTGTTTATTCTTTAACGGAAAGGTACCCATCAAACGGTAGGTATCTTTTCCTCCACTCTTCTTCTTATTTTCCGTGCTCACCCATATATTCACCTCACCATCTTGCCCTAAAGGAATCCAAGAAATATCCAACGTGGATTGGTAAAGATGGACGCGTGGTTGGGCTACACTGACCTCCCCTATGAGCTTAATCCCATCCAGCTCCCGTTCGGTCTCTTCCGGAACAGGAATTTGCATAAATTCGGCAATTGTAGGCAGCACATCAACCGCAGCAGGGTATAATAATTTGGCGTAATCATTTTGGAAAACCTGATTACTAATAATCCAACCGGAGCGCTGTCTAAAAGATTGGCCGCCATGCCCCTTTCCCGTACGCTCCTCTCTTCCGTGATCAGTGGTCACAATCAACATCCAATCTTCCCCCTTTTTTTGGCGTTCTTGAACGGCCTGCCAAATACGACCAACTTGCTGATCCATTCTCCGAATAGCCTCTTGATACTGTGGGCTATCACCATACATATGGCCCATATCGTCGGTATACTCTAAATATACCCAAGAGAGGTCGGGAGCTTTCTCTTCAATACATTTAGCGGCTGCCTTACTTACCGCCTCATCGATTGCAGACATAAAATTACGCTCCTTATCATGTGGGTATTTCAAGGTATCCAATTCCAAACCATCAAAAGCATAATCCATTTTTATTTTACCCGTCTCCGGCAATCCTTCGCCAATGAGCTTGGTTCTATTGTCTTGCCAGCTAGAGAAGACACCTATTTTTTTGTCCGGATGGGCATCTTTCAATAGTCTGAAAATTGACGGATAATTATAATTGGGGGCCTTAATATCATTATCAGGAACGTTGTGTTTATTATACCAAACACCCGTTAACACATTATTATAACCTACCGCTGAAATCGTCGGCGACTCGTTATATTGGTCCTTTTCTCCGCCTTGGAAAGCACGTAAATAAGTACCCTGCCTACTTATTGCCCGTAAATTAGGCAAATCTGCTTGTTCAATTACATCAGCAGCAATTCCATCCGCGATAATATAAACCACCTTTTTTGTCGTTTGAGCCGCAAGGAGCTCTCCCCACAAGCATAAGCATAACATGAGTATTTTATTCATATTCTTTGTTTCTTTTCGTTTCACCTTATTGTAATAGCCACATAACACCATTAATATGATCGCCTTCCGGATATTGCCGGCTAACAGCTGCCGCCAGGTTGTCGGCATTGTTTCGCAATTCATCTTCCGGATACATCCAACGCTTTGGTACCTTTCCATTATTCAACACCGCGCCACCACTTACATCAAAGATAGGAAAGCCGGTCCGTCTTTGCTCATAAAAGGCATTCCAACTCGGCAACATAAACGAGGCAATGTATTTCTGCGTCACAATTTCCTTGATTTCATTTCCAGGCGTCAGTTGTTGTAGGCTTTCTTGTGCAAGATACGTGTTTATATCCGTTTCAGGAACTTTAGCAAAAGCCAGGGATGCCTGAATACCTGCTTGATAAAATGCGACCGCATTTCCCGCGATCCACCCTCTCACTGCTGCTTCTGCCAGCAAAAATTGCAGCTCAGAAAAACCAAGTCCGAGAGCAGGTTCATTGGTAGGATTATTATAATAACGACTGTTGATATTGGATACCCGTCCTGTAACTACTTGCGCAGCATTTTCATTGTTGGGCGCACTTCCTAAAACACCTTCGTACGCACGAAAATCTTCCGCTCCGTATTGATTGACCAAAGCCCTTGCCGGTGCGGCATACCTAAATAAACGTGGGTCTTTTAACCCTTTCAACAAATCCACAAAGGTTTTTTCCATATAGTTGGCCGTTTGTATACCATTATTATTGTAGTAGGGATAGCGATTATTCACAATATCATAATAAGGCAAGGATAGGTTGTCTGAATTATCGGTAAAAACAGGATAGGTCGCAGGATCATTTACAATTTTGGCAAAGCGTGCTGCAACGTTTAAGGATGGATCGTTTACCTTAGCTGATAAGGTCATCAGCACTTTTAGTGTGAATGTATTAATAGCCTTTTTCCATTGCTGCAAATCGCCTCCATATATCAAATCACCTGACACGGGTTCCATATCCTTTGCGATCATTGCATTTGCTTGATCTAATTCATTGAGCATTTGTAAAAAGACAGCTTGCTGTGTATCGTATTTAGGTTGAAACTGCTGATTATCTCCCTGCAATGCTTCACTATATGGAATATCTCCAAAAGTCAGCGTTAAATCATACAGATACCAACATTTAAAGAAAACAGCCAATGGAAGGTAGCTTGTCTTTCCTAAACGTTCTGCCTCTTGGTTCATCTTATAAACTTGTCGTAAATTGCCATAATCATTAAAACTTCCCCTTAACCAGTTATAATATTGTTCCGATGATACTGATTCCACATTCACCAATTGACGGCTGGCCATCGCAGCCCCGACGCTGATTCTATTAAACGCCTGCTGTTGAACACTTGAAAAAACCAGGTCGGGCGTCGCCTGGGTTGTTCGGTTCGGGTCTGTTTGAAAATCTTCAAATTTTTTACATGCGCTGAACCCCAGTAGAACAAAGCACATCAAACTTAAAATTCGTATATTCATCTGTTTGTTTTTTAATTCACCTTATTTAGAATTGGAGATTTAGATTGAATCCTATGTTTCGGGTTGAGGGCGTTTGCAAATCATCTAAGCCTCTGTCAGGATCGACATTAGGCATATTAGAAAACAAAAGCAGATTACGTCCTACCAGCGAAATATTAGCGCCACGTATGACCTTCATCCTACTTAACCAAGAAGAAGGCACTTGATAAGAGAGTGTCACCTCCCGTAGCTTTACAAAAGTTTGGGAATAATAGTTATAGTTTGTCTCTGTCGCATTGCTGGTGGTCGTCATGAAATCGATGTAGTTAACCGGCGTTGTATTCGGAGCGAATACCCGTGTATCCGTCACCACATTACCGTTACTATCATACGTTACTTCTCCGTCAGTAACAATGACACCCCTTCCGACATAGGTAGCTAAATTATTATTTGCGTCTTCCCGATATTGATTAACGGTGCCCGGATGTTGCCCACCCCACCACATTTTTTGATTGGTAGTTGAGAACATTTTACCTCCCAAACGACCATCAAATTGAAAACGCAAGGTAAAATTTTGATAATTAAAGGCATTCTCGATACCAAATACCAAATCAGGGTCACTGTATCCGACAAAACGCGTGAAGGGATCCGGTTTTGGCATCCCATTGCTTTGGTACACCACCTGACCGTCAGGTGAACTTTCATAAACAGAAGCAAAAATCTTATCTGCGCGATCACCTTTCTTCAAACGATCCAAATACGGTGCATTTCCAAAAATCTCCGTCAAATAACGTCGATAGGTACTAGCATTAACACTAATATTCCATTTTAGCTTCGCATCAATAGGATTGGCTTGCAGCATCAATTCCCAGCCTTTTCGTTGATAAACATTTCCATTCTCCTGTCTGAAGGCATAAGCGCTTCCCAAAGAAACCGGGATAGAAACGATGTTGTTGTAATCGCGCGTTTGAAAATAAGTCAGGTCGAAGCCAAGTCGACTGTTAAAAAGCTTAAGTTCCATTCCCGCTTCCCAGCTATCGGTGGTTTGCGGTTTGATATCAGGGTTGGTACGCACTTCACCGAAAGTAAGAGAAGGGGTGCCATTCCATATCACACCTTTATCATAAGCCGGTATATAACCATATGCATCACCTTGAAGAATGGCCAATTGATCGGCATTGTTTTCCGCGTTAATAGCCCCACTAGAGACTCTTGCCCATGACCCTCTAAGCTTAAAATAGTTTATGAAGGAAGGCATATCGGTTAGCTCAGACACCAACACGGATCCCGTAAGTGATGGATAGAAATAGCTGTTATTATGGAGCGGTAAAGTGGAAACTTTATCCTGACGACCAGTTACCGTTAAATAAAACGCTTTATAAAATTCAAAATCAACGAAACCATAAGCACTTAATATACGCCGCTGCTGCAACGTGTTCTGCGCTTGCAGTGGACCGGCAGAATTGCTAAGGTTATAAAATTGCGGAATTGTAAGACCATCGGTACTCGATTGCTGAAAGCGTGAATTCATAAAGAAATTGGAACCACCTAATTCCGCATGCAGTCCAAAATTATCAGAGAATGAATGGTCGTATTTCAAAATCGCATCGGTTACGATGTCAAAATAATTTGTCGCCTCTGTGGTATAATTTCCTCTCGAAAAATTGCTGTAACCGACATAGCTCTTCGGTTCCTTCCAGTCGCGGTTTAATCCATATTGATTAATACCCGAACGAAGAGTAGCACTCAACCCGGATGCAATTTGATAATTTAAGGTAAGAGAACCGAAAATATTATCCTTGTAATAGCCCCTTAGAAATTCATAGGCCTGAAAATATGGATTATTATACCAAGAGGTATTATAGTGTCTTTGCTGAATCCCCTCTTGTCCCTCCTGCCAATAATTTCGGAGATCACGCACATCCACGTCCGTTCCGGTCCACAATACCAAGTTGTATAAATAATTAGTCGGACCGTAACCTACCTCCGGAAAGTTGTCACTGTACTCCCTATTATAGTTTAATCGCGCATCGACCTGTAATTTACTTGTTAAATTGTAGTTACCGGATAGATTAAAAGAGGCATTCTGTAAACTGGTATTCGGTACAATTCCTTTTTGATAAATATGCGATAAAGAAGCTCTGAAACTACCTTTCTCGCCATTCTGCGTAAAACTAATATTATTGGTGGCTATTACCCCCGTATTGAAAAAGTTTTTAATATTATCCTTTCCTCTTGAAACAAAAGGAAGCGGAATCCGCTCACCCGTATTGGGATCGATCGGGCTATTGTACTGTGGTGTTTCCCAATATCCACTGGGACTGTTGGGATCCAATTGATCCATCTTCGGTCCCCAGATCCACCCGGCACCTTCCGTACCGCCTCCCTTTCCGTCTACATAAGCATACTGTCCTTTATTTCCATTACCATAAATAGTTTGTACCTTAGGAATTCGTATAAAACTGGGTTGGAACATCGTTGAAGAATTAAATTCAAAAGCCGTTTTATCCTTTCCCTTTCCGCGTTTGGTGGTAATCATAATGGCACCGTTCTGTCCAATAGAACCATAAAGAGCGGAGGCGGCAGCCCCTTTTAATACACTGATACTTTCAATATCATCGGCATTCACTTTCCAGACATCCGCTTGTTGATCGGGGATACCATCGATCACAAATAAGGGCGTTCGCCCCCTTAAGGTGATTCCCGGGTTTTGAAAGAGTTCCGTGGAATTTCTAATATTTAAGCCTGCGACTTTTCCCGTCAATGAGTTGATGTAATTGGGTTCCCTTGCCTTATCCAACGCTTCTCCTTTTACTTCCTGCACCGCGTAACCCAACTTTGCCTTTTCTTTCTTTACCCCCAATGCCGTTATCACCACTTCGGAAAGGCTTTGGTTATCTTCTACCATAACGATCTTCACGGTATCGGTCTTTGAAATGGTAAGTTGTTGTGTTTTATAACCCATAGAGCTTATATTTAGTATAGCAGGTAAGTCAACTTTTAGCAAAAAACGACCATTAAAATCAGTAGAGGTACTGGCTTTTTCCGTTTTAACGGATGCTGCAGGCAAAGGAAGCCCCTGCTGATCATTGACTATACCGATAATCTTTCCTTCTATCGCTTGTTCTTGGGCCATCAATGGCCGAAACACTGAAAATGTTAAACATAAGAGCCATCCGATTTTCGAAATCGAAAGAAGTTTAGACATGGAGAATGAATCTTTCATAAAGACTAGATTGATTGAATATTCGTTTAAATTATAGCGAAGTTCAGGTCTCTATATTAAGCTATCATCAATTGAACATTATTTAATTGATTAATTGAACATTCATTCAAAATAAATAGGTTAATTTGCGTTAACATCGAAAGAAATGGGCAGAAAAAGTTTAAAAGATTTACGACAACAGGAAATCATCAGCACCTTTTATCAGGTGGCGAAAAAGATTGGTTATGAGCATACCTCAATCGCCAAGGTAGCCAAAGCAATGGATATCAATCCGAGCTTAATTATCCACTATTTTGCTACCAAAGAGGACCTTAAAATGGCATTGATCGACTATATATTAGAACGCTATCTACTCATTTACAAACAAGGAGAAACAAAGAAAAAAGGAGTTGAACGGTTGAAGCTTATTGTTGATCGCCTATTCTCAAAAAAGTGGAATACGCTTTTCGATGACGGTCTTTTTTATAGCTTCTATGCAGCAAGTTTTCGTGAAGCCAAAATAAAGGAGAAGTACAAAACGATTTTGGATTCCTTAAGGGACGAGTTAAGAAAAGTACTTGAAGAATTGAATAGCGATGGGAGCACAAACATAGCAGACATTAGTCGCACAGCTGATATGGTGTTTATTCTATTGGATGGAGCTTATTTTTACCTATCACTGGTAGATAACAAAAGCATATTTCAAGAAAAATTAGCTTTATACAAAAAAGAAGCTTATGTCTTATTAGGCATTAACGCTTAGCAACTGCCTTTTTAGAGGTAGCAAGCAAACTAAATTTAAGCAAACTGACAAAGCCGATAAGTGCCCACAAACCGTTGGCAACCGTGTTTGGCGTATCATGATTATATACGGCACTTATCACCAAAAAAAGACCTCCAATTGCATTTAACAATTGGTATTTCCAGCTATTAGAAAGGATATAGCCTACACTCACCAGCAAATAGCCTGTGGTACAACTGGCCACTCCAATCCAACCTAAGAAGTTAATGGTTTCTGCTGACATGTATATGAACTATTCGTCAAAAATAAATAGTTTTCAGCGTTAAAGGTTTAGATATGTTATTAATAAATTGTTAAAAGATCGGTAGAAATGTAAAGAAGCTTGTCCAAAAAAGCCTTTGTTTCCGCTTCAATAAAGAAGAAATAGGTTAGCATTTTTAGACAAGCTCCAGCGGTTCAAAATTGTTATCGCTTATTAAGGAAGGCTCTTAGCATCCAATTTTGTTTTTCGTTAAATTGCATAAAAGCATTGACCATATCATTCGAACCTTCATCATTCGCCTCATCGGTAATCTCAAGTAAATCCCGCTGTAAAGCGATCAATACTTCCAGATCGTCAACCACCGCTTTAACCAAATCGACATCCGACATCCCGATGGTATCAATTTCCTTAATTTCCGCTGTTTCAAGATAGTCTTGATACCGGCTTAGTGGTGACTTGCCTAAGGTTAAAATACGTTCGGCGAGTTCATCAATCGTTGTTATGGCATTATTGTATAACTCTTCAAACTTTGCATGCAGGGTAAAAAAGTGCGAACCTCTCACATTCCAATGACAACCTCGCAGCTTTTGATAATGAACATGATAGTTTGCCAATAAGTCATTTAGGTGATCTACCACCGGTCTTAATTTCTTTTCTTCTAAACTAATTGCTTTTGGATTCATAAAGTATAATTTATTCCGTATCACTGTAGATAGATAACGCCCGGGTCAGTGAATTGTTTTATAAGCTAAATTTAGGTTAGTATACATGGTCGTCTTTTTTCTTTCTTACAAATAGATTATAGTTTTCATGTTTTTCGACATAAATGGCGGTATCTTTCTCAATAAATCCATCCAATGCTACCGCATCGTACCATTTCCCTTCAATTTCTATTTTTCCCGAAGGGCGTAAGGCCGTCTTGGCGATTCCTTCTTTATGAATTAAATCCAGGTTTTTTACCGAAGAGACGTAGCCTTTGTCCGACTGTTGCTCATCAGCCAAAACCAATCGTTGAAAAGCACCCGAACGCAGGATACTTTTACCGAAAATAACACAAAGAATAATGGAGGCAATTGTAGCTGCGATAACAATAACAAATGAGGTCATTACTTGATTCGGTTCAACAGGTTGAAAATTAAAATTCTGGTTGGGCACCATACTGAAGGCCAACCCGCACACCAGCGCGATTATCCCCAAGATCCCCGCAACACCAAAACCCGGGATTACAAAAACTTCGAGTAATAATAAAACAACGCCAATTACAAACAAAGCAATCTCCCAATTATCCGCTAGCCCTTGCATGTATAAGGGTGCGAAAAATAAAAGTGCTGCAATAATAGCAACCACCAATGCAAAACCGATCCCCGGTGTCTGCATCTCGAAGTAAATACCGCCAACGATCAGTAGAATCAGCACACTACTCACCGCAGGATTGATAAGAAAGTTAATAAAGCTATCTACCCAAGTACGTTGATAACGCGTAATGGATGCCCCCTGTAAATTCTCTTTGGCAAGTATCTCGGCAGAATTAGTTACCTCTCCATTAATCATACCTATTTTCAATGCCTCTTGCGTAGTCAACGTCAGCACCTTACCCGCCTCTTTTAATTCAGGCAGCACCACATCCGGGTCCACAAAAGCTTCAGCTACCCGGGGGTCTCTTCCTTTTGCTTCAGCCGTTGCGCGCATTAAGCTTCGCATATAGGATTGGTATTTCTCCGGCATCACTTCGCCCTGTGGGTTTACCACACTGGCAGCCCCAATACTTGCGCCATTAACCATATATATCTTATCACAAGCAAGGGCAACCAATGCACCTGCTGAGGCTGCATTATGATTAATGAAAGCTATTGTCTTCATGTCGGATTCGATGATTTTAGTCCGTATCGAATCGGCATAATTAAGCATTCCTCCATAGGTATTGATTTCAATAAGTATATAAGCGGCGCCATGCGCTTTAGCTTCACTAAAAGCCTTTTCAGTTTGGCGCCAAGCAGCCGGGCCTATCTCCTCATTTAAGTGGTATTGATAAACCTTGGTCGTACCCTGTGCGATTTTGCCTATAGCAAAACCAGGTAGGAATAAGGCTAGCAATAGTCCTATAGAAAGCCAGTTTAACATACGCATATGTTTCATCTAATTCATTTCTTTTAGTATTTTCCCTGAATCGATTTAAAGGGATTTTCCATAAAGATACTATTTTTGTCAAATGGTTGTAGTGGAAAATAGAAAGCTGAAGGAGGAAAGCCGAAAGATGGAGCGAAAAACGTGCATAGCAACAAATAATTAAAATAAATGACAGAAGTATTCGCTCACAAATACGATGGTGCGATTTGGAAAATGGAGCTAAATGAGACCGCAGCCTTGCTCGCAATCGAATGGAGAGATCAGGATGGGCTTCCTTACTTTTCGGTAATCCATTATCCCAGTGGCCGTCTGTTAGCGGATCGTATACAATATGGTGATCGCTGGTGGACTTTAGCCGGCGTGCATCATCATCAGTTGTTATTACAACATTATCCCCAGCCAAATATAGGACAGACGCAGGGTCTGGTAGCCATTGATATTGACAGCGAGAAAGTTTCCTGGGAGCTCTTTAATGTACAATTTATTGAGCTTGTACAAGAAGGGATAGCGGTTAAACAACGATTTGACAATGTACAGACGGTGAGCTTAGTGGACCCCTCTTCCGGCAGTATGCTAAAAGATCGCCAATTACTGAACGAGTTGGCCCCTTTGTTCCGAAATATACGCTCGGCCGCACCTGCTCCCCCCTCTTCCTTATTTCCCTTTACAAGCACCCAGGTTGGTCCCTATTTTTTTCTGGAAAACAAGGAAAAAGAGTTTTGGGCTTATCATGAAAAGAATGGGGATAAGCTTCGGGTTATATTAACGATCGTACAAGCAGGTGTGATACAGCATCGGGAATGCATCATCGATCATTTAGATTACCTACTCCCGGAGGTTTTTTTTATGGTCGACCAACAATTGTTTTTTGTAAGGAATAATAAACGAGAAATTGTTTCGTATTTTGTATAATTGTAATGTATATGAAGAATAAGAAAATATTAAAAGGCTTAGGCGTAACTGTTGTCTGTGTCTTAACAAGTAGTGTTGTTTTTGCGAATCCGATAACAAGGGATTCGATAGGCGTTGAAAACCAAAATGGTAAAAAAGTAATTCTACATAAGCTGCAATCACGAGAGTCTTATTACTCACTGGGTCGCCAGTACAACCTGAAACCAAAAGATATCATCGATTTTAACGCAAATAAGTCACTAAAAGCAGGTGATGTTGTCAAAATACCTACCAACATGCCATTTGCAGGCTCTACTACTACCCCTGTTGCAAGTAATCCAACACCCAGCACAAAACCTCCGGTTAACGGTGGAACAACGGTTACTTCGCAAGCGACTGAATATATTGAGTATAAAGTAGGTGCGAAAGAAACGCTCTTTGCAATCTCGAAGCGTTTTGGTGTAACCGTTGATGCTATAAAACAGGCAAACAATTTAGCCGACAACGCGTTGAAGGAAGGACAATTAATTAAAATCCCGAATACCTCTGTAGAGGCGGCAGCAGCAGACCCCGACGTTGCGAGAAAAGTGATTAGCAACGAAGAACTAAATAACGCATCAGGCGAAACGGGACAACGGTCTGCCAATAATGAGGTGACAATCGATGAAAAACCCGAAGAAACCCCTAAGGAGGACAGTACACCTGCCAATCGCTATGGCATCAAACAGGTGACGGCGAGTGGTATCGGAATCTGGATGGACGACCTAAATGGAGAGAGTGGTAAAATGCTTGCTTTACACAATGCTGCTCCGGTTGGTACCGTGATTAAAATTACGAACCCGATGACTAACCGAACAACCTATGCAAAAGTGGTTGGTAAATTCAATGAAACCTCAGAAAATAAGGATGCTATCATCGTTATCTCTAAGTCAGTAGCCTCGCTCATTGGTGTAATCGATAGAAGGTTCCAGGTTAATATTTCTTATTAATTGCGTAGTTAAGTGGCTAAGTAGTTGAGTGATTAAGTAGTTAATTAGCCGATTTGCTAATGGGACTATTGAGCTTAAAGTGTACAAATAGCTAACGTCTAATAGCGGATATAAAAAATGTTTAAAAAACCTTATGTTATTGGCATCGCCGGTAGTAGTGGCTCTGGAAAAACGTTCTTTTTAAAGTGTTTTCTTAACCATTTCAAAGATCACGAGGTCACATTAATTTCTCAGGACGACTATTACTTTCCTGCTAATACAAAAACACAGGAAGAAAACAAGCTGTACAATTTTGATGTCCCCGCGGCTATTAACCGTACGCTGTTTTATCAGGACATTAGTGCATTGATTGAAGGAAGGACCGTCTTCAAAGAAGAGTATACTTTTAATAATCCGGCCCTTAAGCCAAAGATGCTCGAAATAAAACCTGCCCCCCTATTAATCGTGGAGGGGCTTTTTATTTTTCATTTTGAAGAAATCAATGAACTTTTAGACGAACGTATCTTTCTTCATGCGGAAGAGCATATTGCATTGGAACGACGGCTTCGAAGAGATCTTATTGAACGCGGGTATTTTGAGGAGGATGTCAAGTATAAATGGTATAACCATGTACTGCCGAGTTTTGCCGAATATCTCTTACCTTATAAGGCACAATGCGATCAGGTCATCGAAAACAATGAAGACGATGCGGCGATGATGATGCAGTTGACGGACGAAATTTCAGCACGCTTGAGAAAGAAGCTTTTCTAAAGTCTCATTTCCGGAATCATTCCATTCGCTATAAACTTGCCGGCAGTGGCATTTCTTATTTCTTCAACGCTAAGACCAGGTGCTCTTTCCAATAAACGAAAGCCACCTGTTGAATCGATCTCAAAAACGGCAAGTTCCGTTACAATCTTACGGACACATTTTACACCTGTTAAGGGGAGTGTGCATGAAGGAAGCAATTTGCTTTCACCGGCCTTATTAACCTGCTGCATAGCAACAATGATGTTTTTTGCTGAAGCCACCAAATCCATCGCCCCGCCCATTCCTTTTACCATTTTACCGGGTATTTTCCAATTTGCAATATCACCGTTTTCGGAAACCTCCATTGCGCCCAAAATCGTTAAATCTACTTTCTGTGCGCGAATCATACCAAAACTCATGGCCGAATCGAAAATAGCTGATCCGGGCAATGTTGTTACTGTTTGCTTACCTGCGTTAATTAAATCAGCATCCACTTCGTCTTCTAATGGAAACGGTCCCATTCCTAATAAACCATTCTCCGATTGCAATACGACATGAATGCCTTCAGGTATATAATTTGCTACTAATGTCGGTATACCGATACCGAGATTGACGTAATATCCGTCTTTTACTTCCTGCGCAATGCGCTTGGCAATTCCTTGTTTATCAAGCATAGCTTTTTAATGTGATAATTAGCTAATTAGCCAATGTGATAATATTCATTAATATCAATACGCTTGCTAGTCCGTCAAACTCACCCTGCTTTTTTTAGACGTAGCAATTATTTTTGTAATAATTTTCGAAATTTGTTCCAATTTGGATAACAACATTTGTGTGTTTTCTAGATCATAAGATTTCAAACACAATTGCAACCAATATTCGGTTTCATCCATTTCTTTTGCGGCAATCTTAAACTTATGTATAAAGTCTGACTTACTTTCCGCATTCTGGGCTTCTCGAACATTGGCTCCGATAGAAGTTCCACTTTTAAATAATTGGCGTGCCAGATTGTATCTATATCTCGCTTCTAAGCATTCACAGTAGCTGATAATGTCTAAAGCAAAGTCAAATGTCAGTCTAAGAATGATGTTTTTGTCTACTAAATCTTTATGCATTTACAACTTTATTATTGGCTAATTGGCTAATTAAAAAATTGACTAATTTCTTACCGTTCTCTTCTCTATTCTTTTTTCATATTTTTCACCTTGGAAAATGCGATGCACATAAATTCCGGGTGTATGGATTTGATCGGGATCCAACGTCCCGAGGGGTACCAATTCTTCTACTTCGGCAATGGTTATTTTTCCCGCCATGGCCATGATGGGATTGAAATTGCGTGCGGTTGAGCGAAATATAAGGTTCCCTGCTGCGTCTCCTCTCCAAGCCTTTACCAAAGCAAAGTCGGCCTCAAAAGCCATTTCCAATAAGTAATCCTTGCCATTGAAATTTCGCTTCTCTTTTCCGGCTGCCACCTCTGTTCCCACTCCTGCAGGTGTATATATGGCAGGCATTCCATAACCTGCCGCCAAACATCGAGTGGCCAAAGTTCCTTGGGGGATCAGTTCCACTTCAAGTTCAGCTGAAAGAAGCTGTCGTTCAAATTCTGCATTCTCTCCCACATACGATGCGATCATCTTTTTGACCTGCCTTTTCTGAAGCATTAAACCAATACCAAAATCATCTACACCGGCATTATTGGAAATACATGTTAAGTCTTTCACTTCTTTTTTCACCAATGCGGCAATGCAATTCTCAGGTATCCCGCATAGGCCAAATCCCCCAAGCATAAGCGTCATTCCATCCTGAATGTCTCTAACAGCTTCATCAGCATTGTTCACTACTTTATTAATCATGGCTATATAGTTTGAAATTGGCTACCGACGTTAATTTACAATTTTTGGTGCTATAAAACAAAGAGAATCAAGATAAACCATAGACTCAAGCGCTAAATACGAAGCTAGCACTAACTACGTCATCACATTGACTCCTCATCATATTGGCTAATTAACGACTTAACTATTCCAAAAAATATTTAGAATTAATTTAAATAATGTTTACCTTTGACGGCGTAATTTGATGAAGATGAAGGTATTGACTGCTTTTGAGATGGAATTGATAAGGACCAGCTCTCCATTAGATCCCGAAAATCACAAAGGGATCAATCCTTATGCAAGCTTTTGTTGTGATTTCAAGAAATGTTGTAAAAAATATAAAAAAGGCAAACGTTGTAAAAAATGTCCCGACCGATAAAATGAGTGCAATAAAATTGAGCTTAATTTAAATAGACATATGTTATGCCGTCTCCTCCTCGATCAGCATGTTCATCTTCCATTCGATTGACCTCTGTATACTTTCGTAAATAATCTCTTATCATCTTTCTTAGAATTCCATCTCCTTTCCCGTGAATGATTTTTAAGTTCGGGAAACCCAGCATAATGGCTTTGTCCAAGTGTTTCTCAATGGACTGTAACGCATCTTCTGTACGCATTCCCCGCACATCTAATTCTGGATAAAAACCTGTCAGCTCTTCGGTAACAGAAGCACTATGGGACCTTCGAATTTCTTTTGGAACTTCTTTATTTGCTACTTTTTCTACGCGTTTTCTTTTCACAACAGACCGTAAATCACCCATCGCCAAGATGAGATTGTCTTTGGCCACTTCCAATACTTGAGCCACATTTCCTGATTCAATGATTTTCACCCAATCGCCAACATTGATTTCCTGATGACTGGTTATAGGCGGAAGCTTGACCTTAGGTTCTTTAATTTGATGACGCTCAAGCTCCTGCTGCAAATGTTGTCTTACTACTTTTGTTTTTTCCCGGTCTGCTTTACTCTCCTTAATCTCAGCGATCGTGTTTTCCACTAGCTTATTGGCATTTTTGATGATTTCCTGTGCCTCCAATTTCGCTTGCTTAAGAATCGTTTTTTTATTCTCATCGAGATAGCGCTGAAGCGCCTCTGTATCCTCTTGCAGCTTATTAAGTGTCGATTCTCTTTTTTCCACCAAACGTTTTGTATCCAGAATCGTCTTTTTTTCGCGCTCTAAATCAACCAACAAGGTATCTACCCGCTTTTGCTGCGCACCGATTTTTTGCTTTGCGGCTTGCAGAACTTCCGGTGGTAGTCCGATTTTCTGCGCAATTTCGAAGGCATAAGAGCTGCCTGGTTTTCCGATCTCTAAAATATAAAGAGGACGCATAGCTGCGTTATCAAAAAGCATCGAGGCGTTTTCCAAACCCGCTGTCGCATTTGCGAAGCTTTTCAGATTAGAATAGTGTGTTGTAATCACCCCTCTTATCTTTTTACGATTTAACACCTCCAATACGGCCTCTGCGATTGGTCCACCAAATTGCGGATCAGTTCCTGTACCAAATTCGTCAATCAGCACCAAGGTCTTCGCATTCGCCTGTTCTGTAAAATATTTCATTTTCGAAAGGTGGGCGCTATAGGTACTTAGATCACTTTCGATTGACTGATCGTCGCCGATATCGGCAAAAAATTGCTTGAAAATCCCCACTGTAGACGACTCGTCGGCCGGGATCAATAGGCCGGCCTGCGCCATGATTTGCAACAGGCCAATCGTTTTCATTGCTACCGATTTTCCACCGGCATTGGGCCCCGAAACAACAATTACACGTTGTTCATTCTCAATCTTAACATTTAGTGGCACCACGGTTTGCTTCTCTTTCTTGAAATTAAGCATGAGAAGTGGATGTCTAGCATTTATTAATTCGACAGCAGCCTCCTTCGACAGTTGCGGCATCTCTGCTTCCAATTCAAGGGCGAAAAGTGCTTTCGCTCTTACAAAATCAAGTTTACTGAGCAATCCATGATACGCCGTTAAGAGCGGAATATTTGGACGAAGTGCATCCGTTAGCTCAATTAATATACGGATAAGTTCTCTTCGCTTATCGAACTCAAGATCGCGGACCCTGTTGTTTAAATGAAAGACTTCTTCCGGCTCGATGAAAACCGTTTGTCCCGTAGCGGACTCGTCGTGGATAAAGCCCTTCATCTTGCGTTTATTTTCCGCCAATAGCGGGATACATAAACGCCCGTCTCGCACGGTGAGGTTACCATCTGCCGTCCAACCATTTCCCTGCGCACTTTTAAAAACCTGATCGATCCGTTTGCGTGCTTCCTGTTCTGCCTTGGAAATATTGGCGATGATGTCTGCAAATAGCGGAGAAGCATTCGGCTTGACTTTCCCTTTGGCGTCAATGACACGTTCAATTGCGTTGACAATCCCTTTTTCTATGGGCAGATGCTCAAAAAGTGCTTCCAAATTAGGATAAAGTCCATTTCGATCATTAAAATAACGAATAACCGCAAATACGGTCTTCAGCGAAAGTAATACGTGAAAAAATTCTTCCTCCGTTAAAAAAACACCTTCAACTCGCGCCTTTTCAGCAAGTGCACGTATGGGATATAAATGTTCTATTGGTAAGGGCGCGTCATTCTGTAGAATTTCTTTAAATTCATAGGTCTGACGCATAAATTTATTGATTTGATCGAACTGATGCATGGGCTGAATTTTATCCACCATTTGACGCCCCATTTCGCTCAAACAATATGTTTTTATAAGTGCCTTGATTTCGGTAAAACCTAACTTATCAACGGCATTTTCAGGATATATCATTTTATTTTAACTTTAGATAGCTATTGGTTGTCGATTAATCGCTATTAGCATTCATCAGGAATAACTACTCGACTACTCAACCACTTAACTACTTAACCGTCGCCTTCATTTTCAACGAATCCGTCGATTTGGACTTCGCGCTTGAATCTATCGGTATCAATAAGGTGCTCAACTCATTGTTTCCCTCGGGAACGTATAGCATTCGTTTAACCAATGCCTTTTCCAAGGGTAAAGACCAAGGTTTGAGCTTAAGCTTGGACGAATCAGCATCTTTCCAGTAAAGCAATTTTTCAGTCAGCTCAAAATTCACTGAATCTGTTTTTATTGCATGCAAACTATCCTTAACCGAGGCGCTTTTGATCGAATCGGCCACATACACCTTTCTCATTTTAGCATCTATCTTTGCTTGTTCATCCGTTTGATATTGCTGCAATTTCTTTTGTACCTCTGCATAAATTTGGTTCAATAGCCCCGGTTTCTTCGAGTAGAAAACCAAACTCTTGTTAAATCCCGCCGAATCAGTATCGTATTTCTTAAAGATGGAGGCGTAATAATTTTTCGCCAATAAGCGCGATGAATCCATCGGTAAGGAAGTTAAATATCCTTCCGCCAAGTGAAAGTCGCACAAAAGTGGGACCATCTTCTTTTGAGCAATTACTCCTTCAGGCAACTTCTCTTTATTACAAGCCACTAACAAAAACACTGAAAGAATTGCTATTAATAACCGAGTCATTTCTTTAAATTCGCACAAACTTAGATAAAATGCTTTTCATATGCAATTGGTAGCGTCCGCATAGGGAAAACAGCAAAAGGAACTCGTCGCTTTCTGCCTACCACAGGCGGGCAATCAGCAAAAAATTAAAAGAAATGAGTATTAGTGACAATTTACAGAAAATTAAACAAGAAACCGATTCAGTAGGTGTAACCTTAGTTGCCGTTTCAAAAACGAAATCAGTAGCAGCAATTCAAGAAGCCTATGATGCAGGGCAACGTATCTTCGGGGAAAACCAGGTGCAGGAATTGCGTGATAAATATGAACTTTTGCCAAAAGATATTGAATGGCATATGATCGGCCATTTACAAACAAATAAAGTAAAATACATCGCTCCTTTCATCAAGTTGATTCATTCCGTTGATAGTCTAAAACTGCTTCAAGAGATTAACAAACAAGCTTTAAAACATAACCGCACGATCGACTGTCTTCTGCAAATCTATATTGCAGATGAAGAAACAAAGTTCGGCCTAGCTTACGACGAAGCAATTGAGTTACTACGATCGGATGATTTCGGTACACTTAAAAATATTCGCATTGTCGGTTTAATGGGACTTGCCACCAATACGGATAACGAAAAAATGATCCGAGAGGAATTTTATGAGCTAAAAACACTTTTCAATGGGATTAAAGTGAGCTTCTTCCGAAAAAAGGCACATTTTAACGAATTATCGATGGGGATGTCATCCGATTATAAGATTGCCATTGAACAAGGGAGCACCATGATTCGGTTGGGGAGCACTATATTTGGATCACGCTGAGCTGTTGAAACGTTGAGTCGTTGAGTCGTTAGGCAACCACTAAACTACTTTCCTACTAAACTATTCAACTACTTTCCCACTTAACTACTTAACTATTTTTACTATACAAAGCAATGATACGTAAAGCACGAAAAGAAGATTGTCCAAGAATTTTAGAGTTGATACACGAATTAGCGTTATATGAAAAAGCACCGGAAGAAGTAACCGTTTGCCTCGAAGAAATGGAAGATGCCGGTTTTGGTGTTCATCCGGTATGGGAAGCATTCGTTGCTGACATTGATGGCACGATACAAGGCATTGCCCTGTACTATATCCGTTATTCGACTTGGAAAGGTCGAAGGATTTATTTAGAAGACTTAATTGTTACGGAAGAAATGCGCGGCAAGGGCATCGGCAAACTTTTGTTCGATCAAGTTATTGAAGAGATGCGAAATAAAGGCTATAGCGGCATGGTATGGCAAGTATTGGAATGGAATGAACCCGCGATTAACTTTTATAAAAAGTATGAAGCCACTTTTGATCCCGAGTGGGTCAATGTTTCCATAAACAATTAACCTATTACCTTGTTAACTTGTTTAAAATGCGATCTTATCTCTTTTTTAGGTTTAACAAAGCGAATATGTTTAACACAAGAAAATCCTTCGGGATAAATACGAGTCTGCCATTCTTTTTTGCATTCTTCCTATTAACGTCATGCAATCAACCCAACGAACAGCGGTCGGTGACAAAAAGTGATACACTCCGCTACGTTTATCAGCATTATGCCTTATCCAGCAAAGAAGTAGTCGAAAATGATGGAAAAAAAGATACGACTTATTTCAAAGCAGACTTCCCTGTTTTTGAGCAGAAAGAGATCGATGCGCTCATTAAAAAGCAATTCACAGCCAATAGACAACCGGACACACAATATACTTCCATTGAGCAAGAGGCAAAGGCCTTCATTGAGAACTATGAAGATTTTGTAAAAATGGATGAATATCCTCGCGCCTGGTATGCTGAAATGCATGCCAAGGTGCTAGAAAACAAGGCCTCTTATCTTTCCCTCTCCTTAGAGCTCAGCGATTATACGGGCGGAGCACATGGAAACTACGCCACGCTTTTCTACAATTATGACCCTTCCAAAGTTGACACGATTGGTCTGGAAAAAGTTATCAATTCAGACAGGTTCGAAACCTTGACGAAGATTGCAGAAGGTATCTTCAGAGAGCAAGAAGGCCTGTCTTCAGCACAAAGTTTAGATGAGTCCTATTTTTTTGAAGATAATCGTTTTCATTTAAACAATAACTTTACCTTAACCCCAAAAGGTTTATTATTTTTGTACAACGTATATGAGATCAAACCTTATGCGGCAGGCGTCACCAAGCTGATGATCCCTTACGAGCAAATTGATTCATTGATGAGTGAGGAAGGAAAGCGTATACGTACTCAGCTAGTACAAGATATTACAACGAATTAATGCAGGTATTTAAATTTGGAGGTGCATCCGTAAAAGATGCAGACGGGGTTCGAAATGTTGCCCGTATCGTAGAACAGTATAAAGATCAACAATTAATCATCGTAGTTTCAGCCATGGGAAAAACTACGAATTTACTAGAAGAAGTAACACATGCGTATTTTAACAACGAGCCCGTGTTACATAAGCTGTTCGAAAAGGCAAAAATATTTCACGAAGAAATCCTACACGAACTATTTGAAGATAAACAAAATCCCATTTTTGACGAAGTAGCTAATTTTTTTGTAGAGATCGACTGGATCATTGAAGAAGAACCACAGGATACGTATGATTATTTATATGATCAGATCGTCTCTATCGGAGAGCTTGTATCCTCCCGCATTATAGAAGCATACTTGAAAAAGGTTGGTACCCCTAGTCTATGGATTGATGCGAGAAACTATATCCATACCGACAACACTTTCCGAGAAGGACAGGTGGATTGGGAAAAGACCGAACGCAGCATGCAATCTTCGATTCCTACCTTATTAGAGAAAAACATCCTGGTTACGCAAGGTTTTATTGGCAGTACTTCCGAAAACTTCACCACAACACTAGGTCGAGAGGGCTCTGACTATACGGCAGCAATTTTTGCGGCTTCCTTGGATGCGAGCTTAGTAACTATCTGGAAAGATGTTCCCGGTGTGCTCAATGCCGATCCTAAATGGTTCGATTCGACCGAATTGATAGCAGAACTTTCTTATTTAGACGCGATAGAGCTGACCTATTATGGTGCAACGGTTATCCACCCTAAAACGATTAAACCTTTACAAAATAAAGGAATTGCGCTGGCGGTACGCTCTTTCATTGATATACAGCGCAATGGTACCATCATACGCGCCACCAACAACCCCCTTCCCGTCTCGTCGTTTATCTTTAAAGTAAATCAGGTACTCATTTCTATATTGCCAAAAGATTTTTCTTTCATTGTTGAAGACAATTTCAGTCATATCTTTGATGTTTTTGCCAAACATCGATTAAAAATCAACATGATGCACAACAGTGCCGTAAGCTTTTCGGTAAGTGTTGATTACGATGAACAAAACATCGTTTCGTTGATCAAAGAATTAAAGAAACAGTATGATGTGGAGTTTACGCGTGATCTAGAGCTTGTTACCATCAGATACTATAACCAACAGACCATTGAACGAGTATTGGTCAATAAAGAAGTAATTATGCAGCTACAGGATAACTACACTTGTCAAATGTTAATCCGGTCGATTGGATAGTTAATAGTTCGTTGCGTTGAAAGTTGTTGAGTAGTGGGTTAGCTAATGAGCGATGTGATGTTAGCCAATTTGGCTGCTCTTATGCTCAGTGCCCTGTTAATAGTTAAGAAGTGGAATAGTTAAGTAGCCGAGAGAGTAGTTGAGCGTTAAAAAAATGAACCAAGCGATTTTAACTTCGGAAGTACAATTTTTTTTACGGGATCGTATCCAAACATCTCCTTCGGTAATCGCTTTGCAAAAAAGTTCATTTCCGAACGTAAGTTCTTCAGAACTGGCTGATCAATTAGATGGAATGCAACGAGCGCAAAAGAAGCTACCGCGATGGTTTAATACAGCTAACATCTATTATCCCGGTCTCTTAGCACTGGAACAATCTTCATCTTCACTTACGGGTCTTTATAAAAGTGAATTAATTGATACCGGCAGCTCCGTGCTTGATATTACCGGTGGATTTGGTGTTGATGATTACTATTTTGCACAACGTGCCAAGCAAGTGTTTCATTGCGAACGCAACGAAGCTCTATCGGAGATAGCCGAACATAATGCTAAACAGCTCGGGGCAACCAATATCCGGTTTCTTCCCCGGGATGGTTTAGATTATCTCCAATCTGCCAAAGAGATTTTTGATTTTATCTACGTGGACCCTTCGCGCCGGGTTAAACAGCAAAAGGTATTTCGCTTAAGTGATTGTGAACCTAATGTCGTAATACATATTCCACTTTTTAAACAAAAAAGTAAAAATGTTTTCATTAAGGCAGCACCGCTTCTGGATATACAAGCAGCTATTAAAGAACTCCCTGGAATAAGCGAGGTACATATCATCAGTGTGCGCAACGAATGCAAAGAACTCCTATTTGCTTTACGTGATCCGCAAGGAGGTCCGATCACCTTTCATTGTGCAGCTCTTAACAGCAACTTTTCGCATACTTTATGCTTCACCGAGCGAGACGAAAGAGAGAGTATTCCTGTTTTTGACAGCCCGCAACGCTATTTATATGAACCTGATGCCGCACTTTTAAAGGCGGGTTGTTTCAAATATACAGCCATTCATTTTACGTTATCAAAACTGCATCAGCATACCCACCTCTATACATCCGATATTTTGAAAGAAGACTTTATTGGTCGCTGTTTCGAAGTGATCAAAATAACAAGCTATAGCGATTTCAAAAAGTGTAAAAAGCCGATTCAGGGGAACGTATCCACCAGAAATTTCCCATTAAAACCCGAAGACTTAAGAAAAAGACATAAAATAAAGGACGGTGGTGATCAGCATCTGTTTTTCTGTACTGGCCCACGGGATGAGCTGTTAGTAGTAACAGGAAGGAAAATCCGTTAAGCGGAGCATAAAAGCTAGGGTGAGCGGGCCTTTTTAACCCTATTCCACAAAAGGTTCGACACCTTTTGTCTCTTCATGTTCCAATCCGCTTACACCGCCCGATACAACTAATTTCATTGCATCCGTTGCGCTCATTTTCAAAGGAGTAACACGCTTTGCTTTTACTACACAAACCTGTCCGGCAAACGAATAAGAATATGGAAAATACACAATGACATCTTCCGGTAATTGTATCTTACGCAGGTCGTGCTGGGTGAGAAAACCGATTTTCTTAAGTCCGGTTTCATTCACCTCGACCAAGACAGGTTCATTAAATTTTTTTTCATCACCAACAAAGGCTTCCGTAAAGTCTTTAATAGAAGAATATAGCGTACTGAATAAAGGCACACGATTCAACAATTTATACAGTCGGTTATAAATTGGTTCGGTAATAAAGTTTGTAACCACGACGCCGGCAAGAATCAAAATCAAAACCATGATAACGATACCTAAACCCGGTATGTACAGTGGCTGACCGGTTTCATCACGTATCAACCAGCTTAAGTTTAAAGCAGAATCAATCGTGGCAACAATCCAAAAAATCAACAACAAGGCGCCCGCCAAAGGCACTAAAAACAAAACTCCTTTAATCAGGTAGTTTAATAACAATCTCAATAATGTTCTATTCGACATTTTTGGGGTGGATTAAATTTTATTCAAAGTAATATACACGTCTTACACGTTGAGAAATACTTGTTAGGATTTCATAGGGGATCGTCCCAATCGCTTTTGCTAAGCTATCAGGAGAAAGTTCATCGCCCATAACCAACACCTCCTCCCCTTCCTTAACATCCATACCGGTGACATCCAACATACACATATCCATACAAATATCACCAACGGTCGGCACCAATTCCCCTTTTATAAGCATCTTGCCAACACCATTACCAAAGCGTCGGCTGTAGCCATCTGCATAACCAATTTTTACAGTTGCTATAGTTCCTTCGCCCGGTAGACGACCATTTCTATTATATCCCACCGTTTCGCCGGCTTTTATATGTTTGATTTGCGTAACCCCCGTACGAAGTCGGGTTACCGACTGTAATGGCAAAGGGTGTTCCGCATCCGCAGAGACACCATACAGTCCAATTCCCAAACGGACCATATCAAACTGTGCCTGTGGAAAACGGGAAATAGCAGAGGTATTAGCTATATGTCTGATAAAATGATAGCCTAAGCCCTGTGCTAAGTCTTTTGTAAAAACATCAAATAAGCGAATCTGTTCGCGCGTAAAATCATCATGTTCCCGGCTGCCACTTGCTGCCAGATGCGAAAATACACTTTTTACTATTATTTTATCCGTTCTTTTTAATTTGGTCAACAGCTCGCCTACCTGATCCAGCTCAAAGCCCAGTCGGTGCATGCCCGTATCGACCTTAATGTGTATGGGATAAGTTTCTGTTTTTATAACCGATAAGGCATGAATAAACGTATCCAATTCGGCAAAACTATAAATCTCCGGTTGAAGACGATAATGAATCATTTGTTCGAAGGTATCCTCTCCCGGACTCATTACTACAATAGGAAGTGTAATACCACTTTTCCGAAGTGCAATGCCTTCATCCGCATAAGCAACCGTCAAGTAATCGACTTTATTAAACTGTAAAAGATTGGCAATTTCAAAACTTCCGCTTCCATAGGAAAATGCCTTCACCATCACCATCAACTTCGTTCCTTGTTGCAGTAGTGATTTGTAGCTGTTCAGGTTATACTCCAAGGCATTTAAATTAATTTCCAGGGTAGTTTCATGTGTTTGTAAAGTAAGTGCTTTACTGACGTTCTCAAAGCCAAACACCCGTCCTCCTTTAATTAATACGGTACTATGCTGAATATTAAGCTTCGTGATATTCGCTAGCAATTCTTCCGTCGTATCGAAAAACCGGGCATCCATAGAAAATAATGCCGCATGCTGACGGAGATGCTTACCCACGCCTATGAATCGATCAATTCCTTTCCCCTTGAGCATGGCTGCTATTTTCGTATACAGTTTAGTTTTATCTTGTTCTCCAATTGGTAAATCGGAAAGTATCAACATTTTATGTGGGTGTTGCTGCTGTTGTTTCAGAAAGTCCAGGGCGATCAGCAAAGACGATAAGTCGTTACTATACGAATCGTCAATAATGGAGTTATTATTAATGCCCTTTTTTAGTTCAAGGCGCATGCTTATGGGCAGTAGATCTTTCATCCGATCGATGACCATGGCCGTCTCATACCCTAAAACCAACATAACGGCCCAGCAGCAAACCAAATTTTCTATGGAGGCTTTATCCGTGAACGGCACTGTGAACACATAAGATTGTTGCTGATAATTGGCTTCCAATACATATTGCTGTTCCATTTCCTTGCGAGAAGCAATCACTTCCAATAGTGCCCCCTCTCCAACGATCCATGTAAAATGATATCGCCCGGGTACTTTAATTGCGGTATTAACATAGCTAGGATTATAAATCACCTTATCCGCGTCCCTGAAAAGTTTTAGCTTTTCAAGGGTTTTTTCTTGGATTGAAGCGAAGCCTTCATCATGTGCGTGGCCGATATTGGTCAATACACCAATTGTTGGTTTCACCATTTTTTCAATGCTATCCATCTCACCTGCTTGACTAATACCTGCTTCAATAATAGCTAAATTATGACGCCCATCCATTTGCCAAAGCGACAGCGGTACGCCAAGCTGTGAGTTATAGCTTTTCGGGCTTCGAATAATCTGATATTCGGGCGATAACAATTGATAGAGCCATTCCTTCACAATCGTTTTACCATTACTCCCGGTGATCGCAATCACCGGATATTCAAATTGCCGACGATGGTGAGAGGCCAATAGTTGCAATGCTTGCAACGTATCTTGAACATAGAGCCAATTACTATCAGGATAATCTGCCTGATCAAAGGCATTTTTTCTAACTACAAAACTCCTTATACCTGCTCGATAGGCTTCTTGCAAATATTGGTGGCCATCTCTTCTCCCACTTAATGCAAAAAAAAGTGCATGTTTTGGATCGGTTATTTTGCGACTATCATAAGCCAGCGTATTGATGATAGCCGAAGGATCACTTAATTCAACAGACGTTACGGCAACAATCGTTGCTATATCTTGTATATTATAAATTGTATTGCTCATTTCGTAGAATGCCTAACTATTCAAAAGACCAAAAAGAAGGTAGCCGAGTGGGCATAGTTTAATTGCATATTCATAACCCATCCCCATTGCAAGTTCAAAATTGAGTATTTTTTAGGAATACGCCAATTTTTTACGATTTTAGAAGCATGGATTACGAGCGAGCGATCAAACCGAAAAAATTCTCAAGACAGCAAGCCAAATTGAAGGCGGAAAGTTATTGTGCCTATCAAGACCGCAGTCAGCAGGAAGTGCGTGATAAGTTATATAGCTGGGGACTTCATCAAACAGATGTTGAAGAATTGATTGCCGATCTTATTACCGAAAATTTTTTAAACGAAGAACGTTTTGCGTTTGCTTATGTTTCAGGGAAATTTAAAATTAAAGGCTGGGGTAAGATTAAAATCAAGCAGGGACTCAAGTTGCATCAAATTCCACAGCGCCTTATTCAAGACGCCTTAAATCACCTGGAGCAAGACGAATATTACTATAAATTAAAGGGACTATTAGAAAAAAAAGCAGCTCTTTTAAAGGAATCAGACCCTTATAAACGAAAAAATAAATTAGTCCAATATGCCTTATCCAAAGGCTATGAAAACGAACTTATTTTTGACATACTGACTAACAATAACTTATAAAATACTTTACAATTTTTTAAAAAATAATTTGCCAGAAACTGAAAACTGCCTATATTTGCATCACCAAAACGGAAAAAACGATTTTAAAAAGATCGAAATAAGCGAAAGTAGCTCAGTTGGTAGAGCGCAACCTTGCCAAGGTTGAGGTCGCGAGTTCGAACCTCGTCTTTCGCTCCGAGTCCTTTCTCTTGAGAAAGGATTTTAATTTTAAAAGCTAGTATAGCTGCCTAGGTGGTGGAACTGGTAGACACGCAGGACTTAAAATCCTGTTCGCCTTAAAGCGAGTGCGGGTTCGATTCCCGCCCTAGGTACCAAAGGTTGCTCAAGACGAGCAACCTTTTTTTATTGGTTTGACTAATAGTCTATTATTGCTTCTGGTCATGATTTAATTAAATTTGAAAGCACTTAGTACAAAAACAACCAGAAATAATATCAGCTGAATGACCTGGACCCAAGTGAGATTTCGTATTGCACGAGGTCTTTGTTCCTTTGTGGCAACAGAAGTGTTGTCCGTCATCCACCTGCGGAGCTCGTTACCAAGCCTCCTGCGTAGACCAAGACCATTAAAAATAATAATCAACAGCAATACCATCTTTATACGGAACCAAAGTTGTGCTCCCCATAATTCATGCAATTTTACCATCATTGTTATTCCTGAAATAAGTAGCAACAGCATACCAATTCCCAAGAAGCGTTGGAGTTTTTGAAGATAGTTTTCCAACACAAAACTTTCAGACCTATTGGAGGAATACAGTCTATAAAATGCCTGCGTTGTGATAAAGTCGATAAAAGTCGTGCCTGCCATCACCGTAATGCCAATGATATGCAGCACCAAAGCTGAATTATACAATGTAACACTCATAACCTATTGATTTGATGATTTATTTTCTAAAAACTCTACCTTAGAAACATAACGAATCGCAAGGAGAACCAGCACAAAGTCTACTGATACGAAGATGATTTTAGAAAGCGGATCTCCACTGCAGATGTGTGCGATCAATGCGGAGATCATTGCTATAAGGAATCCCGCATATATCCATTCTTTGACCCGTAAGGGTGTAAAAGGAACAAGTAATGAAAAGGCCCCGATAATTTTAGCAATAACGAGCTCTATTCGGAAATAATCAGGGAAACCGAGTTTTCTTAAATCGGCAGCATGGGTAAAAGAGAACCAGGCACTGAATAACATAAAAAAAGTGATAAAACCTTTTACCATCCAGTAAGTTGTTTTGTTTCGAGTTACTTTATTCATAGTGGAATATTTTATTTCGTTTACGATGTTTATTTAACAAATATACTTCGTTTATGAAATAAAACAATATTTTCGTTATTTATTTTCTAAATTTACTGCGAAAACGAAATACATTTCAGTATGAACAAAACCGTTGAACTGGTCAATCATTGGGGAGAATTTGAAAAAAAGCACCCTGAAGGTAGTATTGCAGACTTCTGCCGGTACTTTTTAGCACAGCAAGACAAAGAAGAAGAATTAGAGGGACTTTTGGTTGGCGGGGTAGTCCCTTATTTTAGAGAGGGACTTTTGCTGAAGATCATTGGCAGGATCAGTAAACTCAATATGGCCTATGCCAATATTGCACTGAAGGAAACGGGGTTGAATCAAATTGAAGAATTTGGTATTCTTCAAACCATCAAACAGGAAAAATCTCCTCGAAAAACCGAGGTAATTTATGCTAATTTGTTCGAATTATCGAGTGGCACCGATATGATGAATCGATTGCAAAAGCGTGGATTAATCAAAGAATACGCAGACAAGGAAGATAGGCGCTCCAAGAGAGTCGAACTTACAGCAAAAGGGGAAAACACCGCTGAACTAAGTGAAGCAAGGATTAAAAAAAATGCCGCCATGTTACTCAATTCACTAACAGCGGATGATCAAGAATTATGTATCCAGTTATTAAAAGGTGTAGAAGTAAGATTATCCGAACATTGGCAGAAACAAAAAGGGAAGAACTTCGATGCCATTTATAATGAGTTGTACAAAGCCCGGCCCTCCAAATGAGCATACAATGCGTTTTTTTTGAACCGTAGGCGGCTCTGTGTTCTCGATACCAATATTTTATTATATCAAAACCTTTACGAAGATAAACCATGAAGCCAAATCAGGTATCAAAAAAATTATAAACCCGACCTCCTTAGCGTCCATTCTTGATAAGTAATTTTTTTAGTCATCTTTCTCATTTTTAATTTTAATTTTGCCCCCGCAAAAAAAATGAAATGAACTGGAAGAAAACGATCAGAATATCATTTGTACTCTTTTTATTAACCATCCAAAGTTTATTCCTTATCGCCATTCTTCTCGAACATCAGCAAACAGCTTTCATTCCAATTTTCATTATCTTCATTTCGATCGCCCTTACCATTAGTTACCTGAAGGCACCTCTTCATCATGAGGAGCACACGTATGAGCATATTTTCGTTGCACTCTGGATTCCGATAGGTGCCCTATGTTCCTATTATATAAACAATATACTACAATTAGGTCCCGTCATGGCAGCTGGCATCGTTGGAACAACCGCTTCCTTTCTGCCGAGTTTAAACAAGCGATCACATTACTTAAAACAACTTCCACCAGCATTTTATTGCGGCGCCTTTATTGGGATGTCCAGCACCAAAGTAGCCTCTAGTATGCTGTTTGTATTAGCGGCCAGTATATTCACCGGTATGCTCATGATCCTTTCAAAAAGTCTTTTTTCCGGCCTGGGTGGTAAATTGGGTGTACTTGCATTTGCCGGCGTAACGATTACTTCTTTGATTTTCTTTCTTATTTTCTAATGTACATTTTGATTCTATTTATTGTAAGTTTTATAGCAGCAACAGGTACCTTTTATCTTAATGAACATTTGAAACAAGGCCCTATCCGCTCATCGGCTGTTTTATCTTTAATCGTTGCGACTTTCTTCTTTCTATTCCCACAATTATTATCACCCTACCTCACGACGAACATCCCCCTTGTTTTTATCGGTTCTTCCTTTATTGGCATGGTTTCCACGCGGCTCATTTCAAATTATTTTTTAATTGGCGCCGCGGGGCTCATTTTTTGCATCGTTTACCTAAATACCAGCAGTTTTTTTCATGGATATGGGGGCGCTTTAGGTACATCAGCAGCAATTTCTTTACTTGCCGTACTTAGTCTACCTATTCTTAAAGCAAGCGGCAAGTTTACAAACGGATTTCATCTGTTGCGCAAAATGGTTTTTAATAGAAAGTTACGGAAATAATTCGATTCCATTAATCATCAGAAATATCCACTATGTGTACGATTTTGAAAACAATTCAGGAAAACTTCAGGAAAAAATTATTTTTGTGCTTGCTTTATGGAAGATACGATATTACCGGACGAGACCTATTCCTACAAAAGTCAGCCCCTACGGGTAACGTTTAAAAACATTGACTACGAAGTTAGAATACTCAGTAAAGAGATCAAAAAGACGGACACGTTAGTTAAGATTTTATTAGATGGTATGGTTCAAACCTTAGAAAAAAACAGTACACATTGGCATTTTAGCGAATCAGAAGATGACCCTGCTTTTGCGCAAGCAATTTGGCATTCCATTTCACTTCGGTACCGGCTCTGAAAGATCATTTGTATCTTGGGTAATTATTATAACTAATGGGCAGATCTCTCTGAATCAGAAGGAATCCATCTTGAAACAGTCATGTGAATCCCTTGATTTTTTGGCGCTATTGTCAAACAAATACCTTGACCCGAAGCGATTAAATTCGTGTAAATAACGCGGTTCATTCGTTTCAATATGGCCATATTAATTGCTTGGTAATGATAGGCCGGTAATCTTTCACATAAAATATCCCATAGGCTATTCCCTTTTAAATTCACATCAGAGTAGCCTAATAATTCCATGGCTTTACGATCCACCTCTACAATTTGGTGTTCGTCATCTATCGCTAAATGCCCCATATCAGGTGATACCGATTGGAACCAAAGTTTTTGAAATCCATCTTGTGACGATGGATTTAATATCCTCTTCATATGCTAACAATAACTACCTTATCAACAATGAACCGATATGAATGTTTGAAGACTTTTTTATTTTATCGGCTACTTAGACCTAACTATTTTTCGAAACGGATTAAAACAAGCAGTCATTATATACAGGAAAAATCAACCCTACTCAGTATACATGAGTTCGCTGGGTTCAAAACCTATGCGCATAGCCTTAACCAGAAGCTTTTCATTTTTTTTCAGTCTGATGATTTCATTTTGATAAACCTGCCAAGACGGTTCCACTGCTATTCTATCACCGTTCTTAACCTTTCCTGAAACAAACTTCATATCCCAACTCGAAACAACTTTTTCGATGCTCGATTCATCTTGAATTACAATTCGATATCCAATGGATGCACCCGGTGTATTACAGCGTATTTTAAATCCATTACCTTCTTTCATCAACACAGGTTTCGCTGTTTGGGGAGGATATCCCAAACCATGCCACCATTTGGCGACCATTTCCTTTTCAGTGGTATTGGACAAATCGCCCACTTCATTAAGCCAGTTATCAAGAACTCTCCTTAATTCAACTAATTTACCAGCATGTGCGGGAGAATTTGCGAGGTTCACCAGTTCATGTGGATCGTTCACAACGTCATAAAGTTCTTCTTTCGCTTTCGGTATGCTAAACCAAGCTTCCTGATCCGCATTAAGCAGTCCGTCTTCATGTAACTTCAGCAGTTCCTGCATCATAGGAACGCTCCGACGATATTTAAGATTCTGATAGGAGGCTTGTTCTGGCATAAAATTGCGTACATAGCGAAAACGTTTATCGCGGACGGCCCGCACGCGATCGTAAAGTTCATCCATCCGATCGCGTGCAGCAAATACATATTGATGTTCATTATTCGTCCTCGTTCCTAAGAATGGCTTTCCTTGTAAATAAGTTGGAACCTCAGTCCCGGCAAGCGCCAAAACTGTAGGTGCAAAATCAATACTGCTTAATAAACGATTATCCACCGTCCCCGCATATTTTGCACCCGGGAAACGTATGATAAAAGGAATGTGCGTGCCCCGTTCTAAGACCTCGCGCTTTGTCCAGGGTGTGCTCCCACCGTGATCGCTGTAAAAGAAAATATAGGTATTATCATAGACACCATCTTTCTTTAATTGCGCGATTAGTTCCCCTACCTGTTCATCCATCAATTGTACATTTGTCAATAGACGAGCAATGTCTCTTCTTGCTGTGGGCGTATCCTTATAATATGGCGGAACTTCTACCAAAGCCGGATCCACCAGCAAAGAATCCTGCCTGCTAAATAATTGCGATTCGTGCGTAATAAAAAAGTTAAAAACACTAAAGAAAGGCTGTCCATCTTTACGATTACGATAGCTTGCTGCAGGGCCATTTGCATCCCAGACAGTCACAGGTGCATCGAATTGATAATCTTGTTTTTCGTTATTGCTTGTATAATAGCCTAATGTTCTCAGATATTCGGGGAAGCATTTTACATAAGGAGGAATAACAGCAGCATAACTGGGGATGTCTTTATTGCCATAACGCCCGTTGACCGCTCTTGTTCGCATATGTTGTGTTCCAATGGAAATTGGGTACATCCCCGTAATAATGGAAGATCTGCTGGGGGCACAAACCCCTGCCGTGGTATACATATGCGTGTAACGTACACCTTCGTTAGCCAAACGATCAATATTGGGTGTATTAACCACTTTATTTCCGTAAGCGCCAATAAAAGGTGAAAGGTCCTCGCAAGTAATCCAAATAATATTTGGCCTGCTTTGTTTGTCATCGGCCCTCAATGTGGTGCTGAGGAGTAGACCAACTAAAAACAAAAGCCCTATTTTTCCTAACAAGCCTAATTTTTCCGTTTGCAATTTCATATAAGCAGAAGTTTGACTTAATGTGTCGGGAATCTCTTTTTTAATGTTTCGATCAGCTCTTGTTTTATCGCTCGGTAGGATGAATTATCAGTCAAATTGTAAAATTCATCTGGATCCTTTTCATGATCATAAAGTTCAGTACCTGCCTTACCATGATCCCATTCGGTATAACGCCAGCGTTCTGTACGAACACTTCTTCCCACCACCCCATTTGGTCTTTTCACTTGCGTATACGCTGCTTTTGCCCACGAAGCACCTGGATCACGAAGTAAGGGAACCAAACTTTTACCGTCCAAATCTTTCGGCGCAGCAAGACCGGCCAATTCCGCAAGTGTAGGATAAATATCAAGTAACTCCACCGTCCGATCTGATTGTTGACCGCCCTTAAACTTAGGTACACGAAAGATCAAAGGTACACGTGCCGACGTTTCAAAAAGGCTTTGCTTCATCCATTGACCATGGTGACCAACATTATAACCGTGATCACTCCAAAAAACGACAATGGTATTGTTGCTAAGCTGCAATTTATCCAGGGCATCCAGCACTCTCCCCAACTGTGCATCCATAAAAGAAATCGATGCATAGTAGGCCCTGAGTGCTTCCCTTTGTTTTTCTTCACGCAAACCCCAATGCGCAGGTTTTGTGAATAAAGCGTCTTTAGGAATATCACCTAAATCATTGGGTAATTGCGCTGGTAAAGGTATTGTTTCAGTAGGATATAAATCAAAGTATCTTTTCGGGGCAACATAAGGTGTGTGTGGCCTAAAAAATCCAACCGCTAAGAAAAAAGGTTCCTGCTTATTTTTGCTTTGTGTCAACAATTTAATCGCCTCAGAAGCAATCAGTCCATCCGTCTGTTCCTCGTCCGTACCATCAGCTTTGAGGTAGGACAAGGCAGAACCCAATGGCCTATCGGGCGTTAAATTGATCACCGCAGACTCGTCCGCTTTATCTCTTCCCTTTGGATTGACGCGTACATTCCATGAAACTGAATCGTCCAGACCGTTCGTACCAATTTGTGAAGGAACCCCATAGTGATATATTTTACCCACTCTTGCTGTAAAATAGCCATTGTTCTTAAAAAGCTGAGGTAAGGTTACTACCTCCGGTAAAATCTCACGAAAGTGTGTTTTTAGTTCATATATCTTCGTTACGTCAGGTGTATGACCGGTTAATAACGAACTTCTGCTGGGACTGCATAATGGGTACTGATTGTAGGCTTTGTTAAATTGGACCCCACCCAATGCTAAGCGATCTATATTAGGTGTTTTCACATAGGTTTGGCCATAGGTCCTCTCATGATTATTCAGATCATCTACAGCAATAAATAGGACGTTCGGTCGCTCTGCATGCTGCCTAGCCCTTATAACGGGTGTGCCAGAGAAAGCAAAAAAAATGCCCCAAAAAACAAAGGCAAAGATCCTCTTAAGATCTACATTAGGATGTATCATATCGAATTTAGTTACTAAGGGCCTGCAACGCCAATTGAAAGGCCACTGATTTGTCGACACAAGATAAAAAAAATACTACTAAATCAATAGTCTTTACAAAAAAATCGTGTTTATTAATGTTTGATAAAGGAAAAGTACAACAGCAGGCACCGATTATGCGTTTACATAAACCTTGGGGCACCTAATTTCGGCCAGTGCAAACGATTGTTAAAAGAATTAACAAAAAGATAAAAAAGCGAATCCAACAATTGGCAGATGGCGGAGGTTGGGTATTGGGTTAGCATCAAAAAGGCGCTGACCGAATAAAATACGATCAAACATCTAGTAACAAAAATGCCCTTGATGTTTCAAGGGCATCAAAATAGCATACACCAGCAAGTTTCTATCCAAACTGACCGACTTTATAGTCGCCAGGTACCGATTGAAAGGCAATATTAAGACGGTTCCAAATATTGATGGCACCAATGCTCAACGTCAAATCCACCAATTCTTCTTCTGAAAAATGGGCCCTAGCTTCTTGATAAATCTGATCCGGAACTTCGCAGTGATTCACCGCTTCCGCCCAAGCCAAAGCAGCCCGTTCTCGATCCGAAAAGTAAGGAGTTTCGCGCCAAGCACTCAAACCATACAAACGTTGCTCCGTTTCGCCTGCAGCGCGAAGTTCTTTAGAATGCATGTCTAAACAATAGGCGCATTTATTTATCTGCGATATTCTAAAATTCACCAGCTCTTGAAGATTTTTCTCGATTGATGCTTTTTTCAAATAAGCACCTATACCAAATAAAGTTTTTAATGCATTCTGTCCTTTAGCTTGAAAATTAGTTCTTTGTTCCATGATATTTTTGTTTTATGATTCTATAACAATCGAATTTCCAAGATTGGACATTTTGTTTCATTTTTTTTTAACCGCTCATTCGCGTCGTCAAACAGCGGTTTAATACCTCACTAAATTATTGCTTTTAATTTTCAGAACCATGAACTCGCTGTTACGTTATCACTACACGAGTGTTATTTCGTCTCGTTTTTAGGATAGTTGTAAAATCCCTCTTCTAATGTTTGAGGGATTTTTGTAGATACAGTCATTCGGTCAAGCTGTCATACCTTTCACGACATCTAGCTAGCTGCGCAAAATTAAGATAATACTTAATTTCAACGATTTAATATCCCCCATCTAAAGCAGCTCACCATTTCGATTACGATGGCTTAATTTTTGAGGAACCAATGATCGCGATTAAATTTTTACACATGATTTTTATTTACACGTTCATTGATAAGCAACTTGCACAAAAAAGCCTTCGAAAAGCACTCAAAAATTCACAAGTAGAAGAACCCCTTCAATTAACAGTAACCCAGCGTTACATCTCTTGGCTAGGTCCTTGGTTTCCCGCTGGTCCGAAGACAAATCGATTATATACAGCACAAGGTAGGGAAATCCCGAAAGTTGACTGGAGCGATGCCATAAAAACCGAAGCCAAAACATTAAAGGAGAACGTTCCCTTTCAAATTGGTTTCTTCCGGAATACTATTATCTTTCTGACGGCTATTGCTATCCTTTCTATTATAATGCCAAAGATAAATGCGAAGAAATCGGCCGAAACTACAGCCGCAAAGGAAGCCTTATACAAACGTTTAGCTCAAATAAAAACAGGTGATATTTTACGTGTGTCCTTTATTAATACCGTAGATGAGCAAAGTATGAATGGAATCGGGTTGATTAAAGTGATGAAGATTGAAGGGGATTCCATCTTTATTGCCAGAAGTAAAACAGTAGTGGAAGATAATATGGATAATATGCGAAATGAACTTCAACTAGCTGATTTTGGGGATGCAAAAGAACGAGTTATCAAACATCTAATAGAACAAAATCCGCGTGAGAAGGTTCTACTAGCTTATCCAAAAGAAGAAGAGCAGTCGAATTATACCGTAGGTATTGCCATCAAATTTGAGAATTAGGATTATGGGTTTTCTACATAATTTAGGAAGCGGGCTACAACAAGTTGCCCACCTTAAAGAACAGTTACTTTATTGGCACCAATGGATCGATCAATATCAAATTCCGGTAAAAAAAATCGAAGATAATTTAGATGAACAACTGGTTGAGCTAGAAAAATGGAGTCATACGAACAGCTATTCAGCCGTTCTAAAAAAGGGGAAACGGTGGAAATCAATCACGGTGTTCATGGCCCTTTTAATAGGCTTCGTTATCGGAGGAATATACGTGGCAAACCTCCTCTTCCCCGAGCATTCTATACAGAAGCAAGTATTTAGCTGGATGTTTGATCATATTATACCGGTAACCATTGTATTAACACTCGTTCTTCTTTTTCTTTTGATAAGTGTTCAACTAGGAAACAACTATTTGAGAAGCACCCGAGGTGGTGGTAAAGCTTATCAACAAGCGTCGAATGAATTCCATGACTACTTAAAAAAGTTCAACGCTTCCTAGGAGCAGAATAAATGAACAGGAGTGTAATGTCAAAATTTAGCTGTTTATTTAAGAGATGTAAAAAACGACGTTGTGATGCGGTCTCCCGCATCAATCGGCTTATTATATAAAGGAGAGAAAAAAATAACAGTCTATGCTCTTTTGGTCAAGGCTTTTTCTATTTTTAGCGATTCAAATGAAATCATCATGAAAGTATTTGCCCTTGTTCCCCTGTTATTTTTATTGCCTTTCTCTTCAAAATCACAAACATTAGAGAAAATGACCTGGTTCAATGAACCCTTGGAATGGAAAATTGAAAATAAGCAATTCATCATGGAGGTAACCCCAAAAAGTGATTATTGGCGTGTTTCGCATTATGGATTCACCGTGGACGATGCACCTTTTTACTATGCCAATTACGGAGGTGAGTTTGAAGCGAAGGTAAAACTAGTAGGTCAGTATAAGGCACGATTCGATCAAATGGGACTGATGATTCGCTCGGATCATGAAAACTGGATCAAAGCGGGCGTTGAATTCGTTGATGGAAAGTTGAATGTAAGTGCTGTGGTAACGCATGGAAAAAGTGATTGGAGCGTTGTGCAATTAGAAAAGATTCCACCTTTCATTTGGATAAAAGCGGTAAGAAGGCTTGATGCAATTGAATTCTTCTATTCATTTGATGATAAAAACTATATTATGTTGCGCAATGCACCCTTAGAAGATAACCATCCTGTACAAGTTGGCATGATGGCTGCCTGCCCCGATGGCGATGGTTTTACCGCCAAGTTTGAAAATTTCACCGTTAAGCATCTACCCGACCAACGTAGAGTGGAGTGGTTAAAGCGGAATGCCGGTGAATGATCCTTCCCTAATTTAGAATAGGTCATTAATAACAGAAGCCATGCTTTCATTTGGAATTTGACGTCGATTGTCTATTTTTGCTAGCGTAAACCAAAGTCGCTGACCTAATGGCCTTCGAGGAGAAAGAGTTGATATTACTAGTATCAAAGGGCAATGAACATGCCTTTTCGCTTCTTTTTCGTCAGTATCACTTACATCTTGCCTCTTTTGTATACAAATTAACCGATTCATACGAACTGACCGAAGAAATTGTTCAGGATGTTTTTCTGAAAATTTGGATAAATCGGAAGCAATTAACCAAGGTTAAAAATTTTAAGGCTTATCTATTTACTGTTTCGAAAAATCACAGTATCAATTGCTTGAAACAAGTTGTAAAGGAAAGAGCACATCGTCAGCATTGGGAGGAAGAATATAGGCATCTACCCGATGGAAATGAATTGACGGGCTATCACTTTTTACTTGATCAGGCGATTGAGGCATTGCCTCCGCAGCAACAAAAAGTCTATGTATTAAGCAAGCAGCAACAGTTGAAATATACAGAGATAGCTGATCAGATGGGAATATCCAAAGAGACGGTTAAAAGCTATTTAAAACTCGCCACAAGCACAATTATCGGCTATTTGAAAAAGCACATCTATTTACTTCTCTTGCTCATCAAAATAAAATTTTAATTTTTCGCTCAGCCACTACCCCCTTTTTTTCACTTTTATTGTCTTTATTATAGTTGTTGCTTTATCATGCAGACAACGTAACCATTTATAAAACATGAATAACACCTCGAAAAGATTTTCCTTATTGCTAAATCGTTTTTTAGAAAAGCGTATTGAACAAAGAGGCGAGCTCAATGAGCTCGCCTCTTTGTTCAATACGCTTTCGCAAGAGGAAATTGACCAGGTGTTGCGTACAATATATGATGATACGTTAATATCTTCATCCTTATCAGAAAACCTGCGAAGTGAAGAAATGCTCAAACAGATACTGGCGAATAAGGAAGACGAGCCTAGGCCTACATCGTCGTTTTCTTTCCCTTATCTTAAATTCGCTGCGGCAGCAATCTTAATCGGGTTTGCCATCGGCCTTTTCATTTTTCAAATAAAAAACAAACAATCGGATCTTCAACCGATCGCTATATCACAAAATCAGCTAAATGATATTCCGCCCGGCGGAAATAAGGCAATACTAAAAATGGCAAACGGAACGACGATTGTATTGACCGATTCACCGAATGGATTATTGGCTCGTGACCAAGCCGCATCGATTCAGAAGATCAATGATGGCCAGCTCATTTTTGACGCCAATACGTTCGTAGCAGAAGAAAGTAGTACCAACCGTTGGAATACGGTGGAAACACCGCGAGGTGGTCAGTACCAAATCCAGCTTCCGGACGGCAGTAAAGTCTGGTTAAATGCGGCAAGTTCCCTACGTTTTCCTTCGCAGTTTAGGGGTAAGGAACGTAAAGTAGAATTACGAGGAGAGGCCTATTTTGAAGTCACGAAACATAGTCAACAAGCGTTTAAAGTGGTTAGTGAACATCTAGAAGTTCAGGTATTAGGAACCAACTTCAATCTATCCGATTATGATGACACTATGTCCAAAACCACCCTAATCAATGGTTCGGTCAAGATAAAGCACGGTGATCAAACGAAACTACTGAAGCCTGGACAACAGGCGTTATTACATCAAAAGGAGGTGCTTAGCATCTTAGACAATGTGGACATTGAAAGTGAAATCGCCTGGAAAAATGGCCTTTTCATATTTAAGGATGCCAGTATTCAACGTGTCATGGAACAAATTGCCCGATGGTATGATATTGAAATAGAGTACAGGGGCCCCCGATCCAAAAAGTTATTAAACGGAAGTGTCTCCCGAAATGTAAACTTATCAGAACTGATGAACATGCTTGCCTATACCGGCGTGGATTACGAAATACAAGAAAGAAAAGTGATAATCAAAAATTGATGTAAAGCTAAGCCTTTGCTCCTAATCAACAAAAAAACAAAAGATGATGAAAAAATAAAGTAGTATAACTAACCGAAAAAACGGAGAGTGTTGGTAGCACTCCCCGAAAAGCTTGGAGCTATTTCCATACTGGTCTAACAATATTTATTAACCCAAACACGACAAAAGTAATGAAATTTATTTCAAAGGCCATGCTATGCAAATGGCCCTCCCTGCAGCGATTAATATTGACTATGAAACTTACAGCCCTTTTTATGTTATTGGCACTCTTGCAAGTGAGTGCTAAAAGTTATAGTCAAGGAATTACGCTCAAAAAAGAGAAAGCTTCCGTTATTGAAATCTTAGAACTGATCGAACAGCAAAGCGGATATCATTTTCTATTCGATAAAATGGACATTCAGAAAACAGGCACTATTACGATCGATCTAAAAAATGTATCAATTGAAGAAGCCTTAAGAAAAAGTTTTGAGAACCAGCCGCTCTCGTTCAAAATCATGCAGCAGACCATTGTGCTAAAGGGTGCTCCTAAAGTAGCGCCGACAACTCCCGTTCTTCAACAGACCATCAGCGGTCGAGTAAACGACGAGAAAGGATTACCATTACAAGGGGTAAGTATTAAAGTCAAGGGGATCAATACCGGGACTACAACTGATAAAGACGGCCTTTATAGACTCTCTGTGTCACAACCAAGAGCGATACTTTTGTTCAGTTATGTAGGTTACACGTCCCAAGAGATATCGCTTAATCAGGAAAATACAATCAATGTAACATTAAAGGAAGATGCCAATACCCTCAATGAAGTTGTTGTTGTAGGATATGGTACCCAAAAGCGTGAACAAATTACAACAGCCATTGCCAGTGTTAAATCAGAAGATTTTGTGCAAGGTTCAGTGAATGATGCGGCGCAGCTTATCCGCGGTAAAGTAGCGGGTTTAAATGTTGTTTCACCGGATGCCAATCCTGTTGCAACTGCCCAGGTCAATCTTCGAGGTGTACCTTCCATATTAGCAAGCGGTGCGCCATTAGTGCTAATTGATGGCGTACCCGGTACGCTGTTTACTGTTGCTCCAGAGGACATCGAGTCGATCGACATTTTAAAGGACGGCTCTGCCGCAGCTATCTATGGTACCCGAGGTACCAATGGCGTAATCCTGATCACGACAAAAAAGGTAAATGGCGAGACACCGGCAACCATTGACATTAACAGCTATTTTACAACACAAAGTATCGCAAGACGATTGGACTTTATGAACGCCGCCCAATACCGTCAACGCGTCGCAGAAGGAAGACCAGGGGCCACTGATTATGGTCATGAGACAAATTGGTTAGATAAAATAACACAAACACCGATTTCACAAGTTTATAACATCAGTCTAAAAGGGGGCAACAACATCACGAATTACATTGCCAATATCAACTACCGAAGTATCGAAGGTATCATCAGACGATCAGACAATAAAGTACTCTTCCCGCGTATCGAATTTAACCATAGCATGTTTGATGGAAAGTTAAAATTAAATGCCAACATCAATGGTTACCAGCAGCGATATTTTTCAGGTGCGGACGGGACTAGTTTTCGGGGAGACGTTTATAGGAACGGACTAACTTTCAACCCCACCGATCGCCTAAAAGACGATAATGGGGTATGGATAGAACGGATAGAAAAAACGGATTACATGAATCCCGTAGCACTTTTGGAAGAGACACAGGGGCTCATCCAGAACAATAATTTCAGAACTTTCGGAAATATCACCTATTCCCCTAGACAAGATATCAATGTAAAGCTCTTGCTCTCGCGCGATCTTTACAATAGTACCAGGGGTTATTATGAAACAAAAAAGCATTTCTCCACCATTAGAGACGGTAAAAATGGCTATGCATCCAGAGGCACTACCCGAACACAAGAAGACTTATTAGAACTAACCGCTGATTATCATAAAACATTTAAAGATCATGAATTCACCGCTTTAATCGGTTATAGCTGGCGAAACAATAATTACCAAGACTATTGGATGCAAAACTGGGATTTTCCAACAGACGATTTCTCTTACAATAACATGGGGGCGGGATTAGCCTTAAAGCGTGGACAAGCACCCGAAAATTCTTTGCAAACTGAAAACAAATTAGTCGGTTATTTTTTCCGACTAAATTATAATTACAAAGAAAAGTATCTGCTCATGGCCAGTATTCGTCACGAAGGCTCCTCGAAGTTTGGAAGCAACAATAAATGGGGTAACTTTCCGGCAGTTTCCGTGGGTTGGAACGCCATTCGCGAAAGTTTTCTTCAGGACGTCAACGGGCTCAGCAACTTAAAATTTCGCGCCGGTTTCGGTATTACAGGTACAGAACCTCCCGAACCATACCGATCGTTGAGTCTGGTTAATTTTGACACCTATAGCCTTGTTAACGGGCAATGGGTTCAAGTAGTCAATCCTTCCTTAAACCCGAACCCCGATTTACGGTGGGAAAAGAAAGAGGAGTTAAATATTGGTATGGATTATGGCTTCTTTAACAATCGACTATCAGGTTCTATCGATTATTATAGGCGAACGACAAAAGATCTATTAATGGATTACCCCGTTCCCACTCCACCCTATTTGTACAGTACGATACGAGCAAATGCGGCCTCGATGCGGAATAAGGGAATTGAGGTACAAATCAATGGCGTTCCTATACAAAGAAACGATTTTCAGTGGCGAACATCTGTCAATTTTTCTACTAACAGCAATCAGATTCTGTCCTTATCGGATGAAAACTTCCAGCTAGCAAGTGGCTACTTCGATACCGGTGAAACCGGTGAACCGATCCAACAACGCACCCATCGCGTGCAAGTTGGCCAGCCTATTGGCAATTTTTATGGGTTTAAGACCATCGATATAGATGAAAACGGTTATTGGATTATCGAGGGGAAGGATGGAAACCCAAAGTCTATTGCTAACCAACAAGCTGATGACAAGCAAATTATCGGCAATGGCTTGCCTAAATATTATGCAAGTTGGAACAACACCTTCGTATATAAGAACCTTGATTTAAACATTACGATGCGTGGAGCTTTTGGTTTTCAGATCTTAAATATGCCTGAAATGTTTTATGGGAACCCCGTCATGCTTACACGTGGTAATCTGCTCAATTCGGCTTATGATCCCGTTTTCGGCAAACGCCCATTAGCCGACGATCAATCCCTTAATTATGTAAGTTATTACATAGAAGACGGCGATTATTGGAAAATCGATAATATCACCTTAGGCTATAACCTTCCCGTGAAGAGCAACTATATCAAACGTATAAGACTCTACGGATCCATCTCCAACCTCGCTACGATTACAGGATATAAGGGTATAGACCCTGAAATCAGCGTTGCCGGACTGGCACCGGGAGTTGATGATAAAAATCGTTATCCTTCCACAACAAGTTACACATTAGGTGCATTTTTTACCTTTTAAGCCTTAAGAAAATGAAAATAATAACATCCAGTATAACCATTATTTTACTTGTTTTTTCGTTCTCAGCTTGCAATAATAATTTGGACGAAATGTTATATACGGAAGTAACTGATGATCAATTAAGCTATACAAATGCTTATCAAGCTACCGGCATTCTTTACGCTAACATGCGCGAGTTTTTCGATCATCATAATTGGGCCGGTGTACAAGAAACCTCTTCCGATGAACTGGTAATGCCAGCTAATGCCTCGGGTTGGGACGATGGCGGTATATACAAACGTATCCATCTTCACACATGGAACTCGGAAAATGAGCAAATGAGTGCCATGTGGAATAGCTTTTACAAAGGTGTAATCAATGCCAACCGTATTATCAGTTTATTTGATGAGGATAAAATTCCCCTGAGCGATGGGTTGACAAAAGAAGGGATACTAGCTGAAGTACGGGTAATACGTGCTTTTTTTTACTGGCTCATCTGCGATAATTTTGGTGAAGCGCCGCTTGTAACGGCAGTTGATACGGAGCTACCTGCAAAAGTATCGAGGGCCGAACTCTTTCAATTCATTATTTCCGAAATAAACACTGCAATACCTGCCTTAAGCAAAGATAACAGTCAACAGTTCTACGGTCGGTTCAATAAATGGGCTGCAAAGGCCTTGCTAGCCAATGTGCTTCTTAATGCAGAAGTTTATAGCGGTACGTCGGCCTGGCAGGAATGCATACAACAATGTGATGATGTGATCACGTCTGGTAAATACAGTTTAAATGCCAACTTTAGGGATATATTTACCACAAACAATGAGCATTCACCCGAGATTATATTTGCCATTCCATTCGAAGAAACCGTTGGCGGTGGTTTTCTTTTTCATATGTTCTCTTGGCATGCTTCACTAAAAGCGAAAGCAAATATGCAAGCCACCCCTTGGGGTGCAGGCTCGGCCATGGCCGTACCGCAATTTATTGACACCTATGATCCTACTGACGAGCGTTTAGCAGATACTTGGTTGATGGGACCCCAATATGCCGCTGACGGCAAAACACCACTTCTCGGTGCATATGATCGGGCCGGTAAGCCCCTCGTATTTACGAAAGACATTCCAGATGGGTTATATACCGGTGAATCGGAAGGCTACCGCATGAATAAGTTCAGTGTAAAAATGGGTGCTATGTACAACCTTGACAATGACTTTCCTTTCTTTCGATATGCGGATATTCTGCTAATGAAGGCAGAATGTCTTTTGCGTAGTGGTAATTCAGATGAAGCAGCCACGCTCGTTAATCAGGTAAGAGCCAGGGCTTTTAAGAAGGATCCGCAAAAAGCGCTTATAACAGGTAACGAACTACAGCAGAACAGTCGTTACCATTATGGATATGTAGAAGATTACAACCTGGTAGATGAAGGGAATACAACACCTGTTCAATATGGTCGTATGTTAGACGAGCTTGGTTGGGAATTTGCTTGGGAAGGTCATCGTAGACGCGATATGATTCGCTTCAGTATCTTTACGCAGAAAAGTTGGTTGTCTCATAAGCCAAATGGTGATTACCGTATTACCTTTCCAATTCCACAACAAACTATTAATTCGAATCCAAATTTAACGCAAAATCAAGGGTACTAACAATTACGTTCTTTTATGACGATGAAAACAAAACCATTTATATGCTTTATCCTTCTTATTTTCGGCCTAGGCGTTGAAAGTAAAGCCCAGTTACAGAACCGCAGCCCGCTGCGTCCTAACCCTTATCTTGCGCTTCCCTTGGGCAACATACAGCCGCAAGGATGGTTAAAAGATCAGCTTCAACGTATGAAAACCGGACTTACCGGGCATCTGGATGAACGCTATCCACAAGTTGCGGGCCACCGGAACGGGTGGCTAGGAGGTGATGGAGATGCGTGGGAAAGAGGCCCTTATTGGATAGATGGTTTGCTTCCACTAGCCTATATTTTAAAGGACCAAGCACTTATCAACAAAGTGAAACCCTGGATAGAATGGACATTAAACAATCAACGCGAAGATGGTTATCTTGGGCCCAAACCCCTTTCAGTAAAACCACAACCAGAAGCAGGCATTCAAAAAGAGCCGGTAGAAGATTGGTGGCCCCGCATGGTTATGCTAAAAGTGTTGCAGCAATATTACAATGCTACCGCTGACAAACGGGTTATCAAAGCACTTAGCAACTATTTCAAGTATCAGCTTCAGGAGCTTCCCAAACACCCCCTGGATCAATGGACTTTTTGGGGAAACCGTCGAGGTGCCGATAATTTAATGGTGGTTTACTGGTTGTACAATATCACCGGTGAAAGTTTCTTATTGGATTTAGGTAATTTGATTTATCAGCAAACCTTCCCCTATACGAACGTATTCTCCAGCACGTACGATACAAAACAGGAAGGTGTCGGACATTTATATCCATACAACACCGGCAATACTTATCCCTTTAAGCAAGCGCTGATTGATAAGTTACATGTTGGACAGCTACAAAGTTTCCATTGCGTCAATCTTGCACAAGGTATTAAAACACCCATCATCTATTATCAACAGCATGCCGACTCCAATTATATAAAGGCGGTAAAAAAAGCATTTAATGATATTACTCTTTTTCATGGCCAGGCACAGGGTATGTATGGTGGCGATGAACCACTTCACGGCAACGCCCCGACACAAGGGATCGAATTTTGCTCTGTCGTTGAAATGCTCTTCTCGCTAGAATCGATGTTAACCATCACAGGCGACACAGATTTTGCTGATCAGCTTGAAAAAATAGCCTATAACGCCATGCCCACGCAAGCAACGGATGATTTTAATTATCGCCAGTATTTTCAAAGTGCCAATCAGGTGTTGATCTCCCGTGCCAAGCGCAATTTTTTTGAAGACGATGGACATCAAGGCACTGATCAATGTTATGGTTTGCTTACAGGTTACCCCTGTTGTACGGCAAATATGCACCAGGGCTGGCCTAAATTTGTACAAAATCTCTGGTATCAAACGGCCGATCAGGGGATAGCTGCTCTTCTCTATGGGCCTAGTGAAGTAGAAACCCGGGTGGCCAATGGACAAACGATCCGCATCACGGAAGATACGCACTACCCCTTCGACGAAAACATCGTTTTTACGGTACATAGTACACAGCCACTCTCCTTTCCATTCCATTTACGCATTCCGCACTGGGCAAAAAATGCACAGGTAAAAATCAACGGAGCAATTCAAGAAGAAATCCTAAAACCAGGAAGTATGGTAAAAATCAACCGCAATTGGAAAGATGGAGACCAGGTTACCCTGGTTTTACCCATGCATGTCGAGACTAGTCGTTGGGCAGAATTATCGGTTGCCGTAGCGCGTGGCCCATTAGTATACGCACTGAAAATCGAAGAAGATTGGCGCAAAGTAAGTGATGCCACCTATTTTGGAGATTTCTGGGAAGTACATCCAAAATCCGACTGGAATTATGGTTTAATAGAAAGCGCCGTCAACAATCCGGAAAATGGATTTGAAGTGGTAAAAAACAAGTCGAATGGACAATATCCCTGGAATTTAACCGGTGCACCGATCATCCTTAAAACCAAAGCAAAAAGGATTCCCGAATGGGGGCTATACAAACATATGGCAGGTCCGCTTCCCCACCAATTTTCGGCAGCGGAAGAGGAAGAAGTTCCCATTGTTTTAGTTCCTTATGGTTGCTCCACTTTACGAATTACCCAATTTCCCATCGTTAATTAAAAGAAAGACTTATGAAGAAAATGATCATCTATATCGGTATTTACCTTTCCTTAACAGGATATACCTTCGCCCAGGAAGGGGCTACGCTTATAAGACCCGTTAATTTTTCCAAGGTTGAAATAAACGATCAATTTTGGGCACCAAAAATCAAAACAGTCAGTACCGTAACAATTCCTGTTTGTATTGAACAGACCGAGGTAAAAACACCTCGCATCCGTAACTTTGAAAAGGTTGCACAACAAACCGGCGAAAAACATGAAGGTATTTATTACGATGATTCTGATGTATATAAAGCCTTGGAAGCCATTGCTTACTCGCTCAAAAACAATCCCGATCAACAATTGATACAAAAGGCAGACGCGTGGATCGATAAAATAGCCGCCGCGCAATTACCCGACGGTTACTTAAACACCTATTATACCCTTAACGGATTGGACAAGCGATGGACAGATATGGACATGCATGAAGATTATTGTGCCGGGCATCTCATTGAAGCGGCCATTGCTTATTATAATACCACCGGTAAAAAAAAGCTGCTCCAGGTAGCTACCCGCTTTGCGGATCATATAGATTCTACTTTTCGACAACAAAATCGTCCCTGGGTAAGTGGACATCAGGAAATTGAGCTCGCTTTGGTCAAGCTTTATCATACAACCAAAGAGGAACGTTACTTGCAATTGGCGGATTGGTTCCTTCAACAACGAGGACACGGTTACGGAAAGGGGCAAACTTGGGATCAGTGGAAAGATCCTGCACGTTGCCAAGATGCGATACCGCTAAAAGATCAGAAAGAAATTACGGGTCATGCAGTAAGGGCGATGTATCTATATACGGGCGCGGCCGATGTAGGTGCTGCAACCCAAAACAATGATTATATGCAGGCAATGCAAACGGTTTGGCAAGATGTTGTGTATCGCAACATGTATATCACCGGTGGCATCGGGTCAACGGCCAAAAACGAAGGCTTTAGTCAAGATTACGATCTTCCCAATGCGAGTGCCTACTGTGAGACCTGTGCTTCTGTAGGAATGGTCTTTTGGAATCAACGTATGAACTTCCTAACCGGTGAGGCCAAGTATGTTGACATACTCGAAAGAAGTCTGTATAATGGTGCATTAGATGGTCTTTCATACAGCGGTGACCGTTTTTTTTATGGAAATCCGCTTGCATCACGTGGTGGTTACGGCAGAAGTGAATGGTTTGGCACCGCGTGTTGCCCTTCCAACATCGCCCGTTTAGTAGCGTCTCTTGGTGACTACATTTATGCGCAATCAGACCGAGGGATCTGGGTAAATCTCTTTGTAGGTAGCCAAAGTACCATTTCTTTAGCCAATGGATCCGTCCATATATCGCAACAAACGGAATATCCTTGGCAAGGTGATGTTAACATCACCGTAACACCTGACAGGAAGAGCAAGTTTCCGCTTTATATTCGTATCCCGGGTTGGGCAACGGGACAACCTGTTCCAGGAAATGCCTATCGATTTTTAGATACCGGAGAGAACCAATACACCTTACAGGTTAATGGCAAAAACACCCCCTATCGTGTCGAAAAAGGCTATGCGATTATTGAGCGAACCTGGAATAAAAATGATGTAGTTAGCTTTCAATTACCGATGGACGTAAAAAAGATTGCTGCCAACGATCAAATAGCTGCTAATAAAAATCGTGTTGCCTTGCAACGTGGGCCGTTGGTTTATTGTGTCGAGCAAATTGATAACCAAGACGATGCTATGAACTTTATTGTACCTTCGAATTCGCAGTTCATAAGTACGTATCAAAAAGATCTATTAGGTGGCGTGGTTACCTTACAGGGCAAATTACCCGTGGCAACTCCATCGAGCGATGGGCGGTCGATTCAAGTAAAGGAACAAACGATCACCGCCATCCCCTACTTTTGCTGGGCCAACAGGGGCAATGGTGAAATGCAGGTATGGCTACCTACGCGCATCGAAAATATACATATAAATTCGAAAGCGCTTTAATGCAAACCAACTGTATTGATCGTTATTGAACTGTACTGTTCTGTTTTCAAAAGATTAAATTGTTTATGTTTGTCATCAGGCAACAGGCAGTACAGTTCCATGAAGTCGTATAAATTTGAAACGTTCACCCTTATCCATTGAAAAAAACATTCGTAAGGGCATTTACCGGGCCGGGCAAAAGTTGCCTTCGGTGCGCGACTTAAAAAAAATGCACCACCTAAGCACGACAACTGTACAACACGGTTATGAACGACTAATTAGTAAAGGCCTGGTCACCAGTATTCCAAAGTCAGGTTATTACGTCAGCGACCAAATCAAGATCTTGGCTCGAGCAAGCGAAGCAAGTAATTATCCAATAGTGCGTGATCCGGTATTTACCAGTAATCGCACCCTCATTAGCTCGGCAAAATTGACGCGGTCTGTATCCGAGTTTAATGTTGCCACCCCCGGTGATCTCTTAATCCCACAAAAGTTATTATTACGTACGATGCAACAGGTGATCCGAGACCAAGGGCTCGGTCTATTGCGTTATTACGATTCAAATGGTTCAGCAGATTTAAAGCATAAAATTATCAGCAATGCAGCCATTCACCGTACGTCTATTTCACCGGCAGAATTACTCATCACCGATGGCGCTTTACAGGCATTGTACATTGCTTTAAGCTCAGTCTGTGAAAAAAATGATATCATTGCCCTCGAAAGCCCCTGTGTCTTTTCTGTGCTTGAAGTTGCAAGAGTACTTAAATTACGGGTAATAGAAATTCCGTTTGCTGCTACAGTCGGATTTGACATCGATATTTTTCACCGAGCTTGTCTCAAAAACAACGTAAAGGCCCTTGTCATTACCCCTAACTTTCACAATCCCACTGGTGCGTTCATGACGAACGAACAAAAGCAGGGCCTGCTTTCCGTTGCACAACAACATGGAGCCATCATAATAGAGAACGACATTTATGGAGATCTTCCATTTAATGGAGAAAGACCAGCAACCATTAAGAGTTTTGATGAAAGTGGTTCGGTGATGACCTATTCTTCTTATGCAAAAACATTGGCTCCCGGAATTCGGTTAGGATGGTTATCTGCAGCGAACTTCATGCATCGCGCAGAACAGATAAAATTCGCTCTCGGAAGTACCGTCTCTCCCATTTATCAAGAAACGGTTAATCGCTTACTATCTAATACCAGTTACCAACGGCATATCCGTGCCTTTAGGACACAACTTGCAAAAAATGCACGTTTCACCATCAATCTATTAAATGAGTCTTTTCCAAAAGGAACGCAAATTAGTGTCCCACAAGGAGGATATAGTCTTTGGGTAAAACTGCCGAATCATATCAATATTGATCTATTTTATCGTAAATGTCAAGCAGCAGAAATCAGGTTCACTCCAGGGAGCACTTTTTCTTTTTCCAACGTTTTTGATCATTATTTTAGGGTTATTTTTTCGGATAAATACGCGCCCAAAAAAATCCAAGCAATCCAATCCATCGGAAGAGATCTTATTTGAATACTGTACCGAAAGTTCTTAACAGCTCTGTATCAACGATGTTATTAAAAGAGTATATACCTTCGGGTATTAAATTTTACGGATAAAACAAATGAGAATCGTCACCAAATTTACAGTAGGAACCGAGCAAGGTATAAATGATTTAATCGAATTAACAAGTACCATTGCCACTGAGAAGTTCAAACACTTATTAGACTCGTCTACACTTGAAAACTATATATCCGTTCATTTCAATGAAGAGGAATTAATCCGTGAAATAAACAGCCTTTCAAACCAATGGTTGATCGTATATGTAGAAGATAAGGCGGTTGGTTATGCCCGTTTAACTTCAAAAGGAGAAAGGCCAGCCCATCTGAGTCAACAAAGACTTATTAGAATCGCTGATTTTGGTGTGCTACCAAACTATCATGAGCAGACAGTAAAAAAATCATTATTGGACAAATGTGAATCAGTAGCAAAATCATATAAGCTCGCCTGGATCAATGAGTATTTAGAAAATCCCTTGCTCGGGTTTTTCGAAGCGAATGGTTTTTTTAGAGAAAAAGGCGTTTATCAAATGGAAGAATTACCATTAGCTTCAACGCATTTGATTAAGTATTTCCAATAAAACTTCAGGTCAGACTAATTCCGGAAGAAGTTGCCTATTGAACAAAGCGTAGAGCCGTTAACGTGCTGGCGCGACTATTGTTAAAATTTTAGAATCGGCATTTTCATGTCATGGTATAAAAGAACGGACCAATGTTCCTCATTCGCTTTTTTTTCCCATTCTTGACGAAGTGTCATCGCCCTTTTACCGTCATAATCACTCTTATATGCGATATGTAATTTTAAATAACCGCGTTGTGGTAAATTATCAGCTCCATAGAATATTACTTGATTTTGTTCCCGTATCCAAAAAACTTGATGAAAAGGTGTATGTCCACCTGTAACCTGATAAGATATTTCATTGCTCAACATGCCCGCATCTTCTTCCATAAAAACTAAGTTTGGCCATTCAGTTAACTGCTCCAACATGCGAAGATCATAAGAGGGCACTTCCTTTTGCTGCAACGCAAATGCCAGTTCACGTTTTTGCAGAAAAATCTTTGCTTCTGGAAAATTCGGTTTTAATTTGCCATTTTTTAGTTGGCCAAGTCCGTTTATATGGTCTTTGTGTAAATGCGAAAGGAGAATTTTTGTGATTGCAGTTGGCATTACCTGTTCATTTTTCAAGTTATGGTATATAGACGGTGTTCCTTCTTGATCAACCCGACCTAAACCTGCATCCAAAAGAATATGGTCGTCCCCGGCCATTACAAGGAAGGGATTGATCGCCATTTTAAGATCATTAGTAGGTGAAAATTCATTTAATTTGGTGAACTCCTTATTCTTACTGACACTGAAGTTCCCTTCCTTCAACGGTACAATGTTCATATAGTTAATTTAATCGCTATTTAGAAGATGCATGCAATCGTGTAATTCTCGATCTCCTAGCGACAAACATACTTATTTGCACGTAGAAGATCAATTTTCAATTGGCACATACCCTTAATTAGCCGGCCTTCAATTATCCTTACCAGAAGCTTAGACACAATACTCGTATTGCCAGATATCCTGCTATGGTCATCATCCTGATGAAGGAACGACAGTTGCCTTTAGGGAAGCTTTCTAGCGATCAAGTAGACCAAACATGCATTAACCTGTAAATCAAGCAAAAAAAGAGAATCTTCTTCAACGTAACATAGGGATAACATTTCCTTGTGTGTTTTTACTCAATTTTTCTCTATTTTTAACCAAAAAAATTTGGAGTTTAGTCTGAACGTGTTATTTTAGTCAACCAAAACGAGGATTTTATCTGTACAACGATTAAAAGATCATCCGTATTGTTAAGCCCGATAAAGAATATATGAAGACCTTTACAACACACCTTCAAGCAATTAACCCTGACACACTGGAATTGCAGCTATTTGCAGGTCCGAATATAGTAGCAAAAGATTGGGATGAAGCAGAGGATTATTGCTATAGAAATGGATTGGGCTATTTAGTTGTCGACGGCGAGCTGAGCGATCCCTTCATCGATAATTCGACAAAGTTAGCGCAGCACTTGACATTAAATTAACCGTTTTTATCTTTTCCTGACTCGTTACAAATCGGTTATCCATGGAAAATCGATGGATGTGTTAGGTGTTTTTGGTTAACGATCGTTAACCAAAAACACCTCACCATTCCCTTTGACTTCCCAAACGGTGATTGGATTGAAATGATAACCACCTCGGCTTTCCCTTGCAGCCACCAACTCCCGGTAGCTTGGTTGCCTATAACCAGTTTCGTCTATGGCCCGACTCATGATCAACGTTGGTTTTCCGTTCCAATGCCATAGATAACGAAAAGTTGTATGTGCTTTACTGAGAACCGGCTCCTGCAGCATGGCGTCCTGCCAAGACTTTCCTTCATCGACACTTACCTCCACGTTCTGTATCTTGCCTCTCCCACTCCAGGCAATTCCCCGGATTTCTATCCATCCCTTTGCCAGCTGTGATGGATAAGAGGGAAAGGTGATAATAGAACGGGCGTCCATTACAAAACTAAACTGTCGGATCTTTCCTTCAGCCACATTTTCAGTGTACTTTGAGGTCTCTTCACGTGTCATATAAGGTTGATCGGTTAGCTCAATTCGTCTTAACCACTTAATTTGAGTGTTGCCTTCCCAACCGGGCAATAGTAAACGCATTGGATAACCTTGTTCGGGTCGTATCGCTTCGCCATTCTGGGCATATACAACCATCGCATCGTCAAAGGCCTTTTCTACTGGAATACTGCGCGTCATTAACGCCGCATCACCTCCCTCAGCAACAAACCAAGTTGCCTTATTCTTGACACCTATTTCCCGAAATAGAGTCGATAGCATAACACCGGTCCATTCGCTTTGACTGGTCAATCCACAAATTTCCTGTGGTGTTAAGGTGGTCTTTCCTGTTCGAAAATTCCCGGAACATTCAATAAAACATGTACGTGTAAACGACGGAAAACGTTTAAGATCCTGTAGCGTAAAGGCCATTGGTTTTTCAACTAAGCCATGAAAAAACAGCTCATGCTTAGTCGGATCAATACGAGGTACTCCCGCATGGTCTCTTTCAAAATGTAGGTCAGCGGGCGTAATAGTACCATAAAGGTCTTGCAGGGGTGTTCGAGCAGATGTAAAAGAGGGTAGTTTGGCAGGTTTTTCAAAAACGGAACGTGTACCGAGTGTCCCGGGAGGCACTCCAAGTACTTTAGAAGGATCGACGGCTAGCGGATGAATGGATTCTGCCTTTTGTGTAACAGCATCAAGCGGTTCCTGAACCAGTACCAAACCAAGTGCTGCAACCCCCTTTAACATCTTTCGTCGATCCATTTTAAGATGAGCTAAGCTAGCGGGAACAGTTGTATCCACGGCCTTCTTTTTATTCTCTTTCATATTTCATCTAATAACTGGACCATCCTGCCGATCGTCCCGAACAAACTTATACTGATTAGGCATGCGTACCTTGGGCAAAGTAGTCGCATTGATTTGTAATGTATCAGCAATTAATGAATTGGCCGCCAATAAGTAAGCCGTCAGTTGATATACCTCCATATTCGTTAAGGAACCAGGTTCATTATAAGGCATTGCTCTTCGTATATAATCAAACAAAGTCGTCGCATAAGGCCAGTAATTTCCGATGGTTTTTTCTTTCACGTTGCGGTCGCCAACTAATCGATCATAAGGTCTTCCCTCACCTGCCTTTCCATGACAAGAAGCACATTTTTGATGATAAATCAGCACACCGTCTTTCGCCGTTCCTTTTCCTGCAGGCAATCCCGTACCATCAGGTGCTATATTAATCGCAAGTGGAGCAATTTCATTTTCTGTTATCACCCTTCCAAAAGCAAAGTTTTTTGGGTAATGTTCCTCACGTGGACGAATCGGCACATCCGCCCCCCCCTTCCTTTCTTGCTGCAACCTTTCCGTTGACGTTTGACAGGCCCACGACGTAGCAAATAGCAGTACGATGGCCCCATATATCTTATTTCTTACGGTCATAAGATCCTGCATCCAAGGTACTTCTTGTCAAAATATATGCGCGATCTTGACGCTTCAGAACCACTTTAATCGAATCCCTTGATTCATCCAAGCCCTCCAAGATCACCGATGAACCGTCATTATCCGTTGTATAATGCAAGATCATTTTATTTCGAATGATCGGCAGCGATGTTTTGGCAAAGTCTCTAGACCGCCTCGCTGTTGTACCTCGAGGATCAATCATGTGATCTTCATTTCCGATATGTTGCCAAGCCGTTGAACTTATCCAGTCAGCAGGATAAACATCCTCAACAGCCGTCTGCTTCGCTTCCTGTCTATTTGGATAGTCAGCCCCTCTTCGTCTTTTACCCGCAGGAAAATGCGCGGTGGCGGTATTTTTATCTTCCAGGTATAGTGTTTGTGTGGTTGTGTCTGCATAATAATGATAAACACGACGCCCTCCACCCACGCCCGCTATCTCGAAGGTACGATCAATATCGCGGATTGGATTTCCACCACCATTGGATAAATCAAGTGCTTGTGCTCGATTTACCTTAAAAGTTAAACTGCTCCACTTTTCGAAAGTTAAATCCTGCCATCGTAAAGAATCATTTGGATTGAAAGGAAGCAACTTACCGTTCAGGTAAAATTCTTCAACCTGGTAATAGCCTCGAAGTTTCGCAATACCGGGAGATGACGGTTGTTTATAAGGGTCATACCAAAAATTGAGCAATTGAACATAGAACAACACACCCAAAAACAAAATAAGAACCGTCGCTTTTAAGCCAATACGAACAACATATTGCCAAGTCTCTTGGAAGTTCGGATAATAATATTGCGGTATCGTTACTTGTTCCAAAATCATTAAGCGATAGATATCCGGCACATAGTAGCTTAGAATAAACAAGCCAAAGAGTACGAAATAAGAAGCATAGATATGCACGCCACCATCATAAGCAAAATTCACAAAGGTAATGCTGCCCAGTGCACCTACGAGTAATGCGGCACCGTAAAAAGTTGTTTTCCGAAAAAAAAGCAGGCTACCCGCCAACAATTCTACGATCCCGGCAAACACTTGATACCAAGGCACGATACCAATAGATAACCAATATATTTTCTGCTGTGTCAAATCCCCAAAATTGGTATTTAGTATACCCTCAGAAGGATAAGGCATTTGAACGGGTAGCACTTTCGTAAAAGCAAAACCGATAATACCGATTCCGGCACGATAACGCGCAATTACCATCAACCAGTAATACCATTTTCGATAATTCTGCGTCTTTTTGTCAATCACAGTCCAAAGCAAAGCCCCCACAAAGGCGAACAACAAAACAATGATCCAGTCTGCATAACCGTACCATTCAGGTAGCCATTTACCTAAAGTAGGAAAAGAAGGTTGAAACCGGGCGATATCATATAGGTCCCGATAGTGCAGGCTTGTCCAATCGATCGCAAATAAATCCGTATACCAACGGACATTCCAGGGAATGGACATCAGAACGAAAAATAAAAACAAGAGTCGGAAGCCGAATTTCCGTCCTTTATTCCAAGCATGACCGCTAAAGTCCGATGTGCTTTGGGAAGTTCCTTCTAAAACTGAAGAATGAATCGGTGAAATAATTGGTGAATCCATGGCTTTAAATTATAATATAAGTTGGCTACGTCTACCTACTTTCTTCGCTTCTTCCAGTAAATACTTTTTATCAATTTTACGTAGGTGTATGTTAATCGCTTTTCCGGTGTTGTCCTGTCCAATCAACTGAACGGTACTGTCTGATGCCTGTACTTCTGTGAAAGAAAATTTAGTCAACTTGTTCTGTGTTTGTAAGGCAATAAGCGCAAGTTCTCCATTATTGGATTTTTCACAACGATAATACCGTCTTGCGCCATTACCGGCAAACTCATAAGTTCTGTCTGCATCGTCCCGCGATATAACTTCCACAGGATGCATAGCAGGTTTTAAACGGGTTCTTGTTTGTATACTCAGCGTTGGCCACTTTTCAATGACCACATTTTGCCAACGTACATTATTTTCGTCCCCATAATCCAATTCCTTTCCATCGTACACGAAAGAACTTACGTCATAAAAGCCTTCCTTCAACAAGCCGGAAGCGGTGGGAAGCTGGTAACCTCCCGCCTGGTATTGGTCAAAAGCCTTCTGTCCATACAGCACTACAAATAACAATAGAAACCCTACTTTTAATACCTTTCTTCCGATCACCCCGTATTTTGTTTGATATTTAGGTTTAAATCGGACAGGAACTGCAGTACGTTCAAGCGTGAGTAGCGTATACAAACGAGGGGCATCATAAGCCAATAAAACAAGTGCGAACTGGATCAGATACAGGCTATAAACTGCCTCTCCCCCTTCGTAGGCCAAATTGGAAAGAAACACATTTCCCGTAAAGCTCAGCAGAATGAACGTTCCGACAAAAACTGTTTTCCGATACAATAAGAGAAGGCCCGCTATAATCTCCACCAAACCCAAAAAGCTTTCAAAGGAAGGAGCCACACCCAAGCTGAGTGAAAAGATTTTCCATGAAGAAAGATCACCATAAGGCGTATTCAAATCGCTCAAAGTAGGTGCCGGCGATTGCAAGGGAAATAGCTTTAAAAAGCCATAGGCAATTACACCCAAGGCTAAACGATAGCGCAGGATCACCCGAAGAAAATAATACCAACGATCATAATTACGCGGTGTACGGCGATCAAAAAAACTCCATCCGACAGTGCCAATAAGCGCTGTGGCCGCCAAGATTGCCCAATCAACAAATGTATTTAAGCCCCAATAATCGCCCGAATTGTAAATCGAAAACAACTGCGGAGTATATCGGCTCACATTGAAGAGATCGGTCAATGTTGGATGAAGCCAATCAACCGTGAAGACATGCCTCCAATATTTCCAATCAAGCGGTAAAGCTTGAAGTAAGAGATAGATAAAAAGGAAGCGGAAAATGATCTTTTCAAAATCGCTCCAGTATGATGATTTCTCAATTGCAGAATTTTCCATCGTGTATCATTATTTTAATAACCTGGATTTTGTTCCAATGCTTTATCCACTAAAATCTGTTCAGCTGGTAAAGGCATCAATAAGCGATTGGCATCGCTGATATTCAGTACAGTCTGTGCTCTTCCCGTTCTCACGAGATCAAACCATCGATGAGCCTCCAGTCCAAACTCCAATCGCCGTTCATTTTCAATGGCCAATAAGACATTATCTCGCGTACTCGTCGTAGTAGGTGTCAAACCAGCACGATTACGTACTGCATTCAAGTCAGCCATTGCCTCCTCCAATTTTCCCAACTGGGCGTAGGCTTCAGCGCGAATTAAGTATAATTCAGCTATCCGTATAACATAGGTAGGATCAGTAGCGGGACTGCGGTAGTAGAGATTGCCATACCATCTATTCTGATTATCTTTCGCCACAAGAGCACTACGTGAACCGCCGGTAGTTGGATCGTTCACTAAATTCACAAACGTAGTATTCGGTGCCCATTGGCGTGTTCCGCCATTTTGCTGCGGTTGCCACTGCCCTCGATGCGGGTTCAATTCATTTGCATTATAAAAAATTTCAAAAACCGATTCACGCGTACCTGTCACTCCATCTGCAAAAAACGCATAATATGGGCTTAACAAGCTATAATTCGTTTGATCAATGATCAATCGGCTTGCATAATCGACTGCCTGTTGCCAATCTCCCCGATAGAGAAAATAACGCGCTTTCAAGGCCCATACGGTTTTTTTTGTGGCTTGAAATCGATTGGTTGTTTCTTGTAATAATTCTTCCGCTTGATTTAAATCAGCCAGCACCAGATTATACGTGTCTGCCAGTGAACTACGCATAACACCGGCATTATCCGTAGGACTTGCAGTAGGTTCAGTAATCAGCGGTACACCGCCCCAAGTACGCGCTAAGTCGAAGTAAGCAAGTGCGCGAATAAAATAAGCTTCCCCTGCAATTCGTCTGCGAACGTCGTCGCTAATCACATTCTCTGCCAATTCATTCACATTCTTAATCACCTGATTCGCTCGATTGACCGCAACGTAGATTTCCTTCCAAGTGCTGGTAATCGTTGCATTTTCGGCATTTACCTGATGATTAATAAACTCTTGTACTTGCGACTGAGAACCTGTCCATTGAACATTATCCCCTGACAAATAGGCAATCGACTGGAAATCTACGCTGTAATAAGTTCGTAATGCGCTGTAGACACCATTCAAAGCCGCATTTGCAGAAGTTTCGTCCACGATAATATTATCACCTGAAATGGATGCTTTTGGCTCAACATCCAAAAATTTATTGCACGAAGCCGTGGTCATTATAAAGACAATAAAAGCTATATTTTTTAATCTATTCATGAAAAATCCTTAAAGCGTTAGATTAATCCCTAATTGAAAACTCCTTGGTTGGGGAGGTGTTCCCAAATCAATACCTTGCTCGTTTGGATCACTACTAGCCGCAGCTTCCGGATCCAAGCCTGTATATTTCGTCCAAGTAAACAAGTTGTTTCCCTGTAAATAGACCCGTAGGCGATCCAAATGCCAACGATCTGTGATGTGTTTAGGTAAAGTATAACCAATGGTCAACGATCGTAAACGGAGGTACGATCCGTCTTCCAGCCATCTACTGCCGCCATCTTTATAGTTATTGACATTCACCCCGTCCGAGCGTGGCACATCTGTGATATCTCCAGGCTGCTGCCATCTATCCAGATTGGAAGCGAAAATGACCCTTGCCGCATCACGTGCTCCACCCGCTTCTCCAAAGAATCGATTATGATTATAAATCTCGTTACCATAAGAGAATACGAAAAAGATAGTTGCGTCGAACCCTTTAAAGGTCAAGTTGTTCGTAAGGCCGCCATAAAAGTCAGGCCAGATACTACCCATAATTTTCCGATCCGCTGTTGTGATCCTACCATCGCCATTGACATCTTCATAAACCACATCCCCAGTTTGCGGATCTACATACAACTGATTATACACCCAAAAGGAGTATAAAGGATGCCCTTCCTGGAAAAGAATAAGGTCGCGACTGCCATAGTTTAATGGATTCTCCAACTTTTCAATTTTATTGACGTTCCGAGCTATATTAAAGGAGGTTTGCCACGAAAAATCTGTTTTTCGAATGTTCCGACTTACCAATGCAAACTCAAACCCTTTGTTACTAATCTCGGCGGCATTGCTGGTATAACTATCATAACCTGTTGTTGCTGCTAATGTGACCGGAAGCAAACCATCTTTTGTATATTTACGATACCAGTTGAAAGAAATATCCAATGCCTGTTTAAAGAGCGTTGCATCGAACCCAATATTCAACTGATCCGTTCGTTCCCAACGCAGTTCCCTATTTGCCAGTTGCTCTGGTGCTATACCGGGAACACCTTGGTAAGAAGAGCCAACACCCGACCAAAGTCTTCGAGCCGCAAAAGCACCGATTCCATTTTGGTTGCCGGTGCTCCCATAGCTTGCGCGAATTTTCAGGTCATCCAGGTAAGCAAGCGTTTTCAGGAAATTTTCTCGTTTAATGCGCCAAGCGGCCCCCACAGCCGGAAAGTAACCCCAAGGATCGGCTGAACCAAAACGCGAGGAACCATCAGCTCGCAAAGAGAAATCGATCAAATATTTATCATCAAAAGCATAATCAATTCTTCCAAAAAAGGAAGCCAGATTGTACTTCTCCCAATCTTGGCTACTTGTAGTAGTAGCCGCGGAGGAAATTAATTTAAAGTCATTGCTGGCAAACCCGCGACCAGTTGCTGAAGTACGTTTAAGTGTAGAACCCTGCAAGGTATTGCCAATCAGTACACCGACGTCGTGTCGTTGATTGATTTTTTTTCGATAGGTCAGTGTTTGTTCATTGATCCAAGTCGTTGATTGCCCGACAGCTGATGTCGCCAGGCCATTTGGACTACCTGCGATCAGCAAGTTATTCCAATACTCACTTTCATCGTAGTTATTATAGTCGAGACTGAAAGTAGAACGAAACTTAAGGTCAGATGACAGTTGGATATCCGCATAAATGTTTCCAATATAACGCAGACTGGTACTGCTCACATCATAGTTTTCCAGCAAAAGTGTAAGATTATCGAATCCTGCTCTCCCGACCAGAACACCTTGATCATTATAAGGAGAAAGATAAGTTGGTGTATGCAAAGCGGCCTGTAACAAACCACCCTGAGGACCATCGCCTGCACGCGCCTGATTTCTACCCGTTCGTCCAATCGTATTACTCGTTCCAATTTGCACGCGCTCACTAATCTTCTGATCTAGGTTCACCTTGAAACTAAGTCGATCGAAACTGATTGGTTTAAGAATTGATTCCTGGCGATTATATCCACCACCTATATAATACCGAGTGTCAGTCGACCCGCCACTAATGGAGAGGTCTGCATTCGTTAGGGCAGCCGTGCGGAAGGCCTCCCCTAGGCGATCATACGTTTGCTGTTCTGCTGGTAATCCCCTGCCGGCGACGCCATTGACCACATCGCTCACTGGACGAAAGGGCTCTGGTTGGCCAATGTTCCGGTAATACTCATTTACTAAAGTTGCATGTTCGGGGCCCGTTGTGAGCTCCCAAAGCTTCGCCGCTTTGGCTATTCCTTGTGAAAAATTGAACGCTACTTTCGGCTTTTGATTAAAATTACCGCGTTTAGTTGTAATAATAATCACCCCATTTGCACCACGGGAACCATAAAGTGCCGTTGCCTCTGCATCCTTTAAAACTTCAATACTCTCAATATCAGCCGGATTGATATCCGCAATGGGCGAAGTCGCTTTTCCTCCCGTATTAACCGTTTGTAGGCTATTTGTATTTAGAAAAACGCCATCAATAACATACAGTGGATCGTTGCTAGCATTAATTGAGGTAGCTCCTCGTAACCGTATATTTACTGCTTCACCAGGAACACCTGTATTGCTGGATATCTGAACTCCTGACACCTTACCTTGCAATTGGGCATCAAAACCACCTGCTGGAATATCTTTACTTTCAGCAGGGTTCACTTTAGTGACCGAACCAATTAAGTTTTTTCTTTGTTGTGTCGTATAACCAACCACCACTACATCGTTTAGCTGATTGAATCCAGGTGTGAGTAAGATTTCGATTTTTGACTCCGATACGATTATTTTTTTCTTTTCATAGCCGATATAAGAGACTTCAAGCGTATAAGGGAATTTTTGTCCGGTAACAAAACCAAAGCTTCCTTCCTCATCTGTCGATACGCTATGCGTGGTACCTTCTATATGTACAAGCGCCCCGGGTAAAGGTTCCTTTGTGATTGAATCGAGCACTTGTCCCTTCAATGTGGAATTAATAAGTGGTTTAGTTTGCTGGGCAGCTAGCCGTTCAGTAAAAAAAATAAGAAAAAATAATGAAATGAGGGATGGTACGAATCGTACCGTCCTCTTTTGTGTTTGCATAAAAAAATGGGTTAAGTTACAAGATTGATCATGCAACGCCAATTGATCATGATCAACGATTAAAAATCCTATCGTTTATTTACACTCCCAGCATCAACATCGAAAAGTGAAAGCATGTAAAATTTTTGTGTTCATAATCATTCAATTTAAAATTTAAGACTGCGCATCTTTGGCATCAAAGTTACAAAAAAAATGAAAAGAATATAATATCTACCTATTTTATATACTTTTATTACAAAACAGACTCAGAAAATCCATACGGGTCTAAAGAGCTATGTGGAAAATATCTTTTAAAGCACATTTGGCGGCATGAAAACCACCCATACCATGCACACCACCTCCAGGAGGTGTAGATGCCGAACAAATATATAGGCCTTTAGCGGAAGTACGGTAGGGAGAAAAGCGAAGTGCGGGCCGTGTAAAAAGCTGTCTCAAATCCAAGGCACCGCCATTTACATCTCCCCCTATGTAGTTTGGATTATAGTTTTCAAGGTCTTCCGTGTTTGTTAAAGAGCGAGCCAGTATCAAGTCGCGAAATCCAGGTGCGTAGCGTTCGATCTGGCTTTCTATCTGCTCAGACATATCCCTTGTTGAGCCATTAGGTACATGACAATAACCCCATGCCACTTGCTTTCCTATGGGTGCACGTGAAGGATCGAACAAGCTTTGTTGTGCAAATAGCACAAACGGCTTCTCGGCATGTTTTCCTTGTGATACGAGTTTTTCCGCATGAGCAATTTCTTCAAATGTATTGCCGATATGTACTGTTCCTGCCTGCCTACACGATTCAGCAATAAAAGGTACAGGCCCATCCAATGCCCAATCTATCTTGAAAAGCCCCGCCCCGTAACGATAACGATTGAGTTGTTTCTTATATAAAGGTGTTAAACGATGCCCTGCTATTTCAAGCAACTGTTTAGGTGAAGTGTCAAAAAAAATTGCCCGTGTTTTAGGCAGCTGTTCAAGCGACTTAATCCAAATTCCCGTTTCAATTTTTCCCCCCAATGCACAAAAATAAGCGGCCATGCTTTGCGCAAGTTGCTGACTGCCACCCCGCACAATCGGCCAACCACTGTGATGGCCTGCCATTGTCAATACTAAAGCAATCGCCGAAGTAGTGAGCTGATTAAAATCCAAAAGACTGTGCGCTGCCATCCCGGCGAACAAAGCCTTCAATTCTTTTCCCTTAAAACGTTTAGAAAACAAGCTAGCCGGAAGTGCTGCCTGCAATCCAAAACGTAAGTACTTCCGGGGGTGTTTGGGAAATCCCAGGGGGCTTAATATATCTTGTACGATGTCGGGCCAAGAAGCCACCAATGGTTCCACAAAATCAGCGTAATATTGTTTATCAATATTTAGTGTCTCTGCTGTCTGTGTAATATCTTTATACAAGGCCGCAGCAGTGCCTCCATCGAGTGGGTGGGCAGCTAAAACCGTGGGATCTATATAGTGTAAACCATAGTCAGCTAAAGGTAAATTCCTGAGGAAAGGAGAAGCAGCAGCCATTGGGTGTACTGCTGAACAAATATCGTGGATAAAACCGGGTAAAGTCAGTTCAGCGCTCCGCATCCCACCTCCAATATGATTCTTCCCTTCAACAATCAACACCTTTAAACCTTGCTGTTGTAATAAGATAGCCGCGGCCAAGCCGTTCGGCCCCGAACCAATGATCACCGCATCGAAATCCGTATTAGGCATTTACGACTCCTTCCTTCGGGGCACGACTTAACCTATTTATTGGTTGTTGATCTTCATTCATTTAACAGACTGTATCGAGTTTTTCGCTAAACTAATAAAAATCTATTAAATGAGTATACTTTTTTACAGTTGTCGAACTTTCGTTCAGGTCTGCTGCCTAATATACAGAATTCAAAAATGATCAAAGCATGCTCTTTTAACCATTTGTGCTCTATCCGGTCCCACAGAAATGTAGGCAATCGGCACCATAAGTGCTTCTTCCAAAAAGGCTATATAATCAATTAAAGCGGTAGGCAGTTGCGACTCTTCCCGAGCCGAACCTACATCTCCCCAACTTTTAAATTCTTTAAAAACAGGTACGATCGCATCGCTTTCCACCAGTGTCGATGCATGATCAACACGCTTTCCTTCCACCAAATAATGCGTACATAACTGAATCGTTTCCATTGCACTCAATACATCAACTTTGGTGATGATTAGTTTGGTTACTCCGTTCAACATAATTGCGTATTTCAAGGTGGGAAGGTCTAACCATCCTGTCCTCCGCGATCTTTTGGTAACAGCACCGAACTCATTGCCTACGGTCCTTAACAACGCAGCGCTTTCACCTTCCATTTCCGTTGGAAAAGGTCCATTTCCTACCCGCGTACAGTAGGCTTTAAAGACGCCATATACATCACCTATCTTGTGCGGGGCAATGCCCAAACCTACGCAAGCACCGCCTGAAAGTGCGTTTGATGAGGTTACAAAAGGATAAGAACCATGATCTAAATCTAATAACGTAGCCTGGGCGCCTTCGGCCAATATGCTTCCCCCTTTGTTCAAGATGTCATTAAGCACCAACTCCGTGTCAATGAGCGGAAATTTCTGTAAAACACGGATGCTTTCCATAAACTCTTGGTAATATGCTTCCAGATCAATTTCTTTAGCCATGGTCTGGGGGAGTTGATTCCTATGCTCCTCCATCAATTTTCTACAACGTACTTCAAAATTAGGTTGCAAAACATCAGCAACACGGATGCCCTTTCGAAGAACTTTATCAGCGTAAGCCGGTGCAATTCCCTTTTGGGTAGACCCGATTTTCCGTTCACCTAAACGTTCTTCAGCCAATCGATCCAATAGGCGATGCGTTGGCAAAATTAAATGAGCCTTTTTCGAAATCGACAGATTTTGCCAGTCGCTGACCCGGTATCCCGATGATTCGAGAACTTCCAATTCGTGCCGTAAAGTCATCACATCCAACACAACGCCACTACCGATTACATTGTGAATTTCCTTCTTGACAATTCCGGAAGGCAAGACACTAAGTACTATTTTTTGACCATCAAATTCTAAGGTGTGGCCTGCATTTGAACCACCATGATATCGGGCTACGGCCTGATATTGAGAGGAAAGAACATCAACAATTTTACCTTTACCTTCGTCTCCCCACTGAAGACCTAAAACAACATCTGCTTTCATATAAATGGATTAACTAATTACGGTTCAAATTTGACCTCTAATTTTTGAAAATCCATTGTCATTTGACAAGAAGGCTTCGGTTAGCTTATCTTTCTTCGAATGCGACTTAAAGACGATGGTGTAATACCTAGGTAGGAGGCCAACATAGATTGAGGAATACGATTAGCTAAGCCCGGATAGTGATTAAGAAAATGTAAATAGCGTGTTTGTGCATCTTGTACCAACATATTGCTAGCCGCCTTCATCTTATTCTCTAAAACAGTTGCGTTCAGCTTTACAAAAATAGTTGACCAATTCGGAAGTTCATGTTCCAGCAGTTCAAAATCTTCTCTTTTCAAAAGATAAATACGAGCATCCGTTACTGCTTCAATATACTCCGTAGAGGCTACTTGGTCTATGAACCCACCAATATCGCCTATGAATCGCCCCTCATAAACAAAATACCTGGTAAAATCATCTCCAAATTTATTGTAATAACAGGAACGGAAGATTCCTTCGCGTACAAAACCTAGGCTCGAGCAGATTTTACCAGGTTCAACAAAATAGGCTCCTTTTTTGACCGCAGTTTCTTTTACAATTCGCCCTACAAGCTGTTGGCCCTTATTTGTCAGACCTTCAAACTGCATAAGATATGCCAATAGTTCTTCCATTTTATAAAGGTAGTGAGCGATTCGGTAGAATCCATTGCCAATTGGCAAAAACTTAAGCGTTCCCGAGGTTATTTTCTGATCAAACCATTGCTATCAGTTTGCTTCGGGTTACGATCAGTACAGAAAATAATCTGCGTAAGCTCAAGAAAATCGAATCATTTAATTGCTTACTATCACCTAATCGTAACTTCGTTCCTGTCTAACCGTTTGCGCTTCTTATTGAATAAATTTATCTTTATGTCGTGTTAAAGGTTAATTTATTTTATCGACAACACCAAATTGTGTAATTTGATATATTACTTTCTTAATTCATGTATAGCTTCTACTTAAAATTAGACGAGCTATGGGAAGCTATGGCGAATCGTAACGATCAACGGTAAAGCTTTGTATATGTAACAAATAAGAGCCCTCAATGACCGAATTTTCAACGTCTCTCTTTATTATCATTCATCAGGATATGGTGATTGCACATGGATTTCGTCTGGAAGATTTATGGAATAATTTCCGCAATTATCTTGGTAGTCAGCAGCACACGGATAAATTAAACAAGATAATAGCCGCACAAGGTGATATGATCAATAACATCGTTGCCTTCTCTTTTATAATCGACGGTAAAGAATATTATTTTCAGCGCTTGGAAAAAAGTACGGGAAGCTAAGGTTTTATCATGTTGTTAAAGCCGGCGTATGGTGCTATAACAATTTTTGAAAAGTATATTCTTTTCCCGACAATGTCAATTTAAAAATCCGCTCTTTTTTAAATTTGCGATAGAAAAAATCAAAATTTCTGGATTCTCGCTCTATTTCTTCGAATTTTCGCACAAAAGCCCGAAGATTCGTTTCAAAACAAATCGCTTCTCCATTTCGTATAACAATATATAACGCTTTTAAGCCTTGCAACATGGTAACAAAAATATACACTTTTTATGCAACTATGTATGAATAATGTTGTGATATTTTTTAATATGCAACATTATATGTTTATATTTGCAAACCTATTTACGAATCATAAATGAGCATCTATGAACTTGCTGAACAATTAGGTTTATCCGTTTCATCTGATAACATTGCCGAAATCCCTATTATCATTTTAAACGAGCATCTATTTATTTCAGAATCAAAAACTTACAATATGTTCGATCTCAACAACACGCTTACCATGGAATGGCGCACAATTTCGGCCTCGTCCCTCATGAATTATTGCTTTTCCGTATGATCCGGTCCTACATCTTACCTATTATCTCCTGATTAACAAAACATAATAAACTGTCTATCAGGAGATAAAACAAATTAAGTTTAGAATTGTGTGCTTCTGTTTCGATACCTTTCATTTTCGGAACCAACAATAAATTTCACATTAATTTTCTCATTTTTTCACAAAGAAACTATTGATAACCTATCAATACAGGCTTTGATGGCGTGGGCATCAAGAGAATGTCGATCGAATGCATATAATTTTCAACTAGTTGTCCAAATTACTTCGCTTAATTGTCCTATTACAAAACATACATTATGGAAACGTTAAAAGACAAGGTTGATATAATATGGTTTCTTTGCCAGCAAATTTCGTATGAAACTTTTAAAGCAACGGAAGCAAAAACTTCAATTGATAGTAGGTTCATGTCAAATAACTCACAAAATGTGTTCAAACCAAATAGCAGGGACAAAAAGAACCGTTAAGGCCATAATAACTGAAAAAAAGCTGGTTTCATTTGATAGTTGAGGGAAAATAACATCTAAAAAACTAAGGATTTCGCTCAGTTTCCATCATTTGGATAAAAGAGTTAAATAAAATGCAAAACCCATAAAAAACCCATCCCAGAGAAAGGGGATGGGTTCTACTAATTGAATTGGACAAGTTGGGCAACTTGTTTTGAAGTCGTTTAAAGATAAAAAGCTTGTATTATAATGACATTAAAGCGCTTGTAAATTACGATAAACTTTGGTGTAGAGGTGTATCTCCTGCATCATTTCCAAACGAAATCGGTGATTTATATGCCAAGCAGGGCGCATCCAAAAACTGTCATAAAAATTTCAAAAACAACTGGACTACCTAGACATTTCTTTCTGGTACCTCAAGACTTTAAACGGTGGTAATACCTTTGTACTCATTAATAGATAGGCAATGAAAAAAATTCATCCACTTGCACAGTTACTACTTAGACTTTCCCTAGGCATTGGATTTATACTTCCTGTGCTCGATCGCATTGGATACTTAGGTGCACCAGGTGCGGCTAACGTAGCTTGGGGAGATTGGACTCACTTTGTTCGGTATACGCATACGCTAATGCCTTATTTTTCGGAACCAGTGGCATCCTTCTTTGGTTTAATAGCAACTATTGGGGAAGTTTTATGCGGTAGTCTGTTGATTGTAGGTTACAAAACGCGACTGGCAGCATACGGTAGTTTTATACTCACCTTGCTATTTGCGTTCAGTATGTTGATCTTCCTAAGCTACAGAGCTCCCTTTAATTATTCCGTATTTGCGGTGAGCTTTTCCAGTTTAATGCTCGCGGGTCAATTCGACTTTCCGTGGAGTTTGGATGCCTATTTTAGAGACCCTTCGACTTAAAAAAATGCATTCACCCACTGCAATTCATTTTCATAAATATTTAAATTCAATCATATGGCAAATAGACTAAATCTCAAACAACTTATTCCAGATTCCTATCAAATCTTGATACAGCTATCAACTTTTGTAGCAAACACCGGGATCGATAAATTACAACAAGAACTCATCAAAATCAGAGCATCGCAAATTAACGGTTGCGCTTATTGTTTACATATGCATAGTAAAGAGGCATTAAAACTTGGCGAAGATCCTAAACGATTATATGTGCTAAGCGCCTGGCGGGAAGCAAAAAATTGGTTCAGTAAAGAAGATCAAGTCATTTTAAGACTAACGGAGGAAATCACATTAATCGCTCATCAGGGATTGAGTGATCAAACTTACGCCGATGCCATCGATCTTTTTGGAGAAGAAATGACCGCAAAATTAATCATAGCCGTAATCAATATCAATGCCCTTAACCGCATTGGAGTTAGCCTGCAAATGCATCCATTGTAGCCACAGTCAATTTGTAGACGCTTTGTAGATGCGAATAGAAGAATTCGTAGATTCCTTGTGAAGTGCAGCTGTACTATATACTCGCGGATTATATTCACTTTTGGTATATTGAGTTAATGAATTTATAAAAAAGTTATATTGACGAACGATTTTATCCGCGAAGCGTATGAGTAGAAAAGATTTAAAACATGGATTCAGCATGGTAGACAATGCCTTTATTTTGCATTTCGATCGTGAAGTTTATCGTAAATTTTATCCGACAATTGATTTCGCTAGCTTTCAAATAATTGAGAGCAATGATTCAACTTTCCATTATTTTCGAGACAAGAATCATGTATACTTAGAGAGTTTTATGAATCCATTTACGATTCTTCCAGAAGCAAACCCGGCAGATTTCAAGATTTTGGACTTTAAAAATGGAATAGCAAGTTCAAACGGTCATGATTATGTATTTGATCAAAAAGTACCCTATCGTTTAAAAGAAGCAAAAGCACTATCCGAATACTATCAGCAGGTTAATGATAAAATTTATTTTAACTATTGCAAGGAGGTGAAAGGTGTTGACCCAAAAACGTTTGAAGTCTTATATGGTGAATCTGTAAAAAATGTTGCCAAAGATAAAAATCACGTTTACTTTCGAGAACTCATTGTAAATGAAGCAGACGCAGAAACCTTTCAATTTTTGGACGCATGTTTTACACATACGTACTATCGAGAATGTGATCATACCTATTATGCAAAAGATAAAAATTACGCATTTTACGTTGATACAATTGACAAAGCATTCAAAATCATTAAGACAAAGAGCCTAGATCAATTTCGTTTTGAAATAGTCGATGAATTAGGTTATGGCATTGATGACCGATATCAATATTTATTTGGAAAAAGAAGCTCCTTAAAGCGTTAAAAATTCATCAATTATTCTATGTAAATTTAGGAATAATCCAAGCTTCCCTTTTTAAAGGGCCGTTTAAAAAAGGCCAACAAGCTATTCCATACGTGTCGAAAATAGTAGACCAGATTTTTTTTAAAAGATTTTTTTTCTCCCGGAATTACATAGGGAGCTGTTGTTATCACGCCGGTTTTTAAAGCAAAAGGTTCGATCCTTGATTGCTTCTCTACCACCACAATCGAATCATAATAATGTATAGAGTTTACCGAGCGTGTAAAATCATCTACCTTAAGTGATTTTTCTTTCGAGTGAAAAGCATTAAGTTTATCAATTAAGTTTTTTGAATATTCAATAAAGCTTCCTTGTCGATTATGTCCACCTCCGTACTTAAGCCAATAAGAAGTGTGTACATCTTCACATAAATAAACGCCATCACTTTTGATATGTGAAAAAAGTTCTTCGTACGAAACGATTTGTTGCAGCATTGTATGCCCGCCATCATCGATCAAAATATCGATTGGCGGTATTTGTTGTTTTACACGACTCAAAAAGGTACGGTCCGTTTGAGAACCGATAAAAATCTGTATATTTTCTTCTTCGACTTCCTTGCAGTTCGGGTTGATATCTATACCATAGATCTTGGCACGATCACCGAAATAGTCTTTCCACATTTGCAAGCTGCCTCCATGCAAAGTTCCAATTTCAAGCAAAACAATCTCCTTGTCTCGAAATCGACTGAAATGCCTCTCATAGACATCAAAATAATGTTGCCATTTGTAAATAACGCGGTTTGTATTGGCGTGGAAATACTTCTCCAAATCGTTCATATCAGCTATTTATTAATGAAACGTTATTTATGGGTACAATATTCTTTTCGTCTCTTATTTTTTACTATTTTCTAGTTCAGATTTTTCATTTCCTAAAAAACAAGCAGAAACTTACCTCCTGAAGAGGCAACAGATATATCTTGCGATTCTCAATAATTTCTATCTACCGACATTTTTCTTTACCGATAAACAGCTGTTAATTGTTTTTGTAAATTGCGGCGAGCAGAAACAGACTGCCTTTTAAAATCAGTCCATCTAGCTTCCACACCGATTCCTCCTTTATAGTTAATAGCTTTCAGCGCCCTTAAGTAAGCAGTAAAATCGGTTCCCTCTACCCCCGGAGGGGTTCGATTAGCCGGCTCGGCGATCTCGCAATAAAGTATATATCGCTGAACCCGGAACAACTGTTCAGCCGATTCACCTTCCTTCAACATATGATAAATATCGGCGTTTATACCAAAGTTAGACATATCAACTTGCTCTGCTATAAGCAACGCCTCTTCTACAGTATTAATAAAATTCGTTTCGTCGCTATTCAGGTTTTCCAAGGCTATTTTTACATTATATGCAGCTGCGCTTGCTGCTAATTTCTTGCATAACGCGACAAACTGCTCCCTAGCTTCCTCCCGATTATATCCATCCGGAATTTTACGGGCGGCTCCACTTCCAAAAACAACCATCGATACTTTTCTTTCCTGTGCTCGTCTAAACACCGTGTCAGCATAAGCCACCAATCCCTCCACATCCACCTCAGGACCGACGCATTTTATATTGGCCGGGAGAAAAACATTACATGCATAAACAGGCAGTGCGTATATCTTATCATTTTTGGTTAGATGGGTGTTTAAATAGGCAGAAACTCCGGGTACAACGAAATCAAAACCGGCATTACGCGCATCATATTGCTGTTCTACCGAGATACATACGCCTACTTTTGGGATTACTTGTGCTTTTACCGTTTGCATTAGCATATTTGAAGATAAGGCGATGCACCAGAAGATCGATGCCATAAAATTAGTTGTATACATCATTTGGATTTATTTTGTTCTTTTAGGTAAAAGGTTGATTTCCGGTCATTCCAACTGATCAAACGAATAATAATTTAGGAATATGTTTATGAAGGTACAAAAAAATTATGATCGATTTTTGAAAAAAGGGGTATATGTTATCATTAATTTGTTACAGACTCGTTCTAGGCCAAAAACAAGTCTAGCACGAAATTTGTCCTAGCTCGAAAAAAATAATCTATGACTTCAAAAGAGCTCGTATTATATATAGAAGATGATATCAATATGCAGATCCTACTTTCCGATATCCTAAAATATGAAGGAATTGGTGTTATCGTTGATAATGGAATGAACATCGCTAAAATCTTAGAAGAAAATAACGTACGCATGATTTTCATGGACGAAAACCTGGGAGCGTATAGAGGCAGTGATCTTTGTTCGCAAATCAGGACATTTCCCGCGTATGATCATATCCCAATTGTAATGATTTCCGGAATATGGAATATCTCGACAATTGCCCAAAACTGTGGTGCACAACATTTTATACGCAAACCCTTTGACATGTATGACGTAATATCCACGTTAAGTACACACTATGTATATAACCGACCAAAGAACTCATGTTAAACAGCACCATTTTCACCGCACTTTTTCTATTGCTTGCGTTTACCGGCTCAGCACAGGTTTATGACCTCGTTATGAAAGATCATAAAGAAAAAGCCAAAGAGATGTTCTTTCATCTGTTAGATGAAGTATCTGATAAGCTCTCGGATACCACATTGACACCGGAGCAGCAGCGCAATTTATTTAATCCAATAGTGGATTATACGAAGAAAGAACAATCGAAATATAAAGAAATACGCACCACGTATCTAAAACAAACTCCGTCTCCTCCTGAAGTGCTGAGCAGTATTCGTTTTCACCATTTAGAAGACAGTAGTTTCACAAAAATATTAAGCGATCCGAAATTTATAGACGTAACCTTATTTCAATGTTATAGGCCCGTGGAAATAGCTGGTATTATTAATAACATAATCCAGCCCTCAATTTATCAATCCTCCGGAATAAGTACCAGAGAAGCGAGCATAGCCTATATGTTCGGACGGCAAGCTTTCGCAAGAAATCTTCAAGACGATACCTGGCAAATCTGGCTTGCCAACCGAGCGTATGTGATGCGATTTGTTCTTGACTTAAACGGCATGCATATGAGCAAATTGGAATATAGCCTTCCAAATACACCTTCCTATTTGAAAATACAGCTCCCGTTCATTTCTCACAAACAAGCAAATGAACTCGACAAACTTTATCAGGAAATGGATCAAATTCGTTGGGATACCTATTCGACAGACCTATTGCAAAACATGTTGCCAGAAGTTTGGCAAGATAGTATTAATCAAGGCCTTCGCTCATTTTGTGCAAAAAATCAGCAACGGTTTCTAGGTGTCAGAAAAGAAGTGCTTCAGGGGTTAAAAAAAGGGTTCAAATTAGATACCCACTGGGAAGAACTTCGAGACCTGTCAACTACAGAACAGCAGCGATTACAACAAGCTTTACAACTTAATATTATCCAACCTGATGAGGCTGCTTATCAACTTTTTTCCTTTACTAATGGTATTGCACCGTTCAATGAAGACATCAATGAAATAGGAAAAAATGCAATGGCTGGTTTCCGACACTATTGCCTAAGTAAAAAAGACGAGCAAACCTGGCAAATTCAATCTAAAGGATACACCATTGCATTTGAGTATTGTTGGAACATCAAAACAGGCACGTTTTCCAATCTAAAAATTTTCAAACAGAAAGACGGGATTTCCCCGCTTTAAAATCCGCTTGGCAGCATCCGAAGACACAAGCAAACCGGCAGTCATCATAATAATGTCTTTAAGCACCAATCGAACGGCACCAGAGAGATAGGGAAAACCATGTTGAAGCGTCGGAAAGTCTCCACCAAGAAAAACAGTTAATTAATCTCCATTTTGCTTTACAAAGAAGCGTTCACGGCTTGCTTCAATTCTTGATCATTTTTATCAAGGCGATACATCATACCATCATGTTGGAAAAATCCTAATTTTCAATGACATCAGGAGATGAGCGATGTTTTTTCCATTTGAAGCGGTGTGTCCAATAAGCCACCTTCATCGTTAAAATCCCAATTCCAGCTCCCAGTAATACATCGCTGATATAATGACGATTATTGGCCATGCGTAATCCACCCACACAGGAAGCAGCGCCATAGGCCACGTAGGGCATCCATTTATAGGTAGAACCGTATTCTTCCGTTAAAAAAGTAGCAGCTGCGAAGGCTTGTGCCGTATGACCTGAAGGAAAGGAATTATATGTACTCCCATCCGGACGCAAATTATGGAAGGAAGATTTGGCGGTAAAGACAAGAGCAGACATCATCAGTTCACCTTTCAACAAGATAGCGGAACGATTGATAAAGTCATGTTTGGCATGGTAACCATATGCATCCATCGTATAGACAGCCGCTATCGGCGCGTATTGCAAGTAATTATCAATACCTGTATGAAAATTGGCAAAATGTTCATTACGTTCTTCCACAATTTCCATTTTTAATGATTCAGGGCCATTTGAATTGGCCAAAAAACCGCTGAGCATAAGCCCAATAGGTGCGTATAATTGTCTTGTGTGAAAGCTTACAAACGGTTGTTGTAAATAAAAGGGCTTTATTGCCGGGATCGTTTCATTATACTTTCCCTCCCGGGTATATTGGCTCCACTGTGCGGATACATTGGATATACCGAATACAGACAGCCATAACAACAATCTTATTAGATTCCATTTTTTCAAAAACATGGTTGCTCTTTTGTTTGTACCCACAAAGCTCCATGTCAATTCTGTAGAAATTCTGCTTTAAATAAAACGCACGTAAAAATAGTGTTTCTGATTTTCAAAGGCATAGCGCACAGACCAGCGCAAGCTGGCACAGGTTTCATGAACGATGGCCAATCCCAAACCCGTTCCACTTCCTTTTACGGAAGTAAAACGTTTAAAAAGTTGATCGCTATCCAAGGCTTCTTTTCCTGAATTGGCAATGACAATTGTCGAAGGGTCCAAACGAATCAGCAACCTACCTTCTTGGATATTATGTCGGTAAGCATTGGAAAAAAGATTTTGTAACAGAACTTCTACCAGTACGCGATTGGCGCGAACTGATACATCTTGCGTGATATTGGTTTCGAGCTTTATATTTTTATCACTTTGATGATCACCTAATAACTCCATGAGATCGTTGATAAGCCCGCTAAGATTAATGATTTCCTGCTGTTCAAACTGCTTATTATCAATTTTTGCGAGCATAAGCAAATTTCTATTAATGCGCGATGTACGCGTCACAGCAGCGCTCAACTCACGTATCAATTGATGTTGATGAGACGAAAGGTTTTCTTCCTGAAGAAAAAGATCTAGTTTAGACTGCATAATAGCCAAGGGGGTTTGTAGCTCATGACTTGCATTCTCCGTGAATTTCTTTTGTTGATTATAAGCTGAAATGGAGCTAGTTATCAGTTTATCGAGATTATCATTCAATTCTGCGAACTCAGCAATGTCAGTAGGTGTGAAAGCAACGGCTTGGTGTTTGTTCAGGTCAAAATCTTTAATCTTGGTGAGACTATCATAAAAAGGACGCCATAATTCACGCGAAAGTCGACGGTTCAATAATACCAGACCGATTAATAGTAAACTCGAAAAAAGCACCGTCAGAATTGTTACCGTAACTATGATCAGATAGCTATCCTCACGACCTGCCCTTTCTGTTAGTATAATATTATGTTCATCCAGTTCATACTGCAGTAAAGCGCTGAATATAAAATAATATATCGGTATACTACAACATAGTACAATAGCAGCATAGATAAGCAATTTATTCAACGAACGGTTCAGTAACTTATTCATACTTCCCATTTATACCCTGTTCCATAAATCGTTTTCAGGTAGTTATCACCACCAAATTCGCTCAGCTTCTTTTTAAGGTTCTTAATGTGCCCGTAGATAAAATCATAATTATCCAGCATATCTGCGAAATCACCCGATAAATGTTCAGCAATTGCATTTTTTGAGATTACCTTGTTCTTATTACTGATAAAATATACTAAAAGATCAAACTCTCGTCTGGTCAATGTTATTTCATATCCATTTACTGTCACGATTCTGGCAAGAACATCCACCATAAGGGCTCCTTGTCGGATAAGGTTTCTGCTCCCCAGCTGGCGTCTACGAATAACCGCATATATTCTCGCTGCAAGCTCCGAGAGATGGAAAGGTTTGGACAAATAATCATCAGCCCCGATAGTGAGTCCCTGTAAGCGATCTTCCAATGAACCTCTGGCGGAAATAATAATCACGCCGTCATCTTTACCACTTTGCTTCAACGTTTCCAAAATTTTCAGCCCATCCCCACCCGGTAATGTTAGGTCAAGTATAATGCAATCATAGCTGTATTGATTCATTTTAGACATTCCTTCATCATAAGAACATGCCAGTTCACAGCGATACTGTTCTCCGGAAAGATAGGTGGAAATCGCCTTAGCCAATTCCATTTCGTCTTCAATAAGCAGAATTTTCATTGAATGTGAATCTCATTACTTCAAAGATACGCATCCAATTCTGTTTTTTTTCTGTAGCAACATGTTGCTCATTTGGTGCGTAGGTTTCCGTACACTTTTCTCCTTTCCTTAAATGCCCTTACTCCTATTGTTAAATGATGTTAAATCAACGTTCGATAAAGGCTTTTATTTTAATTTCGGTCTAATGGAAAGTTATAGACTTTTTTTTGTGTACCTTATGCTTTTGCTGACCACAAACGGATTATATGCCCAGGCGACAAATGGATTAAGCGGTACGGTGGTATTAAACGATGTACCTACTGATCTTAAATTAAACGTGGGTGATGTCAAAATCAGTAATTTAGCAAAAAAAATCTCAACAACGGCAGATCAGCTGGGTAATTTCTTTATTGAGGCACGAATAGGAGACTCATTAACCATATACCTTCCAGGCATACCAAAAAAATATATTCAGGTAAAAAGTTATGAGCACATGACCGTTTACTTAGACAGTACAATTCTTTTAGATGAGGTTAATATTGAGGCCGTCATGAACAATCGATATTCATTGGAGGCGACTGCAATTGAATATAGCAAGAAAAATAGCATATATTTTGGGGGAAGACCACCGATAGCATTGCTATCTCCGTTTGACGGGAGCCCAATAACTTTTTTCCGCGAACTTCTTGGCAAGGATGGGAAGAAAGTCAGGAAATTTAATAGATATATCCATCAACAAATTGAATTGAATGAAATTGATACCAAATTTAACACCCAAATCATAAAACAGGTCGTGACCATTGAGGACAATGAAATTGAAAAGTTTAAAATAACCTATAGGCCAACCCTAGAAGAAGTTAAAAAGTGGACAACGTATGATCTGTATGATTATATCAAACGATCTTATCAGGAATTTAAGAAAAGTAACTAGGTGATAAGTGAGCCTATCTTCATGGGTATAAGCAACCGTACGGGACATGTCGGCAGCTTTCTTCACCAAGATAATTACCAAAAAAAATGTGCACATTGTAGGATATCAGCCGAATCAATCAGCATTTAGGATACAACGAAGCCCGATTTGGAAACATCTAATTTTCTGTTTCTATTCAATTTTGCATGGTAAGATTTTAGATTTTAATTGTAAAACCATGTCAAAAACAATTTTTATTACCGGCGCATCAAGCGGATTAGGAAAGGCCGCGGCCAAACTGTTTCAATCAAGGGGTTGGAGTGTCATCGCCACCATGCGAAATCCGGAAAATGAAACAGAATTAAACCAATTGAAAAACATCATACTGTTACCTCTCGATGTTACAGATGCGGAACAAATTAAATCAACCGTTGAAAAAACCTTAGTACAACACGATATTGATGTAGTTTTCAATAATGCAGGCTACGGATTAATGGGTGCCCTAGAAGGCCTAAGTGATGGAAAAATCCTCCGTCAGATCGACACCAATCTGTTGGGTGTAATACGTGTAACACAAGCCTTTATCCCGCATTTCAGAAAAAATAAAAAAGGGCTATTTATCAGCACGACTTCAATTGGCGGATTTATGGGTTTTCCATTGAGTTCCATTTATCACGCCACAAAATTCGCATTGGAAGGTTGGTCTGAGAGCATGCATTTCGAACTAAAAAAATTTGGCATCAGTATCAAAACCGTTGCTCCCGGTGGTATTTTAACTGATTTTGCGGGGCGGTCGCTCGACATGAATACGCACGCTGAATATCAGGAAATCGAGACCAAATTGTTTGCCGGTGTTGACGAAGCCTTCAAATCGGCATCAACCGCCGAACAGATTGCAGAAGTTGTTTATGAAGCGGCAACAGACGGTAAAGATCAAGTACGTTATTTAGCCGGTGCAGATGCCCATATGTTTTATTCCAGGCGCATGGAAATTGGGAAAGAAGCATTTATACAGGAAATCGGGAAACAATTTGCGGGGTAAACTGTCTTTGCTTTTGTAAATTTGTAAAAGAAAACGGTCATGCATACTATTAATTCCATATCCGAATTTCATCGTCTGCTCGGTTTACCGGAGCCTTTACATCCTTTGGTAAGTGTCATTCAAATTTCAGATCTGAGGCCCGTGGAGAGCGAGATTTGGGAACAATTTTTTATAAATTTTTTCAATATATCGCTAAAAAAAAATGTTTCGGCAAAAATGAAATACGGGCAACAATACTACGATTTTGATAAGGGTACGATGAACTTCATTGCTCCGAAGCAAGTACAATCGCTGAGTAAATCAGATATTCAACAAATGAAAAAGGAATGCGGGCATGGTTATATACTCCTATTCCATCCCGATTTTCTTTACAAACATCCATTGGCCACCATGATTAAAAATTATGGTTTTTTTTCATACACCGTTAATGAAGCACTGCACGTTTCCGTTCAAGAGGAGAAGGACATCATCGAAATTTTCCAGAAGATAGAAACTGAATACCAGCATATCGACCGCCATACGCAGGATATCATTCTCTCACAAATCGATTTGTTGCTTAATTACAGTAACCGCTTTTATGAAAGACAATTCATTACACGGAAAGCGGTGAACCATGATTTGTTAACACGGATGGAGCAGTTGTTAACGGATTACTTTGCGGATGAACAAACCCTAAAAAACGGACTTCCGACAGTCGAGCATTTTGCAGGAAAATTGAACCTTTCTGCACATTATCTCAGTGATATGTTACGCTCATTAACTGGACAAAGCGCACAACAACATATTCACGACAAACAGGTTGAAAAAGCAAAGGAATACTTGACGTTAAGTAATTTATCAGTAGCGGAAATCGCTTATCAATTGGGATTTGAATATCCGCAATCTTTCAACAAACTTTTCAAAAGAAAAACAAATATGTCTCCGTTGGAATTTAGACAATCATTTAATTAATCGGATAGACAAGACAGCGGTAAACTTTGTTCAGAAATCATTTAATGAAGCTAGATCAGTCGAAAAGCGCTCAAGAAACATGATTTCTTTTTGACTGATCTAATTCCACTCAATGAAGATTTCTTTGACGGTATGCCAGCAAACGTAATGCATTAAAGACCACCAATAAGGTGGAGCCTTCGTGTGCCATTACAGCAGGCCCGATAGTAGTAATACCCATTATTGTCAAGGGTACTAAAATTGCAACAACACCCAAGCTGATCCAAAGATTTTGCTTAATAATACCTTTTGACCTTCTACTTAAACCAATTGCAAAAGGCAGTAAACTAAGCTTATCTCCCATTAGCGCAATATCTGCGGTCTCTAAAGCCACATCTGAGCCTGCCGCCCCCATGGCAATACCAACCGTGCTGTTTGCCATGGCTGGGGCATCGTTAACGCCATCCCCTATCATGGCAACTTTCCCCTCTTCCTTGGTGAGTTTTTTTATAGCTTCAACTTTATCTTCAGGTAATAGGCCACCCCAAGCATCCGTTAAATTCACTTCTTTTGCTATAGCCTCAGCAACTTGCTGATTATCGCCCGTTAGCATAATCATCCGCTTAATTCCCAGCTGTGCCAATGCCTCCAGTGTTGTTTTTGCTTCTGCTCTCGGTGTATCCATCACCGCGATAAGTCCCAAGTAATCATCCGCTCTCCGCAAAAGCATGGTTGTATTGCCTTTACACTCAAAGCTTTTGACTACCGACACAAGATCTCGGGGAGGTGCTTTATCATCTAAAACTTCAAAAAGTGGAAGATTTCCCATATATATCGTTTGTCCGGCAAGCGTTGCCTTGATTCCTTTTCCCAAAATGGCCTCTAAGTTTTCAGCAGTAGGAATTTCACGATCAGTTAGACGAGCGCGTCCATCCTTTACGATGGCTTTGGCAAGCGGATGATCACTTAATGCCTCAACCGCCACCGCTATGCGCAGGAGCTCTTCTTCGCTGATACCTTCCACCGGTTTAACTTCGGTAAGTCGTGGTTTTCCTTCCGTCAATGTACCCGTTTTGTCAAAGGCTAATGCCGTTAGCGATCCCAAGTCTTCAAGTGGTTTTCCACCCTTGATAAGAACACCACCACGTGCGGCTCTTGCAACACCACTAAGAACGGCACTGGGTGTTGAAATCGCCAAGGCACATGGACTAGCGGCTACCAGCACGGCCATTGCGCGATAGAAACTGGTTTTGAATGTCTCGTCGATTACTAAAAACGCAAAACACAAAATCACAACAAGTAGCAATACAAAGGGTACAAAAAATTTTTCAAAGCGGTCCGTAAACTGTTGAGTCGGTGATTTTTGTGTCTGCGCCTCTTTGACCATCTCAATAACCCGAGATATGGTTGAATCATTTGCCTCGCGAATCACCTCCACTTCTAATGTACCATTACCGTTGATAGATCCTGAAAACACTTTATTTTTTTGATCGATGTATTGAAAATCAGTTGATGGTGCAGATTTTTCTATGGCAACCTTGTCAACGGGAATACTTTCGCCGGTAATAGGAGATTGATCGACACTGCTGGTTCCACTGATTACGATGGCGTCTGCCGCAACACGCGTGTTGGGACGTACCATAATTGTATCTCCAATTTTCAATGCTTCAATTGGCACCTCCTCGGTTTCGTTATTGCGTTTACGCAGTGCTGTTTTTGGGGCTAAATCTGCCAGCGCTTCTATCGATTTGCGTGCCTTTTCCATCGCAAAATGTTCTAAAGCATGCCCCAGGCTAAATAGAAACAGCAATAAAGCTCCTTCCTCCCATTGTCCCAAAATCCCAGCTCCCACCGCAGCCACTAGCATTAAGAAATCGATCTCAAATTCACCCTTGGATATCGCTTCATATGCTTCAATAACGACAAAATAAGCACCAAAAAAATAAACACCAAAAAACAAAGCTTGTGGCACCCAGGAAGCAAGATCACTCACGTAGGTTAATCCATAACCAATACCCAGCAAAGCTCCGCAAATAAGGCTGAAGATCAGCTCACTATTATGACCAAACCACCCACCGTGTTCATGCCCATTTGCTGGTTGACCGGTTTTGATTTCTTCCGATTTTTTAGCGGTATCAACATTTGGTTCAGCTGTCTTAATCTCCGTTTTGTATCCGGCAGCTTCGAGCTTTTGCAGTAGTTTGTTCCTATCAACCAACTTGGTATCGTACTCCAAACTGATAAAGCCTGTTCCGCTAGCGGCTACATAACTCACCCCCCTATAAGAACGTAAGGTCTTTTCAAGCAATCTTGCATTTCGCGGATTTTTTGTGTTTTCACTTTTCAAAAGTAGGTGACCGAAACGCTGACTCAATTTGGTTCCGACTCCTTGCGCCATTCTGACAATCTGATCCACATGTAGCCGATTTGGATCGTAATGAAAACATAGAACCGGTTTTTTATTATGACCTTTATTTTGAACGTGCACCTTTTCGATCCCTTTATATCCCTCCAAAATATCGATGAGACGGCCTATACACCGATCATTATCATCAATTATAGCGGGAAAAAGTATCGCTAGATCAATTTTCGTTTTTTCCATTATTATTCCATTTTATATATCATTTTGCAATGGATCTACAGTTATTCCTCTTCCTCACTATTTTTTAACTTCGAAAGCAAATCATATGCGCCGGTCTTCACAATCGAAGTAGAGTCGATACCTTTAGGAAGCTGTACTTCAACATAACCAGCTTCTTGTAATCCGGTAATGATGTTTACCATCTCGAAACGGTGCATTTCGCTACGATTCGTTGGCATAGCATCTTTGTTTGCCAACTTCCGATTTTGTTTCTCTACAAAAATGTACCGCTTACCCAAATAATCCACTACACCCGTCTCAGGAAGTGCTACGACTTCCTTGCTACCCGTTTCAATGAAGGCCCGTACATAGGTATTCGGGATCAGATTTTCGGAATCGATATTAGCAAGGCAGTGAATCGTAACCGTTTTATCGGTTCCAACTTCTTTCCCGATAAGCACAATTCTTGCATTTCTCTCTGCTGTTTCATTGTTCAGTACAAAGCGTACATTCTGTCCAACTGCCAACTTGGAGACATCCTTCTCGAACGCTTTCAGTTCCACATGCAGATTAGTATTCTTCACCACTTCCATCATCGCATCATTGGGTGCAACAAACTTTCCGACATTAATGTTTACCTTTGTTACATAACCAGCTGTAGGGGCGTAGATATTCATCGTACTGCGAATATTACCAGAATTGAGCTTGTTTGCATCAATATTAATCAACTTCAACCTTTCGCGCAATGCATTCGTTCTGGCCAGCATTGTTTGGCGCTGCGCCTTTGCTTGTTGTAATACCTTCGCTGCATTGATGTTTTCTTTTGAAAGTTCAAGTTGTCTTTTATACTCTGCCTCAGCAAGCTCCAATTGACTGTTACTTTCCAGATAATCTTGCTGCAACTGCACATAATCCTGATTTTCGAGAATGGCAATCACTTTCCCTTTGGTAACCATGCTGCCCTGAAGCACGCTTACCGATTTGACGATCCCCCCCATCTGCGTGGTTATACTGTATAAGTTTTCTGGAGGTACATCCACAAAACCGTTTACTTTCAAGGTACCGCTCAACGCTTTCTTTTCAGGTTCACCAATTGACACACCGGAAGCCTGGTATTGTGCGGTGGAAAGTTCAACGATATTTGCATTTTCTTCGGATTCGGATTCGCTTGCTACAGTTTCCGATTTTGTTGCCTGCTGCCCACATGACAACATTAATAGAGTAGCTAAAACCAAAAAGGCATACAATCCTTTAATTTTTATGCTGTTATTCATGTTTTATTGATTATTTCCTGTTAAATGTTGCAAGGTATAGATCGATTGATTGTATTGATTTAGTGCCTGCAAATAAGCAAAGCGGATATCGGTATAGGTGCGTAATGCAACGCTGAACTCGACATACCCAATTTCCCCTTGTTGAAAGGCAATCTGCGATTGACGCAGAATGAGTTCCACATTGGGCAAGGCATTCGACTCGTAATACTCAATACTGCGTAGGTTTTTGAAAAAATCCTGTCGCGCCTGCTGGTATTGCGAGTGCAGATTAACTTCCATTAACTCAGCCTCCGATTGAGCTACCTGTTGGCCAATACGTGCTGCTTTTATCCGACTGGAAAAAGGGCTGAAGAATAAAGGAACGGATAACCCTACCTGAATACCTTGAAAACGTTTACCTGCATCGAAGTAAACTTCGTTGCCATTGACGTTCTGGCTTCCTATCAGCGATTGGTTAAAATAACCGATACTGAAATCGGGACCCGACTTGGCTTTTTCAACAGCTAAATTTTTATCCGAAACCCTCACCTGTTGCTTTTGCAATAGTAATAAAGGATTTTCAGCAGTCACAAACTCATCAAGGGGCTTCCAAATCTGACGGCGTAGACTATCGTCAGCAATCATAATCGAGTCATCCGTTTTTAGTAGTCGTTTTAGCTCCGCTTTATAGATTAAAATATCGGAACGGTTCTTTTCCAGTCTGTTCCGTATCTCATTGAGCTGGGTCTCTGCAGTCGTTTTCTCAAGCAGATTCGTTTCACCGGCTTTATAGCGCAATGACGAAGCTCTCAAAAATCCACCATAAATCGAGTCCTGTTTTAGAAACAGTTTTTCCAGTGAAAGAAAATAACTCAATTGACCGTAAGCGCTCCTTACCTGATAGATCAGGTCATTCTCTGTAATAGCAAGATTATATTCCTGACTTTTGACCTGCTCATCCACCAACTTCCGCTGTTTCGCGAAAAGAAAGGGATTGGGAATCCCTTGCGAAATGGAGAAATTATTATCCCTTTTAGTGGTGTTCATCTGTCCGTATTGTAAATCGAATGTTGTTTTACCAAGATCGACAGAAGCACCACGCAGAGCTTTTTGCTGATCTATTTGCAGCGAAGAAGCTCGTATAGCAGGATTATTTTGCAGTGCAGTTTTGATGGCTTCTTCCATCGTTAACAAGTCCGATTTTTGATTTTGTGTCGTTTGGCCGTATCCTTGATTAGGAAAAGCCATTAAACCGAGAAGAACGGCGCTGACGGTCAACTTTCCAGCTCGACCAACACCTAACTTCATGTTTTCAAAATACGTATACAAGATAGGCAGCACGAGTAGTGTCAGAATGGTAGATGTGACAAGCCCGCCGATCACAACCGTAGCTAGTGGCTTTTGCACTTCGGCACCAGCCGCTGTAGAAAGGGCCATTGGCATGAAACCAAGAGAAGCAACAGTTGCAGTCATCAGTACCGGTCGTAATCTGACAGCAGTACCTTGAAGAATAATTTCGTTCAGATCCTCAAGTCCGTCATCTTTAAGACGATTAAACTCCGTAATAAGCACGATGCCATTCAGAACCGCAACTCCGAAAAGTGCGATAAAGCCAACACCTGCAGAAATACTGAAGGGCATATCTCGAAGCAAAAGTGCAAACACACCACCTATGGCCGCCATTGGGATGGCGGTAAAAATCAGCAAGGATTGCTTGACAGATCCGAATGTAAAATATAAAAGGGTAAGAATGAGCAAAAGAGCCGCTGGCACAGCGATGGATAATCGTCTACCGGCTGCTTGCAAATTCTCAAATTGACCTCCATAGGTAATATAATAACCCGTAGGGAGCTTAACTTGCTTATCAATTTTCTGCTGTATTTCTTCGACTACACTTTCTATATCCCGACCACGCACATTCAAACCTACGATGATCCTTCTTTTTGTATCTTCACGTTGGATTTGGTTCGGTCCCACTTGGAAATCAACCTTCGCCAATTGTGATAAGGGGATCTTACTCCCATCGGCAGCGGAAACATAGACATCACGTACATCATTGATATCTTTTCGATACGTGCTGTCGAGACGAACCACCATATCGAAGCGACGCTCGCCCTCATAAACCAAGCCCGCCGATTGGCCGGCAAAGGCTGTATTGACCGTCTGATTAACCGCGTCAACGTCAACACCGAATCGTGCGAGTTGGGCCCTATCAATCTTAACTACAATCTGTGGTAATCCACCCGCCTGTTCAATATATATATCGACAGCCCCCTGAACCGAAGCGGCCAATTTACCCACCTGCTGTGACAGTTTTGTGAGTTGATCGAGATCTTCCCCAAAAATCTTGATACCGATATCCTGACGAACCCCTGATATCAGCTCATTTGATCGAAGCTGGATAGGTTGTGAAAAGCCGAAGGTGACACCCGTAACCGACTCAAGCGCTTCAGCCATCTTGTTGGCTAATTCTTCCCGCCCCTTAGCAGACACCCACTCCTTTTTGTCTTTCAGAATGACGGTCAAATCTGTTGCCTCCATAGGCATTGGATCCGTCGGGATCTCCGCAGCACCAACTTTTCCAACAACCTCTACTACTTCGGGAAATTTATTGATCAGGATAGCCGATGCTTGATTCACCTTATCAATTGTTTGGCTAAGTGAGCTCCCTGTGAGTAAACGCGTCTCCACGGCAAAATCTCCTTCTTCTAATGTTGGAATAAATTCCCCGCCCATTTTTGAAAACGCAAAAATGCTGATCGCCAATAAGACAACTGCGGATATCACGACTTTCGCCTTGTTCCGCAATGCCCACTTTAGTATCGGTTCATAGTAGCGATGGAAAAAAGCCATCATACGATCGGAAAAAGTGCGTTTGTGTTGTATTTTTTTGCTGAGCACAAGCGAAGAAATCATAGGCACGTAGGTCAGCGACAGCAAAAATGCTCCGAGAATGGCAAAGGAAACTGTTTGCGCCATCGGACCAAACATTTTGCCTTCTATTCCTACCAAGGCTAAGATTGGCAAATACACAATAAGAATAATAATTTCTCCAAAAGCTGCGGCTGAACGGATTTTTGATGCGGACACATACACTTCTGCATCCATTTCGGTTTGATGTAATTGCTCACTCCCTTTGCGCAATCCCAGATGATGCATAGTTGCTTCCACGATAATGACCGCTCCATCGACAATCAAACCGAAATCAATAGCACCTAAGCTCATTAAATTACCAGTAACCCCAAAAAGATTCATCATGGAAATGGCAAAAAGCATGGATAAAGGGATCACAGAGGCAACGATAATTCCCGCCCGCAAATTTCCCAGGAAAAGCACCAATACAAAGATAACAATCAGCGCTCCCTCAATCAGGTTTTTGGCAACCGTACCAATCGCCCGGTCAACAAGTGCACTTCGATCCAGAAATGCCTCAATTGTCACCCCTTCCGGCAAGGTTTTATTGATACGCGCGATGCGTTCTTTAACGGTTGACACTACCTTCTTCGCATTGGACCCTTTTAACATCATCACGATGCCGCCTACCGCTTCACCTTGTGACTTACCAGTTGCTCGAGTAAGCGCACCGTATCGAACGGCACTCCCCATTTGTACGGTGGCTATATCTTCAATCAATATCGGCACCTGGCCAAGTCGCTTCTCAACAACAATTTTTCGGATATCTGCCAAACTTCCCACTAAACCCTCGCTCCTGATAAAATAAGCATTGGGCTTCTTATCGATATAAGCACCTCCTGTATTCTGGTTATTACGTTCCAAGGCACCGAATACATCTGTAATACTTAAGTTATAGCTATTAAGCTTATCTGGATCGAGTGCGATTTCGAATTGTTTTAGCAATCCACCAAAGCTATTGACTTCGGCCACACCAGGTGTACCTAAAAGCTGCCGACGAACCACCCAATCTTGTATTGTGCGCAATTCCCGCGCATTGTATTTATCTTCATAGCCAGGTTTGGCGTGTACAACATATTGATAAATTTCGCCCAATCCTGTTGAAATTGGAGCGATCTCGGGTTTTCCAATCGTGGGCGGTATATTACTTCCAGCTTCCGCCAATTTTTCATTAACTTGTTGGCGGGCCCAGTAAATATCGACGTCATCTTGAAAAACAATGGTAACAACGGAAAGGCCAAATCTCGAAATCGAACGGACTTGCTCAATCTTGGGAATGGTTGACATTGTCTGTTCAACCGGAAAGGAAATCAATCGCTCAACTTCAGGTGTGGCCAATGATGGACTTAAGGTAATAACCTGTACCTGATTGTTCGTAATATCAGGTGTAGCATCTATTGGAAGCTTCTGTAGTGAATAGCCCCCCCATATGATAAGCGCCAATGTCATCAAGGCGATTATTAGTTTATTCTCGATTGAGAATTTTATGACTCTATTAAGCATACAATTAGTTGAAATGCGAAACGGAACATAAAACAAGCGCTGGACGCGCTTATGTTTCATACGCCATTTCTCCGGTAAGGTTTCTTGCGTGCCATTACCTTTTAATTGAAATAATAAATAAATAGTAGTTGAGACATCCTTGATCAGATGTCAGACGGAGAAAAAATTAGGCTTTTAACCGAGGTGGTTGCCAGATATCAAGTGGAAATTGCGGTACATCAGAAAGTATATAACCGATATAATCATTTACGGTTTCAGGAATAAAAACATTGTATGTTATGGACGGATATTGAAGAGAAGGTGTAGCACAGCAACTACATTGGCAAAAAGGTGTGCAGCTATCCTTGTGTTCCTTATCATGGCTTAGGGATTTGTAGGTGCTAACGCTTCTCTCCAGCATGGTAGATCCACCAACAGCCCTATCTCCACAAGGCAAGGCATTCTGGATAACAATCAACAATACACAAATCAATGAAATAAGCCTCATTGTAGGCAAAGATATCAAAAATATGATTCATTGTATTCATCAATTATTTGTTTTACATTTTGAAGTTGCTCCCAGCATCCGTAGCATCTGCGTTCTATCAGCATAACACATCCGTTGAATTCGAATTACTTCGCATCGATAAAACGACATTTTTTCATGTAAAATGCTATTAAATATTCATTCGTTTAGTAAATATCCATAACAATCATTTAGCCCATAAAAAGCCATTCTCGATTTCATCGAGAATGGCTTTTTAGAATAATAATAATTGATTTTAATTTAACCTTCCTCTTCTGTATTCTTTATTTTCATGAGGAGCGAAAAAGCATTTTTTACAACTAGTTTGGTATCTATATTGATTGCATTTCCTTCAATTTGCTGTTTTCCATCACGCTGAATACCGGGAGTTATTTCTGTCATGATGAAATTACCCTGTGAGCGCTCTATAAACACATAATATTTGTTTTCCCATCGGACAATGGCTTCTTCCGGAACAACCAGCGCTTTTACATCCTTCACTGCTACCTCGGCATTCATGAACATACCTGGTACAAGTGATGGATCGTATTGATCAAAATGGCAATGTATATCAGCCATTCTGTTTTCATCGAAAGTTCTGCTAACTAAAAAAACTTTCGCTCCGAATTTCTTCGCAGGATTGTTGTTCGTATAAGCAGACACGCGCTCGCCAATCACAATATTGGGTAGATCTTTTTCAAAAACCTTTAATGATAAATGAATATCAGAAGGATCTATTAGCTCAAAGAGCACATCAGTAGGTGATGTATATTTGCCAACTGCCACGTTGACTTTGGCTACAAATCCGTTTATGGGAGATATCAAAGAAACTTCTTTCCGTACATTAGATGCATTAAGTTTATGCTGATCAATCCCAATCAACGCCAGCTTCTCACCGAATGCGCTTACTAGAATACGTTGGCGTTCCATTTCTGCTTTCGCCTGTTGAAACACTTTGTCACTACTAGCCTTGCTGGCATTCAGTTCTCGTTGTCTGTCAAATTCGGCTTCAGCGAGTGCTGCATTCGTTTTAGCCGTCAGGTAATCCTGCTGTAATTGTATAAATTGCATATCCGCTAAAACAGCTAAAACCTCCCCTTTTTTCACCTGTTTACCAGGCAGCATGGAAGTCGACTTAACATACCCGCTCATAGGAAAACTCAGGTTGACCGTATTTTTTGGAGGTACATCTACCGCACCCTGTAATGCGACCATCCCACTAATATGTTCTGACAAAGGTTTTCCCACTTCAATCCCTGCTGATGAAATCTGTTCGTCACTAAGATTCACAAGGGTATCGTTTAGCTGCTGAATCGAATCAGCTGTCTTATCTGCTTTTTCCTGCTCTTTATTTTCTCCGCTGCATGCTGCCAGAAAAAGGAAAGCTATCCAGCTATATATTATATATTTCATTGTGCTTAATTATTATATAGTTTACTTAATTCGATTGATGCTTGGTTGCAGGCGTTCAGCATATTGATGTATTCGCCTTTAATTCCGATTGCCTGATTAACCAGGATGACCCACTGCAAGTAATCGATCTCTCCCTCTTGAAACTGTTGATCTGCGGTAGATATGATCGTTTCAGCATTCTTCAGCCCTGTTGTTTCATAATAGTTAAGCACCTCCTGAAACTTTTCAACTTCTTGAATGGCATCACGCAGATCGGCGCGAAGCTGAAGCTCAACCTGTGATGCTTGTTTGACCTGACGCTGCCAGATAAATTTAGCAGATTTTGCGCGGGCAGACTGTGCACCAAAGAAAACAGGAATGCTTAGGCCTGCACTAACATAACTAAAGCGATCTGACCTTGTATAGTTCACTTCTTCTCCCCCAACGTTTTGAATTCCCTGTAAGCTTTGATTATTATAACCTAAAGTAATTTCAGGTAATAGCTTGGATCGCTCAAGTTTCCAGCGATTATGGGACGCTTCCGCTATGTGCTCAGCACGCTTAAAAGCAGGAAGTGACCTAATACCGGACAAGGAATCTACCTGTTCAGGGAAGAAAAAAAAGCGCGATTCACGTGATTCAGGGATATGGGATACCGTATCTTGCAGTAAAGCATTAAAACGGTTCAATGCGATGTCCATATCTTTTTGTAAAAGGCGAAATTGGTTATTAATCTGCTGTCTTTGTGATGCTGCAGCCGTTTTTTCGAGGACATTAGCCTCCCCGACTTCAAACCGTTTATTGGACTTGGCTTCGAAAAGCCGGTAAAGACTGTCGGCATAAATCAGTAGCTCTTTCCGCTTTTCCATAGAGAGGTATTCAAAAAAGATACTTCTTATAGCTGCTTTTAACTCTTGTTCGTTTAATCGGGTATCTTCTTGAGCAACTTGAAGATCTGATTTCAAGATTCTGCTCTGATTAACATAGACGGTCGGAAAACTCAAAGTTTGGGTTATTCCGATTCGATTGTCGTTGTAAGCGCTATTCACATGACCGTAATCACCGGACAATTGAGCTTTGGCAGGATCAAATCCAGTATTTTTTAGGCTTTCATAGGCCTGCTCATTCAATCGCGATCCTTGCAATCTAAGATTATGTTGTTCAGCAATTCGGAGCGATTCTTCTATTCCAACAGGTTGTACTTTGTTTGTCTGTGCAAATGCAAAATTTGAAACCAGCAAGGCGAGAACGACTAAAGAGATGGATTTATTCGACTTATCACTTGCCTTTCGATTGAATAAAAGATAAAGCGCCGGTAAAACAAAAAGCGTAAGAAAAGTAGCTGTGATCAGTCCCCCAATCACCACTGTCGCAAGAGGTCTTTGAACTTCAGCCCCCGCACCGTTACTGATCGCCATCGGTAAAAATCCCAGTGAAGCTACAGCGGCAGTCATCAACACGGGACGTAATCTGTTTCGTGTACCTACTAAGATCAACTCATGGATATCGGTAATTTTCCCTTCTTTTTTGATACGGTTGAACTCGGAGATAAGCACAATCCCGTTAAGCACGGCAACTCCAAAAAGTGCGATAAAGCCTACTCCCGCTGAAATGCTGAAAGGCATACCTCTGATAGCAAGTGCGAAGACACCACCAATAGCCGATAAGGGAATAGCCGTATAAATCAACGCTCCTTCTTTTATTGACGAAAAAGCAAAATACAACATAACAAAAATAAGCAGCAAAGCAATAGGAACAGCAACACTCAATCGCTTCTTTGCCTGCTGTAAATTTTCAAAGGCGCCGCCGTAGGTTATCGTGTAACCCGGTTCCATTTTGAGTTTGGTATCGACTTTTTGTTGCAGCTCTTCTACAATGGATTGAACATCGCGTCCGCGAACATTAAAACCAACAATAATTCTACGTCTTGCATTCTCTCGTTGTATTTGATTTGGCCCCTCGACTTCATTAATACTTGCAAGCTGATAGAGCGGTAGCTGGAGGCCTGTAGATGTTGATATCTGTAGATTTCTGACATCTTCTATACTTTTTCTTCCCTCATCCCCAACTCTTACAACAAGATCGAAACTTTTCTCACCTTCATAAACTTTCCCTGCAGAAGCGCCGGCAAATGCCGCATTCACTGTTCTATTCACATTCTCAATATCCAAACCGTATTTGGCTATTTCACCGCGATTATAATCGATTACAACCTGTGGCATTCCTGTCACTGATTCAATATACCAATCGGCCGTTCCGTCAACAGTTTTAGCAATGGAACCAAGTTGGCCTGCGTAGGAGGCCAACTTATCGAGATCTTCTCCATATATTTTACATACGACATCTTGCTTTGCCCCGGTCATTAGTTCATTGAAACGCATCTGTACCGGATATTGAAAGCCCGTCGTGACCCCAGGCATTACTTGCTGCACTGTTGTAGACATCTTAGCCGCCAATTCAGGAAAAGTTGTTGCGCTGGTCCATACCGATTTATCTTTCAGAACAATAATCATATCGCCACCTTCTATAGGCATTGGATCAGTAGGGATTTCGGCACTTCCAATGCGGGATACAATTTTCTCGACCTCGGGATACTGTTCTTTAAGTGTCTCGGTAATTCTATTAATGGATTTTATGGTTGTAGAAAGATTGGCACCAACCAATAACCTCGTCTCTACAGCAAAATCGCCTTCCTCAAGTTGAGGGATAAACTCTCCTCCCATGCGGGTAAAGATGAAAACAGCCATAGAGAATAATAGAAAAGTGGCAATTACCAAGATTCTTCGAATAGCAAGTGCTTTGGAAAGCAACCGTTGATAAGTCGTCTCAAGACGCGTCATCATACGATCCGATATACTGGGTTTGTGGGTTATTTTTTTACTGATAACCAACGAGCTGATCATGGGTACGTAAGTGAGTGAAAGAATAAAGGCTCCAAGAATCGCAAATGCGACCGTTTGCGCCATTGGTTTGAACATTTTACCTTCAATACCAGTTAACGACAGAATAGGAAGATAAACGATTAGGATAATGATTTGTCCGAATACCGCCGCGTTCATCATACGCGAGGCGGATGCGGTAACCTCCTTGTTCATCTCCTCTTGCGATATCCGATCGACACCCATATATTTTTTTGTGAAATGCATATGATGCAAAATGGCTTCAACAATGATGACCGCCCCATCTACAATTAAACCAAAATCGAGTGCCCCTAGGCTCATCAAATTGCCACTTACACCGAATGTATTCATCATGGCAATAGCAAAGAGCATGGATAAGGGAATGACCGATGCAACGATGAGTCCCGCTCTAAGATTACCTAGAAAAAGTACCAGGACAAGAACAACGATCAGCGCTCCTTCTAGTAGGTTGTGTTCTACCGTACCAATTGCATTATTAACCATTTTGGTACGATCAAGAAAGGGCTCGATTTTTAGTCCTTCGGGCAGTGTTTTCTGAATCTCGGCTACCTTTGTCTTTACCGTCTCAATAACTTCGGATGAATTTCCACCTTTAAGCATCATCACAATACCACCACAAACCTCCCCTTCACCAGCCATGGTTAAGGCTCCATACCGGATAGCGGCACCCAACCTTACATCTGCGACATGACTGATAAGCACAGGGATACCATTGTTTTCTTTTACCACAATCTTGTTGATATCGGACATCGATTTTGTTAATCCGACACTCCTTATATAAAGTACAGCAGGGCCCTTTTCGATATATGCACCTCCCGTATTCTGATTGTTACGTTTAAGTGCATTAAAAACATCGCTGATGCTTAGATTCATTGATTTCAATTTGGAAGGATTAACGGCAACCTCGTATTGTTTTAGTTCTCCACCAAAGGTCGATACATCAGCTACACCAGGTGTTCCAAGAATTTGTCTACGGATCACCCAGTCTTGTATCGTTCGTAAATCAGCGAGGGAATAGCGTTTCTCATAGCCCTTTTCGGGTCTAACTACATATTGATAGATTTCACCTAAACCAGTAGTTACGGGGGCAAGCGAAGGTGCATTGGCATTTTCACTGATTTCAATTTGAGATAGGCGTTCAGTGACCTGTTGCCTGGCCCAATATACATCTGTCCCATCTTCGAAAACAATGGTGATCAGCGAGAGTCCGAATCGCGACATACTACGGCTTTCTTGAATGCCAGGTATATTGCTTACGGCTAATTCGATAGGAAATGTAATTAACCGTTCTACATCTTCTGCACCAAGTGCAGGTGCTGTAGTAATCACCTGTACCTGGTTATTCGTAATATCCGGTACCGCATCTATGGGCAATTGCGTTAATTGATAGGCACCATAAACGATCCATACCAACATAAATGCCGCAATCGCCAGTTTGTTCTTAACTGAAAATTGAATTATTTTATTTAACATAAATTAAAGTCTAGAATATACGAAGCAAGGCCATTTGTCTTCACAAATGACACGTTCTAGCAGCCTATTTGACTGCAAAATAAAAGCAAGGTTAAACTAGACTCTCGGAGGACGGAATAAGGACTCACCGGCCGGGTTGAAGTAAAAAGTTGAACGTTCCGCGTCAAAATCTTCTTCAACAGGCCAAGCTTGTGGTTTTAAGCAAACAACTTTATTATTGGGAATGAAAAGAAAGGATGGTGTACTGATATCGTGCTTCTTGAACGGAAGTTGCATATCTTTTTCATCATCGTCATCGTTCAGATCCTGCCCCCAATAGTGCATAGCAAGGTAGTCATAGAGGCTAACTTCGGGGTTCAGCGCTTGATGTTCCCTGTAATGTTCATATAATTTCGGTAATTTGACCAATTGGGTCAATCCCAAACTTTCACCAATAAGGAGAATAATGAAAATATACAGAAAAAATCTTTTCACGTGGACAAAAATAAAAAGCCCGAATCATTTGACCAAAAGAAAAAATGGATTACCTGTAATATTTATATGAAATTATTCATAATATCGTTCTGCGTGTGCTCTACGGAACTAGGTGTTTCCACAAAAAGGTCTTGATGATTTTGTAATATAGCTCTTCACTTTCCATGTTTAAATTATGAGCCGCATGAGGAATCATATGAAGCTCCTTTTTCTCCGCGGGAACACCCGTTAACGCGCTATAAATCATAGATCCCTGCTTCTGACCAATTGCATAATCGTCTTCCCCCTGTACAACCAATACGGGTTTGTTGATGACTTTAAGCGCAGGCAGTATATTCAAATAATTGTAAGCACGGGTATTCCGAAATATACGATTGACATACTCTCCTTTTTCCAGCGCTTCATCAAAGCTTGCTTTTGTATAATGTGCTGCTGCATAATATGCGGGGTCTTTGCCCAATTGTACAGCAAGCGCTTGCGCTTTGGTATTTGACCAGTAGGGACTGAAACCAAGTTCTTTGGGAAATTGCATTTTTATCAGCATCAGCTTTTCATAGAATCGATTAAAATCGCTTCCTTTTACTTCATTCAGTGTTGAAAGAATTTCTTTATATCGCTCTCTTTTTTTCTCATCCTTAGTTTCTTGCAGTAAATCGCTCGCCAGCTTTTCTTCATGTTCAATCAATGCATATACAGGATATACACCATCCGCTTTACCACTTACACAAACAAAAGATGTTATTTTATCCTGATGATCAATCATATACAACAGGCCTAAACTTCCTCCCCAAGAAGAACCTACCAGACTTATCTGCTTATGGTGGTATTTATTTTTCAGCGTATCAACAACAACATCCAGATCGGCCACAAATTGCTGCATTGTGAGCAGGGTGGAATCGGGGCAAGCATCCGATTTCCCTCCGCCTCTTTGATCAAGATAAGCAACTAAGTAATCGTCTTCTAAATGTTTTTCGTTCAATAGATGATCAAAACCGGAAAATCCTCCGGGGCCGCCATGTAAATTGATTAACAAAGGGGCCTGCGGATTACCTACAACACGGACATACAGCCTGGAATCTTTTACCGGAATGTAAAATTCAACATCTACCTTCTTCGTTTGATTGGCACCTAGTGACCACACAGGAACTAAGAGCAAAAGAGAACATAAAATGTTTATTTTTCTTATGCTTTTCATACGAACGGTTATTTTTTTCTTAAAATTTCCAAGTTACGGAATTATAATTTTTGTTCAAATTAACGTTGGTATTATTAAGTCTTTCCTTCGATCAACTTCACGATGCTTTTCTAGCTCATCAAAACACCTGTCTCTTCCCTAAAAGGTTTAGATATGTAAATTATATCCTTACATTTGTGCGTAAGGATAAATCTGAAGGAAATGATGGGAAGAAAAATTCAAAAAAATATCCTTTTCAAGTTGACCACTCTGTTTGCTATATAACGAATCGCTTACAAGCGGCCTGGATCAATTCAACAAGCTCCTAAATAAGCTGCAAATTATTGAACGACCGCGGGCATAGATAATTTTAATGGAAGCAAAAAAAAAATATGGGAAGTTTATCAAATCGGCCGCCTAATTCCGACATACGCCAAGTAATTCAAAAACAGACTTTGGAATCAGGGTCATAACGAACATAAAATCATTTGATAATCGTAATACGATGGATAATACAAGAGTTTATAAAATGTCTTTCGCAGGTGTATATCCGCACTATATACAAAAGGCGGAAAAAAAGGGACGCACCAAAGCAGAGGTAGATGAGATCATCTATTGGCTAACTGGCTATGATGCGCAAACTTTGCAACAGCACATCACCAATAAGACTAATTTTGAAACATTCTTCGCCCAAGCACCACAAATCAATCCAAATGTTTCAAAAATTACAGGCGTAATCTGCGGATATCGTGTAGAGGAAATAGAAGATAAGCTCATGCAGAAGGTCCGCTATTTGGATAAGTTGATTGATGAATTAGCAAAAGGTAAATCCATGGAGAAAATCTTAAGAAAATAAAAAACCAGATTTTCCGTATAACCCAAATACACATTTTAAATAATGCAAGAGTTTTACATTTTCTAAATGGCTACTTATTGACTAGGTTAAAATAAAAAGCCGTCCTTAAATCTCAAAAAAGGACGGCCGAACTGAATGAAAAAAATTTACCTGTACCACTCAAAATGTGGAATATCAAATATACCTTTGAAACATTAGATTGACATAAGAGTTCCGTTCATATAAATAAAAAAACCGTCTTCGTTCTCAGCGGAAGACGGTTAAAATTTACGTGAACTCCAAATAAAAAAATACGCACTTGTATTTTTCATTGAGGTCGGAAGTGGATTCGAACCACTCTAAGATCTCTTGCGGAGCTCTGCCTAGCCGCTCGGCCATCCGACCCTTTGTGATAGAACAAAGCTACTATAATTCGGATAGTTTCACTTACACAATACAGGCACAGAAAATCGTATATTTATGTGCTTATTGCAATGCTCTCCTATTTGATATGAAGTTAATATTAGTCATTTTTAATAGGTACCCAATTTAAAATTTAGCTAAAAGATGGAGGTTTTTAATTGATATTAGTACGGTGACAACGATCTTCGTAACAAACTTCAGTACAGACGGCACCAATCGCTCGTATTCATTTCAATGCGGTTAGCGTCCCTTTCAATTGAACATTGATGCATTTCAATTAATTTTATTTAAAAACTCACTTTAAACTCTTTTATTTTGTGAGTAATACGAAATAGAGCTATACGGAATGCCAACTATATAAAAAAGGGAATTTGTGAACAAGCTGCAAAAAATAATTAAGATTATAAAAAGAGGTAAAGCGAAACATATCCAGTTGCTTATACTAACTTTCTTGGTATCTTATGCGACCTTGTTCGTTATATTTCCCTATTCATATTGGACGGAATATTTTAACATGCCGACATCCGAGCTAATAATAGACGTGCTCGTCAATCTATTATTTTGCGCAGTAGTCTTGGAACTGAGTCTTTTCATAGACAGGAAATTGAATAGAAAAATACCTTGGATTACTCACCCGATGAAACGCCTGTTTATTCAAACAATACTTCAAATCATAGGTGCTTTGAGTCTTATTGTTTCTTTGGGTCTTCTTTATTATACCTTTACAGATCCCATAAATATAAACACAAAGCCCATTATTGGTTTAAGAGAGGGCTTATACACCGTGATTGCCATCGTATTGTGGGCTTTAATGATCAGTAGTCTGAATACCGGTGATTTTTTATTGCAAAATTGGAAAAAAGCGACCATGACAGCGGCAGAATACAAAGTAAAAGCAGCCGAAAATAAGCAATTAGCAGCTGAAATAGAGTTGCAGGCTTTGAAGTTGCAACTTGATCCGCATTTTGTTTTTAACAACTTAAGTGTTCTATCGGAATTGATATTGAAGGATCAACAATTGGGTTATGAATACACAGAAAATTTTACGAAGGTCTATCGATATCTGCTCGTCAATTCTAAAAAGAAATTGGTGACATTAGCCGAGGAACTCAAATTTCTCCATGCCTATCTTTTCCTTATTAAAAACCGGATGGGAGGAGGTGCTGTTTTTCGGATTAACATTGAGGAATCTAAACTTACGTTGCTAATTCCTCCTATTACCCTTCAACTATTTATCGAAAATGCACTGAAATATAATCGTACCGAGGAAGAAGACCCATTAGTTGTAAGTATTTACGCTAATGATCAAGACGAATTGGTTGTTTCCAACACCTTGTTACCGCTAATCAAAAAGCCCCATTCTACAGGTATTGGCTTAAAAAATATCATTAGCCGTTATGCATTAATATCGGCGAGAAAACCTGTTGTAGAAAAAAACGATGAACATTTTACCGTAAAAGTCCCTCTTATCAAATTATGAACGTAATAAAAAAAGTATTGATTCTAGAGGATGAAAAGCTCAACTCAGAACGTATAAAGCGGTTAATATCCAAAATACGACCTAATGTAGAGATTGTTGCTATCTTGACAAGTGTCAAGAAAACAATACGTTGGCTTTCCGAAAATAAATCCCCCGACCTGATCATCATGGATGTGCAATTGGCTGATGGGTTAAGCTTTGAGATTTTCAATCTAGCGGAAGTCAGATGTCCGGTCATATTTACAACAGCATATGATGAATATGCGGTGAAGGCATTCAAATACAATAGTGTGGATTATCTTCTTAAGCCGATAGAAAAAGATGAACTTGAGGCTGCTATCCTAAAATTTGAACATACCGTACAACAGCACCAACAATATCCATTAATTGAAGAACTGTTAGCCTACATCCAACCAAAAGAATATCGATCACGTTTCCTACTTCCCTACCGCGATGGCTATAGGAAAATCAATGTAGAAGATATTGCCTTTTTTTATTCCCAGCAGAATATCAGTTTTGCAAACCTATACAATGGGGAGCGGATCATCGTTCCTCAAACCTTGGAAATTTTGGAACAGGAATTGAATCCAAAATTCTTCTTTAGAGCAAATCGTCAGTATATTATACACGTCAATTCCATTGAAAAGGTTGCTAATTTTTTTAATGGAAAATTGAAAGTTAAAATTAAAAACGACACGGACACAGGTGTTATTGTTAGCAGAACAAAAGCACCTGTATTTAAAATGTGGTTGGATTATTAAAAAAATTACTTTTCCTAATTTTCTACAAAAAAATTTTTACATTCCGTATTATGTAAAACTTTCACTATAAAGATATGGAAGAAAAAAAACAAGAAAAGGCAGTTTTTTCTGTATGGCTATTCCTATGTTATTTTTTTTTAAGTCAAGTAGCTTATGCGCAGGATAGTCTAAGATATATTCCGGCAAATGACCTGGTCCTTTTGGGAAAGCCTAAACCCACCAAGGAAATCTTTCAACGAATCCAAAGTCGGGAATCAAACCTGATGCCTCAAGCTGTTCAGGACCTGGCATTGAACAGTGCGGGCATCGCTGTAGTTTTTGAAACAAATTCGTCGATATTAGCAGCAAAATGGACCTTAGCCGAAGATAAATACTTCGCCAATATGACTCCCATTGCCCATAGTGGACTGGATCTTTATTGCTTAAAAGATGGTAAGTGGCAGTATGTGGGTGTAGGAAAACCTGCAAAGGATATGTTGAATCAAAAACAGATTATCATCAGCAGAATGGATACAACAACAAAGCAGTTTATGCTCTATCTGCCACTGTACAATACCGTTTCAGAACTACAGATTGGAATCGAACCTAAATCTAGTATTGGTCGCCCTAAGCAGCCTGGTATTGACACGACCAAACGCGTTGTAATTTACGGTTCCAGTATCGTCCAAGGAGCCTCTGCCAGTAGACCAGCTATGGCCTATCCCGCAATTATTCAACGAAAGTTGGGTATCGATGTTATTAACTTAGGTTTTAGCGGCAGCGCCAAAATGGAGATGGCGCTTGCAAAATACCTTGCCACGGTTTCCGCCGATTGTTATATTTTGGATTGCATTCCTAATCAAACAGTAGCGCAAATTAATGAGCGGGCACTGCCTTTTATTAAATACCTAAAGTCGCAGCACCCCAAGACACCTATTATACTAATAGAAAGCGTTATAAGAGAAACGGGCTATTTTGATCAACAGACAGGCCGTCATGTAAAAAAACAAAATGAAAGTATTCATCGGGTTTATCAGCTGTTAAAGGAGGAAAAATACAACAATATCTTTTATATACCTGCTGCGCATTTAACGGGAAATGATCATGAAGCAATGATTGATGGCACCCATTTAACAGATTTAGGATTTACCCGAATGGCTGAAGTAGTTAATCGTGTGCTTGAGCAGGCAATTAAAAAACAGTAAATCATCCGCTTATAAACCCGAGTTTTGAACACCCACAATCTTTCAATAAGAACAAAACGGTATTACGAACAGCCACAGCCTATGGCCAAGCCTATGCGCATGGCCAGGTGGACAAACATATTTAGGATAAAAACACCTTAAAATCAGCGACGGATTTCGGGCAGGGCCTTTGTCCATTGCAGCTGTACATTGGAAAGATACCAAGACTGTCCATCACTGGTGTTATTTCCCTGAAAAAACAAATAGTATTTACCATCTTTTGTTTTAAAGATATCGGGATGACCAGACTCACTTTGATTCCACGTCCCAGAACTTCCATTTGACAAAAAGGGTTCTTGTACTTCGCGTTTCCAATGGATACCATCTTCGCTTTTCGCTAATCCGATTTGCTGTGGATCATTATTATAGCTCCCCGCATAAAACATATACAGTGCACCGTCTTTTTCGATTACAGATGCGGCTTCGATACATTGGCCTTCCCAAGGTAAGGTTGGCCTTAAAATAGGCCCGTCATAGGCCTGCTTCCAATGTGTTTTTCTGAAATCGGTACCCTTGGGAGCAACGGCTACCCCTTGCATCTGCACTTCTCCCATGGGATCTCGTGTAGCAAAAAAGAGAAAGTATTGATTTTTATAGAAATGAACTTCCGCATCAATTGCTCGACCATTATTCCAATCACCTGTGGGTTTAAATATCGGATTCGTATTATCTCTCGTAAAATGAACTCCATCGGTAGAATAAGCATGACAAATAGCGTCTTTAGGTCCATTGCCATAGGTTTGATAGAAAAGATGGACGGTATCACCTCGCACGAGTGCACCAGGAGCGCACAGGCCATTTTGCTCATAAGTTGCAGCTTTAGTTAATTCGCCAACTTTCTGCCAATCGGTCAAATTATTACTTTGAGCGATACCAATACGCCAGCCCCCACCTTCTTTTCCTGGAATGGAATAGTACATCCAATGCTTTCCTTTAAAATATATCACTTTAGGGTCTTTCGCAATAGGCTTACCAGATGAACAATCGGTAAAATACATCGCAGGCTTCTCCTGAGCTTGTAAATTGCCAGAGCAAAGGAGGATAAAGAAGAAACCCATTGTAATGCCATTACCTAAGCAGGTTTTCTGTATCATATTAATTTAATGGTTTGGATAATTTATGGTCAATATTGAAAGCTAAATAACAAAATTCTACTGAATTTAAACAGCCATAATGTATCAAAATAACGGCTATTTGATTCATCTAAACAAAAACGAATCCATAGGAGAGGATAAAATTTGCCTCCTATAAATACCGGTAAACCGATTCTTCTTTAAAATGTTGTTAATAATAATGAACTCCTACTAGAATCAAAAGAGAATATAAAGATGAAAAGAAAATCGTTTTTAACAAGCAAGGTCAGAAGTGCTGTTGTTGGGCAGGCGGCAGGTGGTCGTATTGCTTTTGGTGTGATGGCCATTGGAGCAATGGCTATTGGAGCACTTGCAATAGGCACAATTGCTATAGGCATGCTCCGAATCGGAAAGGGTAAAATTGGTAAGCTTCATATAAATGAGTTAAGCATTGACAAGCTAATCATGAAGGACCCTTTGTAAGGGTGCCATCCATCAGCTTTAATGTGTTGTTGGGCCGCTGCAAGCGAGTAGCAAAAGAAAGCATTGTAGATGGCACAATGGCACATGGCGTATTTTTAGAAGAAAAAAAATAAACGAGGAGAATAGCCCAAAGCTACTCCTCATATAATAAAGTGGCATTGTAACCCATTCGATGAAGTGCCTCCGCTAACACAGGGCCTTTTAAGTTAATCGCTCTTACTATCAAGAGATTATAGATCGAATCAAAATCTATCTTCCATTCACGGATTTCAGAAAACTTGTCGAGAATAGATTTAATGCGACTCATTTCCATTGGCGAGTTGATATCAGTCATAAATTTTAACGTTTCCATAACTTCCAATTAAATTTTGGGTGAAAAATTCATTCTATCCTACCATCTGCATCAATTTCACAATAATTTCATGCAGCGCGTATTCCAAATATAAAAACTTTGTCGCCAAGGGAAAAGCTGAAAATGGAACATTGTACCGAAACGGTGATTTTCTGTAATAAACCAATAAGCTTCTTGAAATTTACCTTACAAAATTCTAAGTAAGATAGAGAGTGGGCATTTAATGTAGTCCATTGCTTCTTGTGACTTTAGCGGGCTAACCTACTAAGCGTTTCCCGCGAAACACCCAAGTAAGCGGCAATAAGACTTTTGGGTACACGCTGAATAAGTCCAGGATAACGTTTAAGGAGTTGTTCATAACGTTCTTTCGTGTTAGATGTCAACCAAGATATAATACGACGTTGCGACCCAATAAAACCAAAATTCGCTTTTTCAAGAAAGAAACGTTCCATCTTTTGAAGGTCGTCACACAACTTTTTATAGTCTTCAAGCAAAAGGCATAAGACAATTGTATCTTCAAGGCATTCTAGCGACATCGTAGCTTTCGTTTGCGTATAGTAAGCATAAAAATCGCTCTCCCACCAGTCCTCCATGGCAAAAGATACAATGTATTGCTTCCCGGACTCGTCGGTGTAAACTAATTTTAACAAACCTGTAACTACAAAATAATGATATTTTACGAAGTCACCTTCCTGAACAAGAAATTGATGCTTTCGGTATCTTTTAACTGAAAAATGACGAAACACAAATGCAAATTCCTCATCATCAAGGGGCACGATTTTCGTTATATGATCTCTCAGCCTACCTTCTATTGTTTGTGTATCCATAAAACCGCCTCTTTTTAGTGCCTTAGATAGTTAAGATCAAAAAATTGAAAAACTGCCTGGCTGTCTTCTGATCCGCTGAAATTCAAACCAGGTCGAGGGCTGCGATCCCAAGGCGGTAAAAAATCAATTGCATATCCGTCCTTCTCCGCATCCAGCTCCTGCCAATTGTTATCTTGTTTCCAATATGCTTTACAGATAAAATTGGGAGATATACGCATTTTTAAGGAAACAGGTTGCTCCTTATCCGATAAAGCTTGCTTATCAATTATTTTTTTCCTTCCATCTTTTATCATCCAAAACACCGCATCGTCTCCCTTTGCGGAAAGCCCAATAGATGCCTTTTCATCACCATAAAGAATTAAACCCTTATCGGAGTGGTTGTGGTTTAACACGGTCGTACTCATTTCATAAGAAAGTGTATAAGGTCTTAATGTTAATGCAATTCCTGCCTCATAATGCGAATCATATGCTCCCGAAAGAGTTAGCTGTGTATTTTGCATCTGAATTCGTGGTTGCATATATCGAAAATCCCACTGCCAGAAAATACGCTCAGTGTCATTAGTAAAATCAACATGAACATTAGGATAGTCCGCATCTTCCGAAATAGAACTACCAAAAGCCGGCCATTCGTCCTTCCATTGTAACTCGGAAATTTGCCCTTCTCTTCCCGTGAAAACGTGGCTGGTTTTGTTATAGGCGTGGTACATATAGAAGGTTTTCCCTTCTTTATCCTCCACGAAGGTCCCGTGTCCAGGACATTTCCAATCGTCCAGATCATCAAGAATCGGATTTGCCGTATATTCCTCATATGGCCCGGTAATTGCCTTTGCGCGTGCCACGCTTACATTATAGGTACATTCTAAACCACAACAAGCACCCGCTGAATAAAATAGGTAATAATACTGACCCTTTTTTAATATACTTTGCCCCTCAATTCCCTCCCCTCGCTTGTCTTTTAGCAGGGTAAAAGGTTTCCCTACGAGCGAGCGTCCATCCTCTGAAAGTTTACTTCCCAAGATTTCGATGGGCCTTTTGTCCAAACCATATGCTTTCCACGTAATATACAGCTGACCCTCATCATTAAATACAAAAGCGTCAATAGCCTCCTTTCCGTACTCAATTAGCACACCATGATCCTTGAATCCACGATCGGGGAATTGAGAAGTAGCTACCCCGATGCAGGAAACCCCATCACTTTTTCGTCGTGCCGTATAGTAGACGTAATAAACTCCATTGTGAAAGTAATACTCAGGGGCCCAAAAAGAGCCTTTCGTCCATTTTGGGGCCTCTTCAAATAAAAATCCTACTTGTTGCCACTCCTTCAAATTGGTCGATTTAAAAATAGGGAAATGGGGAGCCCATTCACTTGATGTACCGATCGCATAATAACGATCACCTTGCCTGATGATAGAAGGATCAGCAAAATCACCTGGAATAACCGCTTTGACATGTTGCGCTACCAGAACTTGGCACATTCCGAGGTATATAAAGAAAAAAAGGCTTATTCTATTCAAATTAATATTCATGATCCTACTATCTGACGTCTTGGTCTTAAAAGTACATATTATTGGGAAAGAATGAGTAGTTCCGTTTCTCATTTATTCAATAGATCATCTCAAGTAGACAAGACGATTAATTAGCCTCTCTCAATTTTTCAATGATTTGCATGTTGATGATCGTACATTTCACTCTTAATGAATGAAGAACTTAAAAGTTGGAAAAATGATAATAAATTTCATGGCAATAAACTTGACCGGGAAGTAAAAGAGTAGTTGGAAATTGCGGTAAATTGGGGCTATCAGGAAAATACTGGGGTTCCAAACATAAACCCTGATTGCTGATAAATGGTTTGCCAAGAAAATTTCCAAAATACACCTGTAGTCCTGGATAGGTTGAGCCAACGGTCAATGTACGGTTTGACGGACCGTGAACCAATACAGCCATCTTCTTCACCCTTTCTTGCTGTTGGTCAAAACAATAGTTCGCATTAACTATTGTATTTTTTACTTCGTAAACCGATTGCGGCTGTCGAAGATCATACCTAGTTCCCCTCACCATTTCAATTTCTCCATTCGGTAAGTTTCTATTATTTAATGGTGTATAGCAATCTGTTAAAACCTGCAATTTATGCTGATCAATCGTATCTACAGACCCGCTCAGATTAAAATAAGCATGATTCGTTAAGTTCATTATTGTTGGCGCATCTGTTGTTCCGTAAAACTTGATAGCCAAGGTACTATTACCTAATAGCTTAAGATGCATTTCAACATGTACAGCGCCAGGGAAGCCTTCTTCGCCATCTTCACTTCTAACTGTCAACGTGATTGCCGATCGTTCATGATTCTTTACCTGCCAGACTTTTTTATCAAACCCTATAAAACCACCATGGAGGTGATTTAAATGAGCAGTTTCATTCATGGATAGCTGAACGTCACGTCCCATCAGTATAAAGCGTCCATCTCGAATCCGATTTGCAAATCTTCCGATCGTGCTCCCAATATAATACGGATCGCTTAGATAGTCTTTGCTCGAGGCATACCTTAAGATCGTATTAAGAAACGAACCCGAAGAAGTGGGAACTTCAATGCGCGTTAACCTAGCACCATAATCCAGCATGCCAACCCGCATTCCATACATATTTTCAATAAACAGCTCGTGCATTTGATTAAATGATCGCTACCAAGTGCCTGAAAATTTCAGCTAGCCTTCATCTTTACATAACAGGTAGTGTCCCTGCAATCAGGGACACTACCTGTTATTTATTCTGTCAACTGCACAATTTCGTCAGGCTGCAAGCTCGTCTTGGGAGCGAAGGAAGAAGATTGCATATAATTGCCGAGGCTATACAATAATTGCCTCGCTTCGGGCCTATTTTGGCGATCTGTTAATAAGTCAATTGCAGAAACCAACAACTTTCCCTTCCCGATGTTAGCCTCAAAAACCAACCCCAAAGGTCGGGCGGTAAACCAATCGTCAATTACACGCACAATTGGTTTTAATGTTGGATTGATTCGGTCTAACCGCATGGCATTCGCATGTGTGATCGCGTCCCACCATTGCCAGTTGGAGTGAAACTCCGTAGGAAAATATTGAAAGGCCGGATGATGAGGTTCACAAAGTAGTCCAAGTGTAACCGGAGCCTGTCCACGTGTCCAGGCCGTATTCCAGAAAATACTCGAAAAGCCCAATGCAACATCCCCTCCCTTATCCTGCTTAAGCATCCCTTTTTCGATTGAGTACAGTACCTTTCCTCCCTTCGCTAATACCTCCTTCGCCTGCTGATCGAAACGGGCCGTTACATATACTTCATCACTTAAACGTGGTAAAGTTTTTGGAAAGACGAAAAAATCCCATTGGTTTGTATACTGGCCCAAAGTTACCTGTAAAATTAATTTCCTAGCCTCTTTTACCTTCTTCAAATCCATAGAGACCACACCCGCAGTTTGGTTATTTCCAAACCTTAGCTTATTCAGTAAAAGGCTTCCCGTCGCATAAACATGTTGTGCTTCATCAATTATTTGCCATTTAACACGAACATTATCTTTCTCTTCCGGTCCATAATGTGCGATTTCAACAGGAACTTTTAATAATTGATCATTGGTATAGATAAAATTTGCAAATCGGGCCAGCGGTACAGTACTATTACAGAATTGACTATAGGTTTTTCCATCAACGTAACCTTTATCTTTCCAAAACGCGTTTAAAACACCTACCAAGGCAGTACCTTGGCCTGGAAAATCGTGTAAATCCAACAATTGAAAGCCCGCAAAGCCGGGGGTACGCAAGGCCGCTTCGATATCGGCCTTATAGCATAAGGTCTGTAGTTTACCGGATGCTTGCAAAAATTTCTCGGCTAAACTGTCCATTCCAGATGCACGTAAACGATCTTGAAAAATTTCAAAATTCTTTGCTTTCATGACACCTGTATAAGTTTTTATCTCCTTAAAATCGGGATATACGCACCATTGGCCAATTTCATGACTTACCGTAGGAATATCGAACCGGGCAATACGGTCTCGCCAATCGTAATCATTCCGTGGCTTTTGTTTATTAATGATGGAGTTCAAACCATCCCCCCAAGCCTGTATTCGAGGTTCAGGTATATTATTGTAATTATTTTCTGCAATAGCAGGCCAACCGGCAGCTGTTGTATATAGGCGTCTTTCATCCTTCGCTTTCCAAGTTTCTACAAATTTTCGAAGATAAGCAACGTGATTTTTCCCACTCGGTTCATTCCCATAGGCCATCAATAAAAATGAAGGGTGATTTCCATACTGTGCTACGATGCGTTCGCTTTCGCGATAGATATAATTGTCCAAGGGTTTGCCATCACCAATTGTCGCTCCTTGGTTTGCCCAAGACGCACATTCGATCTGAAGATACATACCTAAGCTATCAGCAGCTCTAAAAGCTGCTTCGGGTGGGCACCAGGAATGAAAGCGAAGGTGGTTCAACCCGTATGATTTACAGGTATTGATAATTTTCGCCCAAGATTCGACGTCGGTTGCCGGATAACCGGTAAGTGGAAAAATTGCACTCTCCAAGGTCCCCCGTAAAAAAATGGGCCGTCCGTTTAAGGTGATTTCCTTCTCGCGAACCGCGACCTCACGCATTCCAAAATCGGTTTGATATCCGAATGATTTTCCATCCACTGACAAACCAGCTACCAATGTATACAAAATCGGATTGAATTCATCCCACGTTTTAATCGTATTCCCCATCGGGTAATCTATCTTCACCTCATTGGCACCATTTGAAAGGGTCAGTGTCTGTTGTATATCATTCAGCTTATTTCCTCCCTTTTCGATTGCGTGAAGTAGCAAGGAAGCGTTTACCGGTTCACCCATATTCCGAATACGTGCATGGACAGTGACACTTTTTTTGGATAGATCAGGAAAAACCTGCAGGCTTTCTATACGATATTTTTTCAGAGGCTCCAAGCTAATTTCTCCGATCATCCCATTCCAATTGCTTTGTGTATGATCAGTGATGCTATGTGCATTAGGACCAACATCAATCGATTTAACCCGGTTGTCAACACGAATAGTTATCAGGTGTCTTCCAGGCGAGAGATTTCCTTTGAACAAAAAGCGATGAGGCGTACTAAGGCTATTTTCGGTACCCAATTTCATGCTATCTAACCAGACTGTACTTTCCCAATGTACACGTTCAATAAAAAGCTCCGCACCCATTTGATAAGCGCTATCTGGTATTCGGATTTCCTTTTGATACCAAGCAGCACCCTTATAATACTTTACTGGTTGTAACCAAAACGGCACTTTGATGTTTCCTTCGCGACGATAGGGAGCATAAGCCGTATCCGTAAAATAAGAGGAGTCGACAATACCTCCTGTCCATGGTGTATGAACACTAATATCAAAACCTTTGCCATTGGTGGTCGTTGAACCCGGCAATTTCACCTTCTCCTGTAAAGCTTTGGCAAACCATTTCTCTCGTTCGCCAAGGTCAGCCGTATCAAGCGAAAAAGACCATTCGCCTGTGAGATCAGCATATCGCTGCGTTGATTTATCAACACGACAGGTACTAAACAATACAATGCAAAATAATAAGAGCAATCTATTCATGGTCGTTTAATCGTTTTTTAAATTTAAGATTAATAAGGACTGTTACCAATTAGGATTTTGCACCATATTTGGGTTTGTATTCAACTCGTCTTGTGGTATAGGAAATAACTCATGTCTTGGAAGTGTTAAAAACTGACGTCCTTCTTTGTCACTTGCGGCAATTTCGTCTGCAAGTTTGCCCCAACGTCTCAGGTCGTAGAATCGCAATCCTTCTCTAAAAAATTCCAACATGCGCTGGTGCATAATCTCCTCAAGCAGGGCTTGTTGATCTTTGCCTGCTGGCAGTGGGGCAAGTTTAGCACGTATTCTAACCCGATTTATAAGCGGATAGGCTTCGTTCATACGTCCCAATTGGATCAAAGCTTCCGCACGCATCAGTAAAACATCCGCAAAACGAATAACCTTTTCGTTATTCTCTGAAATAAATATTCCTTCGTCATTATTTCGCCAATTCTGATACTTACGGATCATTGCGTTGAAACCAAACTGCTTTTTGAAAGACGAAAAGGGGCGATTATAATATTGTGCTCCCGGATAGTCCCATACCAATGAAGCGTACATGCGTGCATCGAAATCACCGTCTATGGTTTTCTCTTGCTGGAAAGCTTGAAAGATTTTATTGGTTGGAAAGGCTTCAAACCAACCTGCAACCTCTGCGGGTGCAAATTCTTGTGCTACTGTCGTGCCCTGCGACTCATTCGCGTTCTCTCCTGCCCAGGGTTGTGGCCCGCCTACATTTTGCATCTGAACCTCAAACAAGGATTCTTTATTGTTGTCATATGCAGCCATAAAATTCTGTTCATAATTATCCAACAAGGTATAATCGTATGGAGCCTTCGTTACAATATCCAATTCATTTGCTGCCTCTTCCCACCGCTCCATATAGAGATATACTTTACCTAGCATGGCAATAGCAGCACCATTCGTGGCCCGGCCAATATATTCATCTGGATAGTTAAGAGGTAGGGCATTTTTTGCCTCATTAAGATCGGTAATAATAAAGTTCCAGAGATCTTCCTGCTTGGCAGGTGATGTAAAATATTGATCGCGTTCTTTTGGTACGGACGAAATGAGGGGTACATCGCCAAAATTAATAATCAGATAAAAATAATTCAACGCTCGTAAAAATTTAGCTTCGGCGATCAATGCTGTCTTTTTCTCTTCGTCGATTTCGGCACTGGGGGTATTTTCGATAACTTGATTGGCCCTAAAGATTCCTCTAAAAAATCCATCGTATAGATCTCTCGGTGTAGTAGTCGTCGGATTGTTGGTGAACGTGGATAACTGATAAAGCGACTGTACGTCATTTCGGATGAAAAAATCATCCCCCCTTCCATTTGACAATTCTACCCCACGTACACCAAAATAGCCACGATTAACGTCTTTTAATACTTTATAAGTAGCCGCTAAACCACTTAAAACATCTTCTTCATTTTTCCAAAAATTGGCATCGGTTTGTGTATTGGGATTCTCCAATGATAACTTATCCGTACAACCAATTAGAAGCACCATCGCACCAATTACCCCTATCAAGGTAAATATGCGCCTCATTTGTACAATATTTTCAGTATTCATGTTCTTGAATTTAACTTGTTAAAAAGAAACCTGTACACCTAGCATAGCCGTTTTTGCCAATGGATAAGCAATGTGGCCGAAATCGACCCCTCTATTTAATATGCTCCCCGTTCTTCCCAAATCAGGATTATATCCTTTGTATTTGCTTACAGTAAAAACATTATCGAGGCTGACATAAAACCGGCAGTTATTGATCTTCAAAGATTCCAATGTAGTTGATGGCAATGTATAACCGACCTGCACTGTACGAAGTCGTAAATAGGACCCGCTTTCAAGAAAACGATCGCTGGTCTGACTGTTTAGATTAGGATCATTGATAACAGCTCTTGGCATATCCGTATTAGTATGTTGTGGTGTCCAGGCATCAAGTGTCGTTCTCAGATAATTAAATTCTAGATTCATGCCTTCTAAATCCTGCCGTAAACCATTATAGATTTTATTACCGTAGGTGCCTTGAAAAAACAAGTTAAGGTCAACGTTCTTCCATCGCAAATTTCCACCAAAACCATAACTGAATTTAGGATTCGGACTTCCTGCGTATTGCCGATCGTTTTGATCGATTTTACCGTCATCATTGACATCCAAAAAACGGATATCACCCGGCTTAGCATTCGGTTGAATCAACTGACCGTTTAGGTTGTGTTGCTGTACTTCATCTTCTGACTGAAAAATACCGTCTGCATGAATTAAATAAAAGGCACCCACAGGCCAGCCGGCCTGAGTTACAGTTGCAGAAGCACCATGATGTGTCGGTTGTCCACCGAAAATCTGCTGAGAACCACTTCCCAGTGCAAGTACCTTATTTGAGATCGTCGAGAAAGTTGCGTTAATGCCATAAGAAAAATCCCCTTTTTCGTCGGAGAAAGAAAGATCTGCTTCGAAACCTTTGTTACGGATACTCCCCGCATTAACGTATGGGCTTGCAGCGCTCGCGCCTGTGGACAGCGGTATAGGAACTTGCAAAAGAATATCATTGCTATTTTTTACAAAATAGTCGGCTATCAGTGCGAGTTTATTGTTAAAGAGGCCCAAATCTAAGCCCGCATTATAGGTTTCCGAACTTTCCCATCGTATATCAGGTGTAGCAAATGCAACCTGTGTAGCTCCGGGCATCAATTGTTGATCACTACCGATTACATAATTTATATTTGGGTTGATATTAGCTAAAAACTGATAATCTGAAATTTCCTGGTTACCGAGCTTACCGTAACCTGCCCGTATTTTTAATGAGCTGACTGAAGGGATCGCGTCTTTAAAAAAAGACTCATTCGACACATTCCAAGCAGCTGCCAAGGAAGGAAAATTACCATATTTATAATCTTCACCGAATCGAGAAGAACCATCTCTACGGATAATGGCCGTTAATGTATATTTGTCATCATAGGTATAGATCAGTCTTCCAAAATAAGAGATTAACGTATTTTCAAGTGCGTTGCTTCCTGTAACGGTATTGGTTGTTCCTGCGTCGAGTACCTCAATGCCCCGCGGCATTCCGCTTTTACGTCCACTTAGCTCACGATAGTTGGAATTTTGATAGGTATAACCAGCCATGCCTTGCAAGCTATGTTTGTTCCATTGTTTATCATAAGTTAACGTGTGCTCTTGTAATATAACTTGCTTTTCCGTCCGCCGTTCATATAGATTAGCCATTCGATTGATAAACAACGTTCCAACTTCATAAGGGTGCTGATAAGCAAAATCTTTTCCGTATGTACGGGTATAGCCTGCATTGTATTTGTATTTCAACCCATCGATGATACTTACTTCGGCATAGGCATTAATGAGCGCATTAGCAGCAGCATATTCCGGCCTATCCAAATGCAGTTGAGCGACAGGATTAGCTACGTTAACTACCGGGCCATATGCACCGGCAAAACCGCCGATAGCATTTGGATCATAAACGTTAAAAACAGGAATCATTTTAAGTGCGGCGCCGACAGGGCCACCACCTTGACCACCCCAACCCGTTGACATATTACGCCACTTTTCATCAGAGAGAATAATGGTTTCACCAATTTTTACCCGTCCCTTGGTAAAATCTGATTTGATGCGCAGGTTATATCGTTCATAGCCGGTTGTGCGGACAATACCTTCCTGTCCTAAGTAATCACCTGAAATATTATAATTATAGTTTTCTCCCCCACCCGTTGCATTCAGATTATAATTTTGCATAGGTGCCTGATGAAAGATCTCATCCTGCCAGTCAACATCTGCAAGTTGCGCATAGTTATCTGCAATTTCCAAACGTGCTAAACTTGCATTATCGTGCGCTGCATTGCTAACAGAAGCCCATTCCTGTGCATTTAAAACATCCAATTTCTTGGCTAGTTTTTGGTAACCATAATAGGCATTTAAAGCAATGATGTTATCGCCTTTTTTCCCTGATTTTGTCGTGACCAGAACGACACCATTTGCTGCGCGTGAACCGTATATAGCCGCGGCTGAAGCGTCTTTTAGGACATCCATGGAAGCAATATCACTAGGTGCTATATTATTGATGTTATCAACCTGTACACCGTCAACAATATACAATGGATTATTATTGTTCAGCGATCCCGTTCCGCGGATCAACACGCGCACACCCGACCCGGGATTTCCACCACCTGATTCAATCTGCACACCGGCAACTTTGCCTTGGATAGCTTGCCCCACGTTACTGAAACCCTCGGAAACAATATCTTCTGCGGAAATGGATGCAATTGCTCCGGTTATGTTAGACCGCTTTTGCGTACCATAACCAACGACTACGACTTCGTCCAACGCCTTATTATCAGCGCTAAGTTGAATATTGACAACTTGTTGTTCACCTACTTTCACTTCTTGTGTAACATAACCGATAGCACTTATTATCAGTATATCCAGGGAGTTAACGCTTAATTGAAAATTACCCGAAGCATCGGACGATGTTCCTTTAGCTGATTTTGCCTTAACAACAATAGAAACTCCCGGGATGGCTTGTCCCACAGGGTCGGTAATCCGACCTCGTAGGATGTGTTCCCCCTTTTCCTGTGCGCTTAATATCAGCGGAAGGACCAGGTAAAATATACAAAGAATTGTCCTAGACAAAAGCCTTGCATCCTTCTGGTTGAGACATGATTTAATTGGTTGCATAAAAGATTTATTTTGGTTAAATGATAGCCTCGTGGTATTGCAAAACTACGTCTCCAGGGAGCCAAAAAAATAGACAATTGTGGGCAAAAGATGGAAAATATTCTTTTGACCCAACTGTCTATTCCGGTAATGCGTTCAGAAATTTTAATAAGGCGATCATCTTCTGATGAATCGTTGCCCCCATATGGCTATTGTTCAACTGAAGGACCTCATCAAAATATTGTTGTGCTTTTTCAAGGTGTCCAAAACCGAGTGCCGCCAAACCTAGCATGTATAAGCAGTGGATACGATTTCTGAGTGAAAGATCTTGCTCGAACACGAGCAAATCGGGTAGTGAAACAGCCATATAATCGATTGCGATCCGATCTTCTACATGTAGCTCGCCAAAAGCAGACAATTTGCCGAATATTTCGTTGGCTTTTCTTATATCGTTGAGCTTTAACCAAGCGAGCCCTTGATAAAATATTTTATCAGGTTGGGGATCATTATAAAAGATAGCTTGAACAGGGTTCTCTTCACCAATCGTTGCGTGCTTGAAATAGATGTTCGCATTTAAAGTATCACCCATATTTTCATACGCGATACCTTTTAAATAGTGAATATCATTTTCGGGTATATTGGGTAATTTACCTTCTCCTAAATTCTCGGGATATACCTCCAAGCCCGCTAAAAGTTCCAGTGCTCTTGTCGGATCATGGGATAGCAAGGCCTCCTTTGCAAGTTCAAGTCCCGCCGTTAAATATTGACTTGTCGTTTTCCCTTCACCTCCCTCCCAGGGATGAAATTTTCTGCTCTTAAGATAGGCAAATGCTTCTTCATACCTCCCTAATAAATTCAGGAGTGTGATATATTCCAAATATAAATCATCCCGTGTCTCAACCAAGGCAAAATGAAGTGTTAAAAACGACAGCCGCTTCGCCAAAGGCACCTGTTGTAATGTATGTAGCTGGTTTAACTCCATCAATATCCGAGCATCCGAATTATCCAAGGAAAAGGCATCTTCCAACAGCACTTGTGCTTTTTCGTAATCCGCTAACTTATTATAGTAGGCAAGTGCTAAATTTCGTTTAGCCGTTGGAAAACCAGGATCTAATGTGCTTGATTGTTCCCATTGCGCAATCGCCTTGAGATGAATACGTTTGTCATACCAATAATTCCCCAGATAGTAGTACGCTTTTGCATCCCTTGGGTTATAGGTCAATGCTTGCTCCAATACGAGCATATCTTCCACTCGATTTGGAAAACAATAATCAGACGAACAGACACCTGCTTTTGCAAAATAAAAAATAGCCTCTTCTACCTTACCTTGTTCTGCCAGAATAGCACCTAAATGATAATTGAACAGTGGATCCGTTTCGCCGATACCTGCAATCCATTGTAGTAAACTGACAGCTTCCTGATAACATCCTGCTTGCTTGTAATCTAATGCGTATTCTATAAAAGTAGAAATATTTCCCCTCATTAAATGTAGCGCCCGTTCTTTGGTCTCCAGCGCTTCCCTTTCGCGTTCTAGCCTTTCAAGAACACCTTGTTTTTCAAAGTAAAGACCATAATTGAAGGGATCCGTCGTCAGTGCACTGTTAGCTACTTGCAAGGCTTCCGTTAAACGCCCTAACTTAACCAGTATAACGACTTGAAGATGCAGCGCCCGACTACTTTTTGCATTGCGTTCCAGCGATGCCTGTATGTGCTCCAATGCAAGCTGCATATTGCCCTGAATCAGATCAACTCTAGCCAACATAAAATAGGCAACATCCTTCCAAGCGGCATTCCAGGCAGCTTTGTAAAATAATTCGTATGCTTCGACATAACGTTTCTTGAACAGACATACTAAAGCTAGGTTATACAACACTTCACTATCGTAGGGATTGGTATTGCGGATGAATAAACGCTCTTTAGCAACACGAAAATATTGCTCGGCTTCAGTAAACATACCACGGCGTAAAAACCACAAACCCATCGCGTTATTGCAACGAAGGTCACCGGCATCACGTTTTAATGCCTCTAGATAATATGGTCTTGGATCAAAAGTTGCATGACGATATTGCTCCAGGTGTAAACCATGCAAGTAAAGCTCTTCTGTACTTGATACTTTCTCGGGCATTGGTGCAGGCGTAGCAGGGGAAGGAATTTCTTTCTCTTTCAGCTCATCCGGCTGATAGCGAATCAGTAAATTGCCTGACTCATCATATATTTCAACCAGAAAAGTATGTAGAGGTGCGCAGTCTGATAAGGATAGTTGCTCCATATAACTCGCTTTAGGTGATAAAGTTATCTCGCGCGTGACTAGTACATTTCCATCTCGTTTTATTAAAATACGCGCATTTTCATATACGGCAGTTACATAAACACCCAAGCTGAAAAATTCGCCTTGCTTATCAAAATGCACCGCCACCTCTTTAGTTGCATTTTTTACCTCTCCTATATCGCTATAGGGCATAAAATATTGTAGAAAAGTTTTATTTTCATTCGGTTGCAACCACGAAAAATCGGGTTGATTATCTGTATAAGCCCCCGTCATTAGTTCGATGTAAGGGCCGTCAGCATCCGTCAAGTTACGGTCCCAAGCTCGACCGAAATCTGCATTTCCCCATGTCCATTGCTTCTTTCCGGGGACCGTATGGTGGTTTGCTACATGCAACATACCTGCTTGTACATCGTGTTCATATCCCCCCATGAAATCATATCGGGAGTTTACAGCCATAAATGAGGTAGGAACAGGTATATTTTTATAACGAGAGATATCCGTACCAGGTGAATAGTCCATCTTATAATAGACTCCCTTTGCGATCGGGAAAGTTGATACATCTCGTTTCCCATGGTCGTAAACGGCATGTACATCAGGCGGAAAAATTGATTGGTAGTAATCGTTAACTTTCACTGCAGGGTTGGCCCACCAAAGAAAGGTTTGCGGAAATAATGTTCTATTCGATAAATGTGCTTCCACTTCAAGGTAAGCCTTATCAGGATAAAGGGTAAAACCAACCCGTGCCTTTGTTCTAAACATAATCTCAAGTTCATTTACCCATATCGTCCTAGCTCCATCCGCCCGTTCTTCGGTAATATAATCTACTGGTAGAAAAGTACTTGGACGATGATGTTGTGGCCAATTGAATTCGATACCCCCCGAAATCCAAGGACCGGTGAGTCCAACTAAAGCGGGTTTAATGACCTGATTGTAATATATAAAATGGCGATGTTTGAGCTTATCGTAGGCCATTTGTACCCTCCCTCCCAGCTCAGGCAAAACCATAATTTTAAGATAGTCATTTTCTAAAAACAAGGCGGTATAAACCTTGTCCTCTTTTTTATCAAGAATTTTTTCAATAACTGGGTACGGATACACCACGCCGCTACTTCCTTGATAGATTCTTTTTTCCAAAAACATGGGATTTTTTTCGGGCTTACCTATACTGTACGTCGGAATAAAGATCTGTTCGATCCAAGCTTTAACATCTGCGTCCATGAGATTATAATGGTTTTAGAAACAAAATTAGTCTTTACCAGATAGTCGAAAATGGAGAAATCATTTTTAACAATGGATTATTTTCTTAAATTGCTAAACAAAACCAACCATTATGATTCAAAAACAAGAGGGGTTTGAAGGGGAACGTGCGATCATTTTACCTCCAAAAATCTTAGAACAATACGAGAAAACACCTTTTACAAAGGAATTCTATGTTACCGACATTGGCTACTACCCAAAGGCTCGACATCATTATCGCGACCGGCAAGAAGGCGCACAGGAACATATTTTAATCCACTGTGTGGAAGGACGCGGAACGGCAACAATCCATGATAAAGAGATAAGCATTGGTCCAAGCGAATACCTTATCATCCCAGCCAAGACAAAACACGTCTATCGCGCAGATCCAAACTATCCTTGGACGATTTATTGGGTACATTTCAAGGGTTTACAAGCCGCAGCTATTAGTAAACGACTCTATGAACGTATGCTTCAACAAAAGAACAAGGTAATGTTCAGCGAGCAATACCGCTATCTGTTCGACAAAATATACAGTACTTTACAACAGGGTTATAGTAAGGAAAATATCGAATTCATCGCTTTAACTTTCCCTTATTATTTAAGTGGCTACTTACTGACTGAGCGTTTTAACGATCATGTAGAAAAAGAAGATGTAAACATAAGCGATCAAGCCATCCGTTTTCTTAAAAATCGTATCGCTGAAGCCACTACCCTAAAAGACATAGCAAACCACGTACATTTATCGGTCTCCCATTTTTCCAGTGTCTTTCATAAAACAACGGGCTACTCACCCATTGAATATTTCAATCATTTAAAAATACAACATGCTTGCCATCTGCTTCAGTTTAGCAATCACCGTGTCTTTGAAATTGCGTTGGCCATAGGCATTGACGATCCTTATTATTTTTCTCGATTATTTAGAAGTCATATGGGTATATCGCCAAAAAATTACCGTAATCGTTGGGCGATGCATCCATAATCAGAAAAAAATCCATGCTAAACGGAGTTTATTCCATTGCGAACACTTATTGATTTACTAGCTTAGCTAACAAATATAGACCTTGATATTCGCATGGATAAAAATCACCGTCATACGGTTTTGATCAGCTTAGTGGCAGCCTTGGGTGGCTTATTATTTGGATTTGATATTGCTATTTTTTCCGGAACCATTCCATTTATTAAACCCCACTTTCAATTAGACGCCGAACAATTAGGATGGATAGCCAGTTCCCTATACATTGGCTGCATTTTCGGGGCTTTATTAACAGGTTGGCTTACGGAAAGGGTTGGTCGAAAAAAGCCCCTTATTATTGCGGCCGTTCTTTTTGCCTTTTCTTCTATGATGATGGGATTGGCTGCGGAAACAACGACATTAATCTGCTGGCGCATCATCGCGGGACTTGGGGTAGGTGGCGCTTCTGTACTCTCCCCTCTTTATATCGCTGAAGTAAGTCCAGCCAATATGCGAGGAAAAATGGTTTCAATCAATCAACTGGCCATTGTGATTGGAATTCTATTAGCTTACTTCTCCAACTATTTATTAGCTCCAGTAACTGATAATTGGCGTTGGATGTTTGCCAGTGGAGCTGTACCAGCTATTTTTTTCTTCCTTGGCATATTCCTTATACCCGAAAGCCCTCGGTGGCTCATCATAAAAGGTTACCAGGATAAAGGGGAACAGGTGTTGAAGCATCTCCTTCCTCCAAAAGAAGTTGAACTGGAAATCAAACTTATTCGCCGATACCGGCAAACACCTTCGTTGAAGCCTTCTTTTATGGATTTGTTCAAAAAGGGTATCTTTCCGCTAGTGCTCTTGGGAATCACGATCGCTATTTTCCAACAGATATCAGGGGCTAACGCAGTTCTATTTTATGCGCCTGTTATTTTTGGCAAAGCGGGAATGAACGTCAATGATCAGCTCTTTCAACAGATACTAATTGGCGGTATTAACCTAATCTTCACATTGATTGCCATGCAGCTGGTTGATAGGCTAGGGCGTAAAAGCTTGATGCTTTTCGGTTCGGGAGTAATGGTCTTACTGTTACTCCTTATTGCTTATGCATTCAAGCATGAACTGTTCTCCGGATATCTTTTAAGTGCCTCCGTTTTGGCTTTCATTGCCGTTTATGCTGCAACGTTAGCACCTGTAACGTGGGTGCTGATTGCAGAGATTTTCCCCACTAACGTCAGAGAACTCGCTATCTCCGTTTCCTCCACCATGCTTTGGATTGCCTGCTTTGGGTTAACCTATGCATTTCCCGTTTTGATCGATAAATTTTCCGCTAGTCAAACCTTCATCCTATTCGCGGGCATTTGCTTTGTATATTTTGTATTCTTATGGTTTTTTGTTCACGAAACAAAAGGCAAACGTTTGGATGAAGTGAAAGAATAACGCTTACCTAAGCACGGTTGTTGGCAATGACTCAACATCATTAAGGGTTTAAAAATTTGTTTCTTTTCGGTATTCAGTAGGTCGTAAACCTGTTTTATCTTTAAATATTTTTGAAAAATAAAAACTCGATTGAAAGTTTAAGTCAGTCGCTATTTCTTTAACCGATCGATCGCTATTTGCCAAAAGATCTTTCGCTTTGTCTATTTTCAATTGCAGGTAATACTGACCAGGCGAAAGTCCGGTATAAAGCTTGAATAATTTCCGAAACCAAGAATACCCCACATTCAATTCGGCAGCGGCCATCTCGGGTGAATAGCTTGTACTAATATTCGAACGAAACAAGAGTCTCGCTTTCTCGATGACCCCTTCATCTTCTTTCGTGCCGGTGATACGTTGTTTTGCAATAGCATGGCAGATGCCCAAAAGGTGTAATGTGGCCCCTGCTATCAAAGGCTGATAACCTGGTTTTTCCAATTTGGCATGTTCAATAATCGTATTATAAACGTCCAATACCTGTTCATTGAAACCGATATAAATACATGGACTATCCCGTTTCAAATAACCTGATAACAACAAATTGTCAATAACGGACCCTTGTAAGCCTACCCAATATTCATCCCAACCTGTTCTGTTATCCGGTTTATATCGATGTTTTTCATTCGGAAAAAGGAAAAGTACTGTCCCGGCTTTTACCATAGTTGACTTACAACTTGCCGACTCAAAAACGCCTTGTCCCTTAATAATATAAATAAGTTGGTACTCTTGCAAAATACGCCAACCTGTTCTATTGAAGTTATAACCTGCGGGGTGGCTTGCCAATGGATAATCAGTAGTAGCTTTTACTCGCGTACAACCTACGTTTAGAACGGTTAACCCCCATTTTTCATCTTCTCGACTTACGGGGAGATATTTGAAAAAATCGATCATCTATGTTTTCAATTGACCAAGTAAAAATAAACATACTAATATGAATGAACATTCCAGATAAAAAATCACAAAATGTATTTAAAATATCAAAATGTCGATTTTTTTAATGTTTACCCTTTTTTAGGTTTGTGAAGACTAATGATAACAGATTAAAAATTATAAAACCAACACCGATTGTAAACAACAAGATGAAAATGGGTATGAAAACAAAGGTTAGGATAGGTTTATTCGGTATCGGATTGGAAACCTATTGGGCGCAATTCGATGGTTTAAAAGACCGATTATCAAACCAAATAGAATTGGTTGCTACGGGATTAGCAGCTCTTAACACAGAAATCGTTAATCTCGGCCTAATTGATACACCGGAAAAAGCCTTTGAAGCAGGCGATCATTTTAAAAAGAAAGACGTCGATTTATTGATGCTCTACGTTACCACCTACGCCTTGTCATCGACTGTATTGCCCATTGTTAAGAAGGCCAATGTACCTGTCATTATTCTAAACCTGTCTCCTAATGCCAATATTGATTATAAAGCATTTAATCGCTTACAAGATCGGACAAAGATGACAGGCGAATGGCTTGCGTATTGTTCTGCTTGCCCGGTTCCTGAGATAGCCAACGTATTTAGACGCTGTAAAATTCCTTTCTTTCAAATTACAGGTATCTTACAAAATGATCCACATGTATGGAATGAAATAGAGGAATGGATAGAAGCAGCGAGGGTAGCCAAAGTAATGTACTACAATCGAATGGGAGTTATGGGTAATTACTATGGTGGCATGATGGATATTTATACTGACTTAACCTTGCAATGTGCCACATTTGGCGGCCACATAGAAATATTGGAGATCGATGAATTATCGCATTTGAGAGAAGGGGTGACAACAACAGAACTCGAGTTTAAATTACAGGAAATAGTTCAGATTTTTGATGTACAAAAGGATTGTCTTTCAGAAGAACTCCAACGGGCAGCTATAACCGCTGTAGCATTGGACAAACTTGTGGATAAATATAAACTGGGTTCCTTGGCCTATTATCATAAGGGCAGCGGAAACGAAGCTAATGAAAACACAGCGACTTCGGTTATTTTAGGTAATTCAATATTGACAGGAAAGCACATTCCAGTGGCAGGTGAGTATGAAATCAAAAATGTACAAGCGATGAAGATCATGGATAGTTTTGGCGCGGGGGGGTCCTTTACTGAATATTATGCCATGGATTTTAACGAAGACCTGGTATTAATGGGACACGATGGACCATGCCATCCCCAGATAGCGGAAGGGAAAGTTAAAGTGAAACCATTAAAAGTTTACCATGGGAAAGTAGGTAACGGTCTTTCGGTCGAGATGTCTGTCAAAAACGGGCCGGTCACCTTGCTTTCTGTCGTAGAGGACGGCGAAGGGGCGCTTAAATTAATCATGGCCGAAGGGAAATCCGTCCCGGGTGATATTCTCGAAATAGGCAACACCAATAGCCGATACTCCTTTGCTATTGGTGCGAGAAACTTTGTTGAAGCATGGAATGCCGAAGGTCCGGCCCATCATTGCGCAATTGGAAAAGGTCACCTGGCATCGAAAATCAAAAAATTAGGCAAACTACTAAAAGTCAATACCGTACAAATATGCTAACGTTGACCTCCCTGCACTTTTCACTAAATTTATAACCCTATGTTCAAAACCTATCTTCTGTTTATTCTTCTATTCACTGCTCCCTTTTTGGGTCGAACGCAAGTGAAGAATTTTTCACCTTCGGGAGAACAGATTACCAAATTCGATAATTTAGGAAAAGCAGTAGACGCACACGACGGGATGATTGCTTATTTCAATGGTGTTTATTATTTGTATGGTACAAGTTACGATTGTGGTTTTGAATGGAATAACAAAAAGGCGCCCTTTTGCGGATTTAAAAGTTATTCTTCTAAAGATTTGGTAAATTGGAAAGATGAAGGTTTTTTATTTGATGCCCAAAATCCAGTGTGGCAATCGAGATGTGATGGTAAAACATATGGTTGCTTTAGACCACATGTAGTTTACAACCCTAAGAACAATCAATATGTTTTATGGATCAATGTATATGATAATGTGATCGGTTATCGTGTCTTTACTAGCGAATCGCCCGTTGGTCCTTTTATTGAAGTCGAAGAACCGAAACTAACAATCAATAAGGATCAGCCAGTAGCTGGATTAAATAATGGCGATCATGATCTATTTGTGGATGACGATGGAACAGCATATTTAGCGATAACGGACTGGCGGGCAGAGGGAGCCATTGCCATTGAGCAGTTAACAGATGATTATTTAAGCGGAACAGGCAAAGTAGCTACTAAAGTTACTGCAGGAAAAACCGAGGCGCCCGGACTTTTCAAACGGAAAGGGGTTTATTATATTACGTATTCAGATCCGAATTGTGGTTATTGTGCAGGAACAGGCACCTCCTACAAAACCGCTAAATCACCGCTAGGCCCTTGGTCAGAAGCAAAAAAAATCAGCGACAACTCATGCGGAGGACAACCCTCTTTCGTTGCGACCATTAAACTACCCGGCGATACCTTATTCCTCTATGGTAGCGATCTTTGGAATAACGCAGCAAAAAATGAAGCGCTCGCGAATTTCTATTGGGCACCCCTGACCTTTGAGCCAAACGGAGCCATTAAACCATTGAAATGTATAAGAGACTTTAGCGTAAGCAGGGAAAAGAAAGCAACCGATATGGACGACATCGATTCCTACAAAGCTGTTTGTGAAATTACCCACACCGAAACACGTCAGCAACCTTTTATTGCTAATCGGACAGGGAGGTTGACTAATTTTGAAATTACCTTGCTGAAAAGTGGTTATCCAGATGCTAATTTGATAATTGATTTTTATAAAAAGGAAGAGACGGAGCTACTACTCGGATCTATTGAAATTCCAGCAGACTCACTGGGCTGGTCAGCCAAAAAAATGACCCTTCATCCCGGTATTTCTGTAAAGAAAAATGATGGATATTTCTTCCTACTTCGCACCGAATCGAAGCTTGGTTGTTTTGGATATGGTAAGAGCCTCCTTTCTTCTAAGAAACTTAAAGCGCATGATATCCAATTTCACTACACGGTGGAGTAACAATAACAGGATATCATCGATATTTCAAAACGTATCATCTGAAAAAAACACCCTAAAATGGCGTTCGCTTGTATCCAAGCGAACGCGAAAATCCAATCCGTTTCCTTTTTTTGCAGCATAGAACAGCTATTTAAATCTATAAGTGTCTTATATTAGCATCAGTAACGAAATATCTAAAATTTGGAATTAGTACATATTTTTTTTGCTTTTACGGCCGGTAGCTTATACTTGTTATCCTTTCTCTTTTTAATGAATGTGCCTGGCGTGAATGAGAAAGCAAACCGATGGCTTGGATTTTTTTATTGTCTTCTAGCTTGCACTTTTACGCAGCTATTTATTGAAGCCTTTGGATTAGGTGATCGCTTCCCTTTTGTCATTCATTTGCTGGAATTACCTCGATGGGCCTTACTTCCCTGTTTTTATTTGGCCATCTTGTATTTTGTAAATCCTGCAAAAAAATCCAACGTTATATTCCTTCATTTTCTTCCCGTTACGCTTTTTTTTCTTTTTTCGATTACGTATATCATACCGCAACATTTTAATCCCACGAGGACAATGCCTGAGTTTTCGACGGTGATACCCCTTTTTATTCGCCATTTCTTTTTATTCCAATTTTTTCTCTATTGGTTCCTTTGTTTTGCGCAGCTGCATATTCACGCACGGAACATACGCATGATCTCTTCCTCCATTGAAAAAATCGATCTAACATGGATAAAGTATGTACTGTTCATTGTACTTTTCTTGCAAGTGATTCATCTTGCTAGCGGATTCGAAATGTTTTCAACCTTTTTTCCTGTTATCTATTTTGTAAGCGTCGTTTTTTTAAGCTATTTTTCATTGAAGCAAGCTGTCATTTATCCAGTTCTTCCTGCACAGCTTCCAGAACTGGAAATTGTACTCGGTAAGAAAGCAACGTATGAGCGGTTGACGCCAGAACAGGTTGACACACTCAAAACGGATGTGATACGATACATAAAAACGGAGAAACCCTACCTCGAGCCAGGGCTTACACTACCGTTATTATCCGAGAAAATAGGAATCAGCGCTCATGAATTATCCTATGTGCTAAATAATGGCTTATCGAAAAATTTTTATCAATTTATTAATGAAATGAGAGTGGAAGAGGTCAAGCACTTATTGGCTTCTGGACAAGCAAAACATTTGGATATGTTTGGTGTTGCCGCTCATGCGGGATTTAATTCTAAAACCACCTTCAATACAACATTTAAAAAAGTGACCGGCCAAACTCCTACCGAATTTGTAAAATCACTTAATGAGCCGCCATCATAAAAAATTGTTCCCTAGTATACTGACAAATGTCAGATTATCCGTTGGCGGTATGATTGCTTCATAATTTGAGACGATGATCATGAGCATCATTTTTTTCCAAAGAGCAGGCTAGCAACTAAACGATTAATAAGACAAGTAAATGGCAGAGAATATAAAAAAAATATTTGTCTGCCATTTACTTGTCTTATTTTTGTTTCTCTAAAAAGCCATGAACAAAGCAAAACACATTGTAATTATTGTTCCGCCAATGACTTCTATTCTTGATGTAGCAGGTCCTTTGGAGGTTTTTACGAAGGCAGCCGATTATGTCAGGAAACAGAAATCGATAACAAAAAAAGCCTATGTTACTCATGTACTCTCCACAGGTTCCTCCAATATCGTTAATACATCGGCAGGTTTACCTATTGTTTGCGAAGGTGGTATTGACTCGATTCATTACGAAATTGACACGGTCTTAGTTGCTGGAAAGGGTGATGCCGATAACTCGATAACTGAGAAGCTATCTAGTTGGCTAAAAGAAAATCGTTATAAAATACGCCGCATAGGATCCATTTGCGCAGGCGCTTTTATTTTGGCAGAAGCTGGTATATTAAACGGCAAGCGGGCGACATCCCATTGGCAAGTTTGTGATAAAATGGCAAAATATTATCCCGAAATAAAGGTGGAAAAAGATGCCATTTACATCAAAGACGGCAATGTTTACACCTCTGCAGGTATCTCTACCGGCATGGATTTATCACTCGCGCTCGTAGAAGAAGATTTCGGAAGGGATGTAGCCGTTATGGTAGCGAAAATATTGGTTCTATATTTAAAACGCCCAGGGAACCAATCACAGTTCAGCAATATTCTCATGCATCAAACGGTGGACTACGAACCCATTAAAGTTGCCCAAGATTGGATTATTGATCATTTAGACGGCGAATTAAGCGTTGAACTCTTGGCGGAAAAAGTTTCCATGAGCCCACGGAACTTCGCACGCGTCTTTTTACGTGAAACTGGGGTGACTCCAGCAAAATATGTTGAAAAAATACGACTTGAATGGGCGCGTCGAAGACTAGAGGAAACACAATTAACACTGGATGAAATTTGTGATGAATGCGGAATCGGAAGCACTGAGGGATTACGTCGCTTGTTTTTACGCCACTTGAAGACAACCCCGAGTGATTATCGTAAAAGCTTTGCATCCGCAATTACTTATTAACAGCCGGGCCCAACAAAAAGTCGCCCCAGCTGATAATAAGATCTCTTTATAATGCACCGAAATAAACTGCTGTACGGACCATTTGTGATACGAAGGACATTTCATTATCATACCAGGAAACCGTTTTTACCAACTGCCTGTCGCCGACCGCTACAATCTTTGTTTGAGTGGCATCGAATAGTGAGCCATAACGGATACCAAGGGTATCAGCAGAAACAATGAAATCCTCAGTATATCCATAAGATTCATTAGCTGCTGCTTGCATTGTCGCATTGATTTCCTTTACACTCGTTTCTTTCTCAAGTAAAGTAAACAATTCAACAACCGATCCTGCATGGACAGGAACACGCTGGGACGAACCATCGAGTTTTCCGGCTAACTCGGGAATAACCAGGCCAATTGCTTTCGCAGCCCCCGTAGTATAAGGGATGATGCTGTCGCCTGCTGCTCGTGATTTACGATAGTTTACTTTTGGATCTGGCGTATCCATTAATGGTTGCGAATTGGTATACGCATGAATGGTTGTCATTTGTCCGACGATGATACCAAAATGATCGTTTATTACTTTCGCCATCGGAGCTAAGCAATTCGTTGTACAAGAGGCACAGCTGATTAGTTCATCTTGCGTGTCAAGTAGCTGGTGATTTACATTAAAAACAATCGTCTTGACATCTTTGTCAGATGGTGCCGAAATAATTACTTTTTTAGCCCCTGCTTCCAAATGTGCACTGGCTTTTTCCTTTGATTCGAAGATACCAGTACATTCTATTACTAAATCTACTTTATCTTTGCCCCAAGGCAACCTATGTGGATCACGCTCGGTATATACGGCAATTTTTTTCCCATCAACAAGAAGGGCGTTTTCAGTATAATCGACACTTTTTTCAAATCTTCCATGTATGGAATCATATTTCAACAAGTACGATAACATGGAAGGATCTGCTAAGTCATTAATAGCAACAACTTCCAATTTATCATTATTCGTCATTTCACGGAGCGTCAAACGACCGATACGACCGAATCCATTAATTGCAACTTTAATCATAACCTTATCTTTTTCAACAAAGTTACCATTCATTTTTCATGTCCGAAAAGACAAAAATCCAACAATTTCCGCCAAATAAAACAAGCAAATTACATTTCTTTTGTTCCCTGAAAAATAAGGTTGTGTTACATTTGAGGGTTCAGTTTCAAATGTTTAAATAAAATGATATAAGAACACCACATTACCGGAGTAAGCAGGTTTTGGTTGATCTTTAATGACAAGCGTTGCCTCGATAACAACTTTCGTCACACCTCTCAAATTGACAGCTGAAATCAGTTTTGCCTTTAACTGAACTTCATTATTAACCAATACGGGCTGGCCAAACTTTAGGTTTTCTATACCATAATTTATTTCCATTTTTATATTCCGTACATCCGCAATCTGCTTCCATAAATACGGAATTAATGACAAGGTTAAATAACCGTGAGCAATGGTGCTTTTAAATGGCCCGTCACTTTCGGCCCGTTTCTTATCTACATGTATCCATTGATGATCTAACGTTGCATCGGCAAATTTATCGATCTGTGCCTGATCTATTTTATGCCAATCCGAAACACCAAGCCCTTCACCGACATGCGACTCATACTCTTCGAAATTATTTATTACTAACATATATTTTTTATTGGTTAACAAATGTCTTCAAGAGGGAATTTTTATCCGCTCCGAAGCGTCAAAGGGATAAATGTATCGAAAAAATATGAAAACGATGGAACCGAATCGAATTCCGGCAATCATTGACATCTGTTGAAATCAATATTAAAAAAGGCTCCCAAAGGAGCCTCGTCTTAAATCTACTCGTTTTACTTAACTGATCAGGAAGAAGTGACAGGTTAATGTTAGTATAAATACTTAGCTTACAAGAACTTGATATTTTTTCCAATTATCGCCAATCACCCAAAGATTAATTAAAAACATAACACCTGCAATCATCAGTCCAGATGGCATATAAATCGCATTATGTAAAATAACACCGACCATAATAGGAAGAATGACGATAGCGCCAAGAGCTCTTGTTTTAGGTAAGATAAATAGTAATCCACCAATGACTTCAATGGCCCCTACCAAAGGAAATAGCCACTTGATTTGCATAAAGGCCTCCCCCACCTTTAACATTTCACCTTCCAATGGAGGAACAGGCATGTAGTGCAAAAATTTGTCTAAGCCGGCATTGATAAACATCAAACCAAATAATACACAGAGAATGGTTTTTACAATTTTCATAATTCATTAATTTATAACTTGTTAAGTATTTATTTATCCATTCAGTTATAGGAGCCTATCGCTCTTATGCGCTTAGGCTTAACAAAAGTAGTAAATTAATTAATGCAAAACAGTAGGGATTACGGCAAAGGAAGGGGGATTCTGCGACAGAAGATAGAAGCCCCTTGTGGGGCTCCCTTATGAATTGACATGTAATTTAGAAATCATTAAAATCCCAGGTTCCTCTATACGGTCGTGAGCGCATTCCATTTGCATAAGAGTTATCAAATAATTCTTTTTTGGGATCCCATTTCAGTGGTTTTTGCAATTCATATGCAATATTGACCGCATTACAAACCGTTGCGGTACGATGTCCGGTCTCTACATCAACTATGGGTTGTTTTCTAACCTTAATGGCATTGATCCAATCTTGGTAATGATTTTCACTATGATATACTTTTTTATCACTTGTTTTAAGTGAAATGTTAACCAGCGATTCGGGTGCTGAACGAAGAAATTCTCTTGCTACCTCCAGCGTACCTTCCGTCCCGACGAATTGGATGGCGTTTCCATCTACCCATCTTTTATGATTGACTTGGATGCCATTCGCATATTTAAAATATAAACCTTCCTGAGCAAGTGGTTGTTGTGGAGGTACAAACTCAATCGGACCAGAACGATCCATATCCAAAGCCCATTGCACGATGTCAAACATATGCGCCCCCCAGTCTGTTACATAGCCACCTCCAAAACCTTGATAATTTCGCCAACCGGCCCAACTCTCATCACCTAGAGGAGGAGAAAGTGTGGGATGATAGCCTCTGTATAAAGACGGACCAATCCAGCTGTCCCAATCTAGATAATCCGGTATCGGTAACGAGGGTAAATCGCAAGCCTTTACGGGGCCTCCTATTGAAACATTGATTTCTTTAATATCACCGATATAGCCATTTCTTATCAAGTTTGCAGCATCTCTGAAATATTGTTGGGATCGTTGCATGCTCCCTGTCTGAAAAACCCGCTTATATTTACGAACCGCATCAACCATGGCCCTGCCTTCTGCTATTGTCAATGAAAGGGGTTTTTCACAATAAATGTCTTTACCAGCCTTGGCGGCATCAACCACCATTTGTGCATGCCAGTGATCGGGTGAAGCGATTACGACAGCGTCTATATCTTTTCTCTCTAATAGTTCACGATATCGTCCATAAGTAGTTACGTCAGTCGCTGTCTTTTTTTTATTTTCGGCAACAGCGGCTTGCACAAAATGCTGCAACTTCTGTTTATCTACATCACTCGCTGCGAGCACCATTGTTTCCGGGCATTTAGCGATGGCACTCAATAAATAGGTGTTCTGTTTTCCCGTTCCTATATACCCCAAATTAATCCGATCGCTAGGTGCTAAAAAACCTTGTCCACCGAGTACATGCCTTGGTATTATGCTGATACCGACAGCACCTATCAACGTGTTCTTTATAAAATCTTTTCTTTTCATTTTGATTTACTTAAAAAGTGTCCTATCTATTATTTGTATCTGACTTTGTTCGGTACAAGATAGCAAATCATAGATCATGGCACAAAACTTCGTTCTATTGTGCATCCCAGACAGGCCTACGGCACATAAGAACGCTGACGTGCTTTACACCAATCGATATCCGTGGTATTCCCACAAAAGATGTTAAAATATAAAACTTATAAGACTTGTTCAAAAAATTGCTAGCCTAGCTGATGACACTCACAGACCTCTATATCTCTTTTAGTCGCCCTTGTTTATTGATTTACCTTCCATTGATACCCGTCGTCTAACAATTCCTTACCCCAAATCGGTAATTCACTTTTTATCCTTTCTACAACTTCCGTACAAGCTTCCATTGCCGCTTTACGATGTGGTGAGGAAGTGAATACAAAAAGACAAATTTCACCCGTCTTTACTACACCTAAGCTGTGGTGCACGTGCATACAAGTCAAGGAATACTTGTTAAAAATCTCTTCTCGAATAGCGTGCATTTTTTCAAGTGCCATTTCTTCATAAGCTGTATATTCAATCGCGGCCACTTCCTTGCCATCAATCAAGTCCGCCCTCACCTGCCCTAAAAAAATATGGTGAGCTCCAATTTCTGTTTTGGTGGCATGTTTAGCAATACTAGTGGAAATAAAAGATGGATTTATCGCTCCTTTTTGAAATATCTGTTTCATAGTATAAATAGGTACTGGAATTTGCTGTGATAAAATTAGCAATTTATTGCACATTATCGCTAAGCGCGACGTTGTCAAACTCGATTCAAAAGATTACCATTGTAAAATCGGTTTGTTCACATAAAAAACTTACATGCTGTATACACGGAACGTATAAATAGCTTCATGCTTCAAGAAACTCGTTTTCGTCAACGGGCTCAGCTCTATGCCGGGGGAAGGCTCGTCTTTTGATTATACAATCAAAAAAAGAATCACAAAAAATAGAAACGCGAGTTTCCTAATGACACAAGTCGGTATAATAAAATGATCCAAGACAGAAGGGCCATACTATTTAATAAATAACAATTCCGACAATCGCTGCGATTGCTATTATAAAAACCGGATGTAACTTATAACGAACTGAGAGGAAAAGTGCTCCTAAGAATAAAATCGGGCTTACATAGTCTATAAAATTTTCGTGGGTCATTAAAGATACGGCTGCAAGTCCTATGAGCGCCACACTTAATAATCTAACACCTGTCATAGCCCAGGTAAAATATTTATTGCTTCGAAAGCGACTGAAAAAATAAGATATTAGAATGATTAAAACGAATGAAGGTAAGCATAAAGAAAAAGTAGCGACAATGGAGCCTAAAACAGCTATAAAGGGAGAATGGCCCGAATTTTCAAGAGCAGTATAGCCTGCATAGGTAGCCGTATTGATTCCAATCGGTCCAGGTGTCATTTGAGATACCGCTATTAAATCGGTAAATTGCTGCTTTGTCATCCAGCCGTTTTTTTCTACAACTTCATGCTGAATCAACGAGAGCATAGCGTACCCACCACCAAAACCAAAAACACCAATCTTTGTAAAAACCCAAAATAATCTCAAAAAAATCACGTTACTTTCCCTTATTTTTCTCTCTGAAAATATGATAAATTATTCCTGCAGCGCATCCAAAAACAACAATAAAAATAGGCGAGACGTTTCCCTGCCACATTAATAGCCATGCGACAACTGGTATCACTGCTGTTTTATAAGTAAGTTTGTTAGCTTTTGCCGCCGAAAAACAGGGAGCCACAATAAGTGCAACAACAGCTGGGCGCAATGCTTTAAATGCTTTCGCAACCCATACGTTTTCCTGAAATCTATTAAAAAAAGCAGCAATCAAAATAATGATCATAAAGGGTGCAATAATCGTTCCCAATGCAGCAAGGGCGCCGCCTTTCAGACCGTTAATTTTATACCCCACTAGCGCGGCAATATTTGTAGCAAAAACGCCCGGTAACGATTCAGTAATAGAGAGTAATTCATAAAATTCTTCTTTAGACAACCAACCACGTGATACAATGTCGCGTTCTATCAATGGAATCACTGCGTATCCCCCACCAATTGTAAAAAGGCCAATTTTTGTAAATGTAAAAAATAGTTTAAAGAACATTAAAATTGAAAAAGTAAATAAAAAACTTTTGTATAACGTAATTTCTTTGGTTATACAGGTTCTATCTATATCTTATAAAGATACAAAAAAAGTGGCTTTTTAATATCATTTGGGCAGAAAAAACCGATATAATAACGCGAAGAAATACAATAAAAAGACAGACTATCAGCTTTGGAAAAAGCAAAAAATCAACGCCGTTAAAACGAGCGATTAGTACCTATAAATCATCAGCTTTTGAGTTTTATCTGACTTTTATGTTTATAATCCACATACAAAGGGGAATGAAACAACATGATATCAGGATAAAAAGACTTACACGAACATAATTGAGCGTTCGCCAAAGATTTGCTTTAGCTAATAGATCCGCTTCCGGAACTGATCCATTGGCAATACTTTGGAATGCGATAATATTCGGTGCAAAATACAAAAGTGTCCAAGCACGTACGGCCATGTGCAGAACAAAAAGAAGCAAGACCCAATTTCTGACAGGAATAATTTTCCAACAAAAAATAAGTGCTAATACGAATGTAAGTTCATGAATGGAATGAACCACTATCCAAAAAGTCTTTAAATTGAGTCCATATTTTCCGCCCAGCAGCTGAAATGATTCCGGTGGTGAGGCTGTCCATTTCGGAACAATCACTGCAGTTTCAAAAATCTGTGCTCCATTCATCAGAAAATAAACAAGTGTTGTAATAAATAGCCATATCTCTGCCCGTACTATATAATTTGCGCTGTATTCCATATTTATTATGCTCTTAGTTGTTCGATCATTTCATTCATGATATCAATGGCAGAACGAAAATATCGCTCGAGCATATTGATTTCATGTTCCGAAAAGGAATTTACCAGTTCCATTGTTTTCTCATTTAGCTTATCAAAAATGGGATTTAGTAACTTGAAAACATTTTCTGTATTTGGTACAATCATTACCTTTCGCCGATCTTCTTTATCAAATTGTCTTTTGATCAATTTTTTCCTTTCAAGTCGGTCTACCAAACCAGTAACTGCTCCCGTTGTCAATCCAGTCAGCCTGGATAATTCACCTGCAGTCATTTGCCCATTTTGCATTATTAAGCCTAAATACTTATGATCCGTACCCGACAATCCTATTTCCCGAGCAATCGCTTCGTGCATCAATATGGATGTATCGGAATATTTCCTGCTTAGGGATCTAAAGGTTTGGATCTGCTGCTCTTTTGAGTTATCAATCATCGAAAAAAATATTAGTCTCTAAATATCTTAGCAACAAAGATAAATATAATAAATAATAAAATGACTTTTTTATCCTGAGAACTAGTAAAGCAAGGGAGTTGAGGCCAATATTTTTAACACCCAAAAAGAGATACCTGAAATCAATATAAAGATTTTGAATTTTATTAAAACAAAATCAATGACTTAATTCTTTTACATGCATGGAAAACTCACTAGATAATCTCATTGCACAAGTAAAAGGACAACTATTGGATCGCTTTACAAGGAGTGGTGCGCATGTTGATCTTTTTGACGCAATACACGGACTTTCTTGGGAGCAAGCCGGACAAAAAAAGGAACACTTTCCTTACAATATTTGGCAACTAACGGAACATATCCGTATTTCCCAATTCGATATATTGGAATTTTGCCGTAATCCGAGTTACAAATCTCCTGACTGGCCCTCGGGCTATTGGCCCAAACAAAGTAGTCCCAGAAACAGTTTGGAATGGAAACAAACACAAGATAAGATTCGGGAAGATCATCAAGCTTTCGTCGCGTTAATACAGAATGACTTGGACATTTTTAAACGCTTTGATCACGGGACAGGACAAACTCTTTTTAATGAAGCATTGCTAATTCTAGATCATAATGCTTATCACGTCGGGCAAATTCTCTTAATCAGAAAGTTGAATGGATGGTGGCACTAGTACTGTATTTATTTCAGATCATCACTTACCTGTAACTCTTTTTGCATTAGCCATGCCAGCGCTTGATCATTTACATCATTATGTCCCGCCAAATCGTTGATAATCCGTTTCTGTTCTGTTAGTGTTTTATTCTGACTTAATTTTTTTACACCCTGGATCTCTTGTACATCTAATTTAAAAGCAACAATCCCTTTAACCATTCGATCGATATATTCTTTAGGCAAGGTTTTCCACTGCTCATTATAATCCTTTTCATAAAAATTGATCGTAGCTGTTAGCACGTCCAATATTTCTTCCCGTTCCCAGATTAAGCTAACGGTTCCATAGACATGCACTGAAACATAATTCCATGTGGGTACACTTTCTGTTTTTTCATAATTTTTAGGAGATATATAAGCATGGGGGCCAGAAAATACTACTAAAACACGCTTTTCTTCTATTGATTTCCATTGGTTATTGGCTTTAGCAAAATGCGATTTCAGTACAAGCCTTTCACTTGCATGTTCAACCGTGAAAGGCAAATGTGTCGCTATAGGCGTCATTTGCGCATCTCCATTAACGATAAGACCAAAACTGTTCGCCTTTAGAAATTCCAACAACTGTTCCTGGTCATTAAATGCAAAATTTTTAGGTATGTACATTCGTGTTTTTGAGAAGGTCTTTATCAAATCAATATAAAAAGAACGCCTTCCTTACCACGAAGGTACTATTTTAATAGGCATTAAAAAACCATCTCCTTCCATTGGTCCAACGGAAAGACGCGCAATTGTATGTTTTCTATTTCCATTTCTGCTAAATAGAAACAACTTCCGTGCATACGAAAAAGTACAATGAGTGTTCTACCATTATCCGATTTCTGCCTCGAAGCAATAGTATAGAGCCAATTTCTCGTTGTATTATTTATTTCGCTTTCAACAAGGGAGGCATATACCTCCTTTTCATAATTACGCACTAAGTTCTCAATATTTTTAATAAACGCGGGCGAGGATCACTTTATCGGTTCTCGTGGTATTATGGTTAAGGTAAATTCAAAAAGTGACCATTTCGCTTTTTTTCCTTACCTGAAGACGGGGACCTAACCCATATATTCCTTCTTTTCAATTGCACATCTATTCTGGTCGTATCATTGATAGAAACCGCCGATGAGGAAAACTTGCTTGGACATTTATTAAGAACAAAGGCCAGATTGCGTAACATGTCATCCTTTCGTCCAAAGATAGCGGGAAAATGAAAGTTTCGCTATCCCTGAAAAAAGGAGGGGTACACATTATTATTCAAAAAAAAAACGGCAAGCGCTGTTGAACACTTACCGTTTCTCCCATTTTAAAGAAGATTATTCCGTCACTAATTGTGTTTTTTTAAGCTGACTCTTCGTAGAAGCTGTCAATTCACGCTTCGCTAAAGCATGACACTCTTCCAGTGCTTGACTGAACATCATTTGCTCGGGAGGTGTTTTTTGCGTGGCAGCAGAAGGGCCTCTTAGGGCTCCTACGATGCCCAATTCTCTCGCTACGTATACGTACCGTATAGCATCAATCACTACCCCGGCAGAATTAGGAGAATCCTGAACAGATAATTGTGCATCTAATATAACGGGTGCTCCCATAAAACCTTCTAGCTCTAATCTGAAATTAGCTACCTTATTGTCCCCGTAATAAGCGATGTATTCCGATGGCCCTGCGTGTAAAAAGCTATTTTCAGTCGATATATTTCTGATATCATTTTGTGCTCTGATAACGTTTTCTTTCGAGATCTTTTTCGATTTCAATCGATTTTTGTCTTCCATATTCAAGAAATCTGTATTACCACCAATATTTCTTTGAATATGAGCTTTAACATGGTGTCCACGTGCAAATGCGAGTTCCTGAAGCATTTGTGACAAAATGCTTGCTCCAAACTGGCTTCTCATATCATCTCCAATAATCGGAATACCTGCATCAATAAACCGTTGCTCCCAAACAGGATCAGAAGCAATGAATACCGGGATACAATTCACCAGTGAAATACCTAGTTCTAAACATATTTCCGCAAAAAATTCGGTAGCAATTTGCGAACCAACAGGTAGATAATTGATCAAAATCTCAACCTGATGTCCTTTCAATTGGTTAATAATCTGCTCACGATAAGTATCCACAAGCACCTTATCATATGCCGAACCATTGTCAAGCATATCAGTTGCTTTTAAAGGTTCTGCAATTTTGAATCTTTGTGTCTCCGGATAGCTTGCCATCAGTGGTGAAACGCCATCAAGAACAACGGATGGATATATTGGAGCAGTAGAGCTGATTTGGTCATACAGAACCATTGTACAATTTGGTTTTTCAAAAATGGCTTCCTTCAAAGTTTTCCCAATTTTTCGTTCATCAACATCAAACCCGCAAACAAATTCGATATCTGCTGCACGATAGCCTCCAATGTCATCTGTCATTAAGCCAGATTTTTGATCAGGATGATTAGTATAATACTCAACACCTTGTACCAATGAGCTTGCGCAATTTCCTACACCTAGGATTGCGACTTTGATTTTATGTTCCATTAGTTAAAATAAATTATTTTCATGTAAAACAGGCATTTAAAGTAAGCTTAGAAGAAGATGAGCACTACCATTGAGCTCTCAAAAAATTGCCTGCGGTTAAAATTACTGGTTTCAAAGGTAGCCAATGGTTTAAAATTCTCATCGAATTAAATATCTTTTTTTTGAAAGTTTTACTTTTTTATTAATATAGTCAGGCGAGAAGATCTCAATAAGCGGCAAATATAACACACTTATCACTGTTTAACAACTCTTTATAAATTTTCAAACGATGATTTTGTTTTACTGAAAGCCGAACAAAATCAGAAAAAATTAAGCATTTACACCCGAGAAACGAACAATTAATGATAAAATTTTAACAAGAAAATCATCGAGGACCCGATATCACCGAAATCAGCCATTTTCAAGAAAGATATTCATTCAATACATTTTATTTTTAATATTTGAATGCGTTTAACATTTAATGAAGTATAATATGACAACAGAAGAATATAAAGACAAATACAAAGAAGAAGACGCTGTAGGCTGGTTATCTATCGATGCCCAAATTGAAAAAGTATATGGGCAAATTGAACCGCGACACTATCCCCCACTATGTGGCTTGCACTATATGGCAGGCGGAACAGATCCTATAGATGGCGCGAGTATTTACGACAATCACAAGGAGCCATTTCATAGACATATTATAAGTTATGGAATGAGTGAGCTTTATTACGACGAGGAAAAAGCCGGGGGAGAATTTAGTAAATGGGGATTTGAGTTCACCTTTAGACTGGTTCCTTTTGACGAGGACGAAAAAGATCCTATCTGGGCAATACAGGTAATGAATAATCTCGCGCGTTACGTAAATAATAGCGGTCGATGGTTTGAAGAAAACCATTTTATACCAGCCAACGGACCGATAAGGCTGAATACAGATACAGATATTACCGGTTTTGTTTTGGCGCTAGACCCTGAATTAGGCAAGATAGACACCGCTCACGGAGAAGTCTCCTTTTTGCAGCTGATAGGCATTACATCTACAGAATTGGAGCGGCTTCAACAAAATCCAACGACAACGGCAGTTGAGAATTTGGTAAAAGAATTAAAGAAAGAAAATCCTTTATTAGTGACGGATTTGAAAAGGAGATCTTAAAGAAAACCATTATAAAGTCAGTCTATAACAAGCTACTATCCGAAAAAAGGGGCACCAAAACTATCTTTCCCATATTATATAGCGATCTCAATCCAATGAAGTTGGCACATACGATGCAATTGAATGTAATAGCCAGCCCCTTTGGATTGAGATCGCAATTAGCAATATTTCTCCCCATCCTCTTTGACGACCTATCTTATCGCTTTACCAAAGCTATAGCGAACAGTAGCACCGAAGGTGCGCGGATCACCTAATACAGCGGCATAATGTCCTGCATTACCCGCCGCAGGAAGTAATTGCTCAAAGTAATCTTTATCCAATAAATTCCGACTCCAAATAAAGAAAGACACACCTTGACTTGCCTGAAATCCAAGTCGTGCGTTCAACAATAGATAACCATCTACATTTAAATACCGGGATGGAGATGGACTTGACGAAAATGAAGAACGAAAATAAGAATCGAGTGCGAGGAAGTAACTTCCTCCTAAAGTAAGAAACTTACTTGGCAGATCAACCTGACCACCTAAAGACCCCGCCCATTTTGAAATCCCGGGCAGCCTTCCGCCTGAAATATCCTTGAAGGCAGATTCACCACCCGTTTCTTCTAATGGAACAGGCGCATTTTTAAAGGAAATATATTTACCGTCTGTATATGAAAGAGCGCCATACAAAGAAAAGACATTACCAATAAATACATTACCATCAAGTTCCGCTCCCCGTACACGCACTTTTTCTGCGTTTGCCAGATAGCCGCGGTTTACACCTACTTCTGCTGTTTGTACCTGTGTTTGAAAATCCTTAATATTCGTATTGTAAACCGCAAGATTTAAGGTTGCATTATCAGAAGGGCTTGTTTTTATACCAATCTCATAATGTGTAACGTATTCGGGTTTAATCTCCGCCAATTCTAACATTGGTTCACCATTACTGGTTGGCAAACCACCGAGATTGAGTCCCACCGGTTTGTAATTAGTTGAGAAAGTAGTGTAAGAATTAATACGATCATTAGGTTTATAGGCAAGCGTTAGTTGTCCTGACAAATTGGTATTATCGGTATTCGCATTAAACACTTGATCAGTATAAACGGCCCTTTTTATTGCTAAAAGCTCGGGATCATCCGTCTGAAGTCCACCGTAAGTTTGGCGGTTGAAATCTACTTTCTTGTCGTCGTAATTAAACCTGAGCCCCGGTAATACATGCAATTGATCGGTGATCGACCAGTCGAGCTGACCAAATACCGCACCACTAAAGGATGTCAACTTTGAATAGGTGCGAATACCATACCCATCAAGCAAACCCGGTGTTGCCCATAAATCACTTGTCGAATTTTGAGAGAATCGCCATTGCGCCGAACCCGATTCTTCTGTATGGTATGGATCTGTCTTTAATCGTTGCCCAATAGCATAAACACCAAAAACGCCACTTAGACGGGAAGAAAGATCACCGGCATAGCGAATCTCCTGTGACCACTGCTGATGTTTAGACGGTGCTTGTGAAAGTGATAAAACAGGAAGCCCCGTAAAATCACGGTCATTTGACGGATTCCAATTCCAATATCTCCATGCAGTAGTTGAAGTTAATGTGCCCGAACCGATTTTGATATCTGCATTTAAAGAAACACCACCCAAATCATTGTCTGATCGCCATGGTGTATCATGATCTATTTTTCTATCGAAAGGATTACGACTTGGCAGATTATAGCCGAGGTCCGCAATAATTTGCTCAAATTGTCTGTAAGCTGCGCGCTGCGTAGGTACTACACCAGCGACTACTTGAGCATAACCATTGGGACGTTGTCTCGACACATCACCTGCTAATACAATATTAATATTATTAGATGGCGCGTAGAGTAACTGCCCCCGAAATCCTAAATTATTAAGATCATTTACATGCTGGTCGGTAGCAACGTTGTATAATACACCATCTCGCTGAGTCCCCGAAAAAGAAACGCGCGCTGCTAAATTTCTGGTTAGTGGTCCTGTAACAGAAGTTTTTGCTTGAACGTAACCATAATTTCCATAGCTAGCCTCGAAATTAACCTCTGGTGTAAAACTAGCTTTGCGTGTAGTAATATTGAAAGCTCCAGCTGTTGTATTTTTTCCAAATAACGTGCCCTGAGGCCCCCGTAACACTTCTATACGTTCAACATCAATGAAGTCGAGCGTAGTTGCCGCCGGACGAGCAAAATAGACTCCATCTACATAAAAACCAACACCTGGGTCTATTCCATCATTTGTAAGTCCAAATGTAGAACCTAAACCCCTAATATTCAATGTTGTATTTCTAGGATTAGATGAGTATAACTGCACAGCGGGAACCAGTTCCTTTAATCGATTAACATTAAATGCACCTGCATTTTCAACGCGCGCTCCACCAATTACTGAAATAGGAATCGGAACATTTTGTACACGTTCGGTACGACGTCGTGCCGTAACGGCAACTTCCGAAAGCTGAAAATCATCTGTAAGTAATACAATATTTAGTTTACGCCCATTGACTTCTTGAACTTGAACATCTCTTGTCCGAAATCCTACGGAACTAACAGAAAGTGTAAAAGGTGGCACGCTTGCTGTCTGTATTGTAAACTCACCGTTCGCGTCAGTCACTGCTTTTAAATTAGTCCCCTTGATAAGTATCGTTGCGCCAAGAATGGCAATATCGTCCGCATCCTTGACGATACCAGTAATCGTCTGTTGTGCGAAAACAAACTGAGAAATTAGTGTTGTTAGAAAAAAGAGGAGTAGTTTTTGTTTAAACATAATAAAATCTATAGAATAAGTAGACAAATATAGATATTCTTTTGACATTCCATAGATTTTGTAAAAAATGGTTAAGATTAAATTTTAAAAAGTGTAAAAATGGGTATTAACGTGCCAGGATTATCTTATCCATGTTAACTTATGCCATAGACTTTCCAGTGGCCCCTGTTTATATCTTTTAAGCCACCACTTACAACATAAGACCTGTAGAAAAAAGACAATAATACCAATACATAAACTTAGGGTATATCCGCAGTGTGGCGCTAGGTACAAGCCAAATGGAAAATAAAGGAAAGCACCTACAATTGATTGCATAATATAATTAGTGAGGCTCATCTTCCCATAATATCGAAATTTGGACGTAAGTCGTTTAAACTTCGCTGTTTGATATAGAAGAACGAAGGCAGATACCAATACAAAAGTAAAGGCCAGTTTTTGCCACATATCAAATACGACTCCGATCGTGCGCTTGATAAATTCGGTACTTCCCTGATCGTAAATATTCACTTTTAAGACATAGAGCGGGCCGTAAAGTATAGAAGCGAAAATAAGTGTAAACGTCCAAAAACGGATACTTCTTGGGGAAAACAAAAAAAGTTGCTTCCGTCCGATCAACAGACCTAAAAGAAATAGACCAGCCGTTTGAAGGAATCGCCCGGCACCTACCGCCCATAATAAGCTCGCCTTTTGCCCTAAAGTTAAATTCCCTAAGATAAACTTACTAAAATCCCCCTCACTTGTATAAGCAGCCACCATTTTATACATAGCTCCAACACCCAGATCGGGTAAAGTATAAGATGAATCCATTAGTTTTAAAATATAATGAACCCATTCAACGGGCTGTAACAGCAAAATCACGGCAGCTATAAGAATCGCCTGATCGCTCCAATTTCTTACAATGAATAGAAGTATACCAACGATCGAAAACAGTAATAATACATCTCCAGCCGGGAAAAAGGCAGCATTTAACGCCGCAAACCCTACCAATAACAAAAGTCGCCATAGAAACCTATAACCGAAATCATTTCCTTTTATTTGCTGATTCGTGTATTGTATATGAAAAGTAAACCCGAAAAGAAGCGCAAAAATGGCATAGGATTTCCCAGCGAACAACGAAAAGGTGATATCAAAGACCCCTTGATCTAAAATAGACAACCAATGTGGATAATTTGTGGAATCGGGATAAACGGGAAAGATAAAATGTTCTAAGTTATGAACTAATAGAATCGCCATCACAGCAAAGCCCCGCAATGCATCTACTACTTCAATACGGGGTATTTTTGTACTTATGTTTTCGTGCATTCTTTTTTAGGTTCTCTTAAAAGAATAAAGGTAATGATTTTTCCGCATATCGCTGCTACTACGAAATATGATCGGTCCTTTTTATATTTCTTATGAAGCCGTATCAAGATCAATGATTTTTTACAAGTCTAGATCAATTTCAGGTTGCATTTTTGCCCTAGAAGGTTCATTTTCAAAGAAGAGCCTGGCAATAAAATAGAAATCTTATGAAAAATCGAAAATTATTTATTCTCCTTGCTTTAAGCATTGTAAGTAAATGGTCGAACGCGCAAACAGTCATTAGTTTAAAACCAGAAGCAGAAATCCCTATGAAAGAGTTCAGTCTTCTTGTTAGCGTTCCTACGACCTATTCAAACGAGCTTGCAAAAGCTGTAAGTCCTGAATGGGAAAAAACGATTGCACGGTGGCAAAAAGAAGGTGTTTATGTCTATAGCTATGCCTTCCCCGGCGAAGGTTATATTATTAAAGGCGCGAAGAAGCAGGTCCGCAAAGGAGTTGTTGTAGCAAACAATACGCGCGTAGTTAGTAACATTATACTCCGAGCGGAAGATTTTCAAAGTGCTTTAAAATATGCAGCATATTGCCCTATTTTAAAGCATGGAGGCGTTGTTGAGGTACGTGAAGTTCCAACGAGATCACGTTTCCCGGTCGAACAGTAGCCTACAAAAGCAAGGCGGAAAACAGAAGTATGAATAATATTTAGTTCTTTTGTATAACAATTTCCGCCTTATCCATTATAGTAACCAATTATGAAAAATCAAACCAATTTACCGGTATCATCCATAGCTGTGAAAGTTTTAATAGTCGGTTTAATAGTAGGAACGTTCGACATCACGGCAGCCTTAATAAAATACTATCTAACAACTGGAAAAGATCCGGTGTTTATATTCAAATATATTGCAAGCGGAATATTTGGTTCAGAAGCTTTGTCTAGTGGAATACCTATCATTCTCATTGGGTTATTGTTACATTATGGCATTGCGATTTCGTTTACTGTATTTTTCTGCCTGCTGTATAATCGTCTTCCGATTATATCAAAGAACAAGGTATTAGCAGGCATATTTTATGGTCTCTTCATCTGGACTATTATGAATTTTTTGGTAGTTCCGCTCAGCAATACACCAAAAGGAGCCTTTAACTTGCCCCATGCAATCAAAGAACTGCTAATTTTAATCTGTATGATCGGCCTGCCCTTACCTTTCTTAGTCAGTTCCTTTGTTTTCAACAAGCGGACCGGTTAAAAATGGGCGTGAAAAAGATGCCTATGCTCACTAACCAAACAAATCGTGTTCACCGTGAAAATGACGAATGATCTTTACAAATTCATCACCTAATTCCTTTGCTTTTCCAACCCCTATCCCTTTTATTTGTGCCAATTCTCCCAACGATTTCGGCGATTTGGCTGCAATCGCCATACAAAGCTGTTCACTTAAAACAAGGTAATCTGCAAGCCCGGTCTTTTTGCTGTTCGCTGTCCGCCATGCAAAAATCTCGTTGAGTAATCGGGGGTCCACCAAATCGCTAATTTTAGGTTCAACCGCTATTTTCTTCACTTGATAAACAGGGGGGTGATTCAGCGCCGCTGTTATCATCGCTGCCGACAGTTCTTGCAAATCAGTTAGCGCCAAGTCGATCTGCAAAGCGGCTTGCTTCCCTTTCAAATGTATTAATAACTGATTATATATAGAGAAAAATTCGGGGTCAAGTCCCTCCTCGATAGGTAAAGTCACTAGTCCTTGGATTAGGTCCAATAGGGAGTCAACTTTGGGTTTAAAATAGATGATCGCCTGCTTTAGACGATGCAAAAAATTATCCTGTGCAGCAAGTGGAAGCCTCCAATCCAAATTGGCAAACTCCCGCATTAAAAATTTGTCAGCTACTTTTCTCACCTGATTCATTAAAATTTCCTCTATTTCACGAAGGTTTGCTACAATAAGTTCTTCCCTTACCAATGTACTCAACATGGATTTCAATATGTTCCATTCCAGTTCAATATTCTTAAAACCAAAAACATCAGCGATCCATTTATAAGCAGATTCTATTACCGCCTGGTCCAATAAGGCGTCCTGACCGCTTTGCATTCTGCACTTATTCATAAATGCAATTATACGCGGATCTGTCATTATGTTCTCGATTCTTATAGGTGCTTTCAACACCAAACCATCCAAATTTCTGCACCGACTGAGCGCCACATAGGTTTGACCATGCGCAAAAGCGGCTTCTACATCGATCACAGCTTTATCAAATGTCAAACCCTGGCTTTTGTGAATAGTGATTGCCCAAGCCAACTTAATAGGATATTGAGTAAAAGAACCGCTGGATGAGGATGCTATTTTCCCCTCCGATTCATTGAGAGTATATTTTGTGTTTTCCCAAGTCTCGGGTAATACGTCAAGCTCTGTGCCATCATCTAAAAAACGGACGCGAATGTTGTTCTGCATTGCCTTCATAATACAAGCGGTGCGCCCGTTATAGTATTGCTTCTTACCACTTGAGTCGTTTTTTATAAAAATAACTTGCGCTCCCACTTTGAGGCTTAATTCCAGTTCAGCAGGGTAGGCATCTTTGGGAAAATCACCAACAACCCTCGCTTTGTATACCACCACCTCTCCTTCCAGCTCTTGTAAGCGAGCCTCATTGATTTGCCGTACAGAATTATTATGTGTCGAAAGTGTGACGTAATCCGTCAATGCTGTTGCAATTTCCGGCTTATATTGTTGATTCAGAACCGTGAGAAGCGAATCATCAATATTAGCATCTCTAATACTATTTAGCATACGAATAAAGGTAGGGTCTGCCTGTCGAAAAACTTCGGTCAGTTCAAAACTGAATAAGGGCAAGGATTCAAAAGCCCAGCTATTGAAAAAATAAGGGCTAACATAATATTGCTGTAAAACAGGCCAATCATGCTGATAAACCGGTGGTAATTGATAAAGGTCACCAATCATCAGCAACTGAACACCACCGAATGGTCGAGTAGAACCTTTGATGTTCCTTAATATCAAATCAATTCTGTCAATAACATCCGCACGAACCATACTAATTTCATCGATGATGAGCAACTGCAGACTGATAAGCAACTTAGCTTTATCGGGCGACATATGCAGCGGCTTACCGGAATGGAAATCGTCGGGGTTCCTTTGAGGAATCAATGGACCAAAAGGTATTTGAAAAAGCGAGTTGATAGTAACACCACCTGCATTCAAAGCAGCAATAGCAGTGGGTGCCACGATCGCCAGATTTTTCGTTATAGTCGTTTTTATATGATGAAGAAAAGTAGTTTTCCCCGTTCCAGCTTTACCAGTTAAAAATATCGGTTTATCTGTTTTTGTTAAGAAGTCGATAACACGTTTATGGATAACGTTTAAATTCATATAGCTATGTATCTACAAAATTTTATAGAAGACCTTGCAAACAAAGTTAGCAAAATCGTGTGCACGTGGGCTCATTGTCTTGTCTTTTCTGAAATTTATTTGATTTTAACATGGCCCTAGGTATGACGACAAAAGGTCATTAACTACCTAAAAATATGAAAGACACTTTTTTAATTGATCGCCTTGGAAGGTGGCTCCTAAAGAACGAGAGGATAGCAGAGCTGCTAGAGGGTGAAGAATCAGGTTCAGTGTAACCTATCAATATACAACAGGGGTAGCCTAACGGTTACCCCTGTTGAAAATCATATAAAAAAGTCAGTTCGTTCCGTTCTTCTGAATAAGCGATTTGTAAATTAAGCCCCCTATGATTGCCCCTGCAATGGGTGCTACCCAAAACAACCATAATTGACTAAGGTACTCTCCACCCGCGATCACCGCCTGTGAAGTAGAGCGCGCAGGATTTACTGATGTATTTGTTATGGGAATGGAAATGAGATGGATTAAAGTAAGTGCCAAGCCAATGGCAATACCCGCAAATTTACCATTAGCAAACTTATCCGTTGCTCCTAGGATCACGATAAGAAAAAAGGCCGTTAATACGGTTTCTGCCAGAAAGGCCGCACCAAGCTGATAACCATGAGGAGACAAAGCACCGTAACCATTTGCGGCAAAAGCTCCAGCCTTCGTATTATCAATTGCCAGAGGACTCGCATTCCCCGCTAATATCAAGTACAGGATGGCTGCAGCAGCAAGTGCCCCCAAAACTTGGGAGAGAATGTAAGGCAACAAGTCTTTAGCGGGAAAGCGTCCACCTACAAGAAGTCCAATTGAGACTGCAGGATTAAAATGCCCGCCCGAAACATGACCTACAGCGTAAGCCATAGTAAGTACTGTTAAACCGAAAGCAAACGCTACTCCCATATAGCCAATGCCTAAATCTGGTATACCTGCTGCAAACAGTGCGCTTCCACACCCCCCAAAAACCAACCAGAAAGTTCCGAAAAATTCTGCAAAATAGTTTTTCATAATTTGTTTTTAAAATAATTGGAAAAGTGATTATCAGCGATTTACGCTAAGTAAATATATTAATTTATTTTAAAGAAAGGTAATTTTTTTAATTCTTGTTACAGTCAACTGAGATATGTGCAATTATGTATTCCTCAAAAACAGCAATTTTCGGGTTTCCTATATAATAAGCATCAATTTATTTTGAAGAAAATAATTTATACATGTATCAACATACTGAACTTGGAGGAAGCCCTGAAGAAATAAAGGCCAAGCTGCATTGGCTGATTCGCAAGGGGCGTGTAAGCTTAGCTGGATATAGGCCCAAAAAAATATATGGCTTATTATCCTGCATTTCAGGCAAAAGAATGAAAATTGTTCATCGTGTGTTCTTTTATGATGAGCAGGAGGCAATTCATCACGGATATCGTCCTTGTGGTCATTGTTTAAAAAATCAGTATCAGAAATGGAAATCAACAAAACAAAAATCGTTCACCTAGCATCAACTCATATGGAACATTATTTTTCATCAATAGAAGAACAAGATTGGACTCGCCTTTCGTCAATATTGCATAAAAAAGGTTTTGCTATTATAAAAAATGTCATTCCAAAGGACATATGTAAATTGTTAATCGAAAGCTACAACAATGATACGCTTTATAGAAAGACTGTTATAATGGAAAAATATCGTTTTGGCTTAGGCGAATATAAATATTACAACTACCCACTACCGCCACTCATCTCGTCCTTGCGGGAAATGATTTATCCAAAAATTGTATCGGTGGCCAATCAATGGATGAACGAGCTGAACTTAGACACCCGATTTCCGCTTGTTTTTAACGAAATGCAAAGGCGTTGCCAAGAACAAGGACAGATGAAACCAACCGTACTAATATTAAAATACCAGAAGGGTGGCTTTAATACATTGCATCAGGACTTATACGGACCGGTTTACTTTCCTTTGCAGCTGGTTGTTGTACTTAATCAGATTGAAAAAGACTATACCGGGGGCGAATTTGTTATCACTGAGCAAATACCCCGTGCGCAATCAAAAGCCCATGTACTGCAACCGGACCAGGGCGACTTATTGATATTTACGACAAGTTTTCGATCGACAAAGGGAACCAAAGGTTTTTATAAAATAAACATGAAACATGGGGTAAGTCCGCTACATGGAGGTCAACGGTATGCCCTTGGCATCATTTTTCACGATGCACTGAGTTAATCTTCACATTTTTAGACAGGCTATGCCATAGATAGAAAACAAGGTAAGATTCCCAACCCTCAAATTGCCTGAAGAAATGTTTAGTGCCTACCAAGTCTGTTTTGTTTGCAATTATTTGGTGCTGAATAAGAGCATTCGATAATCCGGCGTCACCATACGGTACACTGTTATTTATTCTTATGCATTTCATCAAGACGTAATTTGCGGTCCAAAGACCAATCCCCTTAATCGACATTAACAATCGTTGCTGCAACTCAAAGCTTGCTTGTTCAATTAGCACTTTCTTATTGATTCGGCCCTCTAAAAAAGCTTTAGCTACTTCAAGAATATAATTTGCTTTGCTTTTAGAGAGCTGTATCCGAAGTAAATCCTGCGGATCTACCGTTTTAAAATCTTGAGGAGAAGGGAAAATGTAAAAAGTTTGGTTTTGGCAATTAACCTGTTTACCAAATTCTTCCACTAAACGTCGTTTAATTTTGTAAGCAAATGTAAGATTGATCTGTTGCCCAATAATACACCAAACAATCGCTTCAAAAAGATCAGGAATACCAATTAAGCGTAGGCCATAAAACGTGTCGGACATATAATTCAATCTTTCATCAAACGATATAGCACGGTAATAATCCTCCAAATCATTTTCAAGGTCAAACCATTCCGTCAAATACCGTTTGATATAATCAATGGTTTGTTCTTTTAGTTTTCCGCTGATTATCGTTACTTTTAATCCTTCAATATCACCAAAGACATCGAAGATAATCTCTTCATTTTCTACAATCAAGGCTTTTCGAAAATGATCTCGGTAAACACGAATCAAGCAATCATCGTATCCTCTATCAAGAAACCATAGGCATTCTTTAAAATTAAAGGGACCATTAACCGGTATTATTAATTGCTGATTTTGCATGGCCCAAGTTAAAGAAAGGATTGTCAACATGCAATCCGTTTCTTGCGGTCGTTTCGAAATGAAATCACTTATGCCCCATACGTTCCTTTTCCAAAAGTTCTGCCATTTCTTTTACTACTTCAGGATACCTTGCCGCAACATTTTTCTTTTCACCAATATCGTTAGACAGGTCATATAATTGGACAGTTGCTGCATTCCCCAGTTCGGTATCCGTTAATTTAGCATATACTGGTGCATTGCTAGGCTCAATATATTTCCAGTTGTCCTTGATGATTCCCAGGCTCCCGGCATGTTCAACCAAATGAGATCGACCATGATTTTTTGTACCGAGAAAAACATCCCATAGTGACTGACTATCAACGGCTTCTCCCGATGGTATTTTCTGATTCAACATATCAGCGACAGACGCCAATAGATCCATCTGGCAGATAAGCGCGTTCGAGACTTTCTTCTTGGCTACTCCTGCACCACTTACAATGAAAGGCACTCGCGTCCCCCCTTCGAAAATACTGTACTTTCCTCCTCTTAATGATCCCGCGGGCATATGACCATTACGGAGCGTTACAGCACCATCGTCATATCCATCATCAAGTACCGGCCCATTGTCGCTGGAGAAAATAATGATCGTATTATCCGCTAAACCAAGCGTTTCAATTTGTTCTACAAGCTGTCCCACTGTCCAATCAAGTTGAAGGATAGCATCCCCACGATAACCGAGATTGCTTTTACCTTTAAATCGAGTGGCAGGCATTCGAGGGACGTGAGGCTCTGTCAGCGAGAAATAAAGAAAAAAGGGTTCCTTCTGATTTTTTTCAATAAACTCTTTGGCAACCGTTAAAAATGTAGTGGAAATCTCTTCATCCACCCACCTTGAACGATGGCCCCCACTCATATATCCAATACGCCCAATACCGTTCACAATTGTCTGATTATGTCCATGTCCTGAGGATGATGGCATTTTCAATAATTCGGGATGTTCCTTACCAGTAGGGTCATTACCTACCTTGTGTTCATAATCTACTTCGATCGGGTCGTCGTCTTCAAGCCCGAGCACACGCTGGTTCTCCATAAACACGGTCGGCACACGATCGGCAGTCGCCGGAAAAATGAAAGAATAATCGAAACCAACTTCATTCGGACCTGGCTTAATCTCTCCATTCCAGTTCTTCTTCACTTGCATACCTAGTCCCAAATGCCATTTACCAACTATTGCCGTTTGGTAACCAGCTCTTTTAAAAATTTGGGGCAATGTGACTCGGTCGATAGGTATAATAAGTTTAGCGTCACCGGGAAGTATCCCCGTTCCCTGTTGCCTCCAAGGGTAAATACCCGTTATCAGTCCGTATCTGGATGGTGTACAGGTGGCAGATGTACTGTGTGCATTCGTAAAGCGTGTCCCCTCGATGGCGAGACGATCTAAATTGGGAGTTTGTATCTGAGTTGCACCATAAGCACTTACATCACCATAACCTAAGTCATCGGCGTAGATATAAATAATATTAGGTCTTGAAGATTTCTGTTGCGCATTTCCGATAAAGGGAATGATAAACTGGATGATTAAGCTTGCTATAGCAAATATTTGTTTCGATATTGTTGATTTCATAACTGGTTTTACATTTTCTGTTCTCGATTTGGCTCGTTTTGCCCTATTGAACAATTTTAAGGCTTAATAACTTTAAAACCAAAAAGGATGTAAACGCAACCGTTTGCGAGCTAGAAAAATTTAACGACAGCGTCACGAACAAGATTGCTATTCAATTGTTACCAGTGAAAGAAAAATAGTTCAATCTTAGAATAAATGAATGATTGAACTACTAATTTGAGGAATCATTATGTTACAAAACAATCAAGTTTTCGGCAGCTATTCCACAGACGATTTGGGAAAAGCCGAAGCGTTTTACAAAGATACCCTAGGATTGGGCGTAGTACGTGCTGAAATGGGCGTACTTGAGCTTCACCTGAAGAACGACCATACCGTCATTATTTATCCAAAAGAGAATCATAGCCCCGCCACTTTTACGGTGCTCAACTTTGTTGTAGAAGATATAGTTGCCATGGTCAATCAATTGACAACCAAAGGCATCCAATTCATTTCCTATACAGGAGAAATTCAAACCGATAAAAACGGAATTGCCAATGCGGATGGTTCTAGACCAGGCCCGAAGATTGCTTGGTTTACCGACCCTGCCGGTAATATTTTATCGATACTTGAAGAAAGTACTTAATTGCACTTGAGCTCATACATCCTTACCAAAAGCACCATAATATGCCGCGCCAATCAACGCAGCTCTGCTTTTTAAAAGCAGATGGATTGGCACATGCTGTAGGAGGACTTCCATACGATCACTTTGGATAAATTGTTGGCGAAAAAGTTCGTCCCGTAAAAGCGGGTATATTTTCGGAGGAATTCCGCCACCAAGATATAGGCCACCAGTAGCTTTCAATTTAAGCACCAAACTCGTTGCTTCCCGGGCCATATAGCTCACGAATAACTGCATCGCCTTAATACATGCATCATTCAGCTCACGCATGGCAGTATGACTTATTACCGCAGCAGGGTCTTCCGTATTTAATTTTTCGGTTAGCCAAGCCGGTTCCTTATATCCTTTAATCTCTCGTAAAAAGGAATAAATCCGGTGTATTCCCGCCCCTGAGATCAAATATTCCCAACTGATTAACGGGCTTTCTTTACGCAAATAGTGAAAAAGCTCTACATCGAGCTCCGTACGTGGAGAGAATTCGCTATGACCTCCCTCCGTAGCAAATGGTCTATAGTATTTTCCATCCCAAAAAAGACCTGCTTCTCCCAATCCTGTCCCCGGTGCCAGCACAGCAATATTGCCTGCTTTTTGTTCGCCTGAATATAAGGTTGCAAGGTCCTCCTTTGTAACACCGGCTAGGCCATAAGCAGTTGCCTCGAGATCATTCAATAAGCATACTTTATTCCAATCTCGATTCTGTTGCAACAATTTAGCATCGATACTCCACGATAAATTGGTCAATTTTACGGAATTGTTCACCACCGGCCCAGCTACACCTATAGATAATATATCAGGAGGTGTATCAAGACAGTTTTTTAGGTATTCGTCTAAAATGTCGTCGAAAGAATGGTAACGTTGGGAAGGAAAGGTTTTCTCGTTAAGCAATGTAATCCGTGTTTCTTCTACTTTGAATAAACCTAGACTTGTTTTTGTTCCCCCAATATCTGCAGCAAGCAGAGAAAAGTTTCTTCCATTTTTTTTATTGGGCAAATAGAGTGATAGATTGGTCATATTCTGTTTTTTTAATAAACATCGAAGTCTTCATTTTGATTGTTTCGTTTCACATTTTCTGAACAATAGCGGGTTTGTGCATATATGAAACAAAATTGAGACAGTGTAATAATCAGTTATTCTTTAATTAATTGTATTTTTACAACATGGGAGTGAATAGCTGTTTGAAAAAAATTCCGCCTATTCTTTTAGGGTTCATGTTGTCGATCATCGTATTCACTTCATGCCCTATGAAACAATGGATACTAAATCAAGTAAGCACAAAGGAACTTCCATCAAACAATCCAACTAAGCAAGCCTTAACTAGAGAAGGAAACTTCAAACTTAAGAAATATTTTTGCCAGCTTTATTCCAAAACTGATACGAGTTTTTTTAAATATAAACATACCGGTCAAACAATCTTCCTGATTTCAGCTTTTTTTTGCTGTTGCTTTCCGCTACTTTCCATTAATTTAAAATATATTTCATTTAATAAAAAGCAATGCTATCGCACTCCCCCTATCTACTTAAAATATCGGCAATTGCTAATCTGAAAAACGCTTGTTGACAGGAAAACTTTTGTAAACAATTCTTCCTATTATTTCGTACTCACATAAAGCAATACCTTAAATTCATCTATTGTTGAATATTGGTATTCCTAATTTTTTTAAATATGCCAAATCGACAAATCGTAAAAAAGAATGGATGGCAAAGGATTATCAATATTCTCTTTGTCATTGCCTTACTATTTATTGCAACCCTGCTGGTTATGCCTTCTTTTAAATCAACGGTACTTCAAGGACTCATGAAAATAGGCTTATTTAAGCCAAAAAATGAGTCCGTTATGAAGGCTGATAGACCTACCCATGCCCCTTTAAGCCATATTTCATTTAGGGATCAAGATAATCGAATTGTCAATTTAGGGGATCTAAAAGGAAAAGTTATATTCATCAACTTTTGGGCCACCTGGTGTCCACCTTGTATCGCCGAAATGCCGTCTTTGCAAAATCTTTATAACATGAAAAAACAGGATGAAGAGCTGGTGTTTCTTTTCGTTGAAACAGACGGAAATTTAAAAAAGGCGATTAAGTTCATGAATAAAAATCAGTATGATCTTCCCACCTACACACCTAATAGTCCGATTCCTGCAGATCTTCTAGGTTCTACTATTCCAACCACCGTGATCCTAAATAAAAGTGGCGAAATCGCATTCAAGCATGAAGGGATGGCAGACTATAGTCATCCAGATGCTACAAGACTCTTGGATAAACTAAAAGCACAATAAATTTATTGCCCTGGTTGATTTCAGGAAGAATTCGCCAGGGCCGGCTTTTAACATGTATTTCCAAGCCTTCAAAGTAAAACCTTCGTAATAAGGTCACCGTAAGACGCCAAGTTTTGAAACGCGTATACTCAGTCAATTTTCCTATCTTTGATTCCGCATCAAAACAGGCGTTCTTGTTATGAAATATTTTTTCTTATACCTCTGTACCCTTTTGCTGTTTTTCATGCCGTCATTTGGCCAGCAAACACAAAAACCCCCATTATATGGCAAAAATTGGATGGCAATAACGGGTAAGCCATTAGCTGCTACTGCGGGCGCCATGATTTTTCAGCAAGGTGGAAATGCAATTGATGCAGCCTGTGCGATGCTAGCTGCAACGTGCACTATGTGGGATGTTTTAAGTTGGGGGGGAGAAACCCAGGCGTTAATTTATAACCCGAGAAGTAAGAAAGTAATTGCAATCAATGCCTTAGGTGTTGCTCCTACCGGAGCAACTGTCGATTTTTTTAAAGCAAAAGGATACGACTTTCCTCCTGAATACGGACCATTAGCAGCGGTAACACCAGGTACTCCAGGTGGACTTTGTTACATCCTGGCCCGTTATGGCACTTTAAGCTTGAAAGAAGTGCTGGCTCCTTCCATTGAGATGGCCACGGGGTATCCGATCGATGCTCAAACGGCTAATAGTATTGAACGCAACAAAGAAAAGATAAAAGAATGGCCTTACAGCAAAGCAGTATTTCTGCCACATCTCGGCAATGAACGTGAAGCTCCAATCGCCGGAGAAATCTTCCGACAGCCGCAATTATTAGTGACACTCAATAAACTCGTAGAGGCTGAACAACAAGCTTTGAAAGAAGGAAAAAGCAGAGCAGATGCAATTATGGCTGCTTATGATCGTTTTTACAAAGGCGATATCGCCGATGAGTTCGTACGCGGATCAAGTGAACAAGGAGGCTTAATTACCAAGGCAGACTTAGCGAATTGGAAACCGCTTGAAGAAGAACCGTTGCATGTGAATTATCGTAATGTTGAAGTATACAAACTTCAAGAATGGACACAAGGACCCGCTTTATTGCAGAGTTTAAATATACTTGAAAACTTTGATCTCAAAAGCATGGGGTATAACTCTGCTCAGTACATTCACACGCTTTATCAAACCATGAATTTGGCTTTTGCAGATAGAGACTTTTATTATGGAGATCCCTCTTTTAAACCGCATCCTCCTATTCGCGGCTTACTCGATAAGAGTTATGCCAAAGTACGGGCGTCGATAATACCAAAAGATAAAAATATTGCGCTTGCCCTACCGGGCGACCCCTTTCCGTTTCAAAACGAGCACAATCCCTTCGGCGATCTATTAAAGAAACGATCTCTATTATTAGACACCAATAAAAATGAAGGGCTTAAGGATTTTGTACCTAAACATGATGCTTCCAATCATGCTCAATTATATGACAAGGTAACTGAAGACAGTCTTTATCATGATCGCCTTTGGCGAGGGACAACCAGTGTCGTTGCAGCAGACAAAGAAGGTTGGCTTATTGCAATTACGCCCAGTGGTGGTTGGGTGCCCGCCTGCATTGCGGGGAATACCGGAGTAGGAATGAGCCAACGCTTGCAGAGCTTTGTGCTCGACTCGACCATTAACCCGTATAATGTGATACAACCCGGTAAACGACCGCGTGTGACTTTAACGCCTTCCCTGGCATTAAAAAATGACAAACCTCTTTTGGCCTTTGCCGTACAAGGTGGCGATACGCAGGATCAAAACCTCTTGCAATTCTTCCTTAATACCGTTGAGTTCGGTATGACCGTGCAACAAGCAACTGAAGCAGCTAATATTAACAGCAATCAACTTTGGTTATCCTTAGGTGGCACCCAAATGAAAGATCGAATTCCTAAATCCGGCAGTATTTTATTGAATAGTAATACCAATGAAGAAGTGAGAACAACGTTGAAACAAATGGGTTACAACATGACTTTTGGCGAACGTACGAGTGGTCCGATAAATGCTATCTTTGTTGACCAGGAACATGGTACCTTTTGGGGAGGAAGCAGCAATCATGGAGAGGACTATGGTATTGGTTGGTAAAGTTTTCAGAAAAAATGACTAAACAAAGAATAGTAGTAGGCATCAGTGGTGCTACAGGCATTCAGTATGGAATAAAAGCACTTGAACTACTGCAAAAACTAGGCGTTGAAACACATCTTATTATCAGTAGGGCTGCCGAAATGGTCAGGACTTACGAAACAGACTATAAACATGAACATATTGTTTCACTCGCACATAAGGTTTATTCCCTATCAGATGTTGGAGCAGCCATCTCCAGTGGTTCCTTCAAAACGATGGGCATGTTAATCGCACCCTGTTCGGTAAAAACAATGTCAGAAATTGCGACAGGTGTAACCAGCTCACTTTTATCACGAGCTGCCGATGTAACTTTAAAGGAAAGGCGACGACTCGTCCTACTTTTTAGAGAAACCCCTTTGCATGCAGGTCACTTAAAAACCATGTTGCAAGTAACTGAAATGGGTGGTATTGTGATGCCTCCGGTACCCGCTTTCTATATGCAGCCCCAAACGATGGAAGAGATGATTACACATACCGTAGCTCGCGCACTGGATTTATTTGGCTTTGACATTGATATACCTAGGTGGGAAAAATAGCTACCTATTAGCGCGCTAACGCTATACCTACACCAGCTTTTCCGTCGAATCTCTCAAAATTAATCGAGCAGGTAATTCCTTGTGAAAAGTCTTATCATTTACCTTGCCAAGCTTTAAATCGAGCAATAATCGATCAATAATTAACTTAGCCATCTCTTCAAGTGGCTGTTCAACCGCTGTTATACCTGGTTGAAATAAACGAAGCGCTTCATTATCGTCAAATGCCACCACCGCAACTTTGGTAGGCATTTTAATTTTTTTACTTCTCATCACCTCCAAACCACCAACCGCTAAATAATTGGTAGCGAAGCAGATACTATCTATCGTTGGATTATTTTTTAAGAATTCTTCAAAATCTGACTGCAAACGTTCTTTTCTTTCTTTATAGGGAATGTAAAGGATATATTCTTCCAACTTGCGCTCCTTTATTAATTTTTTATACCCTTCAAGCCGGCTAAGCATTTGGGTTTGCTGCGAATCAGTTGTAATCAGGGCAATATGTTTTTTCCCTTTATTTGCCAAATGTTCACAAGCCTCATACATAGCATCCTCATTACTGATTCCTATATAATGTGAATCAATCATTGGTAAATACCTATCAAAAAGTACAACAGGTCTATTTTCTTCCCTTAACTGTTTAATTTCATCTTCGAGACCTTCCGTAGGGCAAATTATATAACCGTCCACCCCCCTATCTCTAAACATGCGTATAAGCTCAACAGCCTTTTCCGTCTGCCCATTCGTACTACTGTAAATTATTTTATACCCATTGTTATAGGCCTGTTCCTCTATTAAGGAAGCAATTTGCGAAAAAAAAGGATTGCCGATATTTTCAACAATAAAGCCAATTGTATTCGTTTTACCGGTCACCAAACCTCTTGCAAGGTAATTTGGTGTATAACCCACTTCTTTTACATAAGCCAAAACACGTTCAGCAACTTGTGCACTTATTCGCATTTCTTCGGCCTTCCCATTCAAGATGAAAGAGATCGTGGTATTGGAAAGCCCCAGGGCCTTCGAAATATCTTTAATGGAGATTCTATTTCTTTTCATTGATTATGCAATTGGTAATAGCATTGTTTAGCTGATAAGGTTGTGGTAAAGATAATATTTAAAGAAAGAAAAAGGCAATCGTTTTCACATAATTGTTAAAAATATTCGCGAATTGCGCCCTTTATCCGCACAAATTTGAGAAAGTTCTTTGATATTAACATTTTTATTAAGAAGTTAGCCGACTATTAATATAAACAAGCTAACAAACCAGAACAACCATGATGAACAATTTTGCCTTTAAAACTAAAACAATTTAGCTAAACGAAAGTTTCGCTCTTTATTTTTTAGATCATCACTAAAGCGATTTAGTGATTAACTCATTTGCAACCTGCATGAATTAAGCATTTTATATTCTGAATATTAAACATTTATGACCAATCAAAAAAACAAACCAATTAAAAACATAGCCTTAACCGGAAGTTTGGCTTTGTTGATGTCTGTTGGAATACCGTTCTGTCCATCACAGGCGACGGCATCGGGCAGATTAACTTCCAAATCTTCTTATCTTCCTGTTAAGAAGCAACAACAAGTAGCCGGTACGGTAACCAGCGCTACTGATCAAAGTCCCCTACCCGGTGTTTCGGTTTTAGTCAAAGGATCGGCGAAAGGAGTCACCACAAATGAAAAGGGGCAATTTACAATTGAGGCGGCTCCTTCTGATATATTAGTATTTAGCTATGTGGGCTATTTAACAAGCGAAAGGACGGTCGGAAGCTCAACCAACGTCAATGTTGCGCTACAAGAAGACAGCCAAAGTTTAGATGAAGTTGTTGTTGTTGGTTACGGAACACAGCGAAAAGTAGATATCACAGGCTCCGTAGCTGGTGTTAAATCGGAAGAACTTACCCAACGGCCAGCTCAAAACGTTAACCAAGCGCTAAGCGGTCGAATAGCCGGTGTAAATGCATCTACAAACTCAGGAAGACCTGGGGGGAGAACTCAAGTTCGTATTCGTGGATTTAGTTCAATCAACGCGACGAATGAACCACTTTATGTAGTTGATGGAATTATTTTCACTGAAGATATCTCTACGATTAATCCGGGCGATATTGAGTCTGTTGACGTTCTTAAAGATGCTTCTTCAACCGCAATTTACGGAACACGTGGTGCAAATGGGGTGATTATGATCACCACAAAACGCGGAAAAAAAGGGCAAAGTCAAATCAATTACGATGCCTTTATGACCGTGAACAAAATGACGCGTAAACAGGATGTACTTAATTCCTCTGAATGGATGGAAGTGGAGGCTTTGGGTTATAAAAATGCACAAAAATACGATCCTGAAGGTTTTGCGGCAGGTAAATATGAAGATCCTGCGGAAAAACACAAACGTTATGCTGTGGGTAACACGTTCGGTAACAGGGAGCTGTTTACTGCTGACGGACAACCGCTTTATGATGTAGATTGGCAAGATCTACTGACACGCACTGCTATTGGGCAATCACATAATTTGTCTTTTACAGGAGGAAGCGATAAATCTACTTACGGTTTATATCTCGGTTATTTTGATGATCAGGGAATTATTGTAAATAGCTTTCAAAAAAGATATAGCGCACGAGCCGTTATCGATCATCAGGTGCGTGACTGGTTGAAAGTAGGAGGAACAATAAGTTATTCTAACAATACGGAACGCAGACAAGATGATGGTGTGGGCGGAAATATTCCTCCACGAATGATGATCGAAATGGTTCCATTCGTTCCTTATCAATATCCAGACGGTACATACGGCCGTCGTGAGGATTATGATGGCTTAGAAACCGGTGATAACCCGAGAGCACAAGCGGATGAAATTACCCGTCTTTATAAACGCAATGTATTCACAGGAAATGCTTACGCTAAAGTTACTTTGATGGATGGCTTAGATTTCACGTCTACGATCGGTGCTAATGTGCGTGATCAACACCAACCTTATTTTGTAAGTAGTTTATCGAACTTCGACGGTGGTTTAGGGCGTACATTTGCTCGCATAGGTGCTGAAAGTTCTTATTTCTGGCAATGGTCCAATCACATCAATTACAACAAAACATTTGGAGACCACAATATTAGTGCGACCTTAGGTACAGAAGCGCAAAAATTTGAAGTGTTAGAATGGGAAGCATCCGCGAACGATATCGCTGATGACTTTTATCAATGGAACAACCTGGGCATGGGAGCTACACCGATGCCTCCCACTTCTGACGTTCAGAACTACCAAATGAATTCTTATTTTGCCCGTGCGAATTACGGTTATAAGGATAAATACTTGTTAACTGTTACAGGTCGTTTCGATGGTTCGTCACGCTTCGGTGAAAACAATAAATTTGCCTTCTTCCCATCTGCTGCCGCCGCTTGGCGTATTTCGGAAGAGGACTTCCTGAAAGGAAGTGAAACAGTAAGCAACCTGAAATTACGCTTAAGCTATGGCTTGACCGGTAACTCTGAAATTGATAGTTATCTATCAAGAGCAAACCTCCAATCTGGAAACTATGTATTTGACGGACGTCTTTCGGCAGGTACCATTATAAGTACACTACCTAACCCTAACTTAAAATGGGAAAAAACGGCTCAATACAATGCAGGTTTCGATTTAGGCTTACTGAATGATCGTATTAATATTGTGTTCGACGCTTATATCAAGAAAACATCTGATTTGCTTCTTGCAGCACCCGTTCCTGCTTCCAGCGGATATACAACGATGATGACAAATATCGGAGATATGAAAAACAGCGGGTTCGAGTTCGGCATTAATACGGTTAACATCGACAAAGGTGACTTCTCATGGACCACGGCATTGAACTTCTCTTATTTAAAGAATGAAGTAACCGCATTAGGTACAAACAATGAAGATGTATTTATGAACCCATTCTTCATTGGAAGCAACAGTAATATTCTACGCGTGGGCAACCCGGTAGGCAGCTTTTATGGATTGATCCGAGAAGGAACTTGGGGAACAGCTGAGGCAGAGGAAGCGGCACGTTATAATCGCTTGCCCGGTGATATCAAGTACCGCGACTTAAATAACGATGGCCAAATCAACGATGCCGATAGAACAATTCTTGGAAAAGGTATTCCTGATTTTTATGGTGGTCTTTTTAATACCGTGCGCTATAAGAATTTCGATCTTACACTCGAATTACAGTACTCTTACGGAAATGATGTATTCCGCATGAGCCAACACTCGTCAGAAGATCGTACCGGTATTGCTAATAGCTATGCTACTGTTTTAAATGCGTGGACTCCGGAAAACCAAAATACACCAATCGCTGAAATAAGAGGTGCGGGTGTTCGTTACGATACGTTGCTTGACTCCCATAAAGTTGAAGACGGGTCCTTTATCAGAGGTAAAAACCTGATGTTGGGGTATAATCTTCCTTCCAATGTACTTGAGAAGATCAAATTAAGCAGATTGAGAGTATATGCATCTGTTCAAAACTTCTTCTTAATAACGGATTACAGTGGCTATGATCCTGAAGTTACTACATACGATGATACCTTCGCACAAGGTATCGAGTTTCATGATTATCCAAAGCCAATGACATTTACATTTGGATTAAACGCAACTTTTTAATTTATAGACAAGAGAACAATGAAAAAATCTATTATATCCATCTTTGCGGCTGCCACCTTACTTACGGCGAGTTCGTGCAGCGAGAGTTTTCTGGATGAAAATAACAAGAGTAATCCGACACAGGATAGTTATTTTCAAAATGCAACCCAGGCTCAAACCTTTGTCAATGGGATCTATACGAATTTAAGATCTAATACGAGTGGTGACGGAATTGGTTACGGCGAGAGTCCTTGGATAAATATTGAATTATTGGTTGGTCATGCGACAACAAATTCACAAAGTAACTTTAATTTGGGCGTTATTAACCATACTACTGGGACGGAAAACCCTGGTTTTTACAGTTACTGGCAAGGTTTTTATGAAGGCATAGCTAACGCCAATGTAGCTATAAGCCGTATACCGCAGATTGACATGAGCGATACTGAAAAATCCAATTTAATGGGGCAAGCTTATTTTCTACGGGCCTATTATTACTTCTTTCTTACCCGTCTTTTTGGCGATATTCCCTTGGTGACACAACCTGTTGATCCAACTGACGACAGCCAATTGCGTCCGCAAAGAGCAAATAAAGAAGCAATATATGAACTTATTGTCAGCGACTTAACTGCCGCAGAAAACTCTTCGCTACCAGATGTAGATCGAACCGGAAGAACGTCTAAAGGGGCTGTGAAATCACTACTGGCTAACGTATATCTTACAATGGCCGGGTATCCTTTAAACAAGGGCGCTGAATATTATCAATTAGCAGCGGCTAAAGCAGCTGAAGTAACAACACAAGGAGATGCATGGTATCCCTTGTTTAGTAATCTAGACTTTCTTCACGACAGGCCAAATAAAAATTTGGGAGAATTCATTCTACAAGTACAATATCTTGGTGGTGTTGCAGAAAACAATATCACACAAATGATCATCCCTTACAACTCATCCATCTCAAAACATGGAGATGAATATGGGGCCTTAGTTCCAAGACAAGCATTTGTTAATAGTTATGAAGAGGGTGATAAACGTAGTGCGGAACGCGGGTTCTTCTTTACGAGTTCAGCAAGGGCAAAAAATGGTACAGGAACAATTACTTTTCCACCAGCTTTGTATAAATATTGGCTGGAAGCCTCCTCAGGGGTCAATGGGGATTTAACACCGGATATTAACTTTACATTAATACGTATGCCGGAAGTGTATTTAATCCAAGCGGAAGCTGAAAATGAAGTGAACGGTCCTACAGATGCAGCTTATGCTTCTTTAAACAAGGTAAGACAAAGGGCCGGTCTTGCACCACTAAGCGGTCTATCTCAAAGCCAATTCAGAGAGGCAGTATGGCGTGAAAGGTATCATGAATTATGCTTTGAAAACAAAGCTTATTTTGATATCCAAAGAACCCATAAAGCCTATAACCTAGCAGCTAATAGCTTTGTTGATTTAATCGGCTATAGAAATGAAAGTGGTACTACTTGGACGGAGAAATATTTATTATTACCGATTCCGCAACGGGAAATCCAAGCGAATCCGAATTTAGCACCAAACAATCCTGGATGGTAAATTTAATAAAAAGGTGATAGCCAGCAAAGAGGCAATTTTCAATATGAAAATTGCCTCTTTGCTTTATAGAGGGTATCGATAATCAATCCCTATTCTCTTTTACTTCCGTACGCACCAGAACCTCCTCTTATCTTCCTGTCTTCCCTAAAAACTTATATTTATTACTTCATAAAGAAATAGACTTAGTGGTGAGTACATTTCACAAATTAGCAAAAACTCTTTGATATTAATTTTTTTCTTAAGAAGTTAGCTTTTTGAAACAATACAAACTAACAAAAACCATTAAACTATGATAAGAAAACCAAAACAGTTTAGTCCATAGGATTTTTTTAAGTAACCTAAGATTTTTTTTGGAAAATTTACTAAAGCGCTTTAGTAAACGGGATTCTTATTGCCTGGATTTTTCAACAACCAATCATTTACAAACTTGATTATTAAATATTTATGACCAATCAAAAAAACAAACCCATTAAAAACATGGCCATAACGGGAAGTTTGGCTTTGTTTATTTCGATTGGGGTACCATGCTACCCTTTTCACGCGATGGCATCTAACGGAACTACCTCGGAACCGCCAAGTCTATCAATCGACCAGCAACAGAAAACAATCGCCGGAACGGTAACAAGTGCTACCGATCAGGCACCCTTACCAGGTGTTTCTGTTTTAATAAAAGGTTCTTCAAAAGGTGTCACCACCGATGAGAAGGGCCGTTTTACCTTAGAAGCGTCAGCAAATGATGTGTTAGTATTTAGCTATATCGGTTACTTAAATACCGAACAACCGGTGGGTAATCGAGCTATTGTTAATGTATCCTTACGAGAGGAAAGCAATAACTTAGAAGAGGTGGTGGTTGTTGGTTATGGTACACAAAAGCGAAGCGAAATTAACTCGGCTGTAGCCAATGTAAAGGCAGAAGACTTCAACGCCGGAGGAACCAGATCACCCATGGATTTGATCCAAGGGAAAGTAGCTGGTTTGAACATTACACGTACGCAAGGGAACAATCCGAACTCTGCGACCTCAATTCAGTTGAGGGGTATTAATTCGCTAAAAGGAGGTACCAACCCTTTGATCGTTGTTGACGGAATTCCGGGAGGCAACCTGGATCTCCTGCAACAAGATGATATTGAATCATTCTCTGTATTAAAAGACGGTTCTGCGGCGGCTATTTATGGTACGAGAGGTAATGCCGGGGTAATTTTAATTACTACAAAAAAAGGAAAGGCCGGGGAACCGAGGTATGACTACTCCAGCTACATACAACATGAATCCGTTGATAAGAAGCCAGCGTATCTATCGGCATCTGAATTCCGTAACCTTATCAATCAAGGATTAATCGGTCAGGATTTAGATTTAGGAGGGTCCACAGACTTATATGATGAGCTTGTAAACAAAGATAATGTAAGTCATTATCACAATTTAGCAGCCTCCGGTGGTAGTGAAAAATCGAACTACCGTGCTTCGCTCTATTTTAACAATGCACAGGGTATCGCAAAAGAAAATGGAAGAAGGCAGTTTGGCGGTCGCGTTAATATCAATCAAAAAGGGTTACAAGATCATCTGGAGATGCAATTCAATTTAGCAGCCAATCTAAGCAAAGCAAATCTGCTAGGAGGAGGAGTAAACGACGACCTCAGTTCCGTCGATTACGGAAAAACAACGGGTTCTGATTTTGAACAAGCCATTCAACGAAATCCAACGGCTCCCGTCAGAAATGCCGATGGTTCCTTTTTGGAAACGCAGGGATTTAATAACTATAACCCACTTTCCAGACTAGAGAATCGCATCTTTGAGCGCAATCAGTCTACAGTTAGTGGAGATGCTCGATTCACCTACAACATCATAGAAGGTTTAAAAGCCTCAGCTTTCGGATCGTATGTTCGAGATGAATACAACGATCGTCGGTATCGATCGATAAACGATTGGGACCAACGTCAGAATTCTGAGTATCAAGGAATGGGCTATGCCGCGAAAGCCAATTTCTTAACTTGGTCGCAGACATTTGAATCGACTTTAGATTATACTACCACTATTGCAGACGACCATTCATTGAATGCAACCATAGGCTACAGTTATCAATATAATACGTTGGAAAAATTCAATGTGAACAACAATGGTTTTACCAATGATGCCATGTTGGACTGGGACCTCGGTGGAGGTAGCGCTATTAATAATACTTTGCTACCGCGTCCCGGTATGGGCAGTTTTAAAGATGATAACACGCTCGTCGCTTTTTTTGGTCGGGTTAATTATTCCTATTTAGGAAAATACTCCGCACAATTTATTCTCCGGAGAGAAGGTTCCAGTCGCTTTGGCTCAAACAACAAATGGGGAAATTTCCCCGCAGCTTCTATCGGTTGGACCATCAGTGAGGAAGAGTTTTTAAAGAACACGGCCCTTATTAATAATTTAAAATTAAGAGTAGGTTATGGTGTTACCGGTAATCAAGACATAAGTAATTACCAGTCTTTGCTTACCTTGAGTACAGGAGGCACGTATTTGATGGATGGAACTTATTACCAGACGTTCGGCCCATCTAGAAATGCCAATCCCAATCTTAAATGGGAACGTAAAGCCGAGTGGAACTTCGGTTTAGATTTTGCCTTACTAGATAACAGGTTCTCGGGTTCATTAGATGTTTACAGCCGTTTAACAAAGGATTTAATATATGATTACAACGCGCAGCAACCATCATTCGTTCGCGACAAAATTTTAATGAATGTGGGCTCTATAACCAACAAGGGGGTTGAGCTTATAGTTAGTGGCACGCCTATTAAGAAAGACAATTTCACCTGGAATATTGATTTAGCAGGAAGTTTGCAAAACAACCGATTAAAACAACTGTCAAGCGACGTCTTCCAAGCCAATTTCCTTGAATTTGGGGGTCTGCCTTCCCCAGGTAATCTTGGAAACGCAATTCGTCTCGAGGAAGGAGGCAAAGTAGGTAATTTCTATGGGAAACGATTTGCAGGTTTCACCGACGATGGAAAATGGTTATTTTATAAGGCTGACGGATCCGTAGCAACTACCAGTGAAATGAATAATGACGATCTCACTATAATCGGAAATGGCGTACCAAAGTATAATCTATCCTTAAACAATACACTACGATACAAGAACTTTGATCTTACCGTATTCTTCAGAGGTAAATTCGGCTTTGATATTCTGAATACCAAAGAAATGTATTTTGGAAACAAGAAATGGCTTCCAAATAATATTTTCAAAAGTGCTATCACTACCCATAATCAGCTGAATGATGATCCACAATACTCTGATTACTACTTAGAAAAAGGAGATTTTGTAAAATTAGATAATGTTACTTTGGGATATACCTTCAAGCTGAATTCTAACTACATAAGAAACTTAAGAATCTACGCCGCCGGTAGAAATTTAGCAACGTTCACAGGTTACAGTGGAATCGATCCCGAAATTCAAGATACCGGTTTTACGACCGGAATAGACGGTCGTGGATTTTATCCTCGAACTAAATCGTTCACGCTCGGTGTAAATGTTGGATTTTAAAAACATCAAAAATGAAACAGCTCTTAAAAAAATCTATATATATCGCAGTATTTGGTATGACGGCAATGAGTTACCAAGCCTGTACTAAATTGGATGAAAATCCCTACAGCGAAATAAGCAATGATAAATTTCTCAACAACAGAAGAGAGGTATTGCAAGCCGCTTTACGTCCTATGACGCATATGCAATCTTGGCTTGCTCCTACAGGTGGTAGTGGTTATTATTATCATTCTGAACTGTCATCCGATCAATTAGCCTGGCCACAAAAAGGCCGTCACGGCTACGATGCAGGGGATCATTTCAGACAGCATTATCATACGTGGACAGACAATGAATCCAGAACACGTGATGCTTGGATTGGCATGTGGACCGGTTTGGGTTATATTAACAACGCACTCAGCCGGATTCAAGCAACGTCTCCTGAAAAGGTAGGCATGGAACCCGATGAACTGAATGCCATCATCGCAGAGCTCAAAGTACTTCGCGCTTATAATTACATGAAAATCATGGAATTATGGGGAAACGTTCCCATTGTGGAGGAAGTTGCTGAGGAAATAGCCAATCCGGAGACGAAACCACGTACGGAAGTCTTTGCCTTCATACAAAAGGAACTGGAAGAAAACGTCCCTAATCTATTACCTCTTTCTGAGGAGTTGATAGGACGGGTAAATAAAGCGGCAGGTTATGCTATGCTAGCCGAGCTCTATCTAAATGCGGAAAAATGGAATGGTCAGCCTATGTGGGACCAGTGTATTGCAGCTTGCGATAAGATTCTAAACGGTGAAGGTGGGGGGCTAAGCGGTGGCCCCAAATTAGCTACGGATCTTACCACTACATTCAGCAACACAAACCAACGTGCCACGGAAGCTCTTTTTCAATTTGCTTATAGCCAAAAAGGTGGCTTTGCTTTTGATTGGGGAGGCTTCTTTATGGGCTATGATTATATGAAAGATGTACTTAATGTTGGCTACGGTGGATGGAATGCATTTGTCGTTATACCAACGGCATTTGACGCCTACGCAGAAAATGATCAACGCAAAAAACAGTGGTTTTTATTCGGACCTCAATATAAATACGGGACACAAACACCCGTTTTAGGCACAGAGGAATGGAGCGGTAAACCCATCGTTTTTGTGAATAGTATTCGTCGTGAAAGTGAGGGTGATAAAACAAGTGAAGGCGGTATGGCGCTGGGCGAAGAAAATAGTGGCGCGCGATTCAACAAATATAAATCGGGAACTTTACAAGACGCTAACTATCGAGAAAACCATTATATGATTTATCGTCTGACCGAAATATATTTCGACAAAGCAGAAGCAATTATGCGAAAAAATGGCGGAACTGCTACACAGGAGGCTGTAAATTTGATCAATGAAAGTAGAAAACGGGCGTTTTCATCTGAAGACTGGTCTGCTGCTCAGTATACAACAGCAAGTCTGACACTCGATGAATTATTGGCCGAACGTGGTCGCGAATTTATTTTTGAAGGAAAAAGGCGAACAGACCTTATTCGTTTTGGAAAATACACAACGGCCTCTTGGTGGGATCATAAGCCGAGCAATGATCAGAACCGCGAACTATACCCGATTCCGAACACACAGATAGCCATTAATCCAAATTTAAAGCAGAATCCAGGGTACTAAGTATAAGCCGCGTCAAACACACGTTATCGTCCCTCCGAAAATAGGCACCTATTTTCGGAGGGACTTTTTGCTACATTTGGTATTTGAATCCCCTCGTTTTACAGTTATTCTCAACAATCTTCGTTCTTTATTTTTATAAATAAAACAATTCTATTAATTTGGCTAACACAGTACCAACAAAACAAACACCAATGACCTTAGTTTATATTGCGCTATCCATTCTTTTATTAATCCTGTTGATTAATACGTTCAAAATACATCCCTTTCCTGCCTTCTTAATCGTTTCGATCTTCGCGGCAATTAGCTTAGGTCTATCCCTTGATAAAATTGCACCTGCGCTAGAAAAAGGAATTGGCGACATTTTATCATCGCTGTTGATTTTGATCACATTCGGTGCTATGTTTGGTAAAATCATCGCTGTAAGCGGTGCCGCACAAAAGATAGCTACCGTGATGATGTCATGGGTAGGACAAAATAAAATTCAATGGGCTATGATGATTGTTGGCTTTATCATAGGTATTCCACTTTTTTATGGCGTTGGATTTGTGCTTATGGTACCGCTTATTTTTTCGGTTGTTTATAAATATAAGCTACCTGCGGTTTTCATTGGTTTACCCATGTTAGCAGCTTTATCTGTTACGCATGGCTTCCTGCCACCGCACCCTTCTCCTTCTGCCTTGGTTATTCAATTTAATGCCAATATGGGTTTAACACTCATCTACGGGTTCGCCCTTGCAATTCCCGCTATTATCATTGCAGGTCCTTTTTTCGCCCAGTTCCTAAAAAAGATCCCTTCAAAACCGCTACAGACCTTTGTTTCAGAAGACCTACCGGAGGATAAATTACCGGGAACTTTTAACAGCTTTTTCACCGCTCTTTTACCTGTTATATTATTAATTACAACTACCTTTTCGCAACATGTACTTACGCTGAATCCAACTGTTCAACGCTTACTGGTATTCCTAAGTGCTCCTTCGGTAGTTTTGATGATTGTATTTTTTTACGCGCTTTTCTCCCTAGGGGTTGTACAAAAAAACAAAATGAGCGATTTAATGAATCATTGTACACAAGCTGTAAAAGACGTTGCTACCATCATCTTAATTATAGCGGGTTCCGGAGCGCTTAAAGAGATTTTCACGCAAACAGGTGTAAGCGAAGAAATTGCTACATCTTTAAGCGTACTTCCTATTCCTCCTCTTGCTTTAGGTTGGCTTATAGCTGCTATCATACGCATCTGTATTGGCTCAGCAACTGTGGCGGGTTTGACAACCGGATCTATGATTCTACCGCTTATTCAATCGACCGGAACCGATCCCAACTTGATGGTATTGGCTGTTGGTGCAGGTAGTTTGGCCTTTTCACATGTTAATGATTCAGGATTCTGGATGTTTAAGGAGTATTTTAATCTGACAATAAAGGACACCGTACTCACCTGGTCCATAATGGAATCCATCGTGGCCGTCGTCGGTCTCATTGGTGTGCTCTTGTTAAATTTGATGATATAATAAAAAATGCTTTATCCTAGCAAGTTATTGGTAAACTTTATGCGTATTCCGGATTGAAAGTTTTCTACCGTCTTAAATATTTCCTTTAGTGTAACTCGCTCTATACGTGTAATTTTCTCTATATCAATATAATTATCAGGTTCAATTTTATCGACAATCATGCGCATGGCCTGATTTTTAAGGCGCATTGTCATTAAATAATAATAGGATAAGCTTAGTTCCTGGTATTGTGTTTCTGTGAACACCCCCATATCCCGCAACATTTTCATTCGATCCCCTGTATTTTCCTGAAAAACCCGATTTCGCAGGGCATATACGCGGACAAGGTCTACGATAGGAGTCATGGCCTTTTTGATATCAAAGACCTCCCGTCCCTGTACGGTTATTGTTTTAATTGGCTTAAAAAATGTTAATGGTGGTACGTACTGCAAGGCATTCTTAGCCAGGTACACAAAAAATTTCTCTAATGGTTGTTGAAGTTCAAGATCAAGAAAATCCCTAAGATCATTCATAATCGCTTTATCTCCATAGATCAAACGACAATCGAAAAATGTAGAAAATTTAATCGCCGTTTCAGGTAGAGATTCTTCCATCCATTTCTTATAATTGCTCTTCCAATGCGATAAGGAATGTGTCCACTGTGGATTACTCGCCATATACCCTCCCGTACAGTAGGCGAAGCCCACAAAATGCAATCGATCTGATACTTTCCGGGCAAATTCAAGAAACCATTCCCGAACCTCTTCTCGATCTTCGTTCGCCTTATCCTCGTATATAATAGCATTATCCTGGTCTGTTTTTAATGTTTGTTCCTTCCGTCCTTCACTTCCCAACACCATAAAAACAAATTTAGAAGGTGAATCCCCCATTTCAACCAGCACTTCCTCAATTACATTCTGTGCAATTGTGTCAGCAATAGCTGTAATTAATTGGTTAACAATCTCTGCCTGCACACCTTTGCTCAACAATTGATTGACAATGTAGGGTACAAGAGACCACTTATCTTTTAATTCGGTACTTGTTCTAGCTAATTTCACCGACTGAATGAAAACTAATGGAGATTGGGCTTGCTCGCTCATTAATTTATTTCTGCTAACAAAGCCGATGTACTTCCCGTCTGACTCAACTAACAAATAACGTAATTTGGTTTGGTACATCGTTAATAAGGCCTCGTATACAGGGGTATCAATGGAGATGGACTGGAGCGCGTGGTCCATAAAATAATAGACAGGCTTGCTAAGGTCGGCATTTTTTGCGATCACATTGTCGCGCAATGTTATATCCGTAATAAAGCCGTCAATGTTCCCACTTTCGCTTGTAACAAACAAACAGCTAACCTTATGGTTGGCCATAATACGTGCCGCCTCATTAACAGGTACGTTTCCTTTGCATGTTACCAGTTCTCTGAACGCTATATCACTTATTCTTCTCGAATATATCTGTTCGGGCATCAGGTAACTTTCTTCAAAGAACGAGTTTTGTTCTTTCGTATTATCCATGGAATTTCATTTATAATATGCTCCTTTACTATGCTATCTTAAATCAATAAACGCTATCAATACCTGCTAATTCATTGGGTTTGTTATGTTCTGAAATACATATACACGACTTACTCAAGTTTGAAAATAATCAAGCAGAAAAGTACACTAAGCAGTAAAAGCAAAATGATTACTACTCTTGACATGCTCAATGATGGCTTACTGAATAACAGCTGTTTTGATAATTTGCTTTGTTGATCCAAAATAGTCTTTTCTGTAATGTCCCTTCGCTTGATGAGCTCGAAGTAACTCTTTGCGGTGGCTTCCGCATCTGTCAATGCATTGTGTGCCTTCTCCAACTCCTTTTCAAAAAGTTCTTGATAGAGCTCATTTAAACGCAGGTATTTTATCCAAGGCTTTTTAACGTATCTGGAACTCGCGATCATCGTGCAAAACAGACGCATGTTTAAAAATGGATTTTCCATGGCACAGCGGTAAAAATCTGCTCCCAGTACATGACAGTCTAACGCGACAAAGTGTCCCACAACTAAAGGTTCAAATTGCCGAAGATCATCGCTGAGCTTCTCCATGACAATACAACGTGGTACACCAAATCGCCTTAAATAAGCGTGATCTATTTGATGAACTTGTTGCGCTTGCCCACTAATTACCATATCGTCTTCATTCACATAGAAATTTTCTCGCTTAATCTCTTTTCCTTCCTTTGTAAACAAGATCCAGGCAATTTGAACCGCACTTGGCCAATTATCTTTTGCAGAATACGCTACCGTCCACTTTTTTGGAAGACCGGTTGTTTCCGTGTCGATAAATAATAGGTATTCTTGCATATAAGAAAAATAACTCTTTTTAAGAACAAGTACAATGATATGCGTAAAATCGCTTTATCTATAAAATCATTGGTTGGTTGATCATTACGGAAAATTAAATCGGCTGAATAGAAAATATAAGCTATAGATTAAAGGCTATCACTTAAGTGATAGCCTTTAATAATAACAATAAAACTAAACAGTCGGCTATTCTTCCGGAATTTCAGCTACCCTACCAATCTGCCCATCTTCGAGCCTAACTTTGATTCCTCTTGAATGAAAAGCTGCAGATGTTAAAATATTCTTGACATGCCCATAGGTAATATCACCTGTACGCTGATCTTTTTTTAATATAACCCCTACATATTGTCCGATAAAAATTTCCTTTCGATATTGTCCAATACTCATACATTTTCTAAATATATTCAAGTATACAATATTTAGACGACTTCATCTTTATACAAATATAATTCATCCACTAAATGCAAAAAGTGCATTAGTTCAAATGGTTTCTTCACATAAGCTTCTGCTCCGCATCGTTCTTTAATCTTCGCTATATCATCTGATGCCGACACCATAGCTACCGGAATATGACTCGTTGAAGGGTTCTGCTTTAGTTCCACACACAAATCACTACCCCACATCCACATCAAGCGCTCATCAAGTAGAACAAGTCCAAATTTCCCTGTCCTCAAAATATAATGCATGTTTTTCCCTGTATCTATCTCTACATTGTATCCCTCTGGTTTTAATACATCTGCAACCATGGTTGCAAAATCCGTGTCGTCATCTACGCAAAGAATGTTCTTCATTTCAAAATCCATTTTTTAACGCCAATGAAGCTGGCGCATATCATCTTGTCATAAGTGATGACACACGCAGATTTCATCAGTCTTATACTTAACATTAAAAGCAATCAACAGCAGCAATATTTCATTATTCACTGAATAAGAGCTTCTTTTACTGATCTATTCTGATAAAATTCAATAAATTAATTTCACAAAAGATCTGCTAAAAGTCCAGCGATCTTGGATTATTTTTATAACGTCGATCCTAGCAATATCAGTATGTGTTATTATCAAATATTCAACCAAAGTAATCTATCTTGATCACGAAAAAGCCTAAAAAAGGACGCAATAAGCTGATTTTAAAACGGAAACTCGTTTATCATTTTTTTGTTATTTTTTTGTTCAATTTGAATAACGCAATGATAGGGTTACCTGCTTGTCTTCATAGATAATTATCCATGTTGTTTTTTCACCGCCAATTGTATAGAATGTGAGCAATTTTAGTGCCTTCCTGTACATAAACTCGCAAGTAAAATCACTTTGGTTTGAAGTTTGTAATAACAATGTGTAAATAGAGAAATTGGGAGTATGACCACTTTATTGTACAAACATCTCCTCGTTTTATTAGACACAGGATAATATTTGCAATGTATGAAGCAAGTTGACGAAAATAAATTTTCATTTTCCGCTCGTACTTATAATAAGGAATTGGATCTACTACTTACCGCTTTAGATGCCACAAAAGCCGGTGTAGTGATAACCGATTGCTCGCAACCAGATTATCCTATTGTTTATTGCAATAAAGCTTTCGAAGAACTGACCGGCTATTCTCGTAACGAAATTATTGGTCACAATTGCAGGTTTTTACAGGGCAATGATGATAATAATGAACAAAGGGAAATTATCAAAGAAGCCCTTCGTTTAGGCATACATTGTGAAATAGAAATAAAAAATTATAAAAAAGATGGTACGCTTTTTTGGAATGAACTTCGCCTGCAACCAATAAAAGACGAAGAGAACAAGGTAATGTACTATATTGGTACTCAAAACGATGTAACTCGTTTGAAATTAACGGATCAGCAGCTTAGAATAGAGAAACTTAAAGTAAAGAAGCATCTGGTGGAGCATGATAACAACCTATCCGCTGATGAAGATTTAATGACCGCAATAACTAATATTGTTAACGATTCGGTCCTGGTTCTAACAGAAAATCTTCATATTATAAAGGTCAATGCGTTATTTCTCAAAACATTCCATATAGCTGAAGACGAAATACTGAACCAGCACATTTTTGAAATTGATAGCGGAAGGTGGAATACAATGGGGTTGCAAAATCTGGTAGAGCAGTTAAAATTAAAAAAAACAAGTATTAGGGATTATTTGTTGGAAGACTTTTCAACGCGCATTGGAAAGAAGGTACTCAATTTTAATGCACATTTTATAGCACATTTTCCTCATGCAGCAATTATACTGGCGATTAATGACATCACTGAGTTACGTGAGCTGGAAAGAAGAAAAGATGATTTTCTCAGTGTGGCGAGTCATGAGCTAAAAACGCCGTTAACTACCATTACCGCCAGCTTACAATTAACGCAACGAATGCTTTCACCGGATGCGAGCGAAACGCTCAAAGAAACACTCAATAAGACAAAATCCTATGTAGATAAATTAGAACATCTTGTTACCGATCTATTAGACGCATCCAAAATTAAGACAGGAACAATAGAACTTGCGAAACAGGCCTTTGATTTCGATGCGATGATTCTGGAAGTAGTAGGGAAATTGAAAGGAAGATATCCTAACAATCATTTCGAAATACAAGGGGTTGCAAGTAATCATTATATTGGTGACAAACTGCGTTTAGAGCAAGTGGTTCTAAATCTATTAGCAAATTCCGTCAAATTTTCCCCTATTGATCGATCGATAAACATACATCTTTCCAGGTTAAGTGATTTCATAAAAGTATCCATTACCGATTATGGGTTGGGTGTAGACCATCAATACCAGAAGAAAATATTTGATACTTTTTATCGTGTTGACGACGTGCAGAAACGATATCCAGGTATTGGAATTGGCTTATATGTAAGTAACCAGATCATCAAAAAGCACAGGGGAACCCTCTGGGTTGAAAGTACAATTGGTGAAGGCGCCACCTTCAGTTTTACATTACCACTTAAACATGAAGATCATGATAAAGAAAATTATGATATGTGATGATGATGAAGGGATATTGGACATTACAGGCTTATTGTTAGAAAGCTACGGATATCAGGTTTTATTGGAGCCTAATAGTTCGCTTTTACTTCCCAGGATTTCAACTGAAAAACCAGACTTATTATTAATCGATATTTGGATGCCTTTACTAATGGGTGATGAGATAGTAAGAATGTTAAAAAACAATAAAGATACTGCCCGCTTACCTATCATTATGTTTTCAGCTAGTAGAGAAAGTGAGCGTATAGCTTCGGAAGTTGGTGCGGACGATTATATAGAAAAGCCTTTCAATATAGAAGACCTAAACAATAAAATTATTGCACTCGGCTAACCTTATTTCTTATTGATCACCACTCTTTTCCAAAAGTCCTGCATAAACCCTAAACCATAAGCAGTTAATTGAATAAGCGCCGCTATAACACTTAAGCTCCCCACACGAAGTGATTTGGTTTGCCACCATGCATGAAAAAAAAGCAATAAAACATAAACTCCCAGTAAAAAATTACACCATGATGTCAGGTATGGAAAGCTGAAAAGAGAAAGTCCTTGTAAAAAATTCAGTATAAATGTACCTATTAAAAACAAGGTAAAAAGTGTCGGAAAAAAATGCACTAACTTCAGTTCTGAAGGAAAATGCTTATAGATATTAACCCGAGCTCTTCCAAAAAAATGCAATTGCTTATAAAACTGACCAAAATCGGTTCTTCGTTTGTGATAAACTACTGCCGTTGGTATTAGACCGATTTTGAACCCTGCTTTATGGATACGTATACTATATTCTATATCCTCTCCCAATCTCGTTAATTTATATCCCCCAACGGTTTTCCAGGCCTCTCGGGAAACTCCCATGTTAAAACTTCTGGGATGAAACTGTCCGATATGTTTTTTATTTCCTCTAATTCCCCCCGTCGTAAAGGGAGAAGTCATGGAATAACTGATCGCTTTTTGAACAGACGTAAAGGAAGCATGGGCTGCATCCGGTCCGCCATAAGCATCCAATTTATGAAGGGAAAGATAGTCATCAACAAGCTGAAGATAATTGGCAGGTATCAAACAATCGGAATCAAACACAATAAAGTAATCGCCTTTTGCCCGTTCGAAACCAAAGTTTCTGCTGAACCCTTGTCCTTCATTGGGTTTAAAAAAGTATTGGATATCGAGCTTATCCCGATAGCTTTCAACGATTTTTCTAGCATCGTTTGAAGATCCATCTTCAATAATCAGCACCTCGAACCTAGGATAGTTTTGCTGTACCAAGGTAAACAGGAGTTCATCTATCTCTTGTGGTCGATTATATAAAGGAATAATGATTGAAAAGAAAATCATAGAGGAATATCAATGCTATCTAGATTACTTTTTCTATTTGATAATTATTGCGCTCATTTGCGTTGCGTGAAACCAACTCGGAAATAAAACCGGTTAAAAAAAGTTGTGTACCGACAATGATAGCAACTAGCGCAATATAAAATAAAGGTTGATCGGTAACATTTCGATAAGGTGTACCTTTTGAAATACTAATCAGTTTGTCCAGAATTAGCCAAAAAGTTAGAACAAAACCACCCATAAAACTTAACACGCCTAGGCTTCCAAAAAAATGCATAGGCCTTTTGCTAAACTTGCCAACAAAAAATATGGACAATAAATCTAAAAAACCGTTTACGAACCGACTGACACCAAATTTAGTGGTACCGTATTTCCTAGGATAATGTTTTACGACCTGTTCGTCTATCTTTGTAAAACCCGCCCATTTAGCAATAACAGGAATATAACGATGCATTTCTCCATAAACCTCTATATTCTTAACAACATCCTTCCGATAGGCCTTCAATCCACAATTAAAATCATGCAAATTATTTATTCCTGAAACCCTGCGTGTCACGGCGTTGAAAAGTTTTGTAGGCATCGTCTTACTCAGCGGATCATGTCTTTTCTGTTTATAGCCTGATAATAAATCAAGCTTTTCCTCTTTTATTCGTTTAAAAAGGGTCGGTATTTCATCAGGACTATCTTGCAGATCGGCATCCATCGTAATGATTACATCTCCTGAAGCAGCAGCAAAACCAACATTTAGCGCTGCCGATTTTCCATAATTACGCCTAAACTTAATAGCATAAATTTCGGGGTGCCGCACCTTAAGAGACTCAATCTCTGCCCACGAACCATCCGTACTTCCGTCGTCCACCATGATCACTTCATAACTAAAGCCGTTCTCATCGTTAACCCTTTTAATCCAAGTCATTAATTCAGGCAAAGATTCAACTTCATTATATAAAGGTATGACGACAGATATATCCATATTCAATGAGCGATGATTAACTAATTTTAATGCTGATCTATTCCTGTGGTTCTTCAGAAATTGTTTGAAATATCGGTCGTTCTTTTTTAAATAAGGCACCAAATATGAGCGCAATTACAAAGACAACAATAATAGAAATTAATAACCCACGCAAGCTATTAACGACATTTACCTCTCCTGCCTTTTCTATTTGTTCATCTATTTTTTCTAACTGTGCATCAATCTGTTCTGCATCTGCGCCTGATTTTTCCATATACTCAATGGAGTTATTCGCTATATTACGCATATAACGTTCTCTCATATCAGGCTCCACATATTTTTCAAAAACAAATCCTGAAATGGACGAGATAACGCTCGCCACAAGCAGCATGAAGAAAACACCAATTACGGCTTGTCTGAAACTCCAGTAACCGCCTATTTTTCTTCTCAATCTAAATGTGAACAAAATGGCTAACACCAGAGGAAGAAAAAAACCGGTGATGACAGGACCAATAATAACCATCCAAAAGGAAGAGCTGGATGCGTAATAATACATGGGGATAATAGTTAATACGATCATCAATATTCCCAGTCCAATTCCCAACTTGGCTCCTTCTTTCCGTAATAAACTGTTGTTTTCCATTTTGCTTCTATTTTTTATTGTAAGCAATCGCAAGTGCATAAATCGCCGCATCCATTGATGGATCGGTACTCGCTTTCACATATTCAGCAAATTGACTTTCTGATGGATTTTGTTCGGCAAAAAAACTCATTATCGGATAGAATAGGGCCGCCAACTCCTGTTCTTCGTTGAGCTTGCCGGCAACACGACTTATTTCCTTATAACTGCTCTCTACTAGAATCTGATTTGCAATCATCGGCTCGTAAATGCGGTGCTCATCTTGAAACTCATCTTCGTCAACCAGCAAGAATTCTTTGAGAAAATCACCCAGTTCGGGCTCGATCTCTTCATCAATACATTCTCTTAAGTACAACAACAAGTTAAGCAACTCGGTTCCCCGATCAATTGTTTGTTCTTCAATATCTTCCCATTCTTCTGATTCAAGATAATCCTCTTCTAATTTTTCGACATCCGCTGCAAAAAAATTCATTAATAAGAGATCGAAGGCGATTTCTCTTAAATCTTCATAAGAAGGAGAAGAATCAAAACACTCATCTAACAAATCTACCTTTTGCATATAACCTTCATTACTATTAAAGGCGGCAAATAAGTGAGTCTGAAACCCATTCTCCCCGGTTTCATTTACTCTATCAAAAGCGGAAATTGCCGCAGTTAATGCTTTTTCAATACGTGCGTCCATCATGTTAGCTTAGCGTACTATATACCTTATTATTATTCACCACTAAATTTACTCTGCCCATTAATGTAGTGCCATAAAAAGGGCTGTTAGTCGATTTGGAATAGTTCGTACTCGCATCAAAGGTCCAATTTTCTTCTGGATTAAACAAAACTAAATTAGCTTCGGCTCCTGTGGTTAAAGACGGTACGGGAAGCGCCAAAATTTTACGTGGGTTTATCGCCATCTTCTCCACAATTAAATCAATGGGTAATTTTGCATTCAGCAACAACGGCAACGCTGTCTGAAGACCAATAATACCGTTCTTTGCAATTTCAAATTCAACGCGTTTATATTCTACTTCGTGAGGTGTATGCTGCGACACGATTGCATCAATTGTGCCATCTAACAATCCTTCTTGCAATGCATGAATATCTTCTTCAGTTCGTAAGGGCGGGCTCACTTTGTAATTACTATCAAAACCGACGATTTTCTCGTCCGTCAAAACCAAATGATGGGCTGCAACATCACAAGTCACTTGAATGCCCCGCTGCTTAGCTTCTTTGATAAGAGAGACACTGCCTTTTGTACTGATTGTACTAAAATGAATAGTTGTATTATGGTAATTGGCAAGTGATAAATCTCTCGACACCATCAACTCTTCTGCAAGACCTGGATTTCCTTTCATTCCCAGATAAGTGCTTACAATACCTTCGTTCATTTTAGCACGATTTGCAATCGAAGCATCCTCGGCAAAGGACATCACCAAGGCACCGAATCCTTTGCAATATAGGAGTGCTCTGCTCATTAATTCAGCTTGCTGAATGCTTTTATTCCCATTAGAAAAAGCAATCGCTCCTGCTAACTTCATATCATAAAGTTCAGCAAGATCATTACCTACCCGTTCTTTACTAATCGCCCCGACCGGATAAAGGGATACAAGCTGATTTTTTGCTAAATTGACCACCATAGCGATTTCTCCTTTGCTATGAAGGGCAGGTTCCGTATTAGGATGCATCGCTAAACCGGTAAACCCGCCTGCTGCTGCTGCTGCACAACCACTTTCAACCGTTTCCTTCGTCTCTAATCCAGGCTCCCCTAAATTCACATTTAAATCGAAAAATCCAGGAGCCAAGTATTGCCCATCGGCCTCAACGATGATTGCATTTTCGTCGTCTAAGCTATTCTCATTTCCAATGGTCTCTATAATACCTCGGGAAATGAGAACATCTAATAGCTGGCCATTTTTTTCATGCCCGGGAAATGCTAGCGTGGCAGACTTTATCAGTATTTTATCCATGTAAAACAAAGCGTTTTTTTGACAAATAAATATAAAGTGTCAGCGACTTCAATAAAAAGCCTGACAATATGTGGCAAAAAAGAAAAGGTTGTTGTGATATAACCGTTCCGGTTATAAAACGCAGTGAAGAATGAAGTACAATCTGAGGAACTTTCATTAAAAAACAAAAGTACAAAATAGTCATTAATGCTAACGAATATTTTGTACTGAATTTGATATGATAATAAGTTAATAGGCCAATTAACTAATTAATGAACCAGCTAACCTATAATGGTATCATCCGCTATTATTGCTCGTTTCTTAATAACAATAATACCATCTTTCACGGTATAAGTTTCAAAGTCACCGTCCGGTAAATGAGATCCGCCCTTAATCTGAACATTATTACCGATAGAGCAACTTTTATCTAAAATAGCGGTGTCAATATAACAATCTTCCCCAACCCCCACAATCGGTTTATTGTTTCTCTTAGCATCTTCCAGCTCTTCAAGATTTTGATAAAAGTCACTTCCCATCATATAGGTATTCTTGATAACAGTACCCTTTCCTATTCTGGAACGCACGCCGATCACAGAACGTTCAATTTCCTTCGCAGCAATAATACAACCATCTGCTACAATTGCATTATACAGTGTGGTAGCTGCCATCTTAGATGGAGGAAGCATACGAGGTCGTGTAAAAATACTTTGTTTATCAAAAAGATTGAAGGCCGGTATTTCATCCGTTAACCCAATATTAGCTTCGAAGAATGAATCAATATTACCAATATCTGTCCAATAACCATCATATTGATAACTTATTACCTTCTTTTGGTCTGTAATTGCGTCCGGTATCAGCTCTTTGCCAAAATCTAAGCCTTGATTTTGCGTCAATAAATCATTCAACACGCCTTTACTAAAAACATAAATTCCCATCGAAGCCAGATAAACCCTTCCCGCCTCCTTCATTTCCTCACTTACCTCCGAACTCCAGTCGACAAGCAATTCTGTTTTAGGTTTTTCTATGAAAGAAGTGATATGTCCCTCATCGTCCGATTTCAAGATACCAAAGGAGGTTGCATCTTTTGCGTTAACCGGTATAGTTGCGATGGTGATTTCTGCCTTTTTACTGATATGAAACTCTATCATTTCCTGAAAATCGATCTGATAAAGTTGATCCCCCGACAAGATAAGAATGAAATCATAATCGTGATTAACCATATAGCGTAAAGAGTGCCTTACGGCATCCGCTGTTCCCTGAAACCATTTGTCTCCTTCGATCGTTTGTTCAGCTGCGATAATGTCCACAAATCCTTTGCTGAAAACACTAAAATTATAGGTGTTTTTGATGTGTGTGTTTAATGATGCCGAATTGTATTGTGTTAACACAAAAATCCGATTGAAACCCGAATTCAAACAATTGGAAATAGGTATATCAACTAGGCGATATTTACCTGCGATTGGCACCGCCGGTTTCGACCGTTTATCAGTTAAAGGTGCTAAACGGGAACCCCTCCCCCCTCCTAGCACAATGGATATTACCTTTGGAGTCATATTAGTTAATTAGTTTGTTATATAGTTCTGTATACTTGCGTGTCGATTTTTCCCAGGAAAAATCAAGCTTCATTAATTTTTTACGTAAAGTGGTCCACTGCTTCTGATCTGTGGCATTCCAGTGCTGTAGCGCTCGCTGAATTGCTTCGGCTATTCCACTAACAGTGATATCATTGAATAAGATACCATAACCTCCTTCATTCATGTCAATAACGGTATCTTTCAGCCCTCCTGTTGCATGTACTACAGGCACCGTTCCATAGCGCATAGCATACAATTGATTTAAACCGCAGGGCTCGATCCTTGAGGGCATCAATAGAAAGTCCGCACTCGCGTACACTTGGTGGGCTAGCTCTTCATTATAACCAATAAACAAGGCTAAATGTTGTGAAAATTGTTTTTGAATTTTTAATAATGACGCTTCAATGTTTTTATCACCCGACCCTAAAACAAAAAAATTAGCTTGTCCTTTAAGGTTTTCAAAAATGGATTCGAAAACAGAAACTAATAGATCTGCACCTTTTTCCAATGCAAACCGTCCGATAAATACAAACAAAGGCAATGTTTCGTCCATGCCGTATTGCTCACCTATATTTTTTTTACTGATTTCTTTCCCCTTTTTAACAGCAGCTTGCGAAAAGTTATGATTCAGCATTGGATCGGTTAACGTATTCCAAACATCCGTATCGATTCCGTTTACAATACCATAGGACTTGTCCTGTTCCGCTTTAAAAAGGCTTTCCAGTCCGTTGGCCCTTGTATATAACTCATGCAAATATCCTTCTGAAACGGTCGTGTAAGCCCAACAACATTTAATAAGAGCTGCAAGCGGATTAATTAGACCGTTCCAATCGAGCAACCCCCACCGCCAGGTATCAAATGCCGGCATAAGTGCGGCGCTATCCCAGTTTTGCCATCCCTGATACTGCCCATTATGGACAGTCGCTACAGTAGGCACCCCCTTCAGATAAGCGAACTGCTTCGCATTTTCAATATAGAATGGAATTAAGCCGGTATGGTGGTCATGACAATGTATAATATCCGGACGCAGGTTTGTATCACATAGCCAATTTAAAGCAGCATGCTGAAAAGCAAGAAATTGTTCGCTTTCATCTGGATAGCTATATATCTCTTCCCGATCCAATAAGCCCGGTATTTTAATTAGTATCAATTCGAATCCCAATAAATCACTTCGTTCCTTTAAAACATGGTAATCATAAAGAGAATGACCTTGTTGGATTTGGCCTTCATACACAATTTCAAGCTCGTTATTTTGTACAAAAGCCTTATTATAAAAGGGCATTACAACCGATGCAGTTATTCCTGCTTTTCGTTGATACTTGGGCAAAGCACCTAGTACATCCGCTAAACCGCCAACTTTAGCCACCGGATAGCACTCCGCGGCAAAATGAATTACACGCATTTTTTGCTCGTTTTATTTTGTTTTTTTTAAGACCAGACCACCTAATGGAGGTAGCGTAAACTTAGCCGAATATGCTTTATTCATCCAATGATAAGGCTCCGCTTTGACCGGATCATTGTTTACCCCACTTCCAAAATAAATCTCGTGATCCGAATTCAGCAATATTTCATAAGTCCCTTTGTACGGAAGGCCAATGCGGTAATAATACCGAACTACCGGCGTTAAATTTAACACAACAATCAAGTCATCTTTTTGCTGATATCCTTTTCGATAATAGACAAGTACCGAATTCTCATGATCACCTAATTCTACCCATTCGAAACCTTCAGGGGAGAAACTTTTTTCATATAAAGCGGGTTCATTTCTATACAATTTATTTAGATCTTTTACGAAGCGAAATAAACCTGCATGCGCTGGATAATTAAGTAAATGCCAATCCAATGATTGATTATAGTCCCATTCTACTGTTTGTCCGAACTCTCCTCCCATGAATAAAAGCTTTGTACCCGAATGCGTAAACATATAGAGATATAAAGCGCGGAGGTTAGCAAAACGTTGCCACTCGTCCCCGGGCATTTTATAGATCAATGCCTGTTTCCCATGCACTACTTCATCATGCGAGAGCGGAAGCATAAAATTTTCATGAAAAGCATAAACGGTACTGAACGTGATTTGCTGGTGATTGTACTTACGATATACGGGATCCTCTTTAAAATAATTCAATGTATCGTGCATCCAGCCCATCATCCACTTCATACCAAATCCCAGGCCTCCCGAGAAAGTAGGCCTACTAACCCCCGGCCACGCCGTTGACTCCTCTGCAATTGTTTGCACATCCGGAAAATTTGAATATACAGCCTCGTTCAATTCCTTTAGGAAACTTACAGCTTCTAGATTTTCTCGCCCACCATATTCATTCGGTATCCATTCTCCCGCCTTTCGTGAATAATCTAAATAAAGCATGGAAGCAACGGCATCTACCCGCAATCCATCCGCATGAAACCGCTCTAGCCAAAAAATCGCATTGCTTATCAAAAACGCTTTCACCTCATTTCGTCCGTAATTAAATATATAGGAACTCCAATCGGGATGATATCCTTTCCGGGGATCTGCATGTTCGTATAAATGTGAACCGTCAAACCGATATAATCCATGCGCATCACCTGGAAAATGAGAAGGTACCCAATCAAGGAAAACACCAATTTCGTTCAAATGCAATTGCTCAATAAGATACATGAGCTCTTGGGGCGGACCATAACGGGCACTAGCCGCAAAGTAACCCGTTACCTGATAGCCCCATGAAGGGTAGTAAGGATGCTCCATGATAGGCATAAATTCTACATGCGTAAAACCGGCATCTTTAACATAAGGCACCAATTTATCAGCGATCTGTCCATAACTCAGTAAACGGTTAGGGTGGGCCGGATCTCGCATCCACGAACCAAGGTGCAATTCATATACCGATATAGGTTTATCCAAACCATTATATTGATGTCGCTTCTGCATCCAGCTCTGGTCTTTCCACTCGTACCAAGTAGTACTAACTTTTGATGCAGTTTTGGGAGGTGTCTCCCACACCAAGGCAAAAGGATCTCCCTTTTCCAGGTTTTCTCCGGTTGTTGTTTTTATAAGATATTTATAATTAGCACCCAAAGACATATCAGGAATAAACCCTTCCCAAATACCGGAAGCATCCCATCGAACATACAAGTGATGTGAATGGGGATTCCATCCATTAAAATCACCAATCACACTGACTAGTCGTGCATTGGGCGCCCAAACTGAAAAATAAGTTCCCCTCTTTCCATCTTTCTCCAGATAGTGAGCACCAAATTTTTCATATAGCTTAAAATGTTTTCCTGCTTTGAAAAGGCTAATATCAAAATCAGTAAACAGCGAGAATACTTCGACAGTACTATGCATATAATGGTGTTTTTTAACAAGTTAGGCACGTTCCATAAAGGCTACCTTATTCAACAGCTGACCTTTCCGAATTAAATTCGGAGACACATTCCGTTCCTGCGAGAAACATACGGGTGCGTATATCCCTTATGCTTTCTCTTTATTCAACAATAATATTCCGGAAATCTTTATCAACCTGAATAGTGGGGAACCCCTCTTCCTCTTTCCATTCAACGATTCGATTATCAACCAATATTCTATTTATTTTAAAAGGCAAGCCTATAAAATTCAATTTATAAGTCTCATACCTTTCTGTAAACAATCCATCGATCGTTTGGTTTAAGGTTAAGCTATTTTTATCACCTTTTAGTACAATTTTTTTCTCAAGGTAAATCTCTTGCTCGTAAGCAAAGGTATCTCCGTGATCTTCATAAATAAAAGAATTAACTTCGACGTCAGCGTAGTAGACGCGTAGTTTTAAGAACTCAACCTGGCGGAGATCCACATATTGCATTACAGGATACTCAGGAATGACCGCACCTGCCTTAATGAACAAAGGTATTTCATCCATTGGCGTAGCTATTTCATGCTCCTCTCCTCCTTTTAATACAATATTTGACCAATAGTGATACCAGTAACCTACAGGTAGATATACCTTTTTACTTACTTGTCCGGGATTAACGACAGGCGAAGTCAACACTTTATCACCAAAAGAAAATTCTTCCTCTCTTGGAATATTTGTATCTACCGCTTGTTCTAGCATTGTGATCGGTCTCAGTATCGGGAAACCATACTGTGCATGTTCCCAAAAAACTGAATAAATATAGGGTAGAAATTGATAGCGGAGCTCAATGAACTTTCTGTTGATAGCTTCCAAATCCGCTCCAAAGCTCCAAGGCTCTCGTTCTCGTGTATCACCTGCCGAATGCGCACGCATAAAAGGAGAAAAAACCCCAAACTGGATCCATCTGGTAAACAATTCACCATCGGGTTCACCGCTGAACCCCCCTATATCAGTTCCGCAAAAAGACATGCCTGATACAGAAAGCCGTTGGAGCTGTAATACACCTAAACGCAAGTGCTCCCATGTGGCCACATTGTCGCCTGTCCAAACAGAAGAATATCGTTGTGTGCCCGCATAGGCCGCTCGCGTTATGGTAAAAGGTCGTTTACCATGGTTCAGTTTTTTTAGCCCTTCATAAGTAGCTCGTACCATCTGCATTCCGTATACGTTATGAGCCTTTCGATGTGAACCACGATAGCCGTCATAGTTATGCCGCACGTCGTTTGGAAAGGTACCCCGACCGAATACGGCAGGTTCATTCATATCATTCCATACCCCGGCGACCCCAACGTCAACCAAACCTTTAAACAACCCACCCCACCACTCTCTGGTTTCCGGGTTTGTAAAATCAGGAAACTGACATCGTCCCGGCCATACGTGTCCCTCCATAAAATAATCATCACCTCTTCTACAGAAGTACTTATTTTCTTTCCCCTCTTTAAATACCCAATAATTATCGTCTACTTTAATGCCCGGGTCAATAATAACAACCGTTTTAAACCCTTGATCGGATAAAGCTTTAATCATCTTCTTCGGGTTTGGAAAATAATGCTTATTCCAAGTAAAGCAGCGGTATCCGTCCATATAATCGATATCGAGGTATATGGCATCACACGGAATATTTCGAGAACGAAAACCATTCGCTATTTCATATACTTTGCTCTCCGGATAATAACTCCATCGGCACTGATGAAATCCCAAAGCCCATAGGGGAGGCAAATAATGCGTTCCGGTAATACTATGGTAACGCTTCACTACATCCATCATGTGCGGTCCATGAATGTAATAGTATTGAAGCTCACCGCCTTCCGACCAAAAGCTGGTTTGATCTTGTTTCTCAGCAGCAAAATCAAAATAAGTTTTGAAAGTATTATCGAAAAAAATACCATAAGCCTCGCCTTTATTCAAGCCAATATAAAAGGGGATACTTCGATACAATGGATCTTGGTCAAAAGAAAAGGAATACGTATCTGAGTTCCAGTTTGTCATTCTTTTCCCGCGTAAATTCAGGTGAGTGGGTTTATCGCCCACCCCATAAAAAGCTTCCTGCTCTTCGGCAACTTTGGTACAATAAACATAATAGCCTCCAAAATCCGGGTTTTCCTCCCAATGCATGGGCGTATGATCTCGATTAATTACGCGCCCTTCGCGGTCCTGGAAAGATAATAAAAAGTCTTCTTTATTGATTACACAGGTAACCGTATTCGTGCTTACACTATAAGTATCCTCTTCTTCCTGAAATGCATAAAGTGCTACGTGTTGATCCGGGTTGGGAACCGCATAAGAAAAATCATCTAAAAACTGACTATGAGGTGCTAAACGCACCCGTATAATCTCATCGCTCACTACTTTAACTTCGACTGCAGCAGAGCCATCTGTAAACACATAGCTGTTACCTTTTTGTACGTAACCTGTAATTTTTTGAAGATATTTCTTTACAATCTGTGGCAAGTCCAACACCGGGTTATTGACATGTTGGATGCCCGACTCTAATGTCTCCTCCTGAATTGGTTCTATTGCATCTTTATTAATTGTTTCAGCCATATTCCGTCAATTTCAAATTTATATAGCCAATGTACAGTATTTGCGCTATGAATGCAATAGTTCAGCAACTATTTATAGCTGTTCCACATTCACACTGCATCCACTTCCAGCGATCAGAAAAATTTATTTTTTCCACCGTTTTTTATATTCACTTGGTTAAAGGGAAGTTCGTATAATTTCAAGTGCACGCGTTTGAAAAGCTTGTGCTGACGCGTGTGGAAGAAAATTTTCATCCGAGGTAAACATAAAATCGATTTGTGCTTTAAAACAGGTAATGGATAAAGTAGAGGGATTACCCAAAGCGAAAATACTTGCAGGAGAATATAAATTTTCCACGATGAGTCCGTTATATTGATCCGCCAACTGAACAAGCCCCATGTTTGAGAAAGTAAATGCGTGCGTTCCTTTATCCTTTTTTGCATACTCGGTTATCTGCGGAATCAACGTTGTCAGTCCTTCGCTAAAAGCCAAGGTGTCATAAACTGATAATTTTTCGATGCGCCTTGATAATGTTGTTTTTAACACCTCCGCTTGCTGCCAGACATTTCGAGACGGATTTTTATTCAAATGTAAAGGAACCATTGCCGGAAAGGCAAAAAGCATATCATTTTTCACCTCCTTGATAAATCTCCTCATATCAATGGAACAAAAAAGTTTCAGCTGTCTTTTCCTTCCTTCGACATCACCAAAAGCGCGCAAAAATACGGCACAAAAAAAGGCATGAATAGAAAGTCCTCTAACCTTACATTGCTCGAAAATAGCCTTTGATTCTTCAACACTTAATTTCCAATGAATGAAATAGGGGCTATTTCGACTAATTTCCTTTTTAAACGAAGCAAAACGTAAGGCTATTTTTGTTAACACCGGGAGACACTTGGCAATCATTCTATTGGCTCTATTACGCTTAACATACGTGGGAACGAAATCGAGTATAGCGGAAAATTGATTATATGTACCAATATCCATCTCTGGATCACCTAGTACGTGAAGCGTTTCATGCACCAAGTTTAAGATGGATCTGCCATCACAAATACAATGATGACCTACAAAAATCAAATCTGAAAAATCGTTTCCTTTGATCCACACGATCCGTAAAAGTAAGCTATTGACTGCGTCAAAAGAGATGAGGCATTCCTTGACAAACTCATCTTTCCAATCCTCATCACCGCTTCGATCGACTACTCGAACATCAATATCTTTTTTTATCGTATTTTGGACAAAATAAGGTGTTCCATCATCACCATGTTCAATATGAACATTTAAAAGTGGATGCCGTCGCTGTACTTTATCAAGGGCCTTATTCAAAGACTCCCTACTAAAGATTCCGCGAATCGTTACCGTTGTAACGACATTATTGGCAATCACTCCGCCGGCATACAATGTTCCTTCAAGGAAAGCTAATTTTCTTCTCATCCGCTTATAACAGGCAATGGGATCAAAATAACAGGCAAAGGTTAATGCGCACATTCAATGAGGCATTCGTCCCATATTTACGGTGAATATAAATAAAAAACTTAAAAAAAGAAGTTAACTCCCTTTCCTTTCGCATGAATTTTTGCTAATAAAGTTCACCTTTTATTTGCAAAAACAAAATTGTATCCTATATTTGCAACATTCTTCTTAACAAAGAAGCGCAGATTAATAAAAATGTTGAAAGTCTTCACACATCACGTACATTTTCATCATCGCCCTTGCGGCGATATGTAATAAGTATGTTTCTACGTGAAGCAGATACCCTCCCCCAATTCGTTAATTTTTTTAGATTCAAGAGCATGCTATCTTATGCATGTGAAAACTTAATATTAAATACTATCGATGTCGTCTTTAAAAATAGCCATCCAAAAGTCGGGCAGATTAAACGAAAAATCTGTAGAACTATTAAAGAACTGTGGTTTAACTTTCGAAAATTATAAAAGCTCTCTCATCTCCTCTGTATCCAATTTTCCGCTGGAAATTCTCTTTTTAAGAGATGACGATATACCGGAATATGTTCAAGATGGGATTGCCGATTTAGGGATTGTTGGCGAGAATGTCATTAATGAAACGGAAGTGAATGTACATTACCTGCAACGTCTTGGATTTGGAAAATGTACCCTGAAGATTGCCATACCGAATGAAAGCGACTTAAAGCAAATCAGCGACTTAGAAGGTCGTGCTATCGCTACTTCTTATCCAAACATCTTAAAAAAGTATCTTGCAGACAATCAGATTAATGCTACCATTCGAACCATATCCGGATCGGTCGAAATTTCTCCCGGATTAGGATTAAGTGATGCCATCTGTGACATCGTCTCAACAGGAGGCACATTAAAAAGCAACGGCTTAAAACCCTTTGCAGATGTTATGTCATCCGAGGCGATTTTAATCAGCAAAAATGGGATAGAACAAGAGGAGGTTGTAAAAGAGTTGATGCAACGGATCCAGTCTGTCTTGAAGGCTAAAGAAACCAAATACGTTGTGCTTAATGTGAAGCGTGAAAACCTCCCGATAATTGTCAACTTATTACCGGGTGTAAAGAGCCCAACGGTGGTTCCTCTTGCTGAGGAAGATTGGGTGGCTGTCCATACGGTTATACAAGAGCGCGACTTTTGGGAAAAGATAAATAAACTCAAAGCCGCAGGTGCACAAGGGATTGTAGTCATGCCTATTGAAAAGATTATTATGTAATTTATAGTATTGGCTGTAAGTTGCCCGTTCGAACAACGGATAACGTTCAGCTAATAGTGAACAATAAAACCACATGTTAAATACCTATAATTACAACGAGCTTTCTCGGGAAGCATTGAATCAACTGATGTTGCGTAATACGGATCCGGCCCATACCATTCAGGAGACCGTTGAAAGCATTATCCAAAGCGTTCGAAACAATGGGGACACTGCACTGTTCGACTTCACCGAACAATTTGACAAGGTTAAATTGGAAAAGCTATACATAGAGGAGGACGAGATTCAGTCGTTGGCTAGTGGTATTGGTCGTGAACAGCAACGAGCACTGGAAATCGCTTTTAACAATATTTACAAATTCCACCAACAACAATTAAGAAAAGAAAAGAAAATTGACACAATGCAAGGCGTCACCTGTTGGAGAGAGGCACGTCCTATCGAACGCGTGGGACTTTATGTTCCAGGTGGGTCGGCCGTACTTCCAAGTACTTTTCTCATGCTTGGTGTTCCGGCTCGGATTGCCGGATGCAAAGAAATTGTTGTCTGTTGTCCCCCTCAGGTGAATGGCCTAATCAACGGTTATATAGCCTATTGTGCTTATCTTTTGAAAATAAAGCGTATTTACCTCATCGGAGGAGCGCAGGCAATTGGCGCTATGGCCTATGGCACAGCAACAGTTCCGAAAGTCGACAAGATCTTCGGGCCAGGCAATCAATTTGTCACGAAAGCAAAAACCATCGTCCAAGCAACTACCAACACGGCAATCGATATGCCGGCAGGTCCTTCAGAGGTCCTTATAATAGCTGATAAAACAAGTAACCCTATCTATGTAGCTGCCGATCTCCTCGCACAGGCTGAACATGGAAAAGATAGCCAAGCCGTACTGGTCAGTGATAGCAAATCGATGATAGAACAAGTAAACGAAGAATTGGCTAAACAAGTTGAGGTTTTGCCTCGAGTTGAAATAGCCAAATCCGCTATTGCTAATTCGTATGCCCTGTTTTGCCACGATCTAACGGAAGCGATGTCATTCAGCAACGCCTATGCCCCAGAGCATTTAATTCTTGCCTTGGACGATTGGCGGTCTGTTGTAAACAAAATAACCAATGCCGGTTCTGTTTTTTTAGGTCACCTGACACCTGAAAGTGTGGGAGATTATGCCTCCGGCACCAATCACACTTTACCAACCAGCGCCTATGCAAAAGCCTACGCCGGGGTTTCCGTGGATTCTTTTATTAAAAAAATCACCTTTCAACATATAACACCGGTTGGAATAAAACAAATAGGGCCTACGGTAGAAATACTAGCTGAGCTCGAAGGGCTACACGCCCATAAAAATGCCGTAACGGTACGGTTAAATAACAAAGAAGCGTAAAAAAGGGTCCAGAACGAGTATGCAGTAGCAAACTATTTGACTTTTTAATTTTTAATTTAAGCATGACTGTCAATATCCAGAACCTGTTAAGGGAAAATATAAAAAAACTCACCCCTTATTCCTCCGCACGTGATGAATTTAAAGGAGAAGCTTCTATCTTATTAGATGCAAATGAAAACGCCTTTGGCTCGCCCTTACCTGTTAATTACAATCGGTACCCCGATCCCCTGCAAGTAAAACTAAAAGAGAAAGTCGCTCAAATCAAAGGTGTCCCCACCGAGAACATTTTTATCGGCAATGGAAGTGATGAAGCGATTGACCTCCTACTGAGAGCCTTTTGCCATCCAGGTGTCGACAATATCATCATCGTTCCACCCACTTATGGAATGTATGAGGTTTCGGCGAATATTAACGATGTATTAATTAAACGTGTTCCATTAACTACTGAATTTCAGCTCGATCTCGACGGTTTAGCGGAAGCAATCGACGAACGCAGCAAAATTATTTTCATCTGTTCACCGAATAATCCCACAGGAAATGCAATCCATAGAGAAGACATAGAAACATTGCTAAACCACTTTAAGGGGATCGTCGTGGTGGACGAAGCGTATATTAATTTTGCAAGACAACGATCTTTCACTCAGGAATTAACAGAATATAACAATTTGGTAATCTTACAAACCTTATCTAAAGCTTGGGGATTGGCCGGATTAAGAATTGGGATGGCCTTTGCAGTTACCGATGTCATCGATGTCCTTAACAAAATAAAGCCCCCATATAATATCAATGAGGCCTCGCAAGCACTTGCTTTACAAGCGCTGGAAAATGTGGACGAAATTAATACCTGGATAAAAACGACGGTTGCAGAACGAGAAAAATTGGTAAAAGACCTGCTAGCTTTTCCTTTTGTACAGTATATATATCCATCGGAAGCCAACTTCATCTTAATAAAAGTGGTTGCTCCTCGCGAACTTTACAAATTTCTTGTTGATTTGGGCATTATCGTACGTGACCGATCTTCAGTCATATTATGCGAAGGGTGCTTGCGTATTACTATTGGAACACCAACAGAAAATCAGCAACTTTTAAAAGCTCTTCAAGAATATTTGCCAACCAGTGAGCAATAGACTCGCATTAAATAATAAAACAGAAAATTTACGCAAATCCAAAAGCCTGTCTTTACAAAAGAATTAATGGTAATTTTGTTTGCTTTGTTAGATTTAAAGGACGAATGAATTGATAATATGGCAATTACCAACAATAAAAAGCGGATTTTATTTATTGACCGCGACGGGACATTGATCCTTGAACCAGAAGATGAACAAATTGATTCCTTCGAAAAGCTTAAATTTTATCCCGGGGCTATACAGTACCTGGCCCGAATAGCCAATGAACTGGACTATGAACTAGTTTTGGTCAGTAATCAAGATGGCCTAGGCACTGATTCACATCCGGAGGCCAATTTTTGGCCGGTACATCGCTTTGTTATGGAAACTTTCGCCGGCGAAGGTGTTCATTTTAGCAGGGAACATATCGATCGTACTTTTCCACACGAACAAGCAGAAACGCGGAAACCCGGTATTGGTATGCTAACAATCTATTTTGATAACGACAAATATGACTTATCTAATTCCTACGTTATCGGCGATCGGATCAACGATGTACGTCTTGCGCAGAATCTTGGTGCAAAGGCTATTTGGCTGCGAAATAACGATGAGCTAGGTGCAAAAGAAAACCTTCTTGTTGATGCCAATGTTATTGCTTTAGAAACAACAGAATTCAAAAAGGTATATGAATATTTAAAAGTTGGCCGTCGCTCGGCCACGCATCAACGAACAACCAATGAAACGGATATTTATGTAGCCGTCAACTTGGAGGGAAAAGGTAAGGCGGATATCGAAACAGGTCTTCCTTTTTTCGATCATATGCTTGATCAGTTAGCGCGGCATGGGAGCATGGATCTGACCATCAAAACAAAAGGTGATCTACATATTGATGAACATCATACGATCGAAGATACAGCGCTTGCATTAGGAGAAGCAATATTGAAAGCACTCGGTGATAAAAGAGGTATGGAGCGATACGGTTTCTGTTTGCCAATGGATGACTGCTTAGCGCAAGTGGCATTGGATTTTGGGGGCAGAAGCTGGCTGGTATGGGAGGCAACATTTAAACGTGAGAAAATAGGTGAAATGCCTACTGAAATGTTCATCCATTTCTTTAAGTCCTTTTCTGATGCAGCAAAATGCAACCTGAATATTAAAGCAGAAGGACAAAATGAACATCACAAAATTGAGGCGATTTTTAAGGCTTTTGCAAAAGCGATTAAAATGGCGGTAAAAAGAGACCCCGAGCGGATGGAGCTTCCTAGTACCAAAGGAGTACTTTAGAAATAAATAAATTCAGGCGCTACATTTTTCGGTAAATGGCGCCAAAACAGATAATCTCTACCATTATGAATGGTAATTCTTAACATAGAATGTTGGAATAATGATAGGAATAATAAATTACGGTGCAGGAAACATTTTCTCTCTAACTGCTGCGCTCGATCGACTGAGCTTAAAATATGGTATGGTTAATGCGGGAGATACGATGGAGAAATATAGCCATATTATTATACCTGGTGTTGGTCATGCAGGTGCTGCTATGCAAAAACTGCAAACTTCAGGATTAGTTGATTCGATAAAAGTGCTTAAAAAACCCGTATTGGGGATTTGTGTAGGTATGCAATTGTTAACACGCCATTCGGAAGAAGGAGATGCTCAACTATTGGACATTATGGATATTGACACGTTACATTTTACACATAAGATTCCACATAAAGTTCCCCATATGGGATGGAATCAAGTGAGTGCAAAGCATGCCGACGGTCTTTTTCGCGGAATACCCACTGATGCATATTTTTACTTTGTCCACTCTTATTTTATCGAATATAATCCTACTTTTACACTCGCTTATACAACGTATGGTCTTAAGTTTTCTTCTGCTATACAGTTTAACAATTTTTACGGAGTCCAGTTTCATCCTGAAAAATCCGGGGAAGCAGGGGAACAATTATTAAGAAATTTTTGTACAATCTAATCAAGAAAAGTCATGTATATTATTCCAGCGATCGATATATTGGATAAAAAGGTAGTTCGTCTACGAGAAGGTAAATATGACGATATCACCACCTACGATATTAGTTTGGAGGAGATGATCGAAAAATACCAGTCAAATGGTACCGAATTCGTACATGTTATTGATCTCAACGGCGCAAAAGGCGATTTTAGCAATCAGCAATACCTTTTTGACATTATCAAAAAAACCGACATGAAGGTGCAATATGGAGGCGGGGTCAGGAGCATCGAAAAAGTAAAAGAGCTGATTGACGCAGGTGTACATCGGGTTATCGTGGGAACACAAGCAATTACCAATCCTGAATTTTTGGATGAGCTCAGCCATCTTTATTGTAATGGCATCAAATGTTCCGATCACATTGTGGTTGCTATCGATGTTTTAGATGAGGTAATTAAGTATTCAGGTTGGATGGAAAGTTCGCCACTAAAGTTAATCGATTATATAGATAGATGCCTTGGTTTAGGTTTCTTCCGATTCCTTTGCACAGACATCAATAAGGACGGAAAACTTGGCGGAGCAGGTATTGATTTGTATAAAAAACTTTTAGATCATTCCCCGATAATCAAATTAATTGCTTCTGGTGGTATTAGTTCGATGGATGATATTAAAGCCCTCGATGAATTTCGGATAGAAGCATGTGTGGTTGGAAAAGCGATTTACGAAGACAGGATAAGTATTGAAGAAATAAAAGAATGGAACCTTCGCGCGCTGATCAATTTCTAAACACGGGTGTTACTAAGCGTATTATCCCTTGCCTCGATGTAAAGGATGGGAGAACAGTTAAGGGAGTTAACTTCATTGATTTGCGTGATGCAGGAGATCCCGTTGAGCTGGCATGGCAGTATTCCAAACAGGATGCCGATGAGTTGGTTTTTCTAGATATCACAGCTACACATGAAAAACGTAAGACTACGATCGATATGGTAAAAGCTGTCGCTAGAAATGTGAATATCCCTTTTACCATCGGCGGAGGGATACATGAAATAAGTGATGCGGATCTATTGCTAAACGCTGGCGCTGATAAAATCTCTATCAACTCCGCTGCTGTAAGAAATCCCGATTTAATCAATAAGCTGGCGGACACTTTTGGTATTCAATTCGTTGTAGTTGCGATTGATACAAAACATATCGACGGCAAAAATTATGTTCACCTTAATGGCGGAAGAATAAAAACAGATTTGATAACAGAAGAATGGATAAAGGAAGCCGAAAGTAGAGGGGCCGGAGAGATATTACTTACCTCTATGGATCATGACGGAACAAAGAATGGTTTTGATTGCAACTTGCTTCGCACGGTTAACAAAAGCTTAAGTATACCCCTTATCGCTTCGGGTGGTGCAGGTAATCAGCAACACTTTGTAGATGTTTTCTTGGAAACACAGGTAGATGCTGCGCTAGCAGCGTCCGTTTTTCATTACGGTGAAATTCGTATACCCGAACTAAAGGAAACGCTGAGATCACAGGGTATTGAAGTCCGTTAATGTAATTTTAATTTAAAAAGAATGTTAGATTTTAATAAGGGAGCAGGCTTAGTTCCCGCTGTCATCCAAGATTACCAAACATTGGAAGTCCTGATGTTAGGGTATATGAATGAAGAAGCTTGGGAGAAAACGAAGCGGGAGCAACGTGTCACTTTCTTCTCTCGTACCAAGAATCGTCTTTGGACCAAAGGGGAAGAAAGTGGTAATTACTTAGAAGTAGTAGAAACGGCTGTTGATTGTGATCAGGACACGCTTCTGATTAAAGTAAATCCAAAAGGCCCAACTTGCCATACCGGATCCAGAAGTTGCTTTAACACCGACTACAATCAAAATTTCATTTTCCAGCTAGAAAAAATTATTGATGACCGATTTACCAACCCCGTTGAAAGTTCTTATGTAAATAAGCTAAGAGGAAAAGGTGTCAATAAAATTGCTCAAAAAGTAGGAGAAGAAGCAGTTGAAACTGTCATCGCCGCACTTAAGGAATCGGATACGGACTTCATTAACGAGTCGTCAGACCTACTCTTCCATTTATTGGTCCTATTGCGAGAGAAAGATACTCCCTTGATACGTATTGCAGAAAATCTGGCGAAACGGCATCAGAAGTAAAGTATGAATAAGATAGAGATCACTAAAAAACACACCTTATCGGGACATCAGAATCCGATTTTTGCTGTTGAAACAGGAGGAGCTCCTACAACGCTCTTCACGGCAGGTAATGATAAAGGCGTAGTTGAATGGGATCTTGAGCTGGGCAAGTTTAGAAGAATACTTCTTCCGGTAAAGAGCTCCGTCTATGCCTTACACTATATACCTGCCAGTAATTTACTTGCAGTTGGTGAACGAAGTGGATTGGTTACGATTGTTGATATTGAAAAACAGCTCGTAGTCGCCAGGCTACAACATCACGAAAAACCCATTTTTGGGATACAGGCATTTCGAACGAAATCCGAAATTATCGTATCTTCAGAAGATGGTACAGTCTCTATATGGAACACGGTAAATTTCAATTTACTATATCATTTCAGCGTATCAACAGAAACAGTGCGTTGCATAGCGCTCAATCAGGAAGAAAATATACTCGCATTTGGATCAAAAGACAGCAAAATCAGGTTGTTCCATGCCCAAGACTATATACCGTTTCAAGAGATCAATGAACATAGTGCAGCCATAACCGCACTTGCCTTCTCACCGGATGACCGCTTTTTATTAACGGGCGGACGAGATGCGCAATTAAATGTATTCGAGACTAAGCATTTTCTATTAGAAAAGAATATCACGGCCCACATGTTTAGTATATACGGCATAGCTTATCACCCTACTTTTCCAGTGTTTATTACAGCTAGTCGTGATAAAAGTATAAAAATATGGCGTACTGCAGATTATTCGTTAATCAAAAATATTAGTTTCGACAAAGGATACGAAACACATCGTTTGTCTATCAATAATATATCCTGGATAGATGATCAAACTTTTGTTTCGGTAAGTGACGATAAAACAGCCATTATATGGAATGCGGACTTTATTTAGTCTGTGTTGTATCCTCCAATTTAATTTTTTCTTTAGCGGCCGGGCTTAAGTTTTTATATTTATTATAGGAATCCATAACATATAAACGAAGCGTTTCATCATTGGCTTCTTGGATAAACGAAGCCTTCGGACGATATTTCGCCATAAATAAACTTAAATCTTCTCCTCTTAAAGGTGTCAGGCTGGTAATTAACTCGGCTGTAAACCGAGCATCTATAATACGATTGTTACTTTCCTCTTCCAGCATCTTATACTGCCTTCTGGCATTGCGGGCTCCCTTCCCAAAAATACGAGAAGGAGAAAAACCAATCCCTCCCATCCGTTGGGTACCATTTACATTGCTACTACCGGTAACGGTATTCGCAAATTGACCTTCTTTTTTTAAACGCTCTTTTTCTTCAGCAATACGATTGTTTGTCAAGGCGTTAATGTTCACCACCTCTAACATACGAGGATCATTTACGGAAGTGAGATATATTCTTTTCAACGCGAAGTCCGTCACCACCAAACTATCTACACGATATCCCGGATAAGAAAATACCAGAATATCATCCTTACTGGCACGAATCGAGAATTCCCCCGATTGATCACTGCGTGTGCTATCACTTTTATTCAAATTCTTTATCGATACTTCCGGCATCAGCTCGTTGCTTTTATACTCCAACACGATTCCTCTAAAACGGTCTTGAGCGTTTACCGTAATCATACTAACCAATAAAAAGAAACACAATGTAAAAGGCTTTATCATATATTCAATGAATCTGGTATTTCAGGTACAAACTAAACAGTTTTAAATGAAAAGTGTTAGCTAAAACCTAAAATTTAACATTTATTGTATATCAGTCCAACTATTATTGCTTGGGTTGACATCTGGAAAAACCCGTTCAGGGTCGATAACTACTGACTTAAGCTTTTCTATAGTAGACACTTTAAATGAAAAAGATTGATTTCTTTCCCAAATCTCCACCGGAAGTTTTATCAGTTGCTTCTCATCATCGGCAGAAACAATTTCGACAATTAATGGCATTGGCATTTCCTCAAGATTAGACACCGTAATGATCGCTCCTTTAGCAGGGTCATTGTCAACGTATTTAACTCCTTCAACAGCTTGATCTAATTTCCAATTGTGTTGAAACCATGATCTCCAAAACCAACTTAAATTTTCACCTGCCACATTCTCCATTGTTCGAAAGAAGTCGAATGGTGTAGGATGTTTATACGCCCAATATTCAATATATGTTTTGAATGCCCTGTCAAAGCGTTCCTCTCCCAAAATATGTTCCCGTAAAATTGTTAATGCCAACTGTGGCTTCCTGTAGGCGAGTGTTCCGATATTACTTTCCTTCATATTTTGAGGTGATGACATGATGGGCTCAACCTCATCACCAAAATAAATACGGGCCAAGTCATGTCCATCATACTTCGGTGCTTTATATTCGCCCCTATTAAAAACGTCTTTTGACAGCGAATTGATAAAACTATTAAAACCTTCATCCATCCAGGCATACAATCGCTCGTTACTTCCTACTATCATTGGAAACCAAATATGTCCAAACTCGTGGTCTGTCACCCCCCATAAGCTACTCGCTTTAGCAGTATTTCTACAAAAAACAATACCTGGGTATTCCATCCCTCCGACATTCGATGCAACATTCACCGCAACCGGATAGGGATAAGGGTACCATTTGTTTGAATAATATTCTATTGATGATTTTGTATACTCTGTTGATCGTTCCCAAGCGTTGTTTCCCCTACTTTCTATTGGATAAGCGGATATTGCCAGAGAAGTTTGCCCCCCGGGTAAATTAATTTTTGCGGCATCCACAATGAAAGAACTGGACGATGCCCACGCAATGTCCCTACTACGATTAAGTTTAAATCGCCAAGTTAGTTCTTTATTCTCACCAGGCCTGGACTTGACGTCAGTCACCTCTTCACCGGAGCGTATCACAACTGTTTTATCACTCTTAGCAGCACGCTCCCACCGCTTCAACTGCTCCGTTGTGTACACTTCTTCAGGATTTAACAATTCTCCTCCACAAACAACGATATGCTTGCTGGGGGCCGTAATTTCAATATTGAAATCGCCATACTCCAGGTAAAATTCACCGGGTCCTGTATACGGTTGTACATTCCATCCAAGCACATCGTCGTAAACAGCCATTCGAGGATACCATTGTGCAATAGCAAAAATATCTCCATGCGCGGTTTCCAAAATACCCGTACGATCTGCACCATAATCCGGGATTGTGTAACGATAATGAATGGCAAGCTTCGTGTTGCCCCCGGTGGCATCCAAATCTTCCGGTAGAAATACCTGCATACGTGTATCGTCAATCTTGTAATCTATTTCTTTACCGTCGGCTCCTTTAACTGCCTCAATCGTATAACCGCCATCAAAAGGCGTATCATGTGAACCGTATCTACTTTTACCTATCGAAACAATTTGTGCTCCCCGGCTCTTTTTTGAAAAGAGATTCTGATCCAACTGTAGCCATAGAAAATCGAGTTTATCAGGGCTATTATTGGTATAATCTAAATATGCTATCCCTTCCAGCTCTTTTCGATCCGTGTTCAAGTGTACCTTTATCGTATAATTGACCTTATTTTGCCAATACTTTATTCCCGGCTTTCCACTTGCCGACCGATACTCATTTCCATTCTGGGTATAAAAGATCGGGGCAAAGGCTTTTTCATAGTTATATTTGCTTTGAGTAGAAACGGTCTGCTGAGCGAAGGCAGCAACTCCCGAAAAAAGAATAAAAGCTATAAAAGCTATAAAGGATCGTTGTTTTAGCATCTGTATAAATTAAAAATAACTTGCAAAGCAAGATTCGCTCCAACTTTGGCTATCCGCTAATATAACTCTATTTTTAAGGTCACTTATAAAAATAAAGGCTTAAAATGAATATTTTAAGCCTTTGTAACAATTATTTTAGTTTATCCAGGTATTCCTTCTCATCAAATCCCACTATTAACCCTTTTGGAGATTCAATAACGGGTCGTTTTATAACGCTGGTTTTCTCTTGCATTAATTTGTTGGCCGTATATTGATCAACTACCGCCTCCTTCTCTGCATCGCTTAAACTTCGCCAAGTTGTTCCCCTTTTATTAACTAACAATTCCCAACTTACTTCCTCCTCCCAGCGCTGTAATGTATCTTCGCTCACACCCAATTTCTTAAAATCCTGAAAATCATAGGATATTTCATTTTTTTCCAGCCATTCCAATGCTTTTTTAACTGTATTACAGTTCTTAATTCCGTAAATTTTCATTTTTCTCTCGTTTTTAACCTTGACTTAGCTATTAATTAAGGGTTAACTCCTGAAACTTAAAGCTATTTATTAAAATTCGTCATCGTCAGCTCGAGTCCCACGGAAACGAAACTTTTGATCGCGTCGACTGCATGTTGTATTAATGACGGCAACGAGGCTTGCTCATCCTTATCAAACGGTCCCAAAACATAATCTATCTGCCGTCCTTTAGGATAATTATCACCTATACCAAAACGCAAACGTGCATATTGCTGTCCCCCACACAATGCCTCAATATTTTTGAGTCCATTATGTCCCGCCGCACTTCCTTTTGGTTTAATTCGAATGCTACCAAATGGGATCGCTAAATCGTCCACAATGACCAAAACATTGGAAATCGGTATCTTAAGCTCATGCATCCAGTAATTAACCGCTTTTCCGCTCAGATTCATATAAGTGGTAGGTTTAATAACATGAACGGCTCTGCCTTTGTGCTTAAATTCCGAATAAAATGCATATTTCAAGGTAGAATAACCTGCAGCGAATTCCTTGATAAGTTCATCCGCAACCATAAACCCGATATTATGCCGTGTATCAGCATATTCTTGCCCAATATTACCTAAACCAACTATTAGATACTTCATTTTTTACCCTATAAAAAAAGCATCCGATGCTGATCACCGGATGCCTTTGGTAAATGCTTAAAAAACTATTATTTCTTACCAGTCTTAGCAGCTTCTTGTTCAGCTTGTTTTAATGCACGTGACATAATTACTGAAACAATTGTATCATCAGCATTATTAAGCACCTTAGCATTCTTAATTTCAATAGCGCCTACACGTACAGATTTCCCTACTTCCAATGACTCTAAGCTAACTTCAATCACTTGAGGCATATCTTTTGGTAGGGCCTTCACGCGCAATTTACGTAATTTTTGAACTAATTTACCACCCATTTTAACACCGGGAGATGTACCGGTTAGCGCGATAGGAATATTCACAGAAACCTCTTTCTTTTCATTTAGCGCCAAAAAGTCAATGTGAATAATTTGATCCGTAAGCGGATGATACTGAGCCTCTTGAACAATTGCTTGATACTTCTTTCCGCCAATTTCAAGATCTACGAAATTAACTTCCGGTGTATAAATCAATGGTTTCAAATCAGCTGCGGACACAGCGAAGTGGTATTGTTCATCACCTCCATAAAGAACAGCTGGTACCTTACCGGCATAGCGTAATTCTTTTGCGTCTCTTTTCCCTACGTTCTCTCTAAGAGAACCGCTAATAGCAATTGATTTCATTATCTATATTTATTATTTTTCCATTTACAGAACACAATCTACATGCCCCATTTTTCAAGGCTGCAAAGATAGAAAAAAAGATTGATCGATTATTTATTTTGATCAAAAATTTTAAATAAATCACTGATTGAACCGTGTTCATTGATGTTTGTTATCGCACGTGCAAACAAATCCGCGGTTGACAATACTTTGATTTTACTACTTTTCCCCTTTAAAGGGATGGTATCCGTAACAATCAGCTCACTTAAAACTGAGTTCTCGACCGTTTCATAGGCCTTACCCGAAAGAACAGGATGTGTACACACTGCCCGTACACTACTGGCACCATTCTCCATAATCAGCGAAGCTGCTTTTGATAAGGTACCTGCGGTATCACAAATATCATCAATCAACACGATATCTTGTCCTGTCACATCGCCAATAATGGACATCGACTCAATCTCGTTTGCCCGTTTACGCTGTTTATCACAAATAACCACCTCAGCATTAAAGTATTTGGCAAAAGTTCTAGCGCGATAAGAACCGCCCATATCAGGCGAAGCGATTGTGAGATTGGGAAGATTCAACGACTTGATATAGGGCACAAAAATACTCGCTGCATCTAAATGATCGACCGGTATATCAAAGAACCCTTGAATTTGAGCAGCATGCAAATCCATGGTCATAATCCGATGGGCTCCCGCCGCTGTTAACAGGTTAGCGATCATCTTCGCCCCTATCGCTACCCGTGGCTTATCTTTTCGATCTTGACGGGCAAAACCGAAATAAGGAACTACAGCTGTTATATAATGAGCAGAAGCTCGTTTTGCAGCATCGATCATTAAAAGCAGTTCAAACAAGTTATCGGTTGGCTGATAAGTGGACTGTATCAAGAACACGTCGCTACCACGAACCGATTCGTTGTAAAATGGTTGGAACTCGCCATCACTAAAGCGAGACAAGGTCATTTCGCCTAATTCCTTACCATAAGATTGAGAGATTTTTTGAGCCAGTTCTTTGCTACCGGATCCGGCAAATAATTTAACCGTGTTAAATTGAAGAGGCATGCGTGTGGGTTTGGTGTTTAAAAAAATTCGGGCCGCTTTCAACGACCCGATTCTCTTTTGTTTATGTTGCCCGACCAGGATTCGAACCTAGACAAACTGAACCAAAATCAGTTGTACTACCTTTATACTATCGGGCAATTCGCTTTGTTTATCAGCCTTCTGCCGTAAACGGAGTGCAAATATAAAGTGATATTCTAAATACTCAAAATATTTCATTCATTTTTTTTCTCTTTTTTAGCAGCTACTTGAATATCAAGTGGATGTTTTTCAGCATCTCTTTTTTTACTTTTTACTTTTCAATTTTTCCTTTATATCAATACTAATACTTATTTTCGGCACTTAATTGTATTATAATGATATATTATGCGTTTCTTATACCGAGAACGAACGCTTAAAAGAACGAAATAAACAATAGTAACTGATGGATTATAACAAAACGAACAATTTACTCGGATGGATAACATTTATCGTTTCCACCTTAGTTTATGTGTTAACCCTAGAACCTACAGCCAGTTATTGGGACTGTGGTGAATTTATCGCAGCCGCCTATAAGATGCAAATCGTACATCAACCGGGCGCTCCCCTTTTCTTGATGTTGCAGAATATTTTCAGCAATCTAGCCTTCGGTAACAAAGAGTCAATCGCTTATTGGATGAACTTCGGATCGGCTGTTTCCAGTGGTTTAACCATTATGTTCCTGTTTTGGACCATCACAGCCCTGGCACGGAAAGTACTGTGGCAGGGGAATACAACCTTGTTACCGGGAAATCTTATTCAAATAATGGGTGCAGGTCTGGTTGGCGCTTTGGCTTACACGTTCTCTGACACGTTCTGGTTTTCTGCGGTCGAATCCGAGGTATACGCCATGTCGTCCCTGTGTACAGCGATCGTGTTTTGGGCAATTCTAAAATGGGAAGCCCACGCTGAAGAACCTCGGGCCGACAAATGGCTCTTGTTAATCGCGTATGTTATGGGGCTTTCTATTGGCGTTCACTTACTGAACCTATTAACAATTCCCGCACTCGCCCTCGTCGTTTATTTTAAACGGGTTAAAACTCCAAGCAACGGGGGTGTCTTCAAAACTTTCTTAATTGGTTGTGTCATTGTGGCCTTTGTCCTTTGGGGCATCATCCAGTACCTGATTAAGTTTGCGGCTTACTTCGACCTATTCTTCGTTAATACATTAGGACTCGGTTTCGGCACCGGCGTGGTGTTTTTTGCCTTACTGGTCATCGGTGGCTTGACATTTGGTATTTACTATTCAATAACAAAAGTAAAACCGCGTTTAAATTTAATTTTATTAGGGATTTGCTTTATTATTTTAGGTTACGGTTCTTTTGCCATGATTTTAGTACGTGCAAAAGCGGATCCAAGCTTAAACAATAGCGATCCCGATAATGCATTTTCATTTTTGGGATACCTTAACCGAGAGCAATACGGTGAAGAGCCACTCTTCAAAGGCCCTTACTTCACATCCAAAATTATCGATCGAAAAGAAGGTAGCAATACCTATATTAAGGGAGAAGAAAAATACGAAAATATAGGAAAAAAATACAGCTATGTTTATGATCGGGAAACTATATTTCCTCGCATCTATAGTAATGATCCGGGAAGAGGGCATCCGCAATTTTATAGAAGCTGGCTAAATTTAGGGGAAAATGATCAACCTACTTTTGGTAATAACCTCAGTTTCTTTTTCACCTATCAAGTAGGTCATATGTATGCTCGTTATTTCTTCTGGAATTTTGTCGGGCGACAAAACGATCAAAAGGGTGATGGAAGCTTCACGGAGGGTAATTGGATAACAGGTATCAAGCCAATTGATCAGGCACGTCTGGGAGGGCAGGATGCAATACCGGAATCATTAAAAACAGATCCTTCGAATAATAAATTTTATGGACTGCCTTTAATTTTAGGTATAATAGGTGCATTGTGGCACTTTAAACGTCATCAAAAAGACGCGGGTATTGTGGGTTTGCTCTTTTTCTTTACCGGTTTGGCGATCGTGTTATATCTTAACCAAACACCTCTCCAACCGCGTGAGCGCGATTATGCCTATGCGGGATCTTTTTACGCCTTCGCTATTTGGATCGGGTTAGGTGTCATTGGGCTAGCGGATATGCTACAAAAGAAAACCAGTGCTAAAACGGCAGGTATCGCAGCTACACTGATAGGCTTATTTGCAGCCCCTATACTGATGGCAAAAGAGGGTTGGGACGATCATGACCGCTCCACAAAATACGTTGCCCGAGATCTCGCCAAAGATTACCTGCAATCCTGTGCACCTAATGCTATTTTGTTTACCTATGGAGACAACGACACTTATCCCTTATGGTACGTTCAGGAAGTTGAAAATTTTAGACCCGATGTTCGTATCGTTAACTTGAGTTTATTGAGTGCCGATTGGTACGTACGACAAATGAAGGAAAAAGTCAATGAAGCCGATGCTCTCCCCATCACAATGAAGGACAGTCAGTTTAAACAGGGAACCCGTGATGGTCTATCATTTATGGATGCCGGATTCAAACAACCAATCGAACTGAGCTCCGTTCTTGATGTTCTATTATCGGATAATCCGAACGATCAAGTTGAATATCAGGATGGCAGTCGCTCCAATTATTTATTTACAAAAAATTTCAAACTTTCAGTAAATAAAGCCGATGTTGTTAAAAACAAGGTGGTTCCTGCAAAATGGGATAATAATGTCGTAGATACCATGGTTTGGACCTATAATAAGGATTTTGTGTCTAAAGCAGAATTAGCTATGTTTGATATCCTGGTACATAATAACTGGAAGCGCCCTATTTATTTTGCCACAACCGTACCTAACAGCAACTATTTAGGTTTAGACAATTACCTGATTAATGAAGGTTTTGCCCTACGTCTGATGCCTGTTAAGTTCAACAAAACAGAAGAACAGCTGCGTATGGGGGAAACGGTTAACGTAGACGCCCTCTATGATAATACGATGAATAAATTTGTATGGGGTAATATGGCTAAGGCACGTTATCTTGACCATGAATCGTATGGAATGCTCTCTTTGATTATCAACAACTTCAGCACACTAAGTCAGACTTTATATGAAGAAGGCCGTAAAGAGGAAGCCAAAAAGGTTCTGGACAGATGCCTGTCGGTAGTTCCCAAACGGATTTACTCACTTGGTCAATCAAGAGTATTATACTTTTTGACTCGACAATTGTATCAGGTTGGCATGACAGATAAAGCAAATGCGCTATTAGCGCAAAATGGAAAATACGTGGATGAACTACTTCGATATTACATTGCTATTGCCGGTACGAAACCGAATTTAGAAATGCAAAATATTCAAATCGGTACACAAATCATCTACAGCTCCGCAGAGCTTGCTAAAGAATATAAGCAGAACAAAGAAGCGAAGGCATTGGAAGATGCCTTAAATAATATCGAGAAGCTATTTTCAGGAACTCCTCAAGGTTAAACAAAAAGCGCCTACCGTTCCGGTAGGCGCTTTTTGTTTTAATCTATAAACGATTACAAACCTAATTTCTTCGCTACATCCTTCGGCAACCCGCCCTTATGAACCATAAAAGCAGTCGTTTTAAACTGCACAAAAGCTTTCGTCACGTAAAGATAACCATTATAATCGTTTGATGCGCCCCATGAATTTTTCACAATATAGTACTCTTTACCGTTTTGATCTTTCGCTAGACCCACAATGTGCATTCCATGATCATCGGTGGTTGAATAGTCGTCAAAAGCTTGTTGCCGCAGATCTTCCGTGATAGTCAGTTCGGATTTAGGACCATTAAACATGGCCGCTTTCTCTTCTTCATTCATTTTTTCGTATGGTTTTTCCGGCACATATGCCACTCCATTTTTCCAACTGAAACCTTTTTCACTTACATCAGTAGCCCAACCCACAGTATATCCATTCGCTAATGCATGATCAATAATGTCCGTCATATCGGTCATCGATACATTATAAACCTGATCGAAAGACCAGTTATCCGGAATCAAAAGGGTGAACTTGCTGTAATATGGGTGGTCTTTAAAGGACGAAAGCTCGATATAGTCATCCGCATTCAAGCCAATCACCTCCTTAGCAAATGATTTTGGTGTATAGTTTTTTCCTTTGTAATTGAATGTTTCAGGAACTCTTCCCAAATAAGTATCAATGGCATTTGTATAAGCTTCTATCCAATTCGGCGTTAGTTTGCCATTTGGATTTTTAACAACGGCAGCTAATACCGCATCAGTTACGCTACTCATCTCTGCCAGCTTGTTTCCGTCTGTACCATAATGTAATCCCGTATATACCTCACGGGGCACTGCACCATATTTACGGTACATATTGATAACATCATGCAATTGCCCACCTTCTCCTAAGCTCAAACCGCCGTGTAAACGAACATAATTTTTACCTTTTTCAACATATACATTCCGCGCAGTAAATAATTGCGATATTTCCACAGGCTCTCTTCCATTTCTGATCATCTCCGACTCCAGAAAAGAGTTTCCTGAATAGCTCCAGCAGGTTCCCGATGATCCCTGGTTTTTGACAGTTGTATTTTGCAGATTAATTACCTCAGTAAACTTAAATCCGAATTTACTACTGTCACTTTGGTTGTTCTGTAACGACTTAACGAGGTTGTCTTGTGCAAAGCTCTGTCCATTGCCGGCAATAAAGAATGCCGCTGCAACGACGAACGTTTTCATATTAAATTTTAGCATGTGTGAAATATGTTTAGGGCGATAAATGTAGAATTTTAATGATCAAACCGCAAATGCAAGGCACGTTCAGGAAAACTTAACGGCAAAATCTTTTTATGTATTGCAGTATAAAAAAAACAAAAGCGCTGCAACTTAACTCGTTACAGCGCTTTGTAAAATCTTTATTGATGTAATTTTAGCGTTTGCTGAATTTGAATTCCAAAAACGAATCGTTACCATCTCCTGTATTGACCGGCATTTGCAGCGTAAAAGTTTGCTCATCTGCATAAGCCAAATCCAAACGATATCCTTCGGTTACGTTTTTAGCTTTCTCCCCAGGATAAAGCTTCTTAAACTGAAACTGCGCTTCTCCCCCGTTTTCAGGCTCAAAAATAGACCAAAAGATGTCACGGGTAGCACCTGGTGCGCAAAGCTCACCGTCTTTTGAGAAGGTAATCGTACCTTTTCCGTTAGCAATCAAGTTCCATGTACTTCCGACAAAACAATCAATCGGTGCTTCATCAAAGATACGCTTTACATTGGCTCCTGTTGGAAAATTTTTTTTCTCAACGCTATTAAGCACCCATTGGCCCTTTACACCTCTCTTCCATTGACTACCGCTTGGCGAGGAAGATGATACAGCTTGCTTCGAAGATGAACAAGCTACGAAAAAGAACAGAAAGGGTGCTAAAATCAAAAGTTTTAAAGTTGTTTTCATTCTTACTAGTTATTTATGATAAAAGTACTCACTAAAGGATAAGAGCCGGTGGTATTCATACGAATTATCCCCAATAGCCGTTTATTCTTTAGTGATAGATTTTAATCTTAATACAATAAAGTTGTACATTTGTTTCCTTTGTAAAGGTTTGAGTTAATAAAAATACATCACAAATATAGAGCATTGTGCAGCTTTTTAAAATTATTATCGCTCGATTTAATTATAGTAAAGCAAAAGGAAATAACAAAGTAAATCCATGAAGTCTAAATCCAAGAGTCCTATATCCAAAAATCATACCACAAGCAAATTTGTTTCCAAATTATTAGTACGACTTTTTATCCTTATTTTAGCCGCGGCTGTTGTTCCGGCTTTTGTAGATGACGAAATTGCTGCAAAATTGGGAACTACTTATGTTTATATAGAAAACAAATGGGTTTTTATATTTCCACTGATCTTGTTTCTAAGCTTTTTAACGCTATTAATTTTAACGGGACGGAACCGTCACGAAAAAACGGACCTCAATTGGATGCTTTCGCTTAACACGTTACTCTTGATCATTTATGTAGTTATGCTTTTCATCCGCTTAGCTCCTCTGATCTATAAATAAACCCAATGACCAAACAGAAGCTCTGGAATACCACCAAATTACTCTTAAAATTTGCCGTAACCGCTCTAGCACTGTATTTAGTATTTACTAAAGTAAGTCTGAACGATTTGAAAGAAGTCTTTACAAAATCAGATCCTTTATTTCTCTCTCTGGGGTTTTTAAGTTTCTTTATTTCGATCGTTATCTCAGCATGGAGATTAAATACGTTTTTTAAAGGTGTTGATCTAGACCTTCCGGAGCTCTACAATTTCAAACTATATTTACTCGGTATGTTCTATAATATATCATTACCTGGTGGTATAGGCGGTGATGGCTATAAAATTTACTTCTTGCGTAAAAAATATCAAGTAAAAGGAAGAAAATTATTGTCGTGTGTCTTCTTCGATAGGCTGAGTGGTTTATGGGCATTGTGTTTAATAACGGCAGCACTTGTTATTTTTATTCCTAGGCTCGGTATACCCAATTGGATGCCTATTTTAGGGGTCGTCGTTGGAACAATTGTATACTACATAGTTATGCGCCGATTTTTCAATGACTACGCCTACTCATTTGTTTTCAAACACCTGAAGGCCTTGGGTGTTCAATCATTACAAGTAATATGTGCCATATGCATTCTGTATGGATTGCACTTCGAGGGGAAATTTTCTCCGTATTTGTTGCTCTTTTTACTTTCACAGATTGTTGCTGTAATTCCACTGTCAATAGGTGGATTAGGCGCAAGGGAAGTCGTATTTATGTACGGATCAGATTACTTTCATTTGGATTCACATCGCGCTATCCTGATCAGTTTAATCTCTTATTTTATATCCGCCCTTATATCCTTATCGGGCTCCTATTTCACCTTTCATCCCAAAGCGCTAGGAGAAGAGAAACTTCCTGAAACCAATGAAGTAGATTTAGCGGACTAAACGAAAAGAATGTAACTTTGTATAAACATTTACAGCATTGAAATGTAATGCATAGTAGATGAAAAATAGTGTTAAACATGAATATAGTAATAACAGGTGCAAGCAGTGGTGTAGGATTTGAAGCCGTTTTAGAACTGATCTTACGAAATGAACATCATGTAATAGCTTTAGCTCGATCACATGATAAACTGAAAAGACTATTCGAAATAGCAAAGGGATTGAATCCCGATTGCAATATATACCCAGCAAGATTTGATATTGTTCATGATGACTACGAATCGGGCCTGTTACCTTTTATTGTAGAAAAAATTGGTCATGTTGATATATTGATTAACAATGCAGGTGTCCTAATTAATAAGTCTTTCGAAGAAACAACTGCCATTGATTTTGCAGAAATGTTGCAAACGAACGTTTTGGGACACGTAAAAATGATTAAACACCTAAGTCCTATCATGCCCGCAGGGAGCCACATCTTAAACATCGGTAGTATGGGTGGTTTTCAAGGAAGTGTCAAATTTCCCGGGTTAGCAGCCTATTCTGCCAGTAAAGCAGCATTGCACACCCTAACGGAGTGCCTTGCGGTTGAATTTGCAGCGCGGAAAATTCACATTAACTGTCTTGCTATTGGATCAGCGCAAACAGAAATGCTTGAAAAAGCGTTTCCTAATTACCAGTCACCAATTGCGGCCTTTGAAATGGGTAAATATATTGCGGATTTTGCATTGACCGGACATAAGTTTTTTAATGGTAAAGTGTTACCGGTAGCGGTCACTACACCATAAAATACAGCCATAGGGGGTATCACCGCGCTGCCCGGAGGGCTGTATGGAAACAGTTTTGAACTTTAGTTGAAATCACATGGAAGTAAAAAGATCATTCATAACGATTGTTTCGGTAATTATTGCATCCTTTCTAATCATTGCCTGTCAAAATGAACAAGGCAATACGCATACATCAGATTCGGATGGTACAGAGACGACTACTTCTTCAGCTATAAAAACATTAACATTGCCCTTCATAGCCGTTGTTGATTCGAACACGACTCGTATCGCATTGCAGGAAAATCCCGAAAAAAGTCAAATTCCTTTAAACAAGGAAGAACTCGCTGAAGCCTTAAATATTAAGTATCCCGAAGTCAAGATAGAACTCGGTGCAGTTAATCACGACACTTTATCTGTTAAAATTCCAAACGCCACTTTTCTAACGCAGCAAATGGGAACCACCGGCGCCCTCACGTATTTAGCAGAAGCTACCTATGCCTTTACTGATCGAACAAATATTCACGTTGTGAATTTTGTATTTAAAGAGGGGGATCACGCAGTACCAGGTTTCTATACACGAAAGAGCTTCAACACCAAAAATATTTAGCAAGCATAATAGTCGCCCCCCGGCATCGCGACAGGGAGGCGACTCATTGCCCGATTATTCAGAAACTGCAACTACTTTTTGAGCTGCTTGTACCTCATTGACAACGATTTCAACAGCATACCTGACTTCCCCCGCTTTGTCTGTATAACTTCGATTAATCAGCCTGCCTTCTATGGATATTTCACTTCCTTTATCTAAACTTTTTTCTACGAAAACTGCTTGCTTTCCCCAGAAAACTAATTGATGCCATTGGGTATCAGTCAACCATTCGCCCTCTTGATTTTTATATCGCTCATTGGTGGCAAGTGACACGCGCGCCAAGTATTTATTATCACCAAATTTTTTCATCACAGGTTTGGTTCCTAAAAACCCGGTTAGTCTCACACTGTTTTTTAATGTACTCATAATTTTAAATTAAGTTAATGTATCGATTAAAACGGCAAATAGCGCCGTGCTTTCCATTAATCACCCGACAAATCTCCGGAAGCTATTGGAATCTATTCGTATAATAAACGGATATAAACGTTTACATCCGTTTATACTCGGCTAACAGCCTGCTGGTACGGACTTATTTATAATCAATTAAAAAATATACCGTCAGTAATAACATATTGATTGCGCGGATTTCCTCCATTTTTTTTATGTTTGAAAAAAAATCACGACTATCATGCAGGATCCTATTACGCTTACCTCGGTTGCAGAATTTCACAAAACGTTTAAACACCCTATTCTTGAAAATCCCACGATTCCCAGCGAACAACGCTGCAAACTACGTGTTTCACTTATTGCTGAAGAATTAAAAGAATTAGAAGAGGCTATTCAAAATAACGACCTTGTGGAAGTAGCGGATGCGCTCTGCGATATCCAATATGTGCTATCGGGAGCCATTTTGGAATTTGGGTTAGCAGAAAAATTCAAAACACTTTTTGACGAGGTGCAACGGTCTAACATGAGCAAGGCCTGTAAAAATATAGAAGAGGCCGAAGCGACGATACACCACTATAAAAATAAAGGCGTGGATTGCTTCTATGAGCGGCAAGGAGATCTATTTTTGGTATATAGAACTGAAGACCGTAAAACCTTAAAATCTGTTAATTACTCCCCTGCCAATCTTAAAGCTATTATTGGGGACTAGCCATCTTTTGTTTTAAAGATCCGTCAGCCCGTCAAGGAGCTGATATTTCAAGTTACAGTTGCGCACAATGCCTAAAACACATCAATACCAACTTCATACGGAATGGACGGGTAACTTAGGTAAAGGTACCGCCAATTATCATGCATATGACAGGAGTTATAAAATAACGATCAACCAGAAAATCACTATCGAAGGTTCTTCTGATCCTGCTTTTCGGGGAGATCGTACTAAACATAATCCAGAAGAGCTTTTGCTCGCGTCCTTGTCGAGTTGCCATATGCTATGGTATTTACACTTATGTGCAGAAGCTAAAATTACCGTATTAGCGTACACCGATACAGCAACCGCAACCATGATTGAAACAGTTACCGGCGGGGGAGCCTTCAACGAAGCCCACCTTCATCCTACTGTTGTTATTGCCGAAGAAGGTAAGCTAGAAAAAGCGATTGCACTTCACCAAAAAGCAAACGCACTTTGTTTTATCGCTAATTCTGTTAATTTCAAGGTATTCCACCACCCAACCTGTTCCACATAAATGTATAGCTACAGCAATTCTTTTGTTAATCGCAATGAGAAGCTATTGTCTTTCATGTGAATTTTACATAGCTTTGCCTACGTGGGAAAGACCTTGCAATATCGCATAATGAAAGCTTACTTCGATGCAATTCATCATTGTACGGCGAGCTTATATCTTTTTTCCAACCTCAAGGAATTCAATATATAAACCCCGGACTTCACACTTCAGGAAATCCACTTAGTCTCGGGGGAAAATCACTTATCATTCAATGTCTTATAGGCTACCTTTATTGGTGAGCTTGATATGAAGCATTCAATTCATTTACTATCTAAAAAAATAAAAAACATGAATAATCTAAAAAATCAAGTCGTATTATCTGAAGAAGACTACAATGTACTCATCAAACATGTAAGCCCCTCCAATGATCCAGATCAAGCGATGTCTCTTGCTTACGAGCTGGGACGAGCGAAGGTTCTGACAAAAGACGCCCTTGAAAAGGAGCGCGTAAAACTCAATTCACGGGTCGAGGTAAAAGACCTCGATAGTCAAATTACAAGCGCCTTCCATATAGTCGCGCCGGAATTAGCAGACGTCAAGCAACAAAAAATATCTGTACTTACCCCGATGGGCTCTGCCCTTATCGGATTTAAGGAAGGTGATCAGGTAGCGTGGAAAATGCCTGTAGGCATGAAACGATATGTCATATTAAAAGTAGAGTAAATCTTAATAGCTTAGACTTAAGCCGAAAGGCTTAATTGTTCAGTTTATTCATTCCGTTTCAAGCTCCGGCATTATTGGTTTATTTTTGTATACTTGCGACATAAACCTATTAACAACACGAAGATTACGCGTTTAGTTATGGATCGCTTTTGTTTAGATTGTCATGAACCTTTAATCGGTCGCTCGGATAAAAAGTTCTGCAATGACGCGTGTCGGAGTAACTTCAATAATAGATTGAAAATACACGATCAGAACCATATTCGTCGCGTCAATGCTATACTCAAAAAGAATAGAGGTATTATCATGAACCTCAATCCCAACGGAAAGAAGAAGGTCCTCAAAGAGGACCTTTTAAACTTGGGTTTTGATTTTAAACATTATACGCACATCCTCGATACATCAAGAGGTAGCAAATATTTCTTCTGTTATGAATTTGGTTATCTATTCATAAAACAAGAGGAAATCCTATTAGTGAAAAATGAATCCCTGCTTAATCACTAGAACGAGGAGTTTGCCGGCTCTCTTCTACTGCATATCCTAAGGCGCTAATTGCCACTGCCGCAGTTATTAAGGCACCTCTGCCGCGCGTTTTCTTGTTGAAGAAAGTATCTCCTCGTTTGTTTTTATAACTCAACAAATTAGCAGGGCTCACCCCGAGTTTTGAAACCTGATTCACATAAAAATGTTGCTCGAAAACCATGCTTTTTGTCTTATTAGTAAGGTCGTCAAGCACGTACATCGTCAAGTAGCTTCTCAGCGTAAGGGGCGTGTTTTCTTTGGTATAATTCCTAACTTTGATTTTTCGCATGGCCCCATCATTTGTCGCGAGATCGACGCTTCTGTAACTCGAATCAGCAATATCCTCATAGAACAAATTTGCTAATTTCAATTTTGTTTGCGTTATTTTAGACTTAGGCGGTACAAAGGTCAACCCTCTTGGAATAGTTGCCGTACCGTTAAAAGTGCCTTCACTTAGCGAGGTACGCCAGTCATCCAAGGAACGATAACTTGAGCCAAAAGATGAACTATGTCCGTTAATAACGAAATTATCTCCCATATAGCTGGTTGCCTGATCATCAACAATTAAAGCAGATCGCTGCCAGTCGATATAAAGGGGTTCATCCAATTTGTTATATACGTCGATGGTTACAGGAGCATTCTCGCCAAAAAAATTATAGGCAACTCGCATTGAGTCATTTTCAAAGACAAATACACCTGTTTCTTCATTTTTATTCAAATCAGGGCTATTTAATTTGCTGATATAGTAGGTTGAACAAGAGGAAAATAATAGTGTCAGACCGAAAAGATAAAATAGTCTATTCATAAGGATCAGATTTAATAACAAGTCCACGATTGCTTATTTGACGAGCTTTTACTATTTTAGTTTAATATCTTGAGACAAAAAAATGAAATTTAGTTTTTTCGCATTACTTCTTATAAGCCTTTGCACATCACCTATTAAAGAGAGCCACGCACAAGAAAAAACACCGGACACTTTATTCCAATTACCTACTGCCTCGGTACGAGCTTATCTTAGAACGCAACCTTATCTTCAACTCACTAGTTCAGTTGGGCTCATTGACAAAGAACTACTGAATTTACAACAGGGAAACACTTTACTCCCAGCACTCAACACCATTCCAGGTGTACGTATGGAGGAACGCTCGCCCGGTAGCTACCGACTTTCGATCCGGGGAAGTCTATTGCGCTCTCCGTTCGGCGTAAGAAATGTAAAAATATACTTAGATGAAATCCCATTAACCGATGCAAGCGGCAATACCTATTTAAACTCCATCGATCCATCAACGCTTCATCATATAACTGTTTTAAAAGGCCCCGACGGAAGTTTATTTGGCGCTAACTCGGGGGGAGTGATTCTGATGACCCCAAATGGGTTGCAAGGTGCACCCACTACTACATGGAACATAAAAGAAAGTGCAGGCTCGTATGGACTATTTCACCATCAACTCAGCGGCAATTATGTCATCAATGAAAAATATAATGTAGGCTTGGATTATGCTTATCAGCGATCGGATGGCTATCGAGACAATACTGCCAGTCATCGACATTTTATACAAACGGCACAACGCTTTAAATATAACGCCAAAAATGAATTGCGCTTTATAGGTCTATACTCCAGCATGGCCTACGAAACCCCTGGAGGGCTTACCGAAGCGCAATACGCAGAAAACCCCAAGCAGGCAAGACCTTCTGCCGGCCCCAATCCCGGAGCAGTGGAACAACAAGCCGCAATTTACAATAATACCCTCCTAGGCGGGCTTGTTCATGATGCTTCCTTAACACCGCATCTGAAGCATGTTTTCTCGATCTTTGGTTCTTATACTGATTTTAGAAACCCCTTTATAACAAACTTTGAAAAAAGATACGAGCATAATTACGGTATACGCTCTTATTTCTCTTATACTGGTCAATTTTATCCGGATTTTGCTTGGCAAGCAGACGCCGGTGTGGAATGGCAACAAGGCAAAGCCGATATTCTTAATTTTGATAATAACGGGGGGGTACAAGGACAAGAACAAGCAGGAGATGCCCTTAAAAATGATCAGCACTTTTATTTTATTCGCTTTTCGGGTGATTTAGCGAAACGACTTAATGTTGAAGCAGCATTAAGTCTAAATTATTATAAGTATGCTTATAAAGGCCTTTTCCCGGAAGCCACAAATCAATTTCAAAGGGTGGATTTTGAGCCAACATGGATGCCCAGAGTGGCCGCATCTTATTTGGTAACACCAACTGTCAGTTGGAGAGCCTCCGTTGGACGGGGTTTTTCTCCGCCTACCGCCGCAGAGGTACGATCTTCCGATAAAATTATTAATACAGCATTGCAACCGGAGACAGGCTGGAACAAAGAAACCGGTATTCGATGGCAAAGCGGCAGCAATAGATTTCAGCTAGATATTTCGGCTTTTAGTTATCGAATGCAGGATGCTATTGTCAGATTAAGCAATGAGAACGGAGAAGAATTTTTCACCAATGCTGGAGGTGTTAAACAACGTGGATTGGAAGCAGCTGTAAGTGCATGGATCCTACAACCCAATGCACATCGCTTTGTGAATGGCTTGCGTCTCTCGAGTAATATTACATGGAGCCACTTTCGATTTGATGACTATCAGGATAATGGAAATAATTACACCGGAAATAAATTAACAGGTGTGCCCGGAGAAGTTGTTGTAACTGGAATACATGTGCTTTTTCCAGAAAAGATTAGCTTTTATCTCCAACATAATTACACTTCCTCTATTCCATTAAATGACGGTAATACCGCCTATGCAAAAAGATACCACTTAATACAGAGCAAACTTAGCTGGGAAAAAAGAGTTTTTGGAAAAGCTACACTCCAATTATTTGGTGGAATTGATAATTTGCTGAATGAAGCCTATAGCCTGGGAAATGATATTAATGCTTTCGGTGGACGCTATTACAACGCAGCCTTTCCCCGTAATTATTATACTGGCCTGAGCGTACAATTATAATCGTTTCAAGCTTTCGTAAGCAGGCCATCCGTATAAATAAAATAATATAAGCTTTTTACTGCTTGGCAAAACAAGCTCGTTTGTCTATTTTTTTGCCAAGCATTTTTTGCTTTTGATTGAATATATTGTATATTTGAAATATGTTCTACATAAGAACTAAAAACCAATTATAGCTATTAACCGTTACATCGAGTACTGCACAAGCTAGCAAAGCGAAATCACTCATATTATAAGGAAAGAAAAGCTATTGCAACTAAACGTTAACGAAAAGAATTTCTTACACCCGACCTGTTTTCCATTTTTTAACTAAAAGTTTTGAAATATGATATCAAGTCTGTTATATTTGTTCATATGTTCTACATAATAACCAATTTCCAATTATTAACCTTAACAGTATGTTATGAATGTTCGTTTGTTATTTATTATTTTCCTGTGTTGTGCTGCTTTTTCAACACAACACACTGTTGCGCAGAACAGAGGGATTGTCGGCACAGTCAATAGTGCTGACGGGAAACCGCTAGAAGGGGTAACGGTTTCACTCAAAGGCTCTACTGTAAAAGCTACGACGAATGAAGTTGGTGCATTTCGTATCGACGCTCCTTCTTCGGGAGGAACACTTGTTTTCTCCATTGTTGGTTTTGAAACAAAAGAAATTCCGGTACCCGCTTCAAATAAAGTGGTTATTACACTCGTTGAAACACATGAGAATTTAGATGAAGTGGTAGTGGTAGGTTACGGTACACAATCCCGTCGGACGATTACTTCAGCAATTACGAAAATTGAGGGTAAGGTTTTGCGGGATATTCCCATCAGTACCGTAGGAGAAGGTTTGAGAGGAAAAGTTGCCGGTGCGCGGGTATATCAATCCAACAACAGCCCAGGGGCAGATGCCGTTTTTCGGATCCGCGGAGGTTCATCCATTAATAAATCGAACGATCCCTTGGTACTGGTGGATGGGGTGGAACGAGCATTTTCGGGTATCAATCCAAATGACGTGGAATCGATTGAAGTACTGAAAGATGCTGCTTCTACTGCTATTTATGGATCGCGTGCTTCTAATGGGGTGGTACTGATTACCACCAAGCAAGGTGCAGCCTCACAGGCACCACTGATCACTTTTGATGTAAGCCTTGCCCATCAAGAACCAGAAACATTGATTGACTTCATGAATGCACGTGATTATATCAATACCGTAAGACCGGCCGTGGCTTTGAGCCCCACTCCAGAGTACAACAACGCGTCGGGATATTCGGCCAGTTCCGGCAATGATGAAAATTCGCTTTATTCTACCCGATACCTGGGCGAAGGTGAAGCCGTACCCGCGGGGTATTATTCGATGCCTGATCCACTGGATCCAAGTAAAACCTTGATCTATCAAGATAACGACTACCAATCGCTGATGTTCCGCGAAGTACTTTGGCAAAATTATTACCTCGGTGTAGACGGCGGTAACGAATTTCTTCGTTATGCCGCGAGTGGTGGTTATACAAACGATGCCGGTGTAGCTTTAGGCACTGGTTATGCCCGCTATAGCGCCCGTGCAAAAACAGATGTAAAGATCTCCGAACGGCTCACCTTGAATACCGTTTTTGATTTTTCGTCAACACGTTCGAGCGAGTTCGAGAACCAGATGAATGTAATCGCCAGAGGGCTCGCTACCCCCCCTACTCAAAAAGTATACTATGCCGATGGACGGCCAACACCTGGTTACAATGCGAGCTCTCCAAACCCCGTATGGTGGGATTATACACGTGATATAGCAAATAAGGATAGACGTCTTTCGCTAATTGGCGGTTTAAATTATCGGATTCTGGACCAGTTAAAAGCCAACGTTCAAGTTTCGAATTATAGCCACGTGACACAATACGATTATTTTGAGAAGGCCCATGAATTTAGTGGCCTGCGGACAACCAAGGCGGAGTTTGGAGAATTGGAAAGAACAAAACTTGACGCCTATCTTTCTTATGATGAGACTTTTGACGGCAAACATACCGTATCTGGGATGGCGGGTTACTCTTATCAGGTTACTGACAACAAAGGCTTCTCGGCTAGCGCTACGGGCGCAAGTTCGGATAAAGTACCCACACTCACAGCTGGACCGAACAAAACCGGTGCGGACAGTAACTTTGATAAGCAAGTGCTTATCGGTTATTTCGGTCGCTTATCATACAATTTTAAACAAAAATACTTGTTAATGGCTACTTTCCGAATGGATGGATCGTCCTTGTTTGCAAAAGAAAATCGTTGGGGCTTTTTTCCGGGTATATCCGGTGGTTGGATTATGTCGGACGAAAATTTTCTGCGCGATAATAGGTTGATCAACTACTTGAAGTTACGGATGAGTTACGGGCAAACGGGTAATAATTCCATCGGATTATACGACGCTTTGGGTCGGTTTGCCACAGATGCCCGATATAATGGAAATGCAGGTATACTACCAAATATCATGCAGAATAGAAACCTGACTTGGGAAACTTCAACGCAACTCGATGCAGGTTTTGATCTAAATATGGTCAACAACCGAATTTCCTTTAGTGCTGATTATTTTAACAAAATCACGGAAGACTTACTGTTCAGCATGGAACTGCCAAATACTTCGGGATTCAATAATGTGCAAACCAATGTCGGCAAGGTTCGATTTTATGGTTATGACCTGGAATTATCATCAAGAAACATACAGACGGATGCCTTTTCCTGGGATTCCAAATTGACCTGGAGTTTTGTCAAGAACAAAGTGCTTGAATTGCCCGACAACGGACGTGATCGAAACCGTATTGGTGGAATCACTTTATCGGATGGAACTGCTTATGGCGGTACAGCAGAAGGAGAACCGCTATACCGGTATTATGGTTATATGGTAGACCATATCCTTCAGAACGCAGAACAAGCGGCAAATGCGCGTTACGATGAGAGTGCTCGAGGTTGGGATCCCGCAGATGGGCAAAACATCCGGGGACGCAAATTACCGGGCGACTATGAATGGGTGGATCGTAACGGCGATGGAAGGATTAACAACATGGACCAATTTGAGCTCGGCGTAACCGTACCACATACTACCGGTGGATTAAACAACTCTTTTTCTTACAAAAACTTTAGCCTCAATGTCTTTGTAGATTGGGCTTTAGGACATTCCATTAACCACAATGCGTATATGCGCTATTTTATGAATACGTTTGCCAACAATTATACCCTTGTGGACCGCGTGAACGAGACATGGAAGCAAGAAGGAGATGATACAAAATATGCCCGATTTACGGCAAATGACCCCGATGCGGGTAACTCAAACTTTTCGAGAACATCTAATGTCTTCAATTATAAAGGAGACTACCTGTGTATTCGAGAAGTAACCTTGCAGTACCGTCTTCCCGAAAACATATTCAGCAAACTAGGCGTGAAAAGCCTGGTGCTGACCCTTTCCGGTAACAATCTACATTATTTCTCTGCCCTGCGAGGTACCGGCATCTCGCCCGAAGTGGGGGCGTCTACCACTTATAGCAATGCCAACGGAAATGAGTATTATAATTATCCTCCGATCAGAAGGTTTTCAATTGGAGCTAAAATAACCTTATAAATGAAAGCGTCATGAAGATCAAACAATATTATCTTATCTATATAATGGCCGCTTTGCTCGGTATGCAGGCATGCCATGACAAATTGGACGTCAATCAAAAAAGTGCTATTACGGCGACTGCTATGTGGGCGGATGAAGGGGACGCTATGGCAGCAATGTATGGCGTATACAATAAAATGCGTTCGTCATTTGCGGATGCCTATATTTTCTGGGGAGAATACCGCTCTGGCCTGTGGGGTCGAGGTTTGGCTACTAATGCAACTTATAGTGATCCGTTTACCAACCAGCTAAACGCCTCGCATACCCACGCGAACTGGCAAAATCTGTATACGACGATTAATGATTGTAATCTTATCCTGAAATATACACCTAACATTTCCTTTGCTGATGAAGCAAACAAGAACAAAGTCTTAGCCAATGCGCTATTTGTTCGCGCATTTTGCTACTACTGGATTGGCCGCATTTGGGGCGACGCTCCTGTATTAGTCAACGGATTTGAATCCGGTGAACAAGAGGATCTCTACCCTTCTCGAGAACCTGCCGAACGCGTATTTGAACAAGTGGCTATCGACTTGGAAGCTGCCAATTCACTCATACCGGCTCATTCCACCGACCGCAATTTGGCATCAAAAGGGGCAATTAATTTATTGCAAGCCGATTATTATTTGTGGATGGCTAAAGTGAGGAACGGGGGTGAAGCCGTTTTAAATTTAGCAAAACAAGCCGTTGATGCGGTAGTGAATAATGCTAATTACACCCTAATGAATGATTTTTCAAGTGTGTTCAATAACAAGCTTAACCAGGAGATCGTATTCGCATGGAGTTTCGTAATGGATGAATATACAGGTGGTTATCCAGCAGATCACCTTGTACCTTTGCAATATATATCGGCGCAATACATAGAAAACCCGATTAAGGTCGGCAGTCATCAGCAATGGATTTTCTTGACGGATGAATATAAGAACTTCCTGTCAGAAAATGCTGATGATCAACGGACAAATGTAAGTTTTGAAACATTTTTTGATGAGCCGAAGGACGCGACTTTTCAATGGATCAATAAGTATGCAGGTAGCTGGCAGAATCAAACACGCGTTTTTGATTCAGACATTATCGTTTACCGATACGCAGATGCCTTATTAATGAGTGCTGAAATTGAAAACGCGCTAGGCAATTCGCCCTTGGCAATTGAACGACTTAATGCAGTTGCCCAAAGGGCTTATGGTATCGCTAACTTTTATTCCAACGGTTTATCGTCACAGCAAATAGATCGGGCCATTCTGAACGAACGGAAGAAAGAATTCGTAGCTGAAGGTAAAATCTGGTGGGACTTGATTCGATTCGGTGTGGTATTCGACGATGTCCCCTCTTTGATCGGTCGTGAAAATGAACAGAATATTCTGCTTTGGCCAATCCATAATAACTCGATTAATACGAATCCCAATATTATCCAAACACCTGGCTATTAATACAAGTATAATAATCTACTTTTAAGTTCATAATCTAAATTAGATGATATGAAGCCCGGAATTAAGAAAAGAATAGAACATGGCATATGTATGCTGGTATTGATGATGGCCCAGAATCTCTACGCACAAACATTACCGCAGCTTATAACTGCTAAAAAGACCAATGTGTTATTTATAGCAGTCGACGATTTAAGAAATCAGTTGGGATGTTATGGCGATTCGGTTGTCATAACACCTAATATCGACCGTTTAGCGAAAAATGGCGTAGTCTTTAATAATGCCTATTGCCAACAAGCTGTTTGTGGGCCTTCACGCGCGTCCTTGTTAACAGGACGACGACCCGACGTAACGCAGGTGTGGGATTTAAAGACCCACTTCCGCAAGGCACTTCCAAATGTCGTTACACTACCACAATATTTTAAAGAAAATGGTTATCACGCACGATGTGTTGGTAAAATTTATCATGATCCCGCAGACTTGCAAGATCCTATTTCATGGTCAGCTCCTGAGATTATGGCAGTAACCGGCGCTGTTGGCCACAAATATGTCCTGGAGGAAAATAGAAAAATCAAAGGCAAGGCAGCGGCTGTTGAATGTATAGACGCACCTGATAGTGCATATGTGGATGGTATGGTATGTAATGCTGCTATAAAAGTACTCCAAGAAATTAAAGATAAACCATTTTTCTTAGCGGTAGGATTTCGTAGGCCTCACCTACCCTTCACTGCCCCAAAAAAATATTGGGACTATTATGATCGAAATGAAATTCCTATGCCACTACCCGCTATATCTCCTCAAAATGTTCCTGAAATCGCCTTACATAACTCCACCGAGTTAAGAGGTTATACCGATGTTCCGGACGAGGGGCCAATTCCACCCGAAAAGATTCGCGAATTGCGCCATGGTTATTATGCCAGTGTTACTTATACCGATACACAAATAGGCAGGCTAATTGATGAGTTGGATAAACAAGGTTTAACGGATAACACCATCATTGTACTTTGGAGCGACCATGGTTACCACTTGGGTGAGCTCGATCTTTGGTGTAAAAGCACTAATTTTGAGTCGGATACCCGTATACCGCTGATCATTTCCGCACCAAGTATTAAAAATAAAGATGTACATACCGATGGCATTGTGGAGTCGGTCGATCTTTATCCCACCTTGGCTCAGCTTGCCGGTTTGTCCATTCCTAAGGAATTAGATGGACTGAGTATGGTGCCATTGATGAAAGCCCCCGAAAGGCCCTGGAAAAAAGCCGCATTCAGTCAATTTCCTCGTCCGTGGATATATAAAGATAAACCCAATGTGATGGGCTATTCGATACGAACAAAAGATTTTCGTTATACGGAGTGGCGTAATTTTAACGATGGTACGATCGAATCCACAGAACTTTATTATTATCAAGCAAACAACCGTTTAGAAGAAAGAAATCTAACAGCACTAAAGCAATACGATAACGTAAAATTAAAGCTGAAACAATTGTTAGATGCGGGATGGCGGAAAGCGCTCCCGGTTCAAAAAACAACAGATTAAAGACGATGAGCAGTTACAAAGTACTATTAATACTTTATGCATTTACAAGTCATTTCGGCACCTTTTTGTATCCACATACGGCCCAAGCCAAGCCGGTTATCCAAATTGAGCAGGCACAATTTCAAGTTCCTGTTTTAATAGGAAAATCTATCAATCCAGTACTTCGAATTAAAATTACCGTTAATGACACTAAAAATCATGAACTTAAGGCTTTCCTCTTGCAAACAGAAGGCACAACAACCATGCAAGATTTAAAGGCCATGGAAGTATACTATACAGGTAAAGACACCCTGTTAAATAAATCGTCGAAACTCTTCGGTAAAACAGCGAAGCCTCGATCCTCCAATACAACCATTGATGGTAATAGGGAGCTACAGCCGGGAGTACATTATTTTTGGGTTACCTGCCATCTTGCTGATCAAGCCGACCTATTGCACAAAATAGCTTTTCAATTGGCAGATGTACATTTTAGCGAATCGATAAACGTGGTTGTAAACGATAGCCGTAGAATCGAGCAACGCATTGGTCGCGCTCTACACCAGCCTATGGAAAATGGCATACATACTGCACGCATTCCCGGTCTGGCAGTTACTTCCAAAGGAACCTTGCTTGCCATTTTTGATGTGCGCAGAGAAAGTGCCCGTGACTTACAGGGGGATATTGATATCGGCCTCCGCCGCAGTACCGACGGAGGGCAAACTTGGCACCCTTTAGAAATCGCGATGGATATGGGCAAATGGGGAGGCCTGCCAGAGAAGTTCAATGGTGTCTCAGATGCGTGTATACTTGTTGATAAAAATTCGAATACGATTTACATTGCTGCATTATGGATGCACGGTGTTATCAACAAAGATGGGCATTGGCTGGAAGACTTAAATGAAAACAGCAACGATTGGAACCATCAATGGAAAAATAAGGGGTCGCAACCGGGTTTTGGATTGAAACAAACATCACAATTTATGCTGGTCAAAAGCGTAGACGATGGCAAAACTTGGAGTAAACCGCTCAACATCACAAAAATGTGTAAAAAGAAAGATTGGTGGCTTTTTGCACCGGCACCTGGTAATGGCATTATGTTGGACAATGGTACATTGGTTTTTCCCACTCAAGGTCGAGACGCTATGGGTAAACCCTTTTCGACCATAACCTATAGTCAAGATAGCGGAAAAACATGGAAGACCGCTGAAAGGGCCTTGAATAATGTAGAGACGACAGAATGTGCTGTTGTACAACTTTCAGACCAGTCGCTGATGCTCAATATGCGAGCCAATAAAAATAAAGGCAAGAGAGGCTCCGAAAACGGCAGGGCAGTCTGCATCACACGCGATATGGGTAAGACATGGACGCAACACACGAGTGCTTTTCATGCTTTGCCCGAGCCGGTTTGTATGGCAAGCTTGTATAAATATCCATTAATAGACGCTGGAAATAGGCAGCATCTTTTATTGTTTTCTAATCCTAATTCAACAACCGCCAGAGATCACTTAACGCTCAAAGTAAGTACTAACGATGGCCAGACATGGCCCCAAAAAGACTGGTTACTTTTAGATGAAGGGAAAAGCAGAGGATATTCGTGTATTAGCGCTGTAGATGAACAACATATTGGTATTCTATATGAAAGCAGCCAAGCCGATATGGTTTTCCAAAAAATAGCATTTAGTGAATGGTTGAAAAAATAGGTTATAACACCCCAAATGCTACGAGTAACTTGATAGCCATTTGTTTAGATATTTTTCGGCTGTTTTAAATAATTTCAACTATTATATAGAAAACGAAAATTCAACCATTGGTTATATTATGTATTACGTGCCCGAAGATAGTCTAATATATGTTTTGCTACTTTTCCGGAAGCTCCCGGTTCGCCCATTATCTCCCGTAGCTTTTGGTAGTCGCTTAACATTTTCTGACGATACGAAGCATCATTCAACAAAAGATTAAGTTCGTTTGCAATATGCTTATAATTGGCATCGTCTTGAATAAGCTCTTTGACGACCTCCCGGTGCATAATCAAGTTGACCAAGGAGATGTGATCAACCTTTATAAGTTTTCTTCCTATTGCAATTGATATGGCATTGGCTTTGTAAACAACTACTTGTGGCACATTTAACAACGCTGTTTCCAATGTTGCCGTTCCGCTGGCTACGATCGCAGCTTCAGCGTGCTGTAATAAATCATATGTTTGGTTAAAAACAATAGGCAGCCTATGTCCCGCCATATAGTCGCTATAATAATCCGCGTCGAAGTTGGGAGCCCCGGCAATTACAAACTGATGTCCGGGAAAAAGAGGAACAAGTTTTACCATTTCGGGAAGTAACTTGCTTATTTCCATTTTTCTACTTCCTGGTAACAAGGCTATCAGTTTTCGATCTTCTAAGCCATTGACGCTACCGAAAGTCGTATCTGCATGATGAGAAGCGACGGCATCCAATAAAGGGTTTCCAACATAGTCGACTTTCATACCCCACTGATTGTAAAAATCGACCTCAAAGGGAAGGATACAAAACATATGGTCAACAATGCGTTTTATTTTTTTTACTCGACCGGTATTCCAAGCCCAAACTTTTGGCGAGATATAATAGAAAACTCTTATATTATTTCGCTTTGCAAAAGATGCAATTTTCAAATTGAATCCAGGGAAGTCGATCAAAATTAATGCATCAGGCTGATATGCCAAAATATCTTCTTTAACGATCCGCAAATTTTTCGCAATACTTCTTATATTCATCAGTACTTCAACAAAGCCCATAAAGGACATGTCGCGTACGTGCAAAACGGCTTTTTGCGCACTCGCTTGCTCCATACGATCTCCTCCCACAATACGAAACTGCGCATTTGGACCTTGCTGCTTAATTAACTCGCGGATCAGATTAGCACCATGTAAATCACCGGAGGTCTCCCCGGCGATAATATAATATTTCATATCAATCGTGTATCCAATTTAAACCCTTATGCCACCTTTGAAATATAAAATCAATAGTAAACCAATAAAGGTGATCCCCATAATACCTCCACCGGTTTTCGAAGCCTGCTGTTTATAATAATACCTCACCATAAGCAAGTTCACCGCTCCTCCTATGGCATATAATGTTAGCGGCTTATCAGCAAACCGAGCTCCCAATGGCGTATACTCATCAAGTAAAAAAGCAATTATCGGTGTCATAGCCCCCAATAAAATGCCAAGTAGTAGATTATTTTTCTTTAACATGTTTATTCGTTACACATCAAAAGCCCAGGAATTCAATTGCGGTATGGCGTGATGAGCTGTCATATCGAATTGAACCGGTACTAAAGAGGCAAAATTATGATTCAAGGCCCACACATCTGTGTCTTCCCCCCTATCATTCAAGACAAATTTACCGGTAAGCCAATAATAGGGTCGTTGATAAGGATCAATGCGCTCTTCAAATTCTTCCGCCCATTTCGCGTCAGCCTGACGGCAGATCTTAATGCCTTTTATCACACCTGGAGGAAAGTTTACATTTAATAAAGTTCCCGGTTGGAGTCCATTTTTTAAAACCTGACTAGCAATTTCCCGTACGAATGGCCTACAGTTCTCAAAATCAGCATCTAAATTATGGTCGTCGTACGAAAAACCAACAGAAGGTATCGCTTCTATAGCACCTTCAACCGCAGCTGACATCGTCCCGCTATAGAGCACATTAATGGAATTATTTAAACCATGGTTAATGCCCGAGACACAAAGATCAGGTTTACGCCCTTTGAAAATCTTATTCACGGCCAACTTCACACAATCAACGGGGGTTCCTGAACATCGATACATCTCTACATTCGGATAAATGCTTACTGGGTCGACTCGAAGTGGTTTTCCTATGGTTATCGCATGTCCCATGCCAGATTGCGGGCTCTCGGGCGCAACAACGGTCACCTTTCCCAAGTTTTGCATTTCCTCCATTAATACTTTTATACCAGGTGCCGTAATTCCGTCATCATTTACGACCAATATCGATGGCTTTTGCTTTGTCATGCTACGAAGATACTAAACCTTGGTTTATAAATATAACCAAGCTGGTCGATTCCCGAATTTAACCCTTAACATCGGTAAGATGTTAAAATATAAGAACTATTAATTTACCAACGAATACTGAACCAACCATATAGAAACAAAAAAAAGGACGACACAAATGCCGTCCTTTCTACTAATTTATCAATGTAAGACTATAGGTTATTCAACCAATCCACCACCTGATCTCTTGTCTTTCCTGTTTTCTTCTGCAAACGTCCTATTAACTCATCTTCCTTCCCCTCTTCATACAATAAATCATCATCGGTTAAATCGGCATAAGCCTGTTTTGCCTTACCTTTCACTTCATTCCAAATTCCCTTTAATTTTAAATTGCTCATTTCGACCAGTTTTTAAATAAGTAAATAATTTTATTCTTTTCTAGTTAACAAGCAGGTAAGCGAATTGTTTTAGCAGGCCCCTTTTACCCGCGCAAAGCTTCTGCACCTTTTTTTATCTCCTCCACTACTTCCGGGTCCAACAGGGTGGTGGTATCACCAAGATTGGAAGTGTCACCTTCGGCAATTTTACGAAGTATACGCCGCATGATCTTTCCAGACCTTGTTTTAGGTAAGCCACTTACAAACTGAATTTTTTCGGGTTTAGCAATGGCACCAATTATACGTGCAACAGTTTTATTAATATCTCCCCGCATCAGATCCGCATCTTTTAAATGATCGCCTGCCACAACAAAGGCATATATTCCCTGTCCTTTAATAGCATGTGGATACCCTACCACAGCGGATTCCACTACATCACTATGCCGATTAATAGCATCTTCTACCTCTGCTGTTCCTATACGATGCCCAGAAACATTAAGCACATCATCTACACGACCGGTGATACGGTAATACCCATCCTTATCCCGCAAACAACCATCACCTGTAAAATACATATTCTCATAGGTAGCAAAATAAGTTTTTCTACATCGCTCATGGTCACCATAGGTTGTTCGCAGCATACCGGGCCAAGGGAACTTCACACATAAATTACCGCTCACATCATTTCCTTCAATCTCTTTTCCATTTTCGTCCATTAAAGCCAATTGTATTCCCGGCTGCGGAAACATGGCATAACTTGGTATTGTCGGTGTAATTCCGGCGATCGGACTAATGATAAAGCCTCCCGTCTCCGTTTGCCAGTAAGTATCAACTATTGGTGCCTTATGTTGTCCAATTTTTTCATCAAACCATTTCCAGGCTTCCTCGTTAATCGGTTCGCCAACGGATCCTAACGTTTTAATGGTACGGAGGTCTTTATCTGCAACATATTCATCACCAAATCCCATCAAAGAACGAATGGCCGTTGGTGCCGTATATACGATATTAACTTTGTGTTTGTCAACGATGTCCCAAAGGCGTCCGGCATCCGGATAGGTTGGGATTCCCTCAAACATTAACGAAGTCGCACCCTGCGATAAAGGTCCGTACACGATATAAGAGTGCCCCGTTATCCAACCAATATCGGCCGTACAAAAATAAACATCACCGGTTTCGTACTGAAAGGTATTCGCAAATGTGTATCCGGTATAAACCATGTAACCGCCACAGGTGTGTACGACTCCTTTAGGACTTCCCGTTGAACCCGATGTATATAATATAAATAACATATCTTCCGCATCCATCTCCTCTGCTGGGAAATGCGGATTTCCTTGTGTTTCTACTTTTTTTATCTCATCCTCCCACCATACATCACGTCCTTTGATCATCGAAACGGGTGTCCGGGTTCGTGTTAGCACAATCACCCGTTCTACCGATTTACATTGCCCTAAAGCATCGTCAACAATATCCTTTAATTCAATCACCTTCGTTCCTCTAAAACTGCCATCTGCCGTAATCACTAATTTGCACTGTGCATCATTGATTCGATCGGCTATCGATTGCGCAGAAAAACCACCAAATACAACGGAATGAATGGCTCCGATACGGGCGCATGCCAATACCGCAATGGCAAGTTCAGGCACCATAGGGAGGTAGATACATACCCTATCTCCCTTAACAATGCCGTTATTTTTCAGCACATTGGCAACTTGCTCAACATTGAAAAGCAACTGTTTATAACTTAATATACGATAGTTTTCATTCGGGTCGTTAGGTTCCCAAATAATAGCCGGTTTATCCCCTAATTCTTGAATATGACGATCTAGACAGTTTTCCGTGATATTCAATTTTCCTCCTTCGAACCATTTCACGTCCGGACCTTTGAAGTCCCAGCTCAATACTTTATTCCACTTTTTACGCCATTTAAACTCTTCTGCTATGCCCGCCCAAAATTCTTCCGGTCGTTCGACGCTCTTTTTGTATGTCTCCTTGTAATCTTCAAATGACCTAACTTTTAAATTCATTGGTTATCAATTTAGTTTAGTTTATTGTTTATTCTTTTCGTGCATGACTAGAAAGGCTAAGGAAGTTATCTTTTGCTTTCTAAACGGTTAGCTTTTTTGCAACATATTTGATTTTTCGCACCCAAGTTAACAATCTTTACTACGCTTTCCAAGCGACTATATATAAATTAATCAACCACTTATCCATTTAAGCCAATTACTTTTTATATTCGGCCAAATGAGTTTTTAAAGGAAACAAAAGAAAAAACAATCTTCCGATTAATCGTCATATTCACCTAGTAAAGCATACCATCCAAATACAAATAATCCACCGCTAATGATTGGCATTAAAACAAAAGTGTAGACGATCGCAGGTACCAAGTCCTCTGGTTTTTCGCTATGAAATTGAGGAATAGCCTGACTAACTATTAAATAGTAACCCGAAACGAAGGCAAGTATGATCCATAAAATGCCTAGGTATTTTTTTAGATAACGCATAAACTCATTAAATTAACATTTATTGTTCTGTTCTTTTATTCGATAAATAAACCATCCCAATCAGAAAACTCACCCCGATGATGATGATGGGATACCAAAGTCCTTCTAAGTAAGGTTTGTCGAATGGTTGCGCTCTTCCAGCTGCTTGTGCGGCTTCATTAGCAGATTGAGCCTTTGAAACCAAATAGGTCGCAACCGTAGGCATTAGTCCGCCAAAAACACCATTTCCGATATGATACGGTAAGGACATGGAGGTATAACGGATTTTTACCGGGAACATTTCCACCAAAAAAGCTGCAATAGGACCATATACCATCGTGACATAGAGCACCTGCAAGAATATCAACCCAACGGCTATCCACATATCGTGCCTTGCCAATTTAATAGAAACAATATCTTCTCGGTGAACGATATGCTTATCTTTTGGATGCAGGTACTGTCTGGTAATCTCATCCTTTTGTGTACCATCTTCGTACAGCCTGTGCACGGTGGTCACTAACATCTCCTCGGCACCAAAATCGCCATCCGGTACAGACTCCTTCTTTATGGTGTTTTTTAAAGCACCAACTTGTTCTTTCTTTTCGGTGACGTCAGCTAATTGATACAATTTGTCAAAGATAGGTCGATACGTAATAACAGCGAGTAGCATCCCGACCATCATCACAATCTTCCGACCAATTTTATCGGATAACCAACCAAAAAAAATGAACAGGCCTGTACCTAAAAATATAGCGATTCCTAAGATATAGTTTGTTTGATCAAAATCTACCTGACAGACCCTTTGCAAAAAAGAAAGCGTATAAAATTGCCCGGTATAGAACACAACTCCTTGTCCCATAGCTGCTCCGAATAAAGCTAAAAGCACAAATTTAAAATTGTAACGATGGCCGAACGACTCTTTAAGTGGGTTTTGAGATACCTTACCTTCCGCCTTTACCTGTTTGAATAAAGGAGATTCATCCATATTTCTCCGAATGAAATAACTAACAATTACCATTAATATAGATATTAAAAATGGTACCCGCCAACCCCAGGCCATGAATGCTTCATTGGACATGCACTTACGTGTTAGTAAAATGACAGCCAATGAAATAAAAAGACCAAAAGAAGCCGTTGTTTGTATCCAAGACGTTCGTTCCCCTCTTCTGTGTGGCTCAGCGTGCTCTGCTACATATGTCGCGGCTCCACCATACTCTCCTCCCAATGCCAGCCCTTGCAGAAGTCTCAGTAATAAAATCAACACGGGCGCAAAAAATCCAATAGTTTTATATTCCGGAATCAATCCAATCGCTACAGTCGATAATCCCATCACCAACAATGTTACCATAAATGTATATTTTCTGCCAATCATATCCCCTAACCGACCGAAAAACAGCGCACCGAATGGCCTAACAACAAATCCGGCAGCAAATGTTGCCAATGTTGATAAAAAAGCGGCAGTTGGATTATCTGCAGGAAAAAATTTCGTTGATATAATAACCGCCAAACTGCCAAATATGTAAAAATCGTACCATTCTATAAGTGTCCCTAGAGAGGAGGCCCCGATAACTTTCCATAGGCCTTTTGTGGTAGTCGGTTTTACCCGTAACGGTGTATTCATAATTCTATAAGGGTTTAAAATAAGGTTATATGCAGGGCAAGCCCTTCGCAAAATAATAATAATATTGTAAATAATTAATCCTGTACGCGTTTTTTGTCTTAAGCCTTATGCACATAACGCTTGATCCCGTTGTTCGACCATTAAAACTTCGTGCCGATTGTTTATGAAGAAATAACCGCATTAAACGATGGCTTTTCTTATTCAATTTTTTCCGAGAAATAAAACATACGCTTAAAATCACTAACTTTGGCTTTCGAAAATGCCACCGCCTCCCGAAATCTCTTCGGGGATGCATAATGCCATAGGATGTGTTATCGCTTCAGTAAATTTTTGAAAGAGCGGGTTTTGCTTCTTTCTTTCATGGAGAAAGTAAAGAAGATAGATTTTATAATCCTTTAAAAAACACTTGCATAAGCAAAAACATTTTCAGATATTTGCAAACTCTTTGAGAAATTGTTATTTTATAATAGAACGAACATCATATAGTCATGTCAAGAATTTGTGATTTAACCGGTAAAGCAGCAATGAATGGATATAACGTTTCTAACTCAAACGTTAAGACCAAACGTAAATTTTACCCAAACCTTCAAACTAAAAGGTTCTTTATCCCGGAAGAAAACCGTTGGATTACATTAAAAGTTTCAACTTCTGCAATTAAAACCATTAACAAAAATGGTATCACTGCAGTTATTAATAAGTTTATAAAAAAAGGATACGTATAGCCTCAACGTGTTGAAGCGTTGTAAAAATCTATTGATCCTATTTAAAAAATATCCCGCAGAATTGCGGCATTAAGACAAATAACAATGGCTAAAAAAGGTAATAGAGTTCAAGTAATCTTAGAGTGCACTGAACATAAAGAAAGTGGTTTACCGGGGATGTCTCGTTATATTTCCACAAAAAATAAGAAAAACACTACTGAACGCTTGGAGTTGAAGAAATACAACCCTGTACTTAAAAAAGTGACCGTTCATAAAGAGATTAAATAAGTCTTTTGATAACAAGCTTGCAAGAGCGCAAAATATAAAAGAAAATGGCTAAGAAAACCGTTGCAACCCTTAAAACCGGTAAAGGTAAAGATTACACGAAAGTAATTACCGCGGTTAGATCACCGAAAACTGGTGCTTATACTTTCAAAGAACTAATCGCTCATAACGACCATATCAAAGATGCAGTTGAAGCTGCAAAAGAAATTGTTGCTGATAGCAACGCTTAATTTACAAGTTGAAGAATAAGAAAGCCGTTCCGATAATCTATTGGAAGGGCTTTTTTTTATTAATATCGATTATTGGCAATTCATCTCAATGATACGCTTTCATCCCCAAACGCACCTAGTGAAAAGCTGACATCTTGATACTAAGCAAACAATAAATTACGGTCAATTTAGTAACTTTACCACAAAAAAGCAGATTCTGGTATCTTAATATTATGGGATTATTCGATTTTTTCAAAAAGAAAGAGCAGACCCCCGAAGCGCAGGAAGCGCTGGATAAAGGTTTGGAAAAAACCAAAGAGGGTTTCTTTACGAAAATAACAAAAGCCGTTGTAGGAAAATCAACTGTTGACGAGGAGGTATTAGACGATCTGGAAGAAGTATTGGTGACTTCAGACGTAGGTGTTACCACCACGTTAAAAATAATCGAGCGTATTGAAGATCGAGTGGCCCGTGATAAGTATATTAATACTTCTGAGTTAAACGGAATTCTCCGAGGGGAGATCCAAGAGCTGCTAGCCGAAAACAACAGCGATGATTTTGATAATTTTGAATATGGCAACCATAAACCCTATGTTATTATGGTTGTTGGTGTGAATGGCGTCGGTAAAACAACCACCATTGGAAAATTGGCTCACAAATTAAAACAAGCCGGAAATCAGGTGGTTTTAGGAGCAGCTGACACTTTTAGGGCTGCCGCTGTTGATCAAATAAAACTTTGGGGAGAAAGGGTCGGCGTTCGTGTTGTCTCACAGGCAATGGGTTCTGACCCTGCATCGGTAGCCTTTGATACCATCCAATCAGCTGTAGCCAATCAAGAAGATGTTGCCATTATTGATACTGCTGGTCGTTTACATAACAAGTTGGCTTTAATGAATGAGCTGACAAAAATTAAAAATGTTATGAAAAAGGTAGTACCTGGTGCTCCGCACGAAATACTTCTTGTCCTCGACGCCTCTACCGGACAAAATGCGATAGAACAATGTAAACAATTCACACAGGCGACTGACGTTAATGCCTTAGCATTGACGAAACTCGATGGAACGGCCAAAGGAGGTGTTGTCATTGGAATCTCTGATCAATTTAAAATACCAGTAAAATATATTGGTGTTGGTGAAGGGATAAATGATTTACAGCTGTTTAACAAAAAAGAATTTGTAGACTCCCTTTTTAAATAGGGCTCGTATAAGAATGAGAACAAAAAAGACAAATAACCTACCATCAAAACCACGTGTCAACGTCATTACGCTGGGATGTTCCAAAAATATTCATGATAGTGAAATACTTATGGGACAACTTCGTGGCAATCACATGGAGGTTGTGCATGAGGCAAATAATATTAACAAAAATGACATTGTCGTCATCAACACCTGCGGATTTATCGATAATGCGAAACAAGAATCAATCGATACCATTCTACAGTATAGTGCATTGAAGGAAGAAGGTAAACTGGAGAAGGTCATTGTTACCGGCTGTCTGTCGGAACGATACAAACCGGAACTGGAAACGGAGATTCCGCATGTTGATGCATATTTTGGAACCAATGATTTACAGCAACTATTAGCAAGCGTAGGTGCAGATTATAAACACGAGCTACTGGGTGAGCGCATGTTAACAACACCTTCTCATTATGCCTATTTCAAAATTGCGGAGGGATGTAATCGTCCTTGTTCATTTTGTGCTATTCCACTAATGCGGGGAAAACACGTTTCAAAATCTATTGACGACTTAGTGAAGGAGGCGAAGCATTTGGCAAAAAACGGCACAAAAGAACTCATATTAATCGCACAGGATTTGACCTATTACGGCTTGGATATTTATGGAAAAAGAAACCTGGCCGATTTATTAAGAAATTTATCAGATGTTGATGGTATTGAATGGATACGCCTACAATACGCATATCCGTCCGGTTTTCCTATGGATGTATTGGATGTGATGAATGAAAGGGAAAATATCTGCAAATACCTTGATATGCCACTTCAACACATCGCTGACAACATGCTCAAATCCATGCGTCGCGGAATCACAAAACAAAAAACGATCGATTTGGTCAATGCAATCCGAGATAAAGTACCGGACATTGCACTGCGGACTACCTTAATTTGTGGTTATCCGGGCGAAACAAAAGCAGATTTTTCTGAGATGATGGAATGGGTGGAACAAACCCGGTTTGATCGTCTTGGATGCTTTACCTATTCCCATGAGGAGAAAACGCATGCTCATTCTTTGGAAGATGATGTACCACAGGAGGAAAAAGAATCGAGAGTAGAGCAAATTATGGAAGCACAACAGCGCATTTCTTATGAAGTTAACCAAAAGAAGGTCGGAAACACTTACAAGGTATTAATTGACAGAATAGAAGAGGGCTACTTTATCGGTCGTACGGAATTTGATTCACCTGAAGTGGACAACGAAGTGCTCATTGCCAGTGATAAAAATTATGCCACTATTGGAAGATTCGCTCAGGTGCGGATTGATCGAGCAGAGGACTTTGATCTTTATGGATCCATTCAATAAGGAATTATTAAATTGACGATAAAACGACGTAAGCAATCGGTTTTAAAAACTATTATTGTAAACAATAAATAATTATCGAGTTAGCTATCTGGGCACCGTTTCAATAGATGACTGATAAAGATTATTTACAAATGAAAGCAAGTTATATTAATTACAGCGATACCAATAGTTTTTCGGAAACCTTATTAGCTTATATAGCAAAGGATAAAAAGCTGGCTCCTTTCTTGGGCAATGATCCAACGATGGCCGGCTTTGAAAAGCAAATCAGTCAGAAAGCAACTAAAATCAACCGAAAGGTACTGGTAAATACCTTAAGCAGTCAATACAATTCTTTTGTCAACCTTCCTTCGGATGTAAAAAACAACATTCGCTTATTAGGGGAAGAAAATACATTTACCGTTACAACCGGACATCAGTTAAATATCTTCACAGGACCTTTGTACTTTATCTTCAAAATTGTCAGCACCATCAAATTATGCAAACAACTGAAGGAAAAATTTCCGGATTATAATTTTGTCCCTGTTTATTGGATGGCTACAGAAGACCATGATTTTGCAGAAATCAATCATACGCAATTGCAGGGAGAAATAATTAAATGGGATGTTCCTGCTCAGGCCGGTACTGGCCGGATGGAAACCTTATCGATGGCCCGTACGGTCAAGAAATATCAAAAACTGCTTGGCTTAAGTCATAATTCAGATAAGTTAGCGAAGCTGGTTGAAGAAGCCTATCTACAGCACACAAATTTGGCTGACGCTACACGTTATCTGGTAAATGGTCTATTTGGAGCCTATGGATTGGTTGTGCTGGATGCAGATCATCCCGATTTAAAAGCGCTGTTTGTCCCATATATCAAGGAAGATATTTTAGAACAACATAGCTATCGAAACATCATACAAACAACGGAGGCCCTAGAAAACGCGGGATTCGAAGCACAGGTACACGCTCGGGAAATTAATTTCTTTTACTTGACAGAAGAATATAGAGAACGAATCGTCCAAACACCAAAGGGAGATTTTGAGATCTTACATCACAATAAATCTTTCTCCAAAGATGAACTGATAAATGAAATAGAACATCATCCCGAACGCTTTAGTCCTAACGTAGTCATGCGACCACTCTACCAAGAAGTGGTCTTACCAAATCTCTGTTATATTGGTGGAGGAGCAGAAATCGTGTACTGGTTGCAATTAAAAAGTAATTTTGACTATTACAAAGTAGATTTTCCTATTTTGCTACCCCGCAACTCGGCCATTGTTTCCAATGAGCATCTAGATTACAAAATTTTTAGACTTAATTTAACCTTTAAAAGTCTCTTCCGTAAAGCGGACGAGCTAAAAAGGGAATATGTGCGTATTCATTCCAAACACCGCCTCAATTTAAATGACGAGTGGCTTGAGATGGAAGCTATATTTGAACGTATTAAAGAAAGAGCAACCAAAATTGATCCGACCTTACGCCCCAGTGCGGAAGCGATAAAAACTAGATTGTGTAAAGCCGTCAACAACCTGGAGAAGAAATTTGTTAAAGCAGATAAACTAAATTTTGACGATGCTGTATCACAGATCGATAAAATAAAAGAGAAATTTTTTCCTAATGGAGAGCTCCAAGAACGGGTAGAGAACTTTGGGCTTTTGTATGTCAAATATGGTGATGAACTTATAAAGGATTTACTTAAATTCTTTAACCCCCTGGATATGAAGTTTACGATATTATATTAGTTATTGGTTGTTGGTTATTGGTTGTTAGCTATTAGGTGTTAGTGATTAAGTGTTGGTTGTTGGTTACTAGTGTTGTTTAATTTTTGAATTTTTACTTTTGAATTTTTACTTTAAAAATGAACATCGAAGAATTAAGAACCTATTGTCTAAGTAAAAAAGGTGTAAATGAAGGGTTTCCATTTGGCCCTGATACGTTAGTCTTTAAAGTTGCTGACAAAGTCTTTCTCTTAACGGGCCTTGACGCACAACCTTTATCGTTTAATGTAAAATGCGATCCTGAACGAGCGATCGAATTGCGAGAGCAATTTCCGTCGAGCGTGCTCCCGGGTTATCATATGAATAAGAAACATTGGAATACTGTAAAGGCAAATGGCGAGCTTTCGCTCAAGCAATTAAAAGAACTCATTGATCATAGTTATGAATTAGTTTATAATAGCCTTCCATCGCGTATTAAAGAAACGCTCGTGTAACAAAAACACATACATTACTACTTTTAACATTTCATTCCCCGATTTTAACATTTTCTCCCTTTATTTTTAAGGTAACAAAACAACCTTATTATGGAGAAGACATACAAGAAGCTCAACAATCTTATCGGTTGGTCCTGTGCACTCGTGGCAACCATCGTCTACTTTTTCACGAAAGAACCAACGGTAAGTTTTTGGGACTGCGGAGAGTTTATTGCGGCCTCTTATAAACTACAGATTGTTCACCAACCAGGTGCCCCGCTATTTTTAATGTTACAAAATATTTTCTCCAACCTGGCATTAGGGGACAAAACGGCGTTGGCTTATTGGATGAATACAGGCTCCGCCATCTGCAGTGGTCTTACGGTGCTCTTTCTATTTTGGACAATTACGGCACTTGCAAGAAAAATCTTCTCCATTGAAAGTGCTGTTCTAAGTCAAACCACCCTAATCAAGCTCTTAAGTGCCGGCACCGTAGGTGCTTTGACCTTTGCCTTTTCTGATAGTTTTTGGTTTTCTGCTGTAGAGAGTGAAGTATACGCCATGTCGGCCCTATGCACCTCAATTATATTTTGGCTTGCTTTGAAATGGGAGGCACATGAACATGAACCAAGATCAGCCAAATGGCTTGTCTTAATTGCTTACATTATGGGACTCTCGATCGGCGTCCATTTGCTTAACCTGCTCACTATTCCGGTTCTTGCTTTCGTTATCTTTTTTAAGAGAACAAAACAGGTGACCATGAGGGGTGTTATCAAGTATCTTAGCCTGAGCTTTCTGCTATTAGCCGCCATCTTATGGGGTGTAATCCAATACATAATTAAAGCCGCCGCTCAGTTCGATTTCTTTTTCGTAAACACATTAGGACTTTCCTTTGGAACTGGTATTTCTGTGTTTATTTCATTGCTAGTCACAGCCACTGTCCTCGGCATTCGCTATTCTATTAAACGAAATAAAGTTCAACTAAATTTAGTATTACTTTGTTTTTGCTTTATATTATTCGGTTACAGCTCTTTTGTTATGGTATTTATTAGAGGAGACGCCAACCCTTCCCTTAACAATAATCAACCCGACAATATTTTTTCTTTTTTAGAGTATGTAACGCGTGATCAATATGTATCTAATCCGCTTATTACAGGGAAATATTTTGACTCCAATCCGATTGCTGTGGAAAATGGCGCTCCTATTTATCGCAAAGATGCGAATAAATACACCGTTGTCGGCCATAAATCTATTTATAAATATGACCGCACGACGCTATTTCCGCGTGTTTATAGTGAAAAGGACAGCGAATTCTATAAACATTGGCTTCATTTGGCCGAAAATGAGCATCCAAATTTTTTAAGTAACTTACATTTTTTTTCCACCTATCAAGCAGGTATAATGTTCTGGCGCTATTTTATGTGGAATTTTGTAGGCAGACAAAATGACGAGTCGGGGCAACTTGGTAATCTGACCGACGGAAATTGGGCCAGTGGCATTAAAGTAATCGATAATATGCGTTTGGGCGGTCAATACGATTTACCCTCATCTGCAAAAAAAGATCCATCCAGCAATCACTTTTACTTTTTACCTTTCATTTTAGGTCTCATTGGTTTGTTTTGGCATTATCGGCATAATAAAAAGGATACGAGTATTTTATTACTATTGTTCTTTTTTACGGGACTGGCGATTGTTCTTTACTTAAATGATACCCCAATTCAACCACGGGAACGTGATTACGCCTATGTTGGATCTTTCTATACGTTCTCGATCTGGATCGGCTTAGGTGTAATTGCGCTGACTAATTTCGTCAAAAAAAACACCCATATTATACCGACTGTTTTGGTCTGCCTATTTTCAGTTCCTTTTCTGTTACTTTACAAAGGATGGGATGATCACGATCGCTCTGAAAAATATACCACGAGGGATCTATACGCTCGTAATTACCTTGCTTCTTGCGAACCAAATGCCATCCTATTTACCTATGGTGACAACGACACGTTCCCTATTTGGTATGCACAGGAAGTAGAGGGAATTCGTCCGGACGTTAGGATTGTTAATATTGGTTACCTTAATTCAGATTGGTACCTGAAACAAATGCGCAAAAAAATCAATCAGTCCGCAGCCTTGCCAATTACAATTGAACCTTCTAAGGTTGATAAGGGCGTACGCGACTATCTTGTATATGAAGACTATCATATTGATAAAGCGGTGGAGATCAACGATCTGCTAAGTATTATGCTGTCTGATCATCCGGACGACAAATCGGATCGTTCGGGAGAAAATTTTTTACCGACGAAAAAAATGAAACTTAGCATCAACAAAAGCGAAGTGATCGCACATAAAGTCGTACCCAAAGGCTGGGAAGATTTTATTACGGATAGTATGGAATGGGATTTCAATCGAGATTACATTACACGCGGCGATTTAGCGATTTTGGATATTCTAAAAAACAATGCATGGAAACGTCCCATTTATTTTGTTAGCATCCCGCCCAGCGAAACCTTGGGCTTAAGCAAATATTTAGTAAACGAAGGACTTTTGAACAAATTAATGCCGGTTGATCTGTCAAAAGCAAGCGCTACCGTATCAAACGAAACGGCCCCTAATACACAATACACAAATAGGTGGGGCTTATATAATAACTTGATGCATCAATATACGTGGGCACATGTGAATAAATTAAATTACCTAGATCCGCTTACCCGAAATGTAATCCCTCAATACACGAACAATTTCAATATTTTATCGAAGGAACTCGTAGCAGCTAATCAAAAAGCGGAAGCAAAAAAAGTAATTGATAAATGTTTAGAAGTTATGCCTAAACAAATTCTAAGCATGAACCAGGCAGTTGATTACTATTTCCTATCAGACACACTTTATGAAGTTGATGAAAAAACCAAAGCAAATGAATTGATAAAAAGAAACGGGGATTATATTACAGAACAGCTCAATTATAATTTGGCTATCGCGAAAGATAAGCCCAATGCGGTTGACGAACGTAATATCCGCTTAGGAATGGGGCTCTTAAATGCCATGATGGATAATTCCAGAAAATATAAACAACATGACATGGAAAAATATTTGGATAATCAGTATGCTATATTGGAAAGGAAAATAACCGCAATTAGCCAATAGGCTAGTTGCTTTTCTCTCGTATTTTTTTATATAGCTTCACGGCCATCATAAGCATAATCGAAAACAAAATCAGTCCTATTACACCATAAACCCAATTAAGTGCACTTTTCAGCACTACAGTAAACACAATGGCAAACAATAGCACGGTAGCCAGTTCGTTCCATAACCTTAGTTTAGTGGAAGTCCATTGATTTGTGTCTTTCTCCAACCGAAACATAATCCGTTGGCAAATAAAATGGTAAACAATCAGTCCCAAAACAAAAGTCAGCTTAACATGCATCCAAGGTTGAGACCACCAGGCTGGATTTAGATGCATCATCACTGCAGCGGCAGCAATCGTTAAGTACATCGAAGGTGTTGCAATGATCCACCACAACTTGCGCTCCATGAAAACAAACTGCTTGTGTAAAATGAGGTATTCATTTTCAGGGCGTTGCTTCGCCTCCGTATGGTAGATAAACAACCTAACCATATAGAAAAGACCGGCCATCCAGCAAACAACAAAGATAATATGTATGGCTTTTGCGTATAAATACATTTTCCCATTACTAGTTGTTAGTTGTTAGTTATTTGAAATATACGTCTTATTCATGACGAAGAACAAATAACCAACAACCGGCAGCAAAAACTCAATAGCTAAACTCCTTTACTACATCAATTGCATACTTTACGTTATCAAAAGGAATATCCGGCATGATGCCATGTCCTAAATTGAAGATAAAGCCTTCTTCACTACGCATACGTTCGAAGAGATGTAAAATTTTTTTCTTTATTACCGCTTTGTCAGCATATAAGATAAAGGGGTCTAAGTTACCCTGTACGGCTATTCCTTTCGGCAAATTGTTTTTTATCTGTTTCAGGTCTGCGTTCCAGTCGACCGAGATCACATCCGGTTTCGCCTCGGCCATAAGTGGTGCAAACACCGAACTTCCTTTACAGAAAGAAATAACCGGTATATCTTTTCGATCAAGTTGCGCAATAATTCCCGCATTATATTGGTGAGAAAATTCGCGATAATCATCCCATGATAATGCAAGTGCCCAGCTGTCAAATAACTGCAACGCGTTCACGCCTGCCGCAATTTGCATATTCAAATAGGTAGCGGTAACATCCGCAATTTTCTTTAGCAGCTTATGGGCGAGTTCGGGATGGTTATTGAGAAAAAGCTTCGTGAGTTTAAAATCTTTTGAAGATCCTCCCTCGATCAAATAACTTAAAACCGTAAAAGGAGCTCCTGCAAAACCTATTAATGGAATCGTTCCATTCAGTCGCTGCTGAATGACCCGAATAGCATCCGCCACATATTGTAATCTATCCGCAACATCGGTTTCCAATGCATCAATATCCTTTTCGTTACGCACCGGATTAGCAAATTTGGGTCCAATGCCTTGTGTAAAACTTAACTCCCCCCCCATCGCTTCAGCCGTCACCAAGATGTCAGAGAACAGAATAGCCGCATCTATTCCCAGCAAATCAACCGGTAACATAGTTACATCAGCGGCTATTTCAGGTGTTTTGCACATTTCCAAGAAAGAATATTTATTCTTTATATCCCAGTATTCTTTCATAAATCTGCCCGCCTGTCGCATCATCCATACCGGGGGACGTTCCGTTGGCTGCGAAAAAGCAGCGCGAATAAATAAACTATCTTTTATAGCTGTGGTCACTTTATTTGGGTATTTCGTTTTCGATTCTATTTACAATCTGCGCAATGCGACTACTTACCTCCAATTCCTTTACTTTTTCCAAATAGGCCTTCACGCGATCGTAATCTTTCTTCATTAAATTAATATTCGCCAAGTTCACAAAGATAAGTGCCTTATCATTTTTACGACGAAAAGGCAATCTACTGGCAATTTGAAAATGTCTTTCTGCACCTTCGTAGTCTAATAACTGTAAGTCTAGACTACCGCTAATGAACTCATAATAATTTCGCCGTTTCTTTCTCAGATGATCAGGGTTTTTGATATCTGCTAAAAGGCTACGAGCCAAATCATATTGTTTCTTCTTAAAAGCTTCAGACGCTAACAGTACTGTACCGTCTCTATAGTAACTCCATATCGTATAGCCGATCAAACAAGCCATTAATGCCGTTAGTTGATATGTCTCGGCGTAAACGGTATAAGCTAGTAACAACACGGCAAGTACAACAACACCCAGTCTAGCCTTTGAAGTCATCATAGGCTAATGCGTCTTGCTATCGGTAAATTTATAACCAACACCTCTAATGGAATGGAAATATATTGGATTTTTTTGATCGGGTTCAAAGTACTTCCGGAAGGTTAAAATGAAATTATCAATTGTCCGGGTAGAGGGGTACACGTCATAATTCCACACCGTCTCTAAAATCTGTTCGCGCGAAACCGCCTCGTTTCGCCGTTCTATCAATAATTTTAACAGCATCGTTTCCTTCTTGGTTAAAGCAGTAATCGTACCGTCAGCATGGTGTAACTCAAATGAGTTAAAGTAAATAGCTTTGTCGCCGATTTGATACGAATTAAGCTCTTTCAAGTCATCACCTTTCATTCCTCTTCTTACCAAATTACCTACGCGTAAAATAAGCTCTTCCAGATTAAAGGGTTTAACTAAATAATCGTCAGCACCTTTCTTTAAACCCGTAATGCGATCTTCACTGGTATTCTTAGCCGTAAGGAACATAATCGGGACCTCTGTATTTTCCAAACGAATGGTCTCCGCTACCTGAAACCCATCAATTTCAGGAATCATAACATCTAAGATGATCAAATTAAAACGCTCTTCTTTAAACTTTTTAAGCGCTTTTTTACCGTCCGTAGCTGTAGTTACTTTATACCCTTCCAATTCAAGATTCAACTTGATGGCTTCGAGCAAGTGCTCTTCATCTTCTACGAGAAGTATGCGTTGTTTTGCTTGCATATCAATTAAATGTTACATCAAAAATACTCCCTGTAGGAGCGTTATTTAATACTTTGATTTGGGCGTTATGTTTATCTAATACTGATTTTACAATATATAATCCTAAACCCGTTCCCTTAGTTTTACGGGTATCTTCACTCCCAACACGATAAAATTTATTAAAAATACGTTTTTTTTCCTCATCATTTATGCCTATTCCTAAATCCGCTACAGAAAATCGTATCTGTCCTTCCTGTTTGTACAGTTTCACATTAACATGAGCACAAGGGGGAGAATACTTGATGGCATTCTCAATTAGGTTGGTAATAACGGAAGTTATCGCCAATTTATCTCCCACATAGAAAATGTTAGATTGAATATCGGCTTTAATGATTTGAGATGTGCAAGAATGTACTTGTAAACGATCCGTTATCCGCCCCGTCAGTTCAGAGAAGTCGAATTCTTCCTTTGGAATGCTTTTTCCGACACTTTCCAATTTAGTTGCCAACAGTACATTTTCTACCAAATCGTCTAAACGCTCAATATCTTTTAAGGAATTCGATAAAAACTGATCACGTTGTTCTTTGTTGAGATCACGTTTTAAGATCGTTTGTATATATAACTTAATGGATGCTAAAGGTGATTTCAGCTCATGAGTAACCGAGAGAAGGAAATTATGTTGTTGTTTATGTGTTTTATGTTCATGCACGAAAGCCCTTTTCAGTTTAATCGCACCAACCAAAAAAATGGTCATAAAGATAAATCCCTCGCCAATAACCATGCCTTTTCTTAATGGTTCCAATTCCATTAGAAGCATTCCCCACCATACGATTTGCGCTACGGCATAGAAAACGAGGAAATAAAATAAAAACAATGGTTTTCGCATACCTAATTAGTTGTTAGTTTGTTAGTCGTTAGTCGTTAGCTAATTAAACTTATAGAACCTAAAAGCTAACTTCTTAATCCTAACATCTATTTAAACACTACGTCCAGACTTTCAAATATAGCTCTTTTCGCTTTCTCTAGTTCTATTTTGGAGTGGGCTGCCGAAATAAAACCAACCTCGTAACCTGAAGGTCCTAAATAAACACCTCTATTTAACAATTCTCGATGCATTACCTTATACTTTTCCATACTTTCTGCTTCAATGTCAGTAGCAGCATACACATGCTCTTTATCCGTAAAAGCAATCCAAAATATAGATCCTATGTTAAATACACGCACCTTATAATTCTTTGCACTTGCATAACGTTGGATAGATGCAGAAAATTCTGCTCCTTTTTTGTTCAGTTCCTTATAAAATCCAGGTTTATTTAATTCACTCAACTGTGCAATTCCCGCTGCCATAGCCACCGGATTACCTGATAAAGTCCCTGCTTGGTAAACACCACCATCCGGCGAGATATAATGCATAATCTCTTCAGAAGCTCCATAAGCTCCCACTGGCATTCCACCCCCAATGATCTTACCATAGGTTATAATGTCGGGTTGCACATCATAATAAGCAGCTGCACCTTCAAATCCTAATCTAAAACCGGTAATCACCTCATCGAAGATAAGCAAACTTCCATGGTCACTTGTTATCTTGCGCAGAAATTCAATGTACTCTTTATTCTGCATTAACAAACCGTTGTTGGCCGGGATTCCTTCAATTATTACTGCAGCAATTTCCCCACTGAATTCAGCAAAAGCGCGTTCCAAAGCCTCCTTATCATTTAATCCGATCACAATCGTTTCATCAGCAAATGATTTAGGGACTCCTAAAGAAGAGGTTTCACCAAAGGTTACCAGTCCTGAACCTGCCTTCACCAGCAACGAATCAGAATGCCCGTGATAACAACCATCAAACTTAATGATCTTATCTCGTTTGGTATAGCCCCGAGCGAGACGAATAGCAGACATAACAGCTTCCGTTCCGGAGCTAACGAATCGTAACTTTTGAATATACCTATTGTTTTTTAGTATTAACTCCGCCAACTCATTCTCCAGTGCAGTTGGCGCACCAAAACTCAAACCATGTTGAAGTGTAGAAATAACAGCCTCGCGTATCTTCGGATGGTTATGTCCAAGGATTAATGGGCCCCAAGAACAACAGAAATCTATAAACTGATTCCCATCAGCATCCCACAAAAAACATCCATCCCCCTTCTCGATAAACAGCGGCGTACCATATACCGACTTAAAAGCACGCACCGGGGAATTCACCCCTCCCGGAAAATATTTCTTTGCTTTTTCAAACAAAACCGTTGATTTTTCACGTGATATATCTACCTTGGATCCTGCTATACGAAGCTCCTCTTCATTTCCAGAAAACATCTTTTTTATGGAATCTAACATGTTTATTATTTGTTGAAACGTTAAGTAGTAGAGTCGTTAAAACGTCAAGTAGGATATTCATCATCCATAACCACCTAACTACTCCCCTACTTAACTACCTAACTATTTTCGAAATTAAATCCATTTCTGCTCTACCATATCCCTAATATGATAGGTCGTGATAATGCGGGCACCTGCGCGGACAAAAGCATACATCGTTTCCATAACAATCTTTTGTTCATCTATCCAACCATTTTGCGCCGCAGCTTTGACCATCGCAAATTCACCTGAAACATTATAACATGCTAAAGGTAAATTGGTTTCCTGCTTGATTCGGCTAATAACATCCAAATAAGCCAAAGCCGGTTTAATCATTAACACATCAGCACCTTCCTCCTCATCTAAAAAAGCTTCCCTTAAAGCTTCATTCGGATTTCTAAAATCCATCTGATACGCTTTTCTGTCCCCTTTACTAGGAGCGCAGTCCGCCGCTTCCCTAAATGGGCCATAATAAGATGAGGCAAATTTTGTGGCATGCGACATGATCGCAACATTCACGTGATTATGCTCATCCAAAGCCTTTCTGATAGCTCCAATTCTTCCATCCATCATATCCGAGGGTGCTAACATATCGGCTCCTGCTTCTGCATGAGCCAATGACATTTTTGTCAAAACAGCTATTGTCTCATCATTCTGAACATAATCGTCTGTTAAAATTCCGCAATGCCCATGCGTTGTATACGAGCATACACATACGTCAGTAACGATATATAAGTCATTGCCAAAAGCTTCCCGAAGCGCTCTGATCGCTTTAGGGACTAATCCATGGTTATCGTATGCGGTATGTGCATCTGAGCTTTTTTCTTCTCCGACACCAAAAAGCATAATTTTATTAACCCCTAATTTTAATCCGATTGCTACATCTTCGATCAGTTTATCAATAGAGAAGTGGTATATTCCCGGCAAGGAGGGTAAGGCATGTTTCACTTGATTTCCGGGAACTATAAAATAAGGATATATAAACATATCTTTAGACAGATGAGTTTCTGCCACCATTTCCCTAACAATTGGATTTTTACGTAATCTACGTTGTCGATAAATCATTTTCTTTTATTAATCTAATCTCTCAAGACAAATCTTATAGCCTGATGAAGCTAAACACCAAATACTTTCGAAAGAAAAGGGAGGTGCTCGTATACTAAGCCTTTGAGAATTTATCTTGTTACAAAGATAAGCATGAAAATGTGCGATTGAACAAGCAAAACATATTATAGCAATGGGGTGACAGTTCCTGCCGAGTCATTTTTTGCCGGTTTCCCGACGCTGTAGTCAAGCGCAAAAACTGCCTCTGCCAAACCCAGCTCATCGGGTGAAAAAGGTAGCGTATATTGTACCCCCATCTCTTCCAGTTTTTTTCCTGTCGAGTTACCGATGCTGATCACCTTCTGTCCCGGTTCAACTAAATTATCCTTAAAGTAGGCTTCTACATTGGTCGGACTTGTAAAAATCAGGACATCTGCTCCCGAACCTTCAACATGTTCATCAATACGTGTTTCGTAAACGGGTAAATCAATAACCTTCGTATCAGCCGTTAGCCGACTTTGTATAGTCTGTAACGAGCCTTTAGCTCGAGGGAAAAGTACGGTAGAACCTGCCGCCACCTCAGCAAAGGCATCCCCTACCTTTTCCATTTCTATCCCTTCAGCTTCCCCCGTGAATGCCGGTATGATTCCATGGCTTCTTAAAGCTTCTTCAGAACCTCTACCCACTACAGCGTATTGAACGTGCTTACTCAGTCTTGGGTTTAACTTGAAGAAATTTTCGATTCCGTTCTTACTGCTGAAAAACACCCACCGAACATATTTTAATATGTAAGGGTCCAAGGTATTGATAATGGAAAAAATTTTGATAAGCGAACGTCCTTCAACTTTTATATGATGTTGTTCCAAAGATCGCTTCAGAAAAGAAGTTTCAGTCAATTCGCGCGTGATGAAAACTGATCCCGGTAGCTTTCTGTCCGAGCCAAATTTTTCCAGAATCGTTTCTGCCAAACCATCGACACTTCCTGCCTTAAGATATAAACGCGTAGGAAAGCTCTCTCCATCTTTCGCTTTCGCGGTCCAAACCTCATAGCCTGTAGTCGTTTGCCGGCAATAACAACCCAACGGCATATGACAACCGCCCTCGAAAAGATTAAGCACTTTACGTTCTACACCAATAGCCTCCGCAACATCAGGTTGGTGTATTTTTTGCAAGATCTCATTTACCGCCTGATCAGACGCACGAATTTGAATCGCCAAAACACCTTGTGCTGGTGCTGGAATAATTTCCGTTGGAGGTATAACTTCTACATGAAATTCACTGAGATCTAACTTCAAACGTTCAACACCAGCCTTCGCCAGCATAATCGCGTCATATTTTTCATCGCGCAATTTCTGTAAACGGGTATTTACATTGCCTCGTAGATCCTCAATTTCCAAATCAGGTCTAAAAGCCAGCAATTGTGCTTTCCGTCGGTTGGATGAAGTGCCAACAATGGCGTTGTGTTTAACGGACAATCTTTTTTTAAGATCGACACAATCCTTCAAAATAATCAATAACTCGGAAGGATCTTCTCGTTCGGAGACTGCTGCAATTTTTAATCCAGGTGGATTTGTAGTCGGAAGATCTTTGTGTGAATGCACCGCTATATCGATTCTTTCAGCAAGTAATTCTTCTTCCAGCTCCTTCGTAAAAAAACCCTTGCCTTCCAATTTATCTAAACGAAGGTGCTGTATATTGTCCCCCTGTGTTTTGATCACTTTAAGCTCCGCTTGTATACCAATTACAGCCAAACGATCTTTTACATGGTTAGCTTGCCACAAAGCCAAATCGCTACCTCTTGTTCCAATAATAAGCTTTCTATCCACCGTTATATTTTATATTGCATTTGTAAATAATCTCTCTTAAGCAGACCTATGCCGGCAGTTGATCTAGAACCGATATGCACGCCCACCTTCCTAAATACTAAAAAAGATGGTGTATTGTTAGATAACCATCCTAATTGCTATAAAAATAGAAAAATAATGTGATAAGCTAAAAGCAATATATAGAAAGTGTCAGCATGCTAATTTTCTGCCGTCTCTTTACTCTTTGCCATTAATATTTCCTTGGCAAGGACCATTGGACCACTGATATACTTTTTCTCCATGTAATTAATCACTTTCTCCAAAACCTCTCTGGAGCTGGCATCTAAAGAATTAAGTTCATTTGCGAAAACGGTATTCAATGCAAAAGATTTGATTTCCTTTACTTTTTCAGGAACTTGCCGCATAGCGATCTCAACCTTCCGTTGTTTTAAAATTGGCAAAAACTCAGCCACATTGCTTTCAATAATTCGTTCAGCATGGATAAGTTCATTATAGCGCTCTTGGAGATTCTTGTTAGCAATTGCCTGCAACCCACTAACTTCTATATAATGTATAGCATTCTCAGCAATCACCTCTTCTGAAACGTCATTCGGAATAGCTAAATCAACCACAATTTTCTTAGTAGCCTCTCCATTTAACAAGTTCGTATAAATCGTAGGCGTTATTACGGGCTCTGTAGCGCCTGTACAGGTAATCAGTATATCGAAACCTTCTTTATAATTCCTTAATTCCCTTAATGGAAACGCTCTGCCATTTAGTTCTTTTGCTAAACGTGTCGCTTTATCCATCGTCCGATTGAACACAACGAAATTTGAAAATTTATGCTTTTGAAGGTATTTAGAAATATTTTGGTTGGTTTCTCCTGCTCCTACTAATAAAATTCGGGGATTATCCGTAAACTGAAGGTCTCTTAATTTACGATAAGCCAATGAGACAACAGACACTGGATTGCGGGAGATCATCGTATGCGTATAAACCTCTTTGGCCGTTTTTACCAGGCTATTCATCATTAAACGCATAAAATCACCTGTTAAACCGCTTTTTCGACATCTTTCATAAGCTCGACGAACCTGCGCCAATATCTCTTTCTCTCCAACTACCAGGCTCTCCAAAGAACAAGACATCCGAAATAAATGGTGCAAAGCCTCTAAGCCATCATAGGTAGTTACCTGGTTAAGAAATTGGTCAAATTGTTCATCAGGTACACAAAAGTTTAAACCCCGCAAAAAGTTCTTCACAAAATCGCCGGTTAACATATGCTTTCCGTGAAAGACAAACTCCACTCGGTTACATGTTCCTACGTAAAAAATCTCTTCGATATCAAAATTATTCTTGACATTGATCAGTCGGCTTTCAAGCTCCTCATTACAAATAACCAAATTACCTAAATCTTTTAGGTCAACATGTTTGTGTGTAAATGCTATTACTTTAAGATGCTCCAAGGTCTCTTTACCCTCTCTATATTATACTGTCGACAAAAGTACAGCTATACGCTTGTTACAGTGTCAAAACTTTGTCAAACACAGCTATTTAGAACGTTTTTAAATAAAAATAGATAACGATTTATATACGTTAATTATGAGGTAGTTAAGCATACAATTAACAGCATAGCCAAATAGAATCAACTGAGGTTCCATTCAAAAGGCAAAAAAAAGCCGCTTCTGCTTAGTAGAAACGGCTTCTCTTGTTTTTTAATAAATTATTTTGTCACCGGTGCTGGCGTTGTAGCAGCAGGTGTATTAGCTGCCGGAGCTACCGGTTTCGCGTTCGGATCGATTCCTAATTTTGTTTTTACTGCAGCGCTGATATCATCTCCGCCTTCGAAGTATAAAACTGATTGTTGAGCAATATCAAGAATATACGCATAGCCCTTCTCTTTTGCTACCGCTTGGATTGCTTTCTCCGCTTTTTCAAAAACAGGTTGGAAGACTTCTTCTCTTTTTGCACCTACTTCTTGTTCAGCCTTTTGTTGCACTTCTCCCATGCGTCCTTCCATTTGTTGGATTTCTGTACTCAACGTTTGCAACTCTTTATCTACTGCTTCCTTATTCGCTTCACTTCTGGTTTTTTGCTTATCCATGAATGTGGTGATCTTTTTCTGACGCTCAGCATCCATTTGTTGAATCTCTGTACGTTTGGTACCTACAAAAGTCTCCAACGCTTGATTTGCAGTTTTGTACTCCGGCATTAGAAGCAAAATTTCCTGTGAATTCACATGCCCAATCTTTTGTTGTGCACGCACAGCACCAACTGTTAAAAATAATCCTGCAGCTACTAAAACCGACTTAAATAAATGTTTCATTCGCAATTTTAATTTGTTGACTCCGGGGAGCCGTCTATAATTTTTGTTTAAGTTAATTACATTTTACACGCCACAATCCGTAGCCGGCAAGACGCTTGACCACGGACTTGAAAATCGATGCAATTTTAAGCAAGTATTCCCTATTTTGCAAGTGCTTCCGGTTTATAACCTAAGCGCGTGATTACATCATTACTCTTATCCAATCTTGGGTTCGAGTAGAGAAAGGTTACTTCACTTCCCTTATCAAGCACCACATCCAGATTTTGACTTTCAGCAATTGCTTGTATCGCCTTGGAAACACGCTCTTGGATGGGTTTGATTAATTTTAAACGTTCCTTATAAAGGTCCCCTTCAAAACCGAAAATTTTCTTTTGAAACTCTTTGGTTTCTCGTTCCTTTTGAACAATTTCATCTTCCCTTTTCTTCCGCATCTCATCACTGAGCATTACCTGGTCCTGTTGATAGGCCTTGTACATCCTTTCTATGCCGCTATATCTGGCGTCTACTTCTTTTTGCCATTTTTCGGACATATCCTCTAACTGTTTCTGTGCAGAAACATATTCAGGTATGTGTTTCAGTATATATTCGCTGTCTACATAAGCAAAGCGCTGTGCGAACGCAGAAGCTCCGGCAATGAATATAAAAGCTAACGTTAAGAATATTTTTTTAGTGTTCATATTGTCAATTCTTTATGCCTTTTAAGACATCGCTTTCTTTTGAAGGTTTAATATCCCACAGATAAGTAAACGAATCTCTTTTTCGTTTTGAATGCCAAATATAATACCATTCCTATACTTTAAACAGAAAATTTAACATTTTTTAGCACTTCATCGTTTTTACACCGTTAATTAAATCCACCCATTTGTTGCATTATACTGAAAGTGAATGGTTGACGCCATTGGCTTCTATCAACACCCGGGATCGGATCGAAGGCATGGCCGTAATCGATTCCTAACAGACCGAAAATCGGCAGGAAGATACGTGCACCAATACCTACCGAACGGCGCACCTTAAATGGGTTAAAATCTTTGAAGGCATCCCACGTATTACCGGCATCTGCAAAACCTAATAGAAATACCTTAGCCTGTTCGTTCATCATCACCGGATAACGCAATTCCATTTGATAACGCGTATAAATTGGACTACCCGAATTCCGTGCAATCTGAATATCTTGACTATTTGTTTTTGTTTCCGGTATTACATAACCATTCGCATAACCACGCATCGCTACCACTTCCGAACCTTGCAAGAAATCGAAGCCCATCATACCATCTCCCCCTAATTTAAAACGTTCGAAAGCAGATGTACCGGTGACTTTGCTATAAGATCCAATAAATCCGAATTGAGCCTGTGCTTTAAATACGAGCTTTCCAACAACTGTTTGAAACCATTGCGAATCAAATTTCCACTTGTGATATTCCACCCACCGATAACGGATATGATCGGGTGCGGTAGGGTAATTGATATTATTAAACAACGAATAAGGAGGTGTTGCCTGAATCGTGAAGCGCAAATTGGATCCCGAGGTCGGGAAAATTGGATCGCTCAGCGAGTTCCGGCTGATCTCTTGTGTTAAGTTTATGTTATAAGATGTACCGTTTCTAAACAAGAAGTAGGCATCGTAATTACGCAACTTGTATTGTTGCAAGTTCAACGAGTAATTCACCTGAAAATAATAGTCAGGCCATTTTAAACGCTTACCCAAACTAAGGGTTATACCGTTCATCCGGATTTTAGGAGTGCTTTCCGTCACATTTTCACGACCCGTATAGTAATCGTAACCACCATATGCAGACATCGATGTAAAGGCACTCACCCCAAAGTAAATAGGTTTTTTACCGCCTAGCCAAGGCTCAGAGAAGGAGAAACTATAAGATTGATACGATTTACCGCTCGTTTGGCCCCTCAAACTTAGCTTTTGCCCATCCCCACGAGGAAGTGGTTTCCAGGCTTTTTTATTGAATAAATTCTTCGTAGAAAAATTATTGAATGTTAATCCTAGCGTACCGATAATACGTCCAGCTCCGAAACCACCTGACAATTCCACCTGATCAGAGGGTTTCTCTGCCACGGTATACTCAATATCTACCGTTCCATCGGCAGGATTAGGCTTGGGTACCGGCGATGTTTTTGATTCATCAAAATTTCCTAACGTCGCAATTTCACGAATATCACGCATGATATTCGTCTTGGAGAATTTTTGTCCCGGCTTCGTTTGCAATTGACGTCGAACCACCTTATCGTTTGTAACGTCGTTTCCTTTTAGCAAAATTCGATTAACATCATATTGAGGCCCTTCATACATGCGCATTTCCAAATCAATGGTATCGGCATAAATTTTAGTCTGTACAGGATCTACCTGAAAGGTTAAATATCCATCATCCATATAATAAGCGGATACATCTGCTCCGGTTTTGGAAGGCCCCAATAATTTAGTATTCAATTTTTCTTCACTGAACACTTCACCTTTTTCTATACCCAGAATTTTACTGAGCGTTTCGTCCGTATATTTTGCGTTACCTGACCAGGATATGTTACCAAAATAATATTTTGGACCTTCATAAACATCGATATCAACGCGCACGTTCTTCCGATCCAGTTGTGTAACAGAATCACGGATAATCGTTGCGTCCCGGTATCCTTTGCTACGCATTTTAGAGATAAGGGACTCTTTACCTTCACCGTATTTTTCGTAGTTAAACTTACCCGGCCCCCAGAAACGCCACCATCTCTTCTGCTTAACTTTTTTCAGGTATTTATGCATTTTTGCATTGGAAAACTCCTTATTACCTGTGAAATTTATCTTTTTGGCTTTTACCTTCTTATTTTTTTTGACTGCTACTTTTAGGATTTGATTATTTGCTTCCGTCGTATCCTTTACTTGTGAAATGTTGATATCAGGATACAAATAACCTTTTTCCCTAAGATAACGTTTAATCGTATTCTGTGTGGTATTAAGTAGGTTTTCGTTGATGATTTTCCCTGTATTTTCGTTTAGGCGTTTTCTTACTTCCTCGGTTTGACTTTTGCTTAAGCCGTTAAGATCAATACGTGTTAGACGCGGTCGCTCCACAACATCAATATTAAAAAATATGGTATCTCCCCGAACCTGGTCTATGGTCAGCTCAATATTATCAAAAAGCCCTTGCGACCATAGATTTTTTATTGCATTAGAAGTGGCTTCTCCCGGTACTTCAATACGGTCACCAACAGCCAATTTAGAAATCGTCAACAACACATCGTTATCTAAAAATTTGGTACCACTTATCGTTACCCCTCCTATAATGTAATCTTTTGGGTTCAAATAACTTGAACCGCCGGTTTGTTTAGCCGAATTACCCATACGAAGTTGTGCCGAAGCAATTTGCGCTCCTATCAAACAAAAACCTATTAAAAGAAAAAGTCGCTTCATCGAATTTATTTATCGCCGCTAAAGTAAAATAAACAGTTGTTAATTTTTGTTAAACTATTTTTTTTCAACCATTTTGCAATGCCGGCATCTACTATTTATATATATAAATTAAAATACTATTTTAATTGTTCACTGGTTAACCCGAATCTCCGTTCTCTATTTTGAAATTCAACGATAGCAGCGTACAGATCATCACGCCTAAAATCGGGCCATAGCTTATTCGTGAAATACAATTCTGCATAGGCTAACTGCCAAAGCAAATAATTACTAACACGTTGTTCTCCACTTGTACGAATCATCAATTCAGGGTCAGGTAGAGGATAGGAATTAAGGTGTTGCGCAAATAAGTGCTCATCAATATCCTCAGGCTTTAATAAACCTTGCTGAACCGATTGCGCTATTTTTTTCGCCGCGTCCGCAATTTCCCAACGAGAGCTGTAGCTTAAAGCCAAAGTCAGTGTACATTTGGTATTAGAAGCTGTTTCCTCTATGCAGTTTCTGAGATAGGTTAATGCCCGAGGAGGTAATTGTTCAAGATTGCCAATTGCATTTAACCTCACCCCATTTGTCATTAATCGTTTAGTTTCCTTGCCAATGGAAGAAACGAGCAGTTCCATCAGTGCCGCAACTTCTAATTTTGGTCGATTCCAATTCTCTGCCGAGAAAGTATATAGCGTTAAATAAGGTACGCCCACATCTACTGCACCTTCTAAAACATCTCGCACGGAATCAACACCACGTTTATGGCCAAAAACTCTTAATTTACCGCGCTCCTTCGCCCAACGTCCATTTCCATCCATAATGATAGCTATGTGTCGTGGCAACTTATTACGGTCTATAAGTTCAACATTAGTCATTTTAAAGTTAGTTCTTCTTTATGTAAACGGGACACCCTGCCCTAAATATTGCATACGTTACAGTAAAAGTTGCCAACATATAAGCATCTCTTTTTCTGCCATCACCTCGTTGTGTTCCAATTAACATCTGATAGGATGGGTCAATAAAATGCAGACGCTGGTTCAGTGATTCTTCGCCCAACCTGTTTCTATCAGGCACCCAGTCATATCCATTTATATAATCTCCACTAATATCATCCAAATAATCTGTAAATGCTATACGATAGCCCAATTCAATACCAACGGTCCATGGTCCACGCAAGTTGTAGCGAAATCCCACACCAAAAGGGATGCTAAAACTATATCGATTGTAATCAACACCTTCCGTTTGATAATCGTGTAGATTAACCAACTTTCCGTCAAAATTATAGTTCTTTGGTTGAAAATGAAAACCTCCAATACCTGCAAATAGGTAGGGTGTATAAGAAACCCGACCATACGACGGTTCAAATTTAAAAAAATTAAACTCACCTACCAGCGATGCCTCATATATGGGTGATTTAAAATACAGTTGTTGCTGCATTACCCATTCATTTGAACTCGAAGCTCCATCCCCCCGTGTATTAGCACGAAGAAAATTAAACCGAACTGCCCAATTTCTACTTAGGTTCTTTCGTACAAGTAAACCAAGTGTCCAATCATTTAATTTTAATGGATTCGCGGGATTCAACTCCCCCATGTAACCCGACGTACCGCCACTAAGCCCTAATTCCCAATCCTGGGATCTTCCTATCTTTGTCACAAGAAGCATAATCGCAATCAATAGCGATGTATTTTTAAGCATCATGCGCATGCATTTCCAATAAAGGTGGTAAAGATAAGAGAAATTTTATATAAGCCGTTAGGTTTTAGCTTTTAGTTATCCGTTGTCCGCTTCCTGGAAAATCATGTTTACGCCTACGAACGCATATGAATAAATTAGATCCCATTTGCTTATTAACTAATAGTTTCTGGTATCCAGTCCCCACAGTAATTTATGTCGTATTGTGCTAAAAAAACTCTCTTCTTTGAGTCGAATCAGGTTAATAGCGAAGTTTGCTTTTTGAATGTATATAGCCGTCCCTGTGTCAACTGTTTCGGTTGTTGAGTCATAAGAAAAAAGAAAAGAATCACTCCTGCTCTCCACTTCAATCCGGATTACACTACTATCCGATACGACAATAGGTCTAACATTTAGATTATGGGGGGAAATGGGGGTAATGATAAAATTTCCCGAACCGGGCATAACAATTGGTCCACCGCAACTTAATGAGTAAGCAGTAGAGCCTGTAGGTGTTGCGACAATGAGTCCATCTGCCCAATAGGCATTTAATAGTTCATCATTCACATATGCATGAACGGTAATCATAGCAGAGCTATCTTTTTTTATGATGGTAATATCGTTCAAAGCAAATGCTAATTGCTGACTATTCACGCTTTTTCCTTCGTTTTTATAGGTAGCCAGCAACACTCTTTTTTCAATATCATAATGCCCCGAAAGCAAGGCTGCAAGGGCGTTTTCGATTTTGTCTTTATTGATACTTGCCAGAAAACCAAGTCGCCCGAAATTAATACCCGTTACGGGAATGCCACTTTCACCGATAATGGAAACCGCGGCCAGCATGGTCCCGTCACCACCAAGACTTAACATAAAACGAATATCATCAGGTAACTCTTTATAAGAATGGAAGGAGTGGGTTTCCTTTTTCCAAACGATTTTATCTGCTAAAAATTCGTTAAAGGGTTGATAAACCCATATTTCAACATTCTCTTTCGCTAAAAGATCGAATAAAGCTTGTACATATTGTATAACAGCATCTTGAAATTCTCTCCCGTAGATAGCTATTTTCATTATCTAATTTTGCTTTTTTGGCAATAATACTTGTTCTACCTACTACGAGCAGGCAGACGTTGATTTATATCCTTTTTGAGTCGCAACTTCCGTCGATTTCGTTTATAAAAATCATAAATCCAGGTATTTCATTAATTGATCGTACCGATCCCTGGTGGAATCATAACCTCTCTTATCGTTATAAATTCCCTTTACGATATAATCATGTCTCAAAAACGAAGCTACGATGGAAGATATATCCGTTCTGTTCAATTTCAATGTGATTTCCAAACGCGTTGAATCAGGAAAACTTCGGACACTTGAACTAAGAATTTGCGTATTATCTGATTCAACAATTTGCGCTATATGTGATAAGGAATTATCCCGATTTCCTATTTCTAATACGATGATCCCACCTTCTTCCTCGGAGGCCATGTTTTCTGCAAGGAAATCCGTTAGATTTTTCAAAGTAATCACTCCTTTGTACTGTTGTTGTTCGTCCACAATCGGCAGTATATCTAACCCGTGGGCATGAAAAAGACGAAGTGCATCATAAACATGTTGGTTTTCGAAGGCAAAGATCAATTTCAATGCATGTTTAGACGCAACGGCTTCCAAACGCATTTCTCCCATATGCTCTAAGAGATCGTCTTCAATAACCAAACCAAGATAAGCACTATGTTGCACTACAGGAAGTTGTGACACTTTATACTCTGCCATTCTATCCAAGAGAAACTGCAAGGTATCTTCCGGGCGAACCGGAAATATGTCATTTTTTATAATTTCACCTGTAGTCATCGTCGCTTTTATTTTATTTCGCCAGTCGAGAAATGTGTATTATGTTTTTTCCTCCCAACTCATCAATAACTATTTCTAATATATACGATAAAAACAACGTTTGGTTTAATCAATGTAAAGTAAACATATCTTTTTGAACAAACTTATGCATCCAGTTTATTCAGAAAGGCTTTCAGGTGTTGATTAAACTGCAAAGGCTGTTCCATCATTGGAGCATGTCCACACTGATCGATCCAAGTCAATTCGGCATTTGGCAATAATTCCAAAAACTCTTCTGCTACTTCAGGTGGGGTAATTTTATCGTTCTTTCCCCAAATTAGGCCCACTCGAATTTTCATATTTGGCAATTCTTTGGCCATATTATGTCTAATGGCCGACTTTGCCATAGCGATCGTTTTAATGACACGCTCTTTATTATTCACAGTTTCGAATACCTCATCAACCAACTCCTTCGTAGCAGTCTTTGGATCATAAAACGTAAACTCGACCTTTTCCTTTATGTAGTCATAGCTCTCTCTTCTTGGAAAAGAGCCACCAAATGAATTTTCATATAATCCGGAGCTTCCTGTTAACACCAAAGCTTTCACTTTGTTTTGGTGTTCTGCAACATACATGAGCGCCACATGCCCACCCAAAGAATTACCGATCAGTACAAAATTGTCCAACTTAAGGTGTTTAACAAATTTTTCAAACCATTTCGTTAAACTCTTAACACCCGTTGAAATGATCGGCATATCGTATATCGGCAGCATCGGGATGACAACTCGATAGTTCTCCTTCAACTCACTAACCGTATCTTCCCAATTACTCAAGGCACCCATTAAACCATGGAGCATAAGCACCACCTCTCCTGTACCTTCATCTATATATTTAAAACCTTTATCTTCCTTAATGGTCAACTCCATATAATAATTCCTAGTATCTATATAATCTTGATATGAACGCAATAATTTTAAGCGCTTATAAGGCGCTTAACTGTTCCTTAACTACTTCCGCTATTGTCTTTCCGTCAGCCTTTCCAGCCAAACGTTGGTTAACCTGTCCTATTACTTTACCCATATCTTTAATGCTGGTGGCTCCAACCTCTTGTACAACGTGCTGTACCTCTACAATAATTTCTTCCTTACTCAGCTGTTTGGGCAGATACTCTTCGATAACATCCTGTTCTTCTTTCTCTATTTGATAAAGGTCCTGTCTATTCTGTTGTAAATAAATTTCAGCTGATTCTTTGCGCTGTTTAACGAGTTTCTGTAAGACTTTCACTTCCGTCTCCTCCGTTAACGTTTCACTCGCCCCCTTTTCTGTTTTTGCCAGTAAAAGAGCCGATTTAATTGCCCTTAATCCTCGGAGCCGAGCCTCATTTTTGGCCAGCATAGCTGCTTTGATATCCTGATTTATTGTATTTTCAAGAGCCATATTCATTTTAAATTATGCATCTTTTTATGATGCGTGTTATCTACGGTTGCGATTGTCCTTTATACAATAAAACACCGTGGCACTTCTTTTTGGGCAAAACTAATTATTTTGCACATAAAATAGGTAAATAGGAACAAGTATTTACTAAAGATTTACCTTTCCTACTAATCGATTACGCTCAAAATAACCATAAAATAGCGTACAATCCAAGTTTCGATAAAAAAATTTATTATTCTTTATGAAAGAGTGTACCCGATGCCTGTGCCGTGGGCATCAACAATAAGTCATTTACATTTACATGAGGTGGCCTGGAAGCCGCGAACCAGATAGCCTCCGCTACATCCTCAGCGGACAACGGCGTAAAACCTGCATATACCTTTTTAGCACGCTCCTGATCTCCTTTAAATCGAACAACTGAAAACTCGGTTTCAACAGCTCCGGGATCAACACTTGTAACTTTTATATTATAAGGTAATAAATCGATACGCATTGCCTTCGTTAAGGCATCTACCGCATGTTTCGTTGAGCAATACACATTTCCATTCGGATAAACTTCCTTGCCCGCAATGGAACCGATATTAATGATATGTCCACTTTTTTTCGCTTGCATAAGTGGCACCACTACTCGCGTTACATAAAGCAATCCCTTCACGTTCGTGTCAATCATGCGGTCCCAATCGTCCGTATTTCCATCCTGTATCGGTTCCAATCCTTGGCTCAAACCTGCATTATTGATTAAAACATCGATATTCTTCCAATCCTCCGGTAGCTCATCCCATACTTTTTTTACTAAACTCTTGTCCCTTACATCCAAACCGATCGCATGAATTTGAACACCATATTTATTCTGAAGGTCGGTAGCCATTACATGCAACCGATCGACTCGACGGGAAGCCAATAAAAGATTATATTTTTCTCGTGCAAATACTTCCGCGCAAGCAAAACCTATACCCGAGCTTGCACCTGTTATAAAGACCGTCTTCATTCGCAAATATTTAATTTTAGCATTCTATCACTGCCAAATTAGGCAGGGCATTGACATCATTCTTTATGCAGCTACTCGAAGATCAAACTGAATTGAATACTTCTTAGCAGTAATTTATCGAGTGGGTCCATAAAGGGATTCGGTAAATTCTTCCATTTTTTATCGAGAATACTGTTCATGGTTTGTGACCATTTCAGTTCCGCAGACATTTTGAAATATTCAAAAAACAAATCAACACCTACGCCAGCTTCATATGAAAAGTAATAAGGTTTTACAATGATCGGCATAAATTCAGGAAGATTTTCGGTAAGTTCATTATAGTATTTATTCCGCCCGATGTTTCTAGTGAACTTGGCCCCTCCTACAATATAACCGCGGTACTTATCTTCACCATAGATTTTTTTCATATCCGACTTAAACTTTACTAAAATGGGCATTTCAAATGCAAAAAAGTTTTTGTCTAAGCTATTACTGCTCACATTTGAGCGAGGTTCTTCCTTATGATATTTAGTGACGGTAATCCGTTCCCCCGTTGCTTCTTCTAAAAAGACGTAATCAAGTGATTGATCAGCGAAAATCAGATATGTTGGCCTGACAATGAAATTGGCATTCCCTCCCAGCCGCACATCGATCGGAATACCGAAACCCATTCCCCCCATACCTGCCGGTGTTTTTAATCCTACAAGTCGCCGTCCGGCAACTCCGCCATTAGCCGATTGCCAATTGGCATTTTTAGTAGCTTTGTAATAAGAGGTCTGGTACGTAAAGAAAAAACCTAGATGAAGTATTTGATCTTCATCATATTCGCCACTAAAAGGTAAAGTCATTCGTTTCTGTGCGCTTGCAATTAAACAAAAGACAAGCATCAGACTCAATGCAATACCTTTTTTTTTCATCATTTCGTACCAATATAAATGGTGCAAATACCGAAAGTTTGCGGCCTACACACCGTTTTCGAGAAACCTACACGAGTAAGGATTGAAGTGAACCTTTCGCCATCCGGAAATTGCACAACAGACTCGGGCAAATAGCTATAAGCTTCTCGGTCCTTGGAAAACAATCTTCCAAAGAAGGGCATAAGGGTGCTGGAATAAACGCCATAAAGTTGTTTCATCGGAAAAGATTTCGGGTTGGAAAACTCCAATATAACAGCCTGTCCTCCCGGCTTTAATACCCGACAAATATCTGCAAGCCCCTTTTCTAGATTTTCAAAATTCCGAACCCCAAAAGCAACGGTGACAGCATCAAAAGATGCATTGTCGAATGGTAAACCTTCCGAATCTCCTAACACAACTTCAAATTTATCCCCCACACCTCTTTTGGCAATCTTCTCCTTAGCTACCTTCAGCATACCTTCGGAAATGTCAACCCCAATTACCTTATCCGGCTTCAGCGTATTAATTGCTTCAAATGCAAAATCTCCCGTTCCTGTTGCCACATCTAACATTTTTTTAGGTTGTAATGATCGAAGTGATTTGATTGCCTTTTTCCGCCATACGATATCAATGCCGAAAGACAAAAAGTGATTCAGAAAATCATAGGTCTTTGATATATTATTGAACATGGTAGCAACCTGCTGTTTCTTGCCTACCTTGTCGTCCTTATACGGAGTAATTGTATTTGAATCCATGCGTACGCAAACTTATGTAAAATTGACCTCTTCGCCAAGAGTCTTCATGTAATATTCGTTGTTGGTTGTTCTTTATCTTAAAACGTATAACTAAAATGTTATCTTTGCTCATTATGGTGATAAAAAGTGCCGAATTTGTCTGCAGTAATACAAGAATAGACAAGCTTCCTGCTCCGACGCTGCCTGAATATGCCTTTATAGGCCGCTCAAATGTGGGAAAGTCTTCATTAATTAATGCGCTAACACAGCATAAAGGTTTAGCAAAAACTTCGCAGACTCCCGGAAAAACACAGTTGATAAATCATTTTTTAATTAATAAAGAGTGGTTTTTGGTCGATCTTCCCGGATACGGTTATGCCAAGACCTCCAGAACAAATCGCAGTGAGTGGGGAAAATTTATAAAAAAATATATATTTAACCGCGAAAACCTACAATGTGTTTTTGTATTAGTAGACAGCAGGTTAACCCCACAAAAAAACGATCTGGATTTTTGCTGTTTACTAGGGGAAAAAGGCGTACCTTTTGTTCTCATTTTCACAAAAGCCGATAAGCAGTCGAAAATGAAATCAGAAAATAATATAGAATTATTTCGCAAGGCCCTTTTAACTTGGTTTGAAGAAGTTCCCCCTCATATTCTTACTTCGTCCGAAACAAGGGCAGGATGTGATGAGATCCTTCACTTGATTAATGACGTTAACCAAAGATTTACCCTTTAACACGTCATTAACTAAAATGAAACCCGCATGCATTCATGCTTACTAGATGATTAATGATTAAATTCAATGAAAAAATACCTGTCGCTTGTCCTTTTTGCACATAGCATTTTTGCAATGCCCTTTGCTTTTATCGGGTTCTTTCTAGCTGTTCACACCACCAATCATACATTCAATTGGCTACTTCTCTTGCTCATGCTTATCTGCATGGTTTCAGCACGCAACGCCGCCATGGCCTTTAACCGTTATTTAGATAGAGATATTGACGCACTTAATCCCCGTACCGCCATGCGCGACATCCCCGCAGGCCGTATAAGCGCAAAAAGTGCGCTAACTTTTACAATTATCAACTGTGTTATTTTTATCGCGGCCACCTATTTTATTAACCCCATTTGCTTTTATCTTTCGCCTGTTGCGCTATTTGTCGTACTATTCTATAGTTACACCAAGCGAATAACACCTTTATGTCACCTGGTATTGGGCCTTGGTTTAGGATTAGCTCCACTTGGAGCCTATCTGGTCGTAACTGGAAGTTTCAATATTGTTCCGGTGCTCTACGCATTTTCTGTCCTCTTTTGGGTGAGCGGATTTGACATTATCTATGCGCTGCAAGACGAAGAGTTCGACAAGCGCCATCATTTGAACTCCATTCCGGCATATTTTGGAAAAAAGGGTGCGCTGCGTATATCCGAAATTCTGCACATATTATCCGCTTGCTGTATCATAATTCCAGTATTTTACATGCATTTAAGTTGGTTTTATATGACGGGTGTCGTCTTCTATTGTTCTTTATTGTTCTATCAGCATCGCATCGTAAGCCCAACCGATTTACGAAGAGTCAACAGAGCGTTTATGACCACCAACGGTATTGCTTCCGTTATTTTTGCCTTTTTTTTCCTACTGGATATTTACTTTCTAAGCTAAGGCCTATATAAGACCTATTAGATCGGTTCTATTCTTTTCAGGTCAGCTAGCTATTCAAAGCAATTAGATCCTGTGGTCTACACTATGGCAGTACATAGCTCCCTCATGGCCTATTCCCTTTCCATCCCTTTGTGATCCGTTAGGTAGCCGTACTATAGAAAGGCAAGGAAAGACGAATGGAGAACAAATGAGTATAGAATAGAAGGTGGACCTAACGTGGATTAAAGGTGGACTTGACGTGGACTTCACGTCGATTCTTAGCATCTAAATCCAATAGATTATTGAGGTTCGGATTGTTTCGGTATGTGGAAAAGAATACCCTTGCAAATTTACAAAATTTATTGTAAAATGCCGTTTTATCGCTAAACGCTATGGCAAAACAAACAAGCATTATTACATTCAGCGGAAAATTAGGCGAACATGTTCACTATCGTCGAGGTGGTAAACATTTCACCAAGCGGGCATCAAAGGAGCCTCACAATTTTTCGCAAGGAAGCATTGCTGCTCAACAAGCTTTTGCTTTAGGCAGTACTACAGGAAAGCATTTAAAAACAGCTTTTCAACCCATTTTAAAAGAATATAAATACGAGGGTATACACAACAGGCTAGCGGAAGCCTGTAAACAGATATTCAGAAATGGCCCTGTAGTTCAATCCGAAAGCAACAGGTTTCAGGATTATAATATCAAAATGCTACTTGATTTCAATTTTAACAAGTATGCTCCTATCGATTCACTTATTCGCCATAATCCGATAGAACTCACTTTTGATCCTTCGGGAAAAGTAGGCATCGTGATAAATGAACATAATCCCATGGAGTCCTTTTCCAATTACTTAAAAATGCATGCCATTTCGATCCGGTTTCTTTTTTCGACGGTCGATTTAGATCGTCCTTCCTTTAGCTATCATCATACGCAAGACATTATCATTCCATTGGATGAATCACTCTTTATAAAAAAACAAGGAACAGTGCAACTTGGGTCTTTAGCCAACAAATTGTTAATCTGCTGCACGCAGATCAGATATTATGGCAGCGCGGATCATCTTGCTTATTCTAATAACAAAAAATTGGTATCTGCAACGATTTCCGCTATTGATTATATAAAAGATAATATCGTTGTCTCCTATCCTTCACGAAGTAAAGAACCGGTCAAACGATCGATCCCGGAAAAGGAACCCTCTGTTGATACGACTCCCATAAATTGGGAATAAGTTGACAATGGAATTTAATATTTTTTATTTTAATACGTTAATTAAATTATACTAAAAAGAATTTATGCATACGCTCAATAAAATCGTTCGCCATTTTGTACCGCAAAACCTTGTTATACTTTGGGAAAACTTGAATCCTCTATTTCAGGAACTGCAAAACCGACCGATCGAATCCAAGGAAGCTTTGGAACAATGGATGCTTGATCGCAGTGAATTAGAAGCGGTTTTGGAAGAAGACTTCGCTTGGCGTTATATCCGCATGACTTGCGATACAACGGACGAAAAATTATTGCAAGACTTTCAGTATTTCGCTACCGAGATAGAACCGAAAATTGCGCCCATTGCCAACACATTGAACAAGAAACTCATTGAATCTGATTTCGTAAATGACTTGGATCAAGAAAAGTATTTTATTTACTTACGGAGTGTTAGAAAAGCGCTTGAAATATTTAGGGATGAAAGTATTCCGTTGCTCACCGAACTCCAAGTAGAACAGCAAAAGTATCAATCCATTACCGGTAATATGGAAGTTGAGGTTGATGGCAAAACCTATACGCTTCCGCAAGCGGCGACCTTTTTAAAAGATACTGATCGAAGCAAAAGAGCGATTGTTTGGCGAAGTATAAACAATAGACGCCTACAAGACAAAGAACAACTGAACGCGCTATTTAATCGTTTACTAAAACTTAGGCACCAGGTGGCGCTGAATGCGGGTTTCGAGAATTACCGTGATTATATGTTTCAATCTTTAGGTCGCTTTGATTATACACCGCAAGATTGTTATTCCTTCCATGCGGCCATCGAAAAAGAGCTTGTGCCACTTTTACGAGAAAAAGCAGAAATACGAAGAAACGCGCTACAACTCAATGAGCTTAAGCCGTGGGACCTGGAAGTAGATATCACAGGAAAACCAGCACTTAAACCATTTGATAATGGGCAAGAGCTCATTGAAAAAACAGCGATCTGTTTTAATCGATTGGATCCGTCGATTGGTAAATACATCGAGATCATGCAGGCAAACAACCTTTTTGATGTGGAAAGCAGAAAAGGAAAAGCTCCAGGTGGCTATAATTACCCCTTGGCAGAAAGTGGTGCCCCATTCATTTTTATGAATTCAGCCAATACATTTAGAGACCTGACCACCATGGTACACGAAGGAGGTCACGCTTTACATACCTTTTTAACGGCAGATTTGGCCTTGAATGATTTCAAACACCTGACCAGTGAGATTGCAGAATTGGCATCCATGAGCATGGAACTCATTTCAATGGATTACTGGGATACATTTTTCGATAAGAAGGAAGACTTAATACGCGCGAAAAGGGAACAGCTGGAGGATGTGTTAAAAACGTTACCTTGGGTCGCTACCGTTGATCAATTTCAACATTGGCTTTATACCAACCCTGACCATACGGAGACACAACGAGAAGCAGCATGGAATGAGATTTTTGATCGCTTTGGTCATAATTTTGCCAACTGGGAAGACCTAGAAGAGGCAAAATCATTTCTTTGGCAAAAACAACTACATATATATGAGGTGCCTTTTTATTATATAGAGTACGGGATGGCCCAATTGGGTGCAATTGCTGTATGGAAACATTATAAAGAAAATCGCGCGCTAGGCTTAAAGCAGTACATAGAAGCACTAAAACTGGGCTATACGAAAACAATTCCTGAAATCTACCAAACAGCGGGTATTGCTTTCGATTTCAGTCAGGCCTACGTAAAAGAGCTGGTACAATTTGTAAAAGCGGAATTGGAAAAATTAGATAAAGAATAATATGAAGAGTATTACTGTTTTTTGCGGATCCAGTAACGGATTGAAAAATAATTATAGACACCAAGCATTTCTGCTTGGAGAAGCGTTAGCCCAAAAAGGAATTCAACTTGTATATGGCGGGGCCAATGTCGGCTTAATGGGCGCAGTTGCAGACGGTGCACTCAGTAGAAAGGGCCGCGTTGTTGGTATCCTCCCCGAGTTCCTGCAAAAGAAGGAGCTGGCCCACAAGGGGATCACAGAACTACATATTGTTGAAACAATGCATCAACGTAAGACCAAGATGCACGATTTATCCGACGGTTTTATTGCCTTACCCGGAGGATTTGGAACCCTTGAAGAATTATTTGAAATTATTACCTGGGCTCAGCTCGGCTTGCATAAGAAACCAATCGGACTATTAAATATCGACGGTTTTTATAACCACCTCGTCTTATTGTTAGCGCAAATGGTTGACAACGGTCTCCTGAAACAAATCAACCGTGATATGTTATTAGTTGATCAGGATATAAATGGGTTGATCGAACAAATGCATGCATACGAAGCCCCCACAGTTGGCAAGTGGATCAGCAGCGAAGAAAAGGTGTAATGATGGTGGTCATGCCTGAGAATTCTATTATTGCATTATGCGAGTAGCCTATCGACCGTATCAACGTCAATATCGTAATAATCTCTGATATAATGATCACAAGGCGGTAATTCCTCTTTGCTATGGGAGGAAAGCACACCAACCACCTTCATTCCCGCATTGATCGCTGCTGTCACACCCGAAAATGAATCTTCGAAAACAAGACAGTGCGCAGGCGGTACCTGTAAATTTTCCGCGGATTTTAAATAAACTTCCGGATTAGGTTTATGCAGCTTTACATCCTCGCTACTGAGTATCGATTCCATTTGCGGTGCAAATGCCAATTTATTCAGGATGAGTTCGAGGTTTAAATACGGTGCAGAAGTTGCCACTCCTGTTTTGTATCCGGTGCTTTTTAAATTCGACAGAAAAGCAAGGAATCCCGGTATTGGATCAATATGATCGGCGTAGATCATTCTGAACAACAACTCCTTCTCATCCTCTAATACGCTCACCTCTTCATCACTAAGCTCCCTCTTCAGAAAATATTTCATAATATAGCTATTATGCTTACCGTACATATGATCTACGAATTCCTGTTCGGTATAAGGGATTGATCGTTTATCAAAAAATTGTCTAAAGGCTTCTGCATGATATGGATTGGTATGGCAAATCACACCATCCATATCGAAAATTACAGCTCGATGATTCATGCCGGCAAAGATAGTGATAAAGGTCTAAGGTAAAAACCCATATTCTTTCCCATAACCGAGCATTTGCTCATAAAATGAAGTGGGATATTCAATTTTTACATCTGTTATTTTCCCATTTTCTTCCACTGCAACCAGTTTTGGTTGGATGAAGCCTTTATAAGGTTTCAGGTTGAGCTTCGCATATCGATCCAGGACCTCTTTATGTAAGGGTTGATCAACTTTTACACCGTAATTTTCAACCAAATTTTTACCAGCTTCATAATCACCTTCCGATTTAAGTCGCTGGATCTCCCTCAATAGTTCACCAAATAAGCCACGCAGCTTTTTGTAATCATTGATTTGTACATAGGTTTTGTCATTTTCTTTGACAAACTCCACCACCTTATCCTTTTTGCCCTTCTCGTATACCCAATAGGCATTCAAAGCGCGATTACGCATATGTGCCTCCTCTATATCGTCACCTAATTTCAGCCTCGTAAGTTGTGTCATTAAACCATTCATCATATAGTTGTCGTATTCAGCTTTGCCAACTTCAAGCGAAGGCATAACGCCTATTTCGACTAGCTTTGGATCCATGATATAATAGAGGGCAACAAGGTCGGCACGGGCCTCCTCTAAACAAGACGCGTAGCTTTTCAAGGTTTTGTCAGGAGTTCCTACCCCCGGGTTTATTTGCCCTGAAGCATGACCGATACATTCGTGCATATCGGTATGTAAATCGCTCCCTAAATTTCCGAATTGTTTCATACGTTCCAATTTTTTAGCGTCATGAACAAATTCGTCTAAAAATCCACTGCTAGCACTGCTTTCATTATAAGCATGTATAATGTTACTCAAAGACACCGATTTCGATCCATACTCTTTGCGCAGCCAGTCGGAATTAGGCAAATTAATTCCTATTGGTGTACTAGGGGCCGCATCACCCGCCTCTACAATGGCCGTGATCGCTTTAGCACTTATCCCTTTCACTTTTTTCTTTTTATGTTCCGCAACTAAAGGCGAGTTATCCTCAAACCACTGTGCTTGATCTGCTATGGCTTTTATACGCTTGGTGCTTTCAAGATCTTTTAGGGAAAGAACCGCTTCATAACTACCTTTAATACCGATCGCATCATTATAAACTTCGATAAAACCATTAGCAAAATCAATCGTAGCGGCGGTATCCTGCACCCAGGCAATGTTATATTCATCCCACTTCTTTAAATCGCCGGTTTTATAATACGCTACCAGTAAGGATAACGCTTTTTTCTGCTGATCATTCTCCGCCAATGGAATCGCCTTTTCAATCCACTGTACCATTTTTTCGATGGCAGCACCATACATCCCACCTACTTTCCAAGCATGTTCAATCAATTTACCCGACACCTTGGTTACTTTACTGTTTAAACCCCACTCAGGATCCTGTCCCGTGTGCGGAAATGAATTATAAAAAGTCTCAACTTCCTGCTGTGTAACCCCTTCATAAAAATTGTTGGACGATTGAGCAACATGATCAATACCCGCTGTTAAATTCACCATTTTTGGTTCAAACGTTGGATCGAAGATCACCTGTTTCATTTTTGCTAAGAAAGTTTCCAAACTTTCTCCTTCATGTAACGGCAGCAAATTTACATCGCAGCTCTTTACCAACGTGGCGAAGTAATCAAAAGAACAAGTTGGCACAAACTTATCATTTGAATAATGATGATGATTCCCGTTACTGAACCAAAATTGTCCCGAATAAACCTTGAATTTCTCCCATTCATCACCTGATTGCTTTATTTTAGGATTGTTCCAAATAGCTTCCAGCGTTTTCCTGATGGTTAGATTATATTTTCCTCGCTGATCATAGATGATATCCCGTCCAGAAAGCGCTGCTTCATAAAGGTAATAAGCAAACGTCTTTTGTTCTAAGGTCAGCTGCTCCCAACCAGGCACTTGATAGCGTAAAATTTCGAGATCTGCAAAAGAATCAACGGAAACTTTAAACGCTTCCTTCTTATCCGAGTTATCCGAAGTTTGTTTGTCAGCCGTATTACAAGCTGATAAAAGAGTAACTACAAGTGTCCCGTAGAGCCAGGTGTTTCGATTTTTTTTCCTTATCATATTGTGGTTCTAATTTAGCTCGTAAAGGTACTAGTTTAGAAGGGAAATAGATAAAGTTAATTATTCATTCATGTTCACTCTGAAGGTATTCATGAGCTCGTCGCTACGCTCGGTTAGCCAATGTGATCATGAATTACGCTCGCGCCCATAACCAACAGCTAGTAACGAATAACTAAGAACCCTTAGTTCTGTCAAAACCAAAGAGCGTCTCCCTGTTGTCCTTTTTTCCAAGGATTTTGTTCTTTATAAGTTGAGCTGCAATCATACTAAAGGTGATTCCATTGCCCCCATACCCTAGCGCGAAGAACCTGTTTTTTTCATTAAACTCACCAATATAGGGCAATCCGTCGTCTGTAGAACTGAAGGTTCCGCACCAGGTAAAATCAGTTACCATGGGGATGTCTTTAAAAAGTCTGTGAAATTTCCTTTCCAATATCTTTGTTTTTCGCTCCATTTGAGCATCTCTTAATCGATCGTTTTTGAAGGGAATATCTTCTCCGCCCATCATAATTCGATTATCGGAGGTTGTGCGTAGATATAAATAAGGCTGTCTGGTTTCCCATATTAAGCAACGGTCAGTCCAGAGCTGATCAGGGGACAGTGGTTGTGATACGAGGGCATAGGTAGAAATTAGTTTCATTATTTTCTTTGGTAGAAATCGGGAAGCCTCGAAACCGGTGGCAATCACTAAATACTTACAGCGAATTGTCAATCCTTTCTGCGTTTTTGCAATGAATCCATCTTCCAACTTTTCATAGCTAATGATCTCTGTATAGGCATACAGTTTTAAATGATGCCTTTTGCGATGGTATGCTAACAGGTTGGTAGAAGTTTTATAGCAGTCGATCTGCGCAGACGTATTGTTCCAAAGTGCGCCATGACCGTCAATATGATAATCTTGTTTTAATTTTTCAGATGTGAAAAAGGAAATGGGTAAATTGTGCTTCTTACGTATTTCGAATTCAGTTTTTAGCCTGCGTAAGCCTATCCGGTTACTTGCCAACAACAAGGTAGGAATATATTCAAAGTCAGCCTTAATACCTGTGTCGTCAACGAGTACCTTAATATCTGCAATCGACTGTAAACTAGCCTCGTAAGCCGAAGTTGCTTTTTTTTCTCCAATCTTTTTGGCTAACTTGTACAAAGGAACGTCAATTTCATATTGTAACTGGGCTGTACTTGCAACTGTACTTCCGCCTGAAATAGCACGTTTATCGGCAACAACGCATTCGATTCCTGCGTTACAGAGTTCGTGAGCGACTAAAGCGCCTGTAATTCCTGAACCTATAATCAAAACTTCGGTGATAAGATCTTTCTCCAACTGATCTGTATGTTCAAATAGTGAATTTTTAACACGCCAAAAGGGTGAGCCTGAATGTAGATTCATTTGATTGTATTAGTGTTACATTGAATGAACTCTAAACGACTCTTAATGGGAGATTGTTTTAACTACGGGGATAAAAATGATTTGCCAGTATGAAACTTTATTCGTAACTTAAGTCCATAAGTCGGAGGTCATATGTCTAAATTGAATACCGATTGGTTTATCGAAATCCCATTGGATTTTGAGTATAAGAAGTATCAACTCTTAGCCTATCTTAAAGAAATCAACCATCATTTCCACAGGAATCAACTGTATCCCAATCTAAATGACCTGGTTTTTCATTACAATAACTTGCATAAGTTTAAAAAAGACAAAACCACACTGCAAGATTCTTTTCCGGTACGCTTAACGCATGCTGATACAGAAGCCGTAAAGCTGACTTATGAAAAGCTGGTGAACGATGATGATTTAATGCTAGAGATTGAACGGATCATTAGTTATGCAATTGTTAAACTTGATGAAGTGTTGAAGGAAGGGAAAGAGATTTATGATTTTGTAGAAAGCCGTCTGACGATAGAAGCAATCGGTGTGATGCCCTTATATCCGTACAATGGATATATGTTATTGAAAAACGGTACGGAGAAGGGTATTTTGGTGTATGAATACCAAGTGACATTGTTCGAAGGAAAAGATGAGCAATACAGAGGCGTGCACATGGATTACCTTACTAAATATGACAGGCACTTACTTTATGGAACACCGGAGTTGATCCGTAAAGACCTTATACACCAACGAAAAAAATTACCGAACCCGGCCGTTTATCATGTGGAAAGTGACATTACTTTTCCACTTAACCAAACCCTGTTACCGCTAGCAAAGCGGTCGCTGATGAAGCAGATTTCTTAACTTGTTGGTTATTAGATCAATTACTTAATCAATCCATTCGAAACCGGTATAAGGCACCAATATGTTCGGTATCTTTATGCCACGATCAGTCTGGTTCTCTTCCAAAATACAGGCAACAATACGTGGAAGAGCCAACGCACTTCCATTCAGGGTATGGACTAAATGCATCTTCCCATCCTGTCCTTTAAATCTCGCTTTTAAACGGTTACTTTGAAAAGTCTCGAAATTCGAAACAGAAGATACTTCCAACCATCGTTGCTGTGCACCACTCCATACCTCCATGTCATAAGTCATCGCAGAGGCAAAGCCCATATCTCCGCCACATAGACGCAACACACGATAGGGCAATTGGAGCTTTTGCAGTAATGATTGTACATAAGAACTCATCTCTTCCAATACCTCATACGATTTCTCAGGATGAACAAGCTGAACCAATTCAACTTTATCGAACTGATGCAACCGGTTCAAGCCGCGAACGTGAGATCCATAAGACCCGGCCTCACGCCTAAAACAGGGAGTGTAGGCCGTATTTTTTATAGGAAAATCCTCTTCCTTTAGAATTTCACCCCGATACATATTTGTAACAGGTACCTCCGCAGTCGGAATAAGATAGAGATCATCAGCGGTAACATAATACATTTGCCCTTCTTTATCCGGCAATTGCCCGGTTCCGAAACCTGAATCACCATTGATTAAAATAGGCACCTGTACCTCCCGGTAGCCATTTTCAGTAGCTTGATCTAAAAAGAAATTAATCAAGGCCCGTTGAAGCTTGGCACCTTTTCCTTTGTAAACAGGAAAGCCTGCTCCACTTACTTTAACCCCCAATTCAAAGTCAATAATATCATATTTAGCAGCCAGTTCCCAATGAGCTAAGGCATTTTCAGGTAAAACAGGCTTCTCACCTTGCTCCAAGATTATTTCATTGTCTTCCGCTGTCTTTCCTTCCGCTACATCTTTATATGGAAGATTAGGCAATTGGACAATTTTTTGAAAAAATTGTTCTTCCAAAAGGCCTAATTGTTCATTTAATACCTTTAATTGCTCTTTATATTCCCCTGATTTAGCTTTTATTGCATCCGCTTCTTCTCGCTTCCCTTGACGCATCAGCTCTCCAATTTGTTTGGCTGCCGCATTCCCTTCCGCAGCGATGGATTCTGATCGAATTTTAGTAGAGCGGATGTCTTCATCTAAAAGAATAACTTCGTCTACCAATTCCAATTGACCGAAATTACGCACTTGCAAGCGTTTAATCACATCGTTTCTGTTCTCACGGATATAGCTAATTTGCAACATATATTCTTATTTTTGCAGACAAAGATATTAAAACTAAAAAGTAAAAAGTAAAAATTCAAAAGTAAAAAAACCGCCTCTTATAGGGATGGTAAAAATTCAAAAGTAAAAGGCCTGCGTTGTCTGTTTTCAGCTAAAAACTTGCCATGTGGTGCTTATAATATAAAAAAAATGCTTTACATCGTTCCAACACCCATCGGTAATTTAGAAGACATGACCTTCCGCGCTATCCGTATTCTGAAAGAAGCTGATATTATTCTGGCGGAAGATACACGCACAAGTGCCCCCCTGCTCAAGCATTTCGGAATTGATAAAAAGGCCTACGCTCATCATCAACATAATGAACATAAAGCGTTGAACGAAGTGATCCGTTTTTTAAAAGATGGTAAAACGGTCGCGCTCATATCAGATGCCGGAACACCGGCCATATCAGACCCGGGCTTCTTACTGGTTCGAGAGACTATAAAAAATGGATTAGCGGTTTGCTGCCTCCCCGGCGCAACTGCTTTTGTCCCAGCGCTGGTAAATTCAGGATTGCCGACAGATAGTTTCGTGTTTGAAGGTTTTTTACCGGTAAAAAAAGGGCGGCAAACAAAACTGAAGTCGCTGGTCAACGAGGAGAGAACGATGGTATTTTATGAATCTCCCCATCGGCTGCTAAAAAGCTTGGAGGAATTTGGTAATTTCTTTGGAGGCGATCGATTCGTTTCCGTATCGCGAGAGATCAGTAAAATATACGAAGAAAATATCCGAGGTACTATTGAAACAGTATTAACACATTTTCAAAACAATCCTATAAAAGGAGAGTTTGTAATTTGTATAGCTGGAAAATCGTAAATTAGCATAGCTTAAGTTTGTGAGTGAACTGATTAGGGAATGGTTGTATATATGACTTAACTACTCGACAATTTAACGACTTGACATAGCCGCTATATGATTTATTTTTAATTTTGAATTTTACTCGAAAATGTACATAGAACAATATTTAAACGAGGAACAAGACCCTAAAGTAGTTGAGAAACTTTTAAGTAAGTTAAAAGATATGCTTACCTCAGGTGAAGTAGTCACCTATGTTGCGGTACAGAAAAAACCCGCTGTAACCCTATTACCCGATTGCGTTGTACTGACCAGTAAGCGAATCATGCTGTGCGAGTCTGCAAAATTAGGCTTAACGACTAATTTTGAGATATTGACCTGGCAAGATGTAAAAGATGTTGCCTTTAAAGAGGAATTTTTTGGCGCCAAATTCACCGTGATTCCACAGAACGGGGAGAATTTAACGGTAGAATATATTCCCAAAGTACAGGCGAGAAAACTTTATCAATTGGCCAATGAATCACTCGAACGGAAAAAAGAGGAGCAACGACTACGAGAAATTGAATTGAAAAAGGCAACTACACCGCCTGTTATGCTGAAACCACTGCAGGAAGAAACGCCTATTGAGCCAGCACTCAAGCCCGAACAAGAACCCATCCTTAAAGCAACAAAAACGATAACAGAACCAGAAGATGAGGTGACAATTAAGTTGAAAAAGTTAAAAGTACTATTTGAAAAACAACTGATCACTCAAGCAGAGTACGAAAACAAAAAGAACGAAATTCTATCTCAATTCTAACGTGAAGAATAACTATTCCCTGGCTTTATTAAGCGCTTTTTTATTATGGTTGGGTTGGCCGCCTGTCCCCTACACAGCCCCACTCCTCCTAATGGCTTTCGTACCGCTATTAATTGCTACCGAGCGTACGATTCTAGACAATTCGAAAAATAAAGGTAAAAAGGTGTTTCTTATGGCGGGCCTTACGGCATTCATATGGAATACAGCCTCCATCTATTGGGTATATAATGCAATCAGTGCCGTGATGCCGGCTTATGTTGCTGTCTTTATTAGTTTAATTCCTTTTGGCTTAGCCGCCTTCTTGATTGCAATCGTATTCAGGCTCTATTATCAACTTAGAAAACGATATAGCCTGATAGGTAGTTTGGTTGGACTCGTATGTTTATGGATTGGCTATGAATATTTGCATCAAAGCTGGGATCTTGCATTTCCTTGGATGACCTTAGGGAATGGTTTTGCCAATGCGCATCCATTAATTCAGTGGTATGCCTACACGGGTGTTTATGGAGGAACAGCATGGATCTGGCTCTGTAATATCGCCTTGTTTCTCGTTTTGCGCAGACGAATTTATGATAAAGCCTATTCGCTAAACTTCAAACGTTTTATTAGTTTTGCCTTGGTAGTTCTTATTCCATCCATTATTTCCTTTATACAATATTTCTCCTACGAAGAGCACGAAAACCCCTCTAATATAGTGGTGGTACAACCGAACATAGATCCTTATGGCAAATTTGGCAATATAACTGTTGCCACCCAAGTAGATAACCTCATCCGATTATCAACTGACAAAGCGCAAACCAATACGGAGTTTTTTATTTGGCCGGAATCAGCAATACCGGAAAGACCGCCGGGAGTGAACGAGGAAGAAATAAGAAAAAACGACAGTTATCTTCGTGTAAGAGATTTCTTATATAATTATAGGAACGGGAATGTGTTGTCAGGTATTGAGTCAATGCAACTATATGATTCGTTACAAACGCCCTCAGCCCGTCAATTCAGCAACGTATCCAAATATTATGATGCTTTTAATGCTGCCGTACTGATCGACAATTCTTCAAAAGTACAGTTCTATCATAAATCGAAACTAGTACCCGGTGTGGAACAAACGCCTTTTTCATACTTATCTTTTTTAAAACCTTTATTTGCTGCCTTTGGTGGAAGTACAGGGAGTTATGGTTCACAAGAAAAGCCTTCCGTCTTTTACTCGCAAAGTGGTATTGGAGCGGCTCCTGTCATTTGCTATGAATCCATATGGGGCGATTATGTAGCAGAATATGTGAAACAGGGGGCACAGTTTATAGCCGTTATTACCAATGATGGCTGGTGGGGAAACACTTCGGGTAAAAATCAACATTTAGATTATGCCAAATTGAGAGCAATAGAAAACCGCAGATGGGTGGCAAGATCAGCTAATACCGGTATTTCGGCCTTCATTAATCAACGGGGAGATATCGTTGCTCAAAGCAAATGGTGGGTACCAACAGCCCTTAACGCTGATATCAATTTAAACGAAGAAATAACGTTCTATACCGCAACTGGTGACTATATTGCCTATATCGCCTGCTTTGGTTCTGCCTTTTACTTAATTTTGCTTCTAGGCACCTTTTTCAAATGGTCTAATCGTTGAATAATTGTAAACAGGCGGATACAATGAAAAACATTAAAAAAGGGGCCCAACCATACGGAAGAGCCCCTTTTCACATTATCACTTAAAAATTTCTTAGTTCTGCGCCATTACCGGATATTGCTTCATAATATTTTGTACAACAACAGGTAAATCATTCACGGCTTTTTCAGGGTTACTAACTTCTCCCGAACCTCTTCCCTGCCATACAATCTTTTTTGTTTTAGCGTCAACCGCCTCAATGATGATATGGCCCGCACGATAACGCTCCCGACCGACAGCACCTCCCATGCCCCAGCCCCAATAAGGCCCCCATCCCCAGCCCCAACCCCATCCACCATACATTGGTGCATAGACGGTTCTACTGGTATTATTTACGATTGCTTTGTACCGAAAGAGCAGGTCCGGGTTATTTTCACTATATGTTAAGCCTTTTGCCTTCAGTGCCGCATCAGCGGCTTCGTATATATTCTCCTGCGCGATCGAATTATTATAATACGACTTAGAAAGCGAATCTAATCCCGGTAACCAAGCATAGGTTTTATACTGAGAAAAAGCTCCGTTTTTGCTCTGCGTTGTATAGTATTTATAGGGCGAGCAGGCAGCTAACATCATGACTGCCATAGCCAAAAGGAACCATTTTGTTTTCATTTTACTTACCTCCCAATTGTGTTATAAAAATAACGAATTTAATGCCAAGTTGCTACAGATTAGAAAAATTTAATCCCTTGTAACAAAATTTTACATTAAAAGGGATGTTTAGCGACTAATGGCATGGCTCGGCCTACTCCGAAAGCTTTTCTTGTGACCCGTAATATGGGAGGTGATTGAAAACGCTTGAATTCAGCACCGACGATCAGCCTGATTACCCGGCGTACCAACGCTTCGTCGAAACCATCTGCTATAATTTCTTTACTGCTCCATTCAAGTTCGATATAACGGTACAGTATAGCATCCAATACATCATATTCGGGTAATGAATCTGAGTCTTTCTGGTCTGGCCGCAATTCCGCGGATGGAGCTTTCGTAATGGTATTTTCCGGAATGATAGCTGCCTTGCGGTTAATATAATGTGCAAGCTGATAGACTTTCGTTTTGAACACGTCACCAATAACCCCCAAGGAACCGGCCATGTCGCCATAAAGGGTTCCATATCCAACGGCAGCTTCACTTTTATTCGAGGTGTTTAATAGAATATAGCCATGCTTGTTGGACATAGCCATCAAAACGATCGCACGTACGCGAGCCTGTATATTCTCTTCGGTAATATCACTTTCTTTCCCATTGAAAGCCTTCTCCATCATCTTATCGAAAGCATTGGTAGCCTCTTTGATGGGAATGATCTCATGTAAACAGCCCAGGTTCTCCACCAAATCCATTGCATCTTGCACAGAATGATCACTTGAATAAATGGATGGCATGAGCACTCCCATGACGTTCTTCGGCCCAAGCGCTTCACAGGCCAAAGCCGCAACAACCGCAGAATCAATCCCTCCCGACAGGCCCAATACAGCTTTTTTGAATCCGGACTTGGCAAAGAAATCTTTGATTCCAAGAATCAAAGCCTGATGGATATTAGCAATGGGCTCCGGTTCGTCATAGACCTTGCCTGGCTCCCTGGCAACGATCTTTTTATCGGTTAATTGATAGTAACGCAAATCCTCAATAAAAGGATTCAATACATCGATTAGTTTAGCCTCCTTGTCAAACACCAGCGAACGTCCATCAAAAATAATATCAGCATGTGCCCCTATTGTGTTAACGTACAGCGCAGGTAATTCATGTTGCTTAATATGAGCTCTTACGACCGCACAACGTGATTCAAAATGATTTTCAGCGAATGGAGAGGCAGCGATGTTGATCATAATGTCAGGCTGTTCCTTGGCCAATTCAACCATGGGATCCAGTCGGTAAAGCGAGGGAGAATGCTCATTCCATAAATCTTCGCATATGGTGAGCGCAATACGGTTCCCTTTATAATTGACACACTTGAACGTATCATTTGGTTCAAAATACCGATACTCATCAAATACATCGTAATCCGGTAGAAGTGTTTTATGAATCACCTCTTTTACTTCTCGGTCAGCTATGAAAAGAGCAGCATTATATAATTGTTTCCCCTTATTTAGTTTACGTCGTACAGGGGCTCCGATAATACAAGCAATCCCATCGCAGGAAGCTGCTATCTGTCCCACACTTATCTCACAGGCCTCTAAAAACGAATTATAACGGAACAAGTCCTTCGCTAAGTAACCGCCAACTGTAATTTCCGGGAACACGATCAAATCAGCCCCCTCACATTTAGCCTTTATTATGGTTGCTATAATCTTTTCCGTATTTTCTTCAAAATTACCGATGTGGTAATTGATTTGCGCAATCGCTATAATCATATGCTACTGACGTGTCTGTTTATTAAAAAAGTATACCAAGATTAAGAGCAAAATAAGAATTATTAGCTCCACCGTGTTTAACAACACGTGTAAACCCGTTATTAAAACTCAAGCCCGTCATGAACCGAAGGTTGTGGTCCAGCAACCATTCTACTCCGCCGCCTATTTGAAGTCCTAATCTAAAGATATCCGCGCCCCCCTTCATATTATCTGATTCTTGTACAACGACTCGATTGCTATTTAGTATTTCCTGTTTCGCGCTCAGCTTAACCCCCAAGGTAAAACCAAATTGACCATAATAACTTCTATAATATCGTTGCGTACTCTTTAGTTTCACACCTAACGGAATTTGGGCATATTGGAGTTTGTAGTTATTAATAACGAAGTCGTTCCCATTCTGATAAGTTTCCGATTGGGCGCGTAAGTTCTCGATCAGTAAACCGCTGGAAAAATAATAATTCTCAGAAAAGGCAAAATCAGCAACCAAGCCATAGTTATACCCGATTTTGGCCGTATTCGACTTTACATCGAAGTCACCATATCGTAACCAATTCATATTAGGCGATAAAGTAATACCTAAGCTAATTCGTTTGTTATCATATTTTGAATCGTAATAATCTTGTCCATTGGCCTTTAACAAAAAAAGTAAACTCATTGCCACCATGGAGGCCACTTTCTTAAACGATATATTTGACTTCATCTATTTCCTATTATTCTTTATTTATTCCTTTATTGGACTTAGGTTGAACGCATCCTTTGTTATCTTTTCATTCTTTTTCTAAGCGAGCAGTTTAACTTGTTTTTAAATAAGCTTTTTGCTTTCATGCCGATATTGTTAATTTAGCGTCCTATCATTACAAACATGACAGAACCCCAATGAAAGGCGCACAAATCTACCTCTTTTTTTTGACTATTACTCTGGCCGCTTGCAACCCTAGCCATGAACCCGACTTAAGCAAAATTCAACTTGAAATTAAGATCGAACGCTTTGATCAATCTATCGATAGCCTAACAATCCATAATCTAACCGAAAAGCATGCGTTGTGGCAAAAAAAATACAACCAATTTTATGGTGACTTTATAATGCATATACTACAAGTGGGAAATCTACAAGACACGATGGAGCTTTTCAACAATTACAGAAAAATATTACAGAATCGTGATTTTGCGGCGCTAAAAAAAAACGTTTCGCAAGTATATCCGAACCTAAACGTACAAGAAAAGCAGTTGACGGATGCTTTTAAACATTTGAAATTCTACTTCCCCGACATACAGATTCCAAGATTTATCTCTTTCTTTTCGGGTTTTACCGTGCAATCACCTATTAATGAAAATTATATTGGTATTGGACTGGATATGTTTTTAGGGGCTAACTCTTCATTTTACCCCGCATTGGTAAAAAGTATCCCGCTCTATATATCGCGTAGATTTACGCCTGAAAACATCACGCCACGTACAGTTGAAACCTATCTGCGGCAGGAACTTTTTCCGGAATCCAAGCAAGGGAATCCAAGCATGCTTGACCTTATGTTATACAATGGAAAAATTATGTATCTCCTGGATCGATCAATGCCTCTGTTAGCGGACAGTTTAAAAATCGGTTATACGACGGCCCAAATGAATTGGGCAAAAGATTACGAAAAAGATGTCTGGGCCTGGTTCTTAGCGGAAGACTTATTGTACGAAACTGATTATTATAAAATACAGAAGCATTTTGGTGAAGCTCCTTTTACACCCGAACTTGGCAGTCATAACGAATCTGCACCAAAGTTAGGTGTTTATTTAGGATGGCAAATAGTAAAAAAATATATGAATGAGCATCCCCGTACTTCCCTGATCGATTTACTCCAAATCGAAGATGCTCAACAATTATTGAAAGATGCCCATTACAAAGGCTTAAACTAAGCGGATAAGCAGTTCAACTAGAATTCCTCCATGGTAACTTTACCATCTTTACCCGGGGAACCTGAATAAATTTGTCCTTGGGGGACACCTCCCAAACGCCCTCCTCCAGATCGGATTCCCATACCGATTTGCGTGTAAATATTATACAGATCGGACTGCGGATTTACGCGATAACCCCCGGCACGCGTATCGATTCGCAAATAAGCTTCCTGTTCTTTATCCGCTTGCTGTGGTCGAATGCCCCGCTTGTCATAGCGAAAAGTAACATTTCCTCCATTTCCGTTGGGATAGGTACGCGTGCCATTGTTCGCATCGCGCCCTCCTACTAATACATAAAGAGCTCCGAGTTCTTCAAAGTGGATTTGGATATCCATATCCGATCCATTATTTTTACTATCCGTTCCTATAATATAAGCTTGCTTCGGAATTTCAGCATAATTGACCTTGAGGCGAACTTTTTTCTTCCCAAAAAATTCCAGGGAAGCTTTATCTTTCATAATCAAGGTATCGATTGTCAATACCAGCGTTGAATCCTGGCGCTTTGTCGTGAAACTTTTCTTCTTCTTTTGTCCGATCTCCAACTTCTCAATATGTTGTACCGAATCCTGAGGATGGGCAAATCCTCCTGTACTACTCAGCAAAAACAATAGGAGCACAAAAATCATGTTATTTTTCATAACCATCTCTAATTATTGGTATAGATGATAACCTTTGTTGTTGTCAATTGTTCTGACAATCACCATCTGTTCTTTTATAGACAGGCTAATTCATCTAAGCACTAATTAGACACAAAATCCGACCCTAAGTTTAAATCAAAAATAGCTTTTAATAGGTTTTTATCTTTTGCAACCGGATATCAGCCTTTTCGGCTTCGGTTAAATTTCCTTTTGGGTACAAAGACTGCTCCCAGTCGCCATACATCGGATTGGGAAGAATAATGAAAGATGTTCCGAATTTTTTGGCAAGCAGATCCACCTCTTCCTTCGTATTCTTCTCCTCCTGATAAAAAACGGTAGAAAAGTCGCTTAAATTATCACCTGCTAACATAACAATCTGGTGGGTCATCGCAACTTGATTTCTTCTCGACTGTTTATTAGATGTGCTATCCCTAAACAATAAATGATCATTGTCGACATAGGGAAATCCATAACGCTTCAGATTTTGCATAGTAGCGGGTATTTCACTCTGATCGCGGTTACTGATATAAAAAATTGCCACCTTTTTCGAAGCTGCGTATTTCAAAAATGAACATGCCCCAGGAACTGTATCCGCTATAGCCATTCCTGTCCAACGTTTCCATTCAGCCAAATCAAAGCCCTTCTTTGATCGCAAAGTCTGACCGCTTTGCGGTGAATTATCTAATAACGTTTCATCAATATCTACAATAATACACCGAGGTTTCTTTGCGCGTTTTTTCAAAGCCTTATCCAAACTGAGTTGTGCATAATTAAAGGCTTGGAAGCATAAGGCCCGATATTCGCCAGACTGTTGCTGCCATAAAACTGCATTCGTATAATCGCGATGATATTCCTGTCCATAAGCGCTTCCCATAGCGAAAAGAACAACTATTGTCAGTGTAAATTTGTGAAGCATGCTACATTCGATTGATGTGAAAATTTCAGCAATAAAAAAGGCGCGAAAAATGTTCACGCCTTCTCATATCTTAAAATTGATTGCTCTATTTCATGATTCTAAAAACGGTACGCAAGGCTATAACGCTACCGATAATCAATAGGATATTAGAAATGGAAGTAAACAAAAAAGAATCCTGTATAAAACGGAAAAAGGTACCGGCTAAGCCAAAAGCTATAGCGACAACTAAGGTTACATAATAATGAGTCTGATTTGCATTATTATCGGTGCTGACGTGAGGTCTCTGCTCTGCTGAATTTGCCATAATGATTTCTTTGTATGCAAAAATAAACTTTTTTTAATGGAATAAAAATATTTAATGGTTTGTTGCGTAGTTAAATCGTCGAGTAATAGAGCGACCAAATAGTCGCTGAGTAGAAGAGGTTTGATTTTCTCCCTTTCACGAAATAAAGATATTCTAAATATCATTAAAAAGCCTCCACAACATATTGCGGAGGCTTTTAACAAATCATTATAACGCTACTTAACCGTTTGACAGTGCCGCCGCACCACTTACAATTTCAGTAAGTTCAGTGGTAATGGCCGCTTGACGTGCTTGATTATAGGAAAGCTTAAGCGATTTAAGCAATTCTCCGGCGTTATCGGTCGCTTTATCCATGGCAGTCATACGAGCGCCATGCTCAGATGCATGAGAATCCAAAACTGCTTTGTAAAGTTGTATCTTAATGGATTTCGGAATCAGCTCTTGGATAATTTCTTCTTTCGATGGTTCCAAAATGTAATCAACTGTATTTTGAGAAATGGCAGCGTCTTCCTTTTCAGTCGGGAGCAAAGGCAAAAGTTGCTCGCTCATCAAAATTTGAACAGCAGCATTCTTAAACTGGTTATAGATAAGCTCTACACGATCAAACTCCCCCTCTGTAAATCCTTTCATAATTGTCTCGGTGATTTTTGACGTATTCTCAAAATTCAACTTCGAAAACAATTCCGTATGATCACCCAACACTTCGTATCTATTCTTCCGGTAATAATCCTGCCCTTTTTTCCCGATAGCAATGATCTTCACATTTCCTTTACGGTGCTGCTCCTGATATTTTCCGGCAATTAATAGATTAGTTGCTTTAATCACATTTGCATTAAAGGCTCCTGCCAAACCACGATTAGAAGTTACAACAACCAATAGAATCTTTTTTGGTTTCCGAACCGTCATAAACGGAGATGATGTACCTTCAACCGAGGCTGATAGATTAGCCAAAATGTCTTTTAACTTTTCAGCATAGGGCCGCAACTGTACAATTGCATTGGTAGCACGCTTCAACTTCGCAGCAGAAACCATCTTCATCGCTCTCGTAATCTGTTGTGTAGAACTTACAGATGCAATTCGGTTTCTAACTTCTTTTAAATTAGCCATATATTTATAAAAGTTGTGCGTTGTGAGTTATGGTTTGCATATAAGTTGCATATTTTAAAAAAACCGGCAACCCGCAATTGGCAACTCACAACCATTCTAATAACTCGCAGCTATCTCCTTAGCTACTTTATCTAAAACGGCCGTAATATCATCCGTGAACTTACCGGCTTTTAAGTCTTTAAGAACTTCAGGATGACGTAATTCCAACTGCTGCAAATAGTTCGCTTCAAACTCTTTCACCTTATTTACGGGAACGTTACGGAATAAGCCCTTTACACCCGCGTAGATAATTGCAACTTGCTTCTCTACAGGAACTGGCGCAAACTGCCCTTGTTTCAAAATCTCTACATTTCGTACGCCTTTATCAAGTACACCTTTTGTAGCCGCATCCAAATCTGAACCAAACTTGGCAAAAGCTTCCAATTCGCGATATTGCGCCTGATCCAACTTAAGGGTACCGGCAACTTTTTTCATCGACTTAATTTGCGCGCTACCGCCTACTCGAGATACTGAAATTCCCACATTAATAGCGGGCCTTACCCCTGCATTGAATAAGTTAGATTCCAAAAATATCTGACCGTCTGTAATCGAAATTACATTGGTTGGTATATAGGCAGACACATCACCGGCCTGTGTTTCTATGATAGGTAAGGCGGTCAACGATCCACCTCCTTTAACAATACCTTTCAATGATTCAGGAAGATCGTTCATGTTCCGCGCGATCTCGTCAGATGCATTGATCTTTGCAGCACGCTCTAACAAACGACTGTGAAGATAAAACACATCTCCCGGATAAGCCTCACGGCCCGGAGGACGACGAAGCAACAAGGATACTTCACGGTAAGCAACCGCTTGTTTTGACAAGTCATCGTACACAATAAGAGCCGGACGACCTGTATCACGGAAAAACTCGCCAATTGCAGCACCTGCCATAGGAGCATAGAATTGCATCGGTGCAGGTTCAGATGCGGAAGCCGATACAACGATGGTATAAGCTAAAGCGCCTTTTTCCTCTAATGTACGAACAATATTCGCAACCGTAGAGTTCTTCTGCCCAACAGCTACATAAATACAATATACTGGTTCTCCGGCATCAAAAAACTCTTTTTGATTAAGAATCGTATCAATACAAACAGCGGTTTTACCTACCTGACGATCACCGATCACCAGCTCGCGTTGTCCGCGACCAATCGGAATCATGGCGTCTATAGCTTTAATTCCGGTTTGAAGCGGCTCGTTTACCGGCTGACGAAAGATAACACCAGGTGCCTTCCGTTCAATTGGCATTTCATAGGTTTTACCTGTAATCGGACCCTTTCCATCGATTGGCTGACCCAAGGTATTTACAACCCGTCCAAGTAAACCTTCACCAACGTTGATGGAGGCAATTTTATTTGTCCGTTTAATGGTATCACCTTCTTTAATTTCATCCGAAGGGCCTAACAACACCACCCCAACATTATCTTCTTCAAGATTCAGTACGATACCCTGTAATCCATTTTCAAATTCTACCAATTCGCCTGATTGGACTTTGGTTAGGCCGTAAACCCGAGCAATACCATCTCCAACCTGGAGTACAGTACCAACTTCTTCTAGTTCGGCTTCTGATTTAAAGTTCGACAACTGTTCTCTTAGGATTGCCGATACTTCATCTGGTCTTACCTCTACCATTTTATCTTTATTTTATATTTTTCTTTTAAACTTTCGGAAAACTACTAGGCGTGAAAAGCCCTATCTAATTTATTTAAGCGACCAGCCAAACTAGCATCAACTTGCTTATCACCTATTGTTACGACAAAGCCTCCTATCAAATCGGTATCAACCGAACTTTCAAGAATTACTTCCTTGCCCGTTGAAGAAGCAATGAGCTGCTTCAATTGAGCAGCATTATCGGCCGATAATGGAGCAGCTGAGCTAACTTTAGCAGTTACAATGCCCTTATATTCGTTGTACTCGCGAACGAATTCCCGTGCCGTGGCATATAAAATCTCGCCACGCCCCTTATTGATCATAATTTTAAAAAATCCAATCAAAACCGGACTAAATTTCGTTCCAAAGAGTGCGGTGAGTATATTGATTTTCTTATCGCCTTTTATAATCGGATTCTTCAATACCGCCTGCAATTCTTGATGATCCTTCACGACGGTAATCAATTGCTCTATTTCTGCTCGTACCCGATCAAGCACTCCTTGCTCAATCGATAGATCCAGTAGCGCTTTAGCATATCTTGATGAAACCTTAAATTCTGACATATCTTTAATAGGAATTAGCGGACTAGTTCAATTTCACTTCTTTCAACAATTCGCCAACTAAAGCTTCTTGTTTATTTTTATCCGCTAACTCTTGCTGTAAAACTTTGCGGGCAATTTCTAAAGAAAGCTTCGAAACCTGATTTTTAACATCGGCCATTGCAATTGCCTTCTGATTGTTAATTTCGATACGCGCTTTTTCGATCATTCTATTCCCTTCCAATTGCGCCTGCTCCTTAGCATCTTTTAACAATTGCTCCTTTATTTCACGAGCCTCTTTTAAAATAAGATCGCGTTCAGCCCTGGCCTCCTTTAACAATTGCTCATTTTCGTTTGTTAAACGAGCCATTTCCTGCTTTGCTTTTTCTGCGGCATCTAAGGCATTTTCGATCGAACGTTCACGTTCTCCAATTGCTTTCATAACAGGCTTCCATGCAAACTTCGCCAGCAAAAACAGCAATAGCAAAAACGAAATGGTATGCCAAAAAATCAAGCCAATCTCAGGAATGAGTAAATCCATACTGTGTATTAATTAAGTGCTTTTATATATAAATAGTGTTCTAATGTCTGTGAAAAGAGCCTATAAACGGCAATCCCGAGCATAGGCCCCTTTTTTCATTCGGCGTTCCTTATTTTGCAATTAAAGAAACAACCACAGCGAATAATGCAACAGCCTCGATAAAGGCAGCAGCGATTAACATCGCAGTTTGAATTTTCGAAGCAGCTTCAGGTTGGCGAGCGATGCTTTCCATTGCAGAACCACCGATTTTACCAATACCTAATCCAGCACCTATTGCAGCTAGACCTGCTCCAATTGCAGCTAATGTTCCAGTCATTTTAATTTAATTTATATATTTAGTTTAACAATAATGTTTAATGATTTTCTAATGGTCATGCTCCTCTATTGCCATTCCAATAAAGAGAGCAGATAAAATTGTAAAAATAAAGGCTTGAATAAAAGCAACCAATAACTCAATTGCGCCGATAAACACAACAAAGAATACCGATACCGGTGCCACAGCTAATGATTTAAAAATAAATACCAGGCAGAGTAAAGACAAAACAAGGATATGCCCCGCGGTGATATTCGCAAATAAACGGATCATCAACGCAAATGGTTTGGTAAAAATCCCGAAGATCTCAACTGGAATCATTAGCGGTTTTAACCACCAAGGTACGGGTGGGTTAAAAATATGCCCCCAATAATACTTGTTACCACTAAACAAGATGATAATCAACGTAAACAATGCCAATATCATGGTAATCGCTATGTTACCGGTAACATTGGCACCACCAGGGAAGAAAGGCACAAGTCCTAACATATTATTCAACCAAATAAAAAAGAAAACCGTTAAAAGGTACGGCATATATTTTTCGTACTTATGCCCTAAATTAGGTTTTGCAATATCATCTCTAACGAAAATAATAATCGGTTCTAATACGGATTGTAAACCTTTTGGAGCTTTACCTTCCCGCTTTTTGTAACCTTTTGCAACACTAAGGAATAAAAAGAGCAAAATAGCAACAGAAAGAAAAATGGTAAATACGTTCTTCGTAATCGAAAAATCAATCGGACGGGTGCTGGTTACTACTTCTTGTCCTTCAACTTGCTCATGACGCACATAGCTACCGTGTTCAGCTTCTTCTTCCGCATAATAAATTTTTCCATGCGATCTGGCAAAACGCATACCGGCCTTCTCCACCACCACACTTCCGTCATTGTTCAGATGAAATTCCTTTGCACTGAAAGTAACTAAACCATTGTGTGTATAAAGGATAATGGGAAGGTACAAACCGGTCCAACTTTCGCCGTGGCCCCAAAAGTGAAATTCGTGCGAATCACCAATATGATGAAAGATAAAACTGGTGATGTCAAACTCTTTTTCTTCATGACCTTCATGATGGCCTGCTTCCATCTGTTCTACTACGGTAGAGTCCGCATGTTGACCATGATCATGATTTTGGGCATTGGCATTCAAAAAAGCGAAGAAAACGGCAAAAAACGCAAGTATTCCTGATTTTTTTGAAGTCAAAAAGTGGCTAAATTTCATTTATTCCGTGATTTTTACTTATTATTTTGGTGGCGCAAGTTACACAACAAACACATAACTTCAAAGAGTGTAAATAATAAATATAAAGAAAAATAGTTCAAGGCAAAAACCAGCTGGTTTTCAGCTGTTTTCATCAAGATCACCAAAGCGAAGGACAAAGCGAAGAGGAGTTTCAAAATTATGCCTCCCATGATGGCCAAAACCCCGGTTTGAGGTGTTTTTTTTATTCCAAAATAAGAAACCAAATAAGCAATGTAAGTCAGAAAAAAAAGAAAACTAAAAACGAGCCAATAATTGGAAACCAATAGGGATTGCTGCGGAAAAAGTATCACCAACAAATAAGAGAACAAGGCGAGTATTCCCCCAAAAATCCCGTAAAAAAAAGTAAATCTTAACAATGTCATGTAACCGGATAGTAGCTACTGTTTTTTACTCAAAACCGATCGAATCGTGTAATATAAACTGATACAGACACCCAAAAGTGAAAGTAAACCGGTATAAATGCCAACCTCTCCCGTTTTTGCAATGTCAATCTTATAACCGATAAAGGCAAACACCCCGATCGTTGCGATCATTTGAAAGCCTAATCCAGTATAATAGACATAAGCTTTTCCTTCCTTTCGAAAATCTGATTGATCTTTTTTAGGTTCCATTATGCAAACTTAGCGAAAATGCATATCATTCAATGGATCGGATCCAAAATTAGCTATATCCTTTATGCTGATACCCATCGGTATCAATGAAGTATATCTCTTTCAATGCAAACGGAGCTGCCAATATGCATCCTTGCATCAAAGAATCCTTTGTTAGCAATAACAAAAAACAGTATCTTTATGATTCATGTTGAAAAGCGAATCAACGGGAGTTATAATAAGATTTTTAGATTAGCAAAAGAGATTTAACTTTGTATATATTTTTAAATTGATGACTCATCGACGTAGAAGCATACAAGCTTATTCTATCTTTACAGAAACCTTTTTATTCATCAGTTATCCATTGAAAAGACCTAAGACCATACTTCATTTCCTCTTTATCAGCTTACTAACTTTGTCAGGCTGCTTCCTTAACAAAAAAGAAAAGGCAGAGAAAACAGACTTGATGCAGAACATCACCACCAAGTTCAATATTTTATATAATTCGAAAAAGATATTGTATGAAGCGGAGCAAAATCGGATCAACCTGGTAAAGTCCAACTATCAACATCTGTTGCCTGTTTTCATCGAGCCAAATGAAGCGAGTATTTCTTCAAATGCTAAATTGATGGACTCCGTTATACAGAAGGCGGTCACTATCATCAATGATAAAAGTGAAAGCAAATATATTGACGATGCCTATTTTATAATGGCAAGAGCCAATTATGAAAAGGGTAATTACTACAATGCGGCTGAATTTCTTTCTTACGTAATCAATACCATCAATCCCAATAAAACCGAACTATTGGAGGCCTCCTTGGCGTGGAAATGCCGAGCCCTTCTTCAGATTGGTTACGTAAAGCAAGCTGCAAAGGTATTGGACTCTACCTTTAGCATAGCCGCCGCGAACAAGCACACATCAGCGCTAGCTTATGCAACGCGCGCTAAATATGATATTGAAACCAACGATATCGGTCACGCCATACAATCACTTAATCTAGCCATCAATGAAAGTAAAGACGGGAAAGAGAAATTACGCTGGCACTATCTACTAGGTCAACTATTACAAAAACAGGAAGATTATAGTGGGGCCTCCGCCCATTTTAGGCAGGTTATTAAAAGCAACGCTTCTTTTGAAATGGCTTTTAACGCCCAGCTTAATGAAGTTTTTATGCAAAAAAGCGACGGAGACTCTTCATATATCAATACCGTCTCCAAACTTAAGAGAATGCTCAAAGACGATAAGAACAGAGGATTTACGGATCAAATCCACTATATTATCGGCGAGACTTATTTGCAGGTGGAAAAGAAAGAAGAAGCCATAAAAAGTTTTAATTCGTCGCTAAAAGAGCCTAGCACCAATAATTTTCAACGTGCGCTCACCTATTTAAAAATGGCCGATCTTTATTTTGAACAAGGTGCTTATGAAAAATCCAAACTTTACTATGATAGTACATCTACTTTAATAGACACGAGCTTTCCTAACTATGAATTGATTCGATCAAAAGTCAGCCACTTAGATGAACTGGTGCTCCATTTGAACACCATTTCTACACAAGATACGCTTCAAATGCTGGCAAAACTCCCTGAAGAAACAAGAACAAAAAAAATAGACAGTATCTTTGATCAGAAGAGGAGGCTTCAGGAAAAATTAGTTGCAGAGACCGGCGATGCTGCAAATCGAACACAAAACTTAAATTTCAACGATCCCGAACCTCTTTATACCTCGAACAAAGGAGCGGCCTCGGTGAGCTTCTACTTTGACAATCCAACTGCCGTTAGCAGTGGGCTAAGCGCCTTTAAAAGACGTTGGGGCAATCGTTCGTTAGAAGATAATTGGCGCATCAAAAACAAAGGTGCAGATGCAGCGAATGCTAATAAAACGCAATTATTAGCGTTGAAGGAAGATTCTATGTCGAATGAATTAGCCTCTTTAGAAGAAAAGGAGAATTTCATTCAGGCAATTCCTTTGACCGAAGAATCTTTGAAAGAATCCAATCAGAAAATAATTTCTGCTTATCTTAAACTCGGTGAGATTTACCGTGACGATTTACAAGATAAAGTAGCCGCAGCCAATGTTTATTCCACTTTGCTGACGCGCTTTCCACAATTAGCGGAGCAGGATCTCATTCGTTACAATCTTTACCGTCTGTACAGCCAATTGAATGACCAAGCGCAAAGTGCACACTATAAAAATCAATTGCTCTCTTCTTCTCCACAATCGATTTATGCAAAGGTTATCCAAGATCCAAACTATCTTAACAAATTGAATGAGGAATCACAAATATTGAATAATCTATACAATGAGGTATATATACTTTACGGTGAAAAACAGTTTGGGAAAGTAATTACATTAACCGATAGTATTGGCACAATCATCGATCGAAATGACCAGCCCGCCATTGCCGCACAATTGGCTTATCTAAAAGTTTTAGCCGTTGGCAGAACGAACCCACTCGATATTTTTGAGCAGGAGCTTAAAAAAATTAAATCCGATTACCCTAACAATGAATTGATTACACCGCTGATAGAACAACATTTAAGCTATATTGATTCGAATAGGTTATCTTTGCAGGAGAGGAAAATCGCAATAATGGATATTGAAACAGGCAGAGAGCAATTTGTAGATGAACCTATTCTTACGAAATGGCCGGAATTGGCCTTTAATCGAGCGATAAATGTTCCTGCCCCTAGTCCTCGTCGAAATCTGGCAGGAAATTTGTCTAAAAACCAACCGGGCATTCAGGTAACTCCTTTCAATACAAAAGTAAATATGCAAGGGAGCGTCCAGTTGGCAGAATATACACCAGGTGAACACGTGAATAGTTACCGGGACCTGGCCCTGTTACCGGACTCGGCAGTATACTATTTTGTTGTCAACGTGCAGCACCCGAATGTAAATTTAAGTCCTTCCCGATATGGAATTGGTCAGTTTAACCGAGGGCAATATCCTTCCAAAAACCTGGTTCACCAGGTTAAGAAAGTCGACGATGAATTACAATTGTTGTATATCGGTCAGTTTTTCACATATGACGAGGCAAGTGCTTATGCTGAAAAAATAGGAATGCAACTAAAAAATATAATGAAAATACCATCAGAGCGTTATAATACGTTCATTATTACAGAAGAATTTCTACAAGGGCTCCATGATTTCGATAAAGTGAACGATTATTTTATCAAATATCAGGAACAACGCTAAAGGCATATAAGCAAATGCAAAAAAATACAAAAAATAAAAACAACAAACTAACAAACGAAGACACTAGACGTTATACTTTTTCCTTTTGGAAATTAGTGGTAGGCCTTATTATTTTAGCTTTCTTGTTTCTAACAAGTGTTGGTCTAGGCTTATTTGGTGAATTGCCTTCTTTTAGGGATCTCGAAAATCCTAAAAGCAATCTATCTTCTGAAATCATATCCGCTGATGGCGTCGTGCTCGGTACTTACTATGTGCAAAATAGATCAAATGTTACTTATAAAGAATTATCGCCTTCCCTTATACAAGCATTGATCGCTACGGAAGACATTCGCTTTAATACCCACTCCGGCATCGACTTCAAACGTACCTTCACGATTCTCTTTTATAATCTCGTCGGTAAAAAGCAAGGAGCCAGTACCATTACACAACAACTGGCTTTAAATCTTTTTCAGGAAGAAGGCCGGGCGCGTTCTTTTTCAAAACGATTTATTCAAAAGCTTCAAGAATGGATTATAGCGGTACGACTAGAACGTAACTATACCAAGGAAGAAATATTAACCATGTATTTGAATACCGTCGACTTCGGTGCGTATAATACCTATGGCATTAAATCCGCAGCCCGTACCTACTTCAATACCACGCCTTCACAATTGACCGCCCCACAAGCAGCTGTATTGGTTGGGATGCTGAAGGGGCCTGGTATTTACTCCCCCATTCGCTATCCAAAGAACTCGTTGAATAGACGGAATACTGTTTTAGAAAATATGCGAAAAGCGGGTTTTATTACTTCCGAACAGGCTGCTAATTATCGAGAACAACCGTTGGGATTAGCTTTCCGTCCGAATGTTTATGGTGATGGCGTTGCCCCTTATTTAAGAGCTGTTTTAAAAAGTGATATCAAAAACATCTTCAATAAGCTTTCGATTACCAAAGCAGACGGAACGCCTTATGATCTGGACCGCGATGGATTAAGAATTTACACCACCATTGATTCCAGAATGCAGGTGTATGCGGAAGAGGCGCAGAAGGAGATGATGCGCGAACTTCAAGTAACTTTTAATAATCAATATAAAGGTCGTGATCCATTTAAAGGTTTGGAAACGCTGATCGATAGGGCGATCAAACAATCAGATCGCTATAGGTGGTTAAAACAGGGTGATTTTTCGGACGATGAAATCAAGAAAAATTTTAGTACGCCTGTTAAAATGACTGTCTTTAGCTGGAAGGGAGACTTAGATACCACCATGACTCCACTTGATTCGATTCGATATAATAAATTGATCTTGCGGAATGCCATGATGTCGATGGAACCACAAACAGGCCATGTAAAGGCTTGGGTAGGCGGTATCAATTTCGCTCATTACAAGTATGACCAAGTAAAAATGGGAACACGTCAAGTAGGATCTACAGCAAAACCTTTTACTTATGCAGTTGCTATCGACAATGGTTATTCCCCTTGCTTTAAAGTGCCTAATACCCCCATCAATGTCGATGGTTGGGCACCGAAAAGTGAAGGAACAATCGCTGGACCTATAACACTCAAAACGGCTTTGGCACATTCTCAAAACTGGGCAACGGCTGATGTGATCCAACGTGTTGGCGCGCAAAATGTAGCCAACCTGATCAAAAATATGGGTATTACGTCGGAAGTGCCTGCCTATCCTTCTATCGCATTGGGAACCTTTGATGCTTCCGTTTATGATATGGTGGGCGCTTATTCTACCTTTGTGAATCATGGTGTTTGGACAGAACCTATCTATCTTTTACGTATCGAAGATAAAAATGGAGCACTGATTTACGAACACACAAAAAAGGTGAAAGTGGTCATGAATGATCAATCAGCTTATGTTATGGTCGATATGTTGAAGGGCGTGGTGCAAAGTGGATCAGGAGGCAGGATCCGATGGAAATACAAGCTACTCAACCCAATTGGTGGAAAAACCGGAACTTCGCAAGCCAATTCTGACGCGTGGTTTATCGGTGTTACCCCGCAACTGGTAAGTGGGGTGTGGACAGGAGCGGATGAACGCAGTATACATTTCAGTAGTACTAGACTTGGCCAAGGAGCTAACGCTGCGCTACCGATGTTTGCCATCTTTATGCAAAAGGTGTATGCCGACAAGCAATTAAAATATATCCAAAGTGATTTTGAATTACCTCCCGGAGGCCTACAAAGAGAACTGGATTGCGGCAAATATCAATACGATTATCCTGCCGAAGACGAGGGTAAGATTGATGATCGGTTGGATTTTTAGTTATGGCTGCATTCGATTACAGAGAGGAACTAAAAAAAATACCTCATCGGCCCGGTGTTTATCAATATTATGATAAACAGGGTACGCTCATCTATATTGGTAAAGCAAAGGATCTGAAGAATAGAGTAAGCTCCTACTTCCTAAAAGATGAGTACCAGCATAATGCTAAAACACGTGTTCTCGTTAGAAAAATCAATAAAATCACGTTTACCATCGTTGATACGGAGATTGACGCGTGGTTATTGGAAAATAGCCTGATTAAAAAACATCAACCACGATATAATGTTCTATTAAAGGATGATAAAACCTATCCATGGATCGTTATCAAAAACGAACGTTTTCCACGCATTTTCTGGACACGTAAAATCATCAAAGATGGATCAAAATACTTTGGCCCTTATGCATCGGTCGGGATGATGCACGCAATTCTGGGCGTAATCAAAGAGATTTTTCCACTACGTACCTGTAATTTACCCTTGACCGCCAGCAACATCGAACAGAGAAAATTCAGGGTTTGTCTGGAGTACCAGATCGGTAATTGTAAAGGCCCTTGTGAGGCCTACCAAGCGGAGGAAGAATATAATCAGCATATCGAAAGTATTAAAGATATCCTCAATGGGAAAACAGGTGTTGTATTCAAACAATTAAAGGCTAATTTAGAACAAGCCACCAATAATCTCCAGTTTGAGCTAGCACATATTTTAAAGCAAAAGTTAGAGTTGCTTAGTAATTATCAAAGTAAATCGACGATCGTAAGCAACACCATAAGTGACGTTGATGTATTCAATATTGCTTCTGAAGAAGGTTATGCCTTTGTTAATTTCTTAAAAGTGATGAACGGAACGGTCATACAAACGCAGACATTGGAATTGAAAAAAAGGCTCGATGAGAGCGACCGGGAATTGCTAAGCTTGGCTGTTCAAGAGCTTCGTACACGATTCAATAGCTCATCCAAGGAAATTATCGTTCCTTTTATGCTTGACGTTGAAAGTCCTAATTTCAAACAGACCGTTCCACAATTGGGCGACAAAAAAAAACTGCTGGATCTTTCCTATAAAAATGTAAGCTTCTTTAAGCGTGAGCGCTTAGACCAATATGAAAAGTTAAACCCGGAGCTCAAAACAGAACGACTTCTTACGAAGATGAAAGCCGATTTACGACTCAATGTATTGCCCAAACATATTGAATGTTTTGATAATTCGAACTTTCAAGGAAAGTACCCCGTCTCAGCTATTGTTGTATTTAAAGATGCCAAACCCTCCAAAAAGGATTACCGACACTTTAATGTTAAAACCGTTGAAGGACCCAACGACTTTGCGACAATGGAAGAAGCGGTGTTCCGTCGATATAAACGTATGTTAGATGAAGGCAGTCCATTACCGCAACTCATTATCATTGACGGCGGAAAAGGGCAATTGTCGGCTGCCCTTAAAAGTCTTAAAAAGCTTGAAATTGAGTCAAAAGTAACCGTTATCGGTATCGCTAAACGCCTAGAAGAACTTTATTATCCAGGTGATCAGTATCCGCTATACCTCGATAAAAGATCGGAGACTTTAAAAATCATTCAACACCTGCGTGATGAAGCCCACCGATTCGGCATCACGTTCCATCGAAATCAGCGAAGCAGGAAAACTTTCCAAACGGAATTAGAGCAAATTCCCGGTATTGGCAGAACAAGTGCAGAGAAGTTGTTAGTAAACTTTAAATCTGTAAAAAAGATCAAGGAAGCATCCAAAGAGCAGCTTATGGAAGTGGTTAATACAAAACAAGCAGACGCCATATTAGCATACTTTAGTGTCTAAATTTTTGAAAGCCGTTCTTTCACTTGAATTAATAGCTCCATAAGTCATGTTCATAATCCATCAAGGTTCGTTTAATACGTTCCGACTCGTAAAGTTTATCGATCCCCTCGCGATAATCTTTAATACGTAAATCCTCGGGATTCGACTGTTTAACAACATAGCTCGCAAATATCCGCTTGATAAATACATCATCATAACTTAAACCTGTAGCATCATTATTTCTATTTACCACCTCTTTGTTTACCAGGATATGCCGAGCCTCCGGAAAGTATACCCAGAAGGCGGGCTGGGGATCTAAATAGACATCGGCAGCCTTTATGGCAATCAACGGAGCTATACCAATGATGCGGGGTTCAAAAACGGAGCGCTGTTTATCAAATATCCAATCCTCTTTAATTCGAAATTTTACCACACTGTCGGCATTAAATTCACCGGATTGAAAACTGCCACCTATTTGGTTCCCCTCTGCATCGAATTCAGGCACAAAAACACTATCGGCCAAATTGCTCATGAGCTTTGATGGGTCTAATGGGGTTTTAAAACTATCACCGTTTGGATCATCTTTAGTTGGCGTAGGATCATAGGCTGTCAACTCACCTGCTTTAATCGCATTTAATAATATATCCATCAGTCGCGATTTTGGAGAAGCAAAACTGGCATTTAATCGATCCCTTAGATCAATTTCACGCCAAACCCGTTTACTATACATCACATCAACGCTTCTTATGTGCGAATAAGGAATCACTTTTCGATTCTCAATATCAGATTTGGCATAATAACCATCTACAGGCGGGCCATCCTGTATCGGAGTAACACTATTCGATAGATTCTCTTGCTGTCCATATACCTGAGAAAGGACCAGCAAACCAATGCACGTAAAAAAAATTCTTTTCATAACCATCTATCTTTCTATAAATCACGCCCCGCATAAGAAGTTACACATCTAAATCCAATATACGATTTAGCTGTATCCTGGTATTCATACGTCCGTGTAGAATTTTGCAAGAAATAACCAATATCTTTCCAAGATCCTCCCCGCACTACTTTTCGCTTTAATATTTCAGGATCATTACCTTTCGCTTCGTATGAATAGGTTGGGTTCATATCATGAATAAAAGAGGAGGAGGACTCTTCAAATGAAGAAGCGGTCCATTCTGCAACATTTCCAGCCATATTATAAAGGCCATAATCATTCGGGAAATAAGAATGAACAGGAACGGTATAAGCGCCTCCGTCATCCGCATAATTCCCTCTTCCAGGTTTAAAGTTTGCCATTAAGCAACCTTTTGCATTCCGAATAGTAGGCCCTCCCCAAGGGTAAGGTGCCCCATTAAGGCCTCCTCTGGCCGCGTATTCCCATTGATGTTCTGAAGGCAACTCGTAAGACAAACGTGCTAATCGAGATAAACCAACTCGTTGTGCATAGTTTTCATATAAACGAGTCCGCCATACAGCGAATGCGCGTGCTTGACGCCAATTAACACCTACCACCGGATAATCTTGAAATGCGGGATGTGAAAAATAACCCTCTACCATGGGTTCATTTTGTGCATATGAAAAATCTGCCAACCAAACCAATGTATCTGGATAAATTCCGATCGTGTCGCGTATAATAAAATCGGAACGCCGCATATTTTTGTTGTTTTTATTAGCGGCAGCCATGCGGTGGTTATAAATTTCATAATGATACTTAAGCAAACGTACATCCAACTCATCACGACCGAAAATTCGGTCATCCCCTTGATAGTACATCTGGTTTAAGGCATCTTTATTATCATTTTTTTTACCCCAGATACCATTACCGTCTCCAATCTTTTGCCAATCAATAAAGCGCTGTCCCGCATTATCACCTTCTTTTCCTTGAATAAAATATGATGGATCGTTTAAGTATTGCGTAATGGCGATGGAATCCCTTACCCAATTGACGAACTGCCGATATTGGCTATTGGAGATCTCCGTCTCGTCCATAAAAAAAGCCGATTGGGTAAATTGTCTATTTTGTGCAATCTGCGCACTTGTAATATCTTCATCAGACTGACCCGCTATAAAACTTCCTGCCGGAATAAAAACCATTCCTTTCGGGGCCTTACTCGACTTCAGTCCTTTCAATCTAACACCTGTCAGTTCACCGCCTGCTTTACGATTACCACACGCACCAACAAATAAACATAACAACGCAAAACAACAGTAGTAAAATTTCCTCATATTGATCATTCTAACGACCTCATAATCACTCACGCGGCTAAAATAAAATAGCCGTCAGCAGGTATAATAGCCTTGTAACAAATATAATTTGACTTAACAGGCTAAGCTTTGTTCACTTTGTTCATTATTTATAAAACCTTTAAAGCAACAGCCGCGTAATTACGCGGCGTCAATAAAAAAAGAGCAGAGCCTAATAGGCTCTGCTCTTTTTTTATAAGTTCTAAAATCTAATTACTTATTCACTTTTTTTATATATTGTTCTACAGCCATTGTCATACTTGGAGATTCAGGTGTCGGTGCGGCAATATCCAATATCAGGTTTCTATCTGCTATGGCCTGGTGTGTGCTAGGTCCAAAAGCGGCAATGCGGGTATCGTTTTGCTTAAATTCCGGAAAATTTTCAAAAAGCGACTGGATGCTCGACGGGCTAAAAAACACAATAACATCATAAAACACATTAGCGAGGTCGGACAAATCGCTTACAACGGTCCTGAACAAGACGGCAGGCGTAAAGTCATAACCATTTTCTTGCAGCCAATTTTGAGTTTCCTCATTGGCGACATCCGAGCAAGGATAGAGAAACTTCTCCTTCGCATGCTTCTTGAGTACTTCTTCCAAATCCTGGGCAGTTTGCTTACCGAAGAAAATTTTGCGTTTCCTGTATTGAATGTACTTCTGTAAATAAAGTGCTATTGTTTCCGACAAACAAAAGTACTTTAGATCGGCGGGGACCTCATAGCGCATCTCTTCACAAATTCGGAAAAAATGATCCGCTGCATTTCTACTGGTGAAGATTACCCCGGTAAAATCGGCTAGGTTAATTCGCTCTTTCCTAAATTCTCTAGCAGGAACACCTTCAACATGAATAAACGCTCTGAAATCCAGTTTCAAATTATATTTGCTAGCCAACGCAAAATAAGGCGATTTATCATTCTCAGGTCTCGGTAAGGTTACTAAGATGCTTTTTACTTTTTTTTCTCTATCTTCTGCTGCCACGTGTGTTTATTTTTGTTCGGTTAAATGCCTAATAACTTGATCAAAATAAGTATTGGACCAACTTCGAGGGTGCAAAGATAAATAAATAAATAAAACTTTGAAAACTGATAGCTTTTTAATACAGTATTTGAGGCACGTATAAATTGCATCGCAAAGACAAAAAGACCTACAGCACAAGAGACTAGAACCCAAACTTTTACATATGCTGTAGGCGCCAAACTCAACACCAAAAGTAAGGGAAGAAAAATTATAGCTGCATTAAAATAACTTAAATATAATATTGAGATATAGTCCCTAACGAGCTTTTGAATGCCAAATACAAAACCAATCGTTCGTGTTATTAAAATCTTAACAACAAAAAGTACCAGCACTAAGGCTGTGATCGTAAAAAATAAACCGATTTCTGAATATCCCGGTTGAATTTGACTATACGAAACAAACAAATACAGGAAAAGACCGATAGTAAATCCAAACAATAGATACAAGAAAACAAAAGGCCAGGAAGTGATTAAATTATCTTCTTTGCTTACTTGTAAAAGAACCCGGTTACTATAAAAAGAAGTAGCTATCGCCTCCAAATCCTTCATAAAAAACATCCTAATGAGTGCAAAAAACAGAAACAAAGAAAAAACAGCATATAAGACCCACCTTGGACGGTATATTTTCCGCACGCCCAATTGTTTGCTTCCGCTATAATGGATGTTTTTCCCCCAAGTGAGGGTATTCCCATTCGTAATAATATAGAGCTTCCTTAAACTATCTAAAAATTGATTTTTACTTCCCACTGCGAGTGGTTTTAGATAGTACATTCGCATAGAATCCCGCACCGTCGCTAGCGAATCCGCTATCCTAGCCAATGAATCTTTAATTCGTTGCTTTTCAATGGCACGCGCAAAACGAGCAGAATCCCGCACCAGGTACTTCAAAGAAAGGGGCACCGGTTTACGGACAGTCGTGTCCTGAACAGCGTGCGAAGTGAAAGAAATAAAACCTAGGAGTAACAGAAAAACAAGCCGAATTTTTACCATTTATTTAGAATCGGATTTAAGGTGCAAAGTTAGTTGTTTCTAGGTAAAAACCTGAAATCGGTTACTCTTTATGTGCCCAGAAATTCAATAGCCATCCTAGATAAGGTGCCTTTATGCAGACCTACCGGGATAAGTCAAGCGAAATAGGTCAAAAGAACACTTTCATGAGGTTCGCCGATCGCATCATCTCCTCCTTTTACTTCAGTCCTTTCGATTTCTTAAATTTGGTGGTATAGACAAAAACCAAGAAGCGAAATCGGTGTTAAGTTTATAACATTTTTTATTGAAAGCGATGAATTATTTTGATTGGGTCAAAAGCGTTAACGTTAACAGATGAAAACAAGAAATAAATTGATAAATGGTGCCGCGTTTATAAATGGGGAACAGGTGCTCGGCAAAAAGACATTCGATGTTGTTAATCCAGCAACAGGTGAAGCGGTCATTTCGGTAACTGATCTAGCGGCCAAAGATATTGAACAAGCTATTGATGCTGCGGAAGTGGCCTGGATACCCTGGAAAACGACCCCGGTTGCAGAACGTAGTACGATTTTAAAAAAATGGTATGATTTGCTTATTAAACATGCAGAAGAAATTGCGGAAATTATAACGGTCGAGTCGGGCAAGCCATTAGAAGAAAGTCGAATTGAAGTAAATTATGGTGCCTCGTTCGTTAATTGGTTTGCAGAAGAAACATCGCGTGCATACGGTGATCAGATTCCGTCTCCTACAAACGGTAAACAGCTTATTACGTTAAGACAGTCAATAGGGGTAAGTGCCGCTATAACCCCATGGAACTTCCCTTTAGCCATGGTAACACGAAAAGTGGCTCCTGCGCTAGCAGCCGGTTGCACCGTGATATTAAAACCTGCTTCTCAAACGCCATTGACTGCTATTGCGATTGCTCATCTTGCAACAATCGCCGGCCTGCCAAAGGGTGTGCTTAATGTTGTAACTGGAAAAGACTCGGCTCGTATTGGCAAGCTATTATGTACAAGTCCGACAATAAGAAAAATCTCATTTACCGGTTCAACGGCGGTTGGCAAAACACTGATGCAACAAGCGGCATCAACTATCAAAAAGGTCTCATTAGAACTTGGGGGCAACGCACCCTTTATTGTATTTGATGACGCCAATATAAAATCGGCCGTAAAGGGTGCTATTGCTTCAAAGTTTAGAAACTCAGGTCAAACGTGCGTTGCCGTTAATCGATTTCTAGTGCAGGATGCCGTTTACGAAACATTTGCAACGCAAATAACAAAAGCTGTCGCTGATCTAAAAGTCGGCAATGGTTTAGATAAAGGCGTAGAAGTTGGACCATTAATTAATGAAAATGGACTTAAAAAGGTGGAAGATCATGTAAAAGATGCCGTACAGAAGGGGGCAATCATACTTACAGGCGGTAAAGCAATCGCTAATCTATTTTTTGAACCGACAGTATTGAGCGAAGTTCCCTTAAACGCGAAAATTGCTCACGAAGAAACGTTTGGTCCAGTTGTTTCCCTCTTCCGATTTAAAACGGAGGAAGAAGCCATACGATTAGCAAATCAAACTGAATTCGGGCTGGCCGCTTATTTTTACAGTGAAAATGTAAAACGCTGTTGGCGTGTTGCGGAAGCATTAGAGGCTGGCATGGTGGGTATAAATGAAGGGGCTATTTCGACAGCAGTTGCGCCATTCGGTGGTATAAAGGAGTCCGGACTTGGAAGAGAAGGTTCTAAATACGGACTCGAGGAATATATGGAAATAAAATATTTGTGTTTTGGTGTCGGGGAAGGATAGGGTTTTCGGCTCACTCAAACTACATTTTCAGTCCAATTTCCCGCAAACGCTCTTCCAAGTACTCGCCTGCTGTACAATCCTGATAAATCTTGGGATTGGTAGCATCAACGCAATTTTCCAAAGCTGCTAAATTCATTTCGGCTTTAGGATGTAAAAAGAAGGGCACCGAATAACGGGAAGTTCTCATCAATTCTTTCGGTGGGTTTATCACGCGGTGTGTGGTGGACTTCAGTTTATTATTAGTCAGCCTTTGCAACATATCACCAACGTTGACTACAATATCTTCTCCAAAAGCCTTTACCGGGTACCAGGTGCCATTTCTTGTCAACACTTCCAATCCGTCAGCACTCGCCCCAATTAATAAGGTGATTAAATTGATATCTTCATGTGCTCCTGCCCTAACTGCATCAGGCGCAATTTCATCTGGATTTTCAATCGGAAAATAATGTATTGCCCGGAGGATCGAATTACCGTTAATCACCTTGTCTTCAAAATAGTTTTCCTCTAATTCTAAGAAGTTAGCAATGGCTCTCAATAAAGCACGACCCGCTGTTTCTAAACGACGGTAAACCTCTTCAGTTAGAGCATTAAAGCGCGGAAGCTCCTGTACTTCAATATTTTCGGGATAGGATGCTCGCAACGCTTCATCATCAATGATCGTCTGGCCACGCTGCCAAAACTCCTTCAAATCGGGGGTTTTCGCGTCCTTTGCCTTTTCTTTTCCTTTTGACGTATAACCACGCTGTCCTGCTAAACCAGGTATTTCATAGGTTCGTTTTGCCGCTTCCGGCAAATCAAAAAACTGTTTAACTACTTCGTACAATCCATCAATGAGTTCTTTATTCATTCCATGATTGGCAATAGTCACAAATCCTGTATCTGTAAAAGCCTTTCCAATATCGTTAGAAAACTGCTTCCGTTGTTCAGCCGTCCCTTCCGTAAACTTTAATAAGTCGAGGCGCGGAATGTTAATCGTAGTATCAGACATATTTATGAATCTTAATCAATTAAAGGTACGAAGCTTTTTCATAAATGTGAATTATGAACAACACATTGCGACTATCCATTTTACAATCAGTAGGTTAATTTTTTAGTCCCTAATTGAGATACACCAAGCGCCTGTATATTACTGCAATGAATCACGAAAAAACAGTAACAGATCATTGTTCAGTTTTTCTCTATGCGTCAGAAACAACCCATGCGGAGCACCAGGATATAGAATAAATTGACAGTTAGTTATCAAAGTACTGGTAATGTTGGCGCTTATATCTTCTGGAACAATTTTATCTGCGTCGCCGTGAACAATCAACGTAGGAACCGAAATATTTGCTAAGTCTTCTCTGAAATCAGTTTCCGAAAAGGTTTTGACACATTGCTTGGTGGCTAAAGGAGATGCCGTGAGTGCAATTGAAATTTGATATTCCAACATTGCTTTACTGATCGGTTTGTTAACCAGATTAACACCAAAAAAATCATGAAAGAATCCTTCCAAAAAAGCTGGTCTATCACTTGTGAGTCCATCTATCATTGCGCTAAACACTTTAATTTCCAAGCCGTCGGGATTATCCGACGTTTTAAGCATGTAAGGTGTAACCGAGCTAAGCAAAACCGCTTTAGGTACGCGGCTATCCCCATAACGAGTGAAGTATCGAGCAACTTCTCCCCCTCCCATTGAAAATCCCACTAAAATCACTTGATGTAAGTCAAGTTGTATCACTATTTCATTTAAATCATCGGCTAAGGTATCGTAGTCGTATCCGTGTAAGGGGTGGGAAGACATGCCAAAGCCCCTTCTATCATAGGTGATACATCTAAATCCTTGTTGAACAAAAAAATCTACCTGAGGTTCCCACATTAAATGATTGGAGGGCCACCCGTGAATGAGGATGAGCGGTGGTCCTTCTCCGATGTCTTCGTAACATAAAATAACGCGATCTTGGCTTCCCTGATCAAATTTTTCTATGAAATTCATATTTTTTCCTTTGAAGGTGAGCTTCTTTCCTATAACGTAGATAATAGCCAAAATGTTTGTAAACCCAACCATCCAAGAAAGTTTGCTTTTTTTAACATAGTATAAGAAAGGTTTCTTTTACCTATGTTTTAGCGATGACGGTCCGAGCGAAAATCAATTTTATTGTATGATAAACGGTTTTTCTATAAGTTTGCAAAAAATAAAAGTCATTTTTGAGGCGAACAGGGCGAACCCCTCCGTTAAATATCGACATATGAAATTTTGCAATGTGGGTGGTAAATTATTGGATCTCCACACCCCTAAGATTATGGGGATACTTAATATAACGCCCGATTCATTTTTTGATGGTGGGAAGCACAGTAACCTAAATAGCGCTTTGGAGCATGGGGGGAAGATGTTGGAAGAAGGAGCGGATATCATCGATATTGGCGCTTACTCTTCACGGCCAGGTGCACGTGAGGTCAGTCTTCAAGAAGAGTTAGACCGTTTAATTCCTATCGTTGAAGGCCTTCGAAAAACTTACCCCGGAGCTATTTTATCTATTGATACCTTTCGTGCAGATGTGGCGACCGAAGCAATAAAGTCCGGCGCTCACATGGTTAATGATATCGGCGGTGGAAATTTAGATGACAGGATGTTCACCACAGTCGCTAAATTAGGTGTTCCCTATGTGCTTATGCATAGCAGAGGGACACCGGAAACTATGCAAAACAATACCGGTTATCAAAATCTGATAAACGATATTATCCTCGACCTTACAAAAAAAATTAAAGCACTGCGTTTGGCCGGTGTAAAAGATATTATTGTTGACCCTGGCTTTGGTTTCGCCAAAACATTAGAGCAGAACTACCTGTTATTGAGTAGAATCAGTGAATTGAAAGTTTTAGGTCTACCTATATTAGGGGCCCTGTCGCGGAAGTCAATGATTTATAAATTATTGGATGGAGGGCCTCAAGAGGCGTTAAATGGAACAACTGTATTAAACACAATCTTACTGATCAACGGAGTTGAAATAATCCGAGTACACGATGTTAAAGAGGCTGTTGAAGTAAGAAAGCTCGTCATGCAAACCAAAATCAACGATGTTGAAAGGAATTCATACTATGCATAAAATTATACTCTCTTTTGTCTTCCTTATCGCTATTGGCACAGCAAAAAGCCAGCCATATAAACTCGAGAAATTGCAAGAAGGAAATGAAGTCAGCTTTAGAGGAATGTCTATTCCTAATGATTCGGTGGCTTGGATTTCAGGAACAAAAGGAACGGTCGCAAAAACAACCGATGGAGGTAAAAATTGGACGTGGATAGTTGCCAAGGGTTATGAAGATTTCGATTTCCGATCGGTGGTTGCCTTTTCCGATAAAAAGGCACTGATGGTGAATGCAGGTAGTCCTGCAGTAATTTTATTAACGGAAAACGGTGGAGAATCTTGGGAGAAAGTGCATAGCTACGATATCAAAGAAATCTTCTACGATGGTATGGGGTTTTGGGACGAGAAAAGAGGTATTGTATTTGGAGATCCGATTGAGGGTAAGCTTCAGCTTATAGCAACCGAAGATGGTGGACGAACGTGGCTGAATATCAGTGACGAAGCAAATATGCAAATGAAAATCGGCGAAGCTGGCTTCGCAGCAAGCGGTACCAGTATTCGAACAACGGGGGATGGTTTAGTGTGGATCGGAACTGGCGGGACACAAGCACGTTTGCTGTTTTCTTATAACTATGGACAGTCTTGGACGAGCTATAAAGTACCTATTGAGCAAGGCGAGGCTTCACAAGGTATCTTTTCATTGGCCATTAATGGACAAAAGCAACTGATCGCTATCGGCGGTGACTACAAAAATTTCAAAAACAACAATAATGTTATCCAATTGTCAGGAAATGGTACAACCTGGAATGCACCTAAAACAAGATTATCTGGCTTTAAGTCTTGCGTTGAATTTATTGATGACGACTTGGTGATTGCAACGGGTACCTCAGGTACCGACTTCTCGATAGATAGTGGACAGTCATGGAAGGTGCTGGATGAAAAAAGCTACAATGTAGTTCGGGCTTCTGAGAGCGGTAAATTTGTATTGCTCGCCGGGGATAAGGGTCGTATTTATCAACTGGCGAGAACAGCTAATGAATAGTTTTTAAGCGAGGAACGAAACATCTATCGCCGCTTCATGGTAATAAACGCATTGCATAAGATTAAGACGCTGATGCCTAAGCAAAATACATCCCAACCTCCTATATGAAACAAAAAAATCCCAATGGCCGAACCGATCGCTCCGCCAATAAAAGTCGAGGTCATGAAGACAGTGTTGAAGCGGTTTCTAGCTGCTGGTTTCAATGAATAAATAAGCGTTTGATTGCTAATCTGCAAAGCTTGATGGCCTATATCTATTAAGACAATACCAATAACAAGCAATATGAGCGCATTACCGGTAAAATAAAAAGCGACATAGCCCAGTAATTGCGCCAATAAGCCCAATAAAGATATCTTTTTCACAACAGCGGTGCTTCCGCTGCTTTTTTTTCCAACTAAGGGCGCGGCTAGTGCTCCTGAAGCACCGATAACACCAAACAGGCCAATCTGAACGGTATTATATTCAAAAGGTTTAGCTGACAAAAATAATACCATGGTAACCCAGAAAGCACTCATACTAGCAAATGATAAGGCATTACTGAGCGAGGCTGCCCGTAATTGCGGAAAAGTTTTTACGTAGTGGACGATTGATAACATGAGGGATCGATAAGTACCATGATAAGTAGGTTTACTTTCAATGAATACACGTTGCATGATCAACACTAAGAGAAAGCAAATTGTTGCAGCTGTATAGTACATTTGCCGCCAACCGAAAGCATGACCTATATAACCACTTAATGATCTGGAGGAAACGATACCTATCAATAATCCCCCCATTACCAAGCCAATCACACTGCCTCGTTTTTCATCAGAAGCAAGACTGGCCGCAAGGGGAATAATCAACTGTGGTACAATAGAAAAAAGTCCAATTAAAAAACACAATACTTGCAGTATAAAAAACGACTTAGTGAAGGCTGCTCCAAGGAGAACAATGACGGAAAAAGTTGTTGTGACGATAATCTGCTGCTTCTTTTCCAATAGATCGCCAAGCGGAACGAAGAGCAATAGACCGGCCGCATAACCTAATTGTGTAATATAGGTAATACTTCCGGCTTCAGCTTCCTGTATACCAAAGTCATGCGCAATCAGCGGAAGCAAAGGTTGGCAGTAATACAGGTTGGCAACGACCAAACCGCAGCAAATGGCCATAAATAATGTAAGGTATTTCATCGAGAAGTAGCTAACTCGTACGCCCAGCCTAATGAGCATACGAGCGTAAGTTTAATTATTTAGCAAACGTTCTAAAGTCTTGATCCGCTTGGATACTTAAAAGCACTTCGTAGATCAATCGAATAACATTATCTACATCTTCTTTATGGATCATTTCGACCGTCGTATGCATATACCGGAGCGGAAGCGATATCAGTGCCGAAGGAACACCTCCATTAGAATAGGCAAAAGCATCTGTGTCGGTACCCGTGACGCGAGAAGAGGCTTGGCGTTGAAAAGGGATTTTCTTTTCAATGGCTGTATCAATTAAAAGCTTGTTTAGGTTAATTTGAATAGATGGTGCATATGATATAACGGGACCTTTTCCACAAGCTAAATCGCCTTGCGTAATTTTATTGATCATCGGTGTCTGTGTATCATGTGTTACGTCCGTTATAATGGCCACATTGGGTTTGATGGTCTGAGTTATCATTTCTGCACCACGTAAACCTACTTCTTCTTGCACAGCATTTACAATATATAAACCAAAAGGTAGCTTTTTCTTGTTTTCTTTTAATAACCGAGCTACCTCTGCAATCATAAGGCCTCCTGCTCGATTATCGAGTGCGCGTCCTACATAATAACGGTCATTCAATATCATAAATTCGTCTTCATAAGTGATAACGGATCCCACATGAACACCGAGTGCTTCAACTTCTTCCTTGCTTGTGCAACCGCAGTCGAGAAAAATATTTTTTAATGAGGGCGCCTCCTCTTTTTCTCCTCCCCTTGTGTGGATAGCAGGCCATCCGAATACGGCTTTAACAATACCTTTATCACCATGTATATGTACACGTTTGGAAGGTGCAATCTGATGGTCAGAGCCTCCATTTCTGATAACGTAAATAAGCCCTTCGTTTGTAATGTAATTAACAAACCACGAAATTTCATCTGAGTGAGCTTCAATAACCACTTTGTAATCGGCCTTCGGGTTAATGACCGCTACTGCTGTACCATAACTATCTGTGAACGTTTCATCTACATAAGGTTTAATGTAATTTAACCAAATGCGTTGGCCCTCCCATTCATAGCCCGTAGGTGAAGGATTATTGATATATTTTTCGAAAAAACTCAAGGCTTTTTCATTTACAATTGCGTTAGGATGCTGTTCGTTATTTTTTTTTGATTTTGCCATAAAGTGATATATTCTTGAAAAGAGCTTGATACTATTAAGCTAGCAAAAGTACAAAGTTTTCATTAATGCATCAGGTTTTTACATTTCCGATGTTTTTTTAAATTTCAATTCGATATATTCGAAATAGATTTTTTTTTGTGTTAGGTTTGCACAAGAACTTGCGAGAACAATAAATATACTGAACTAAAACCAAATGAATACTTCAGCGGAATACGATACAATAATTACCAAATGTAGAGACCTGTTCGTAAAAAAAGCGGCCGATTATGGAACAGCATGGCGAATTATGCGATTGCCTTCCGTTACCGATCAGATCTTCATCAAAGCCCAACGCATTCGAACCATTGAAGAAAATAAGTTTGCTAAAATCCCCGATGATATTCCCTCTGAATATATAGGTATCATCAATTATTGTATAATTGCCATGATTCAACTGGAGTTACCGACTAACGCTGAAGAGAATCTGCCAATTGCAAAAGTTAAAGAATTGTATGAACAGTATATCAACGAAACGAAAGAGCTCATGCTTTCAAAAAATCATGATTATGGTGAAGCTTGGAGAGATCTCCGGATGGGCTCGCTCACGGATCTGATTCTGATGAAAATTTTCAGAGTAAAACAAATTGAAGACAACAGCGGACTAACCATCGCTTCGGAGGGAGTAAAAGCTAATTATCAGGATATGCTCAACTACGCCGTTTTCGCGCTCATTAAATTAACAAATCCTACGGAAGAACAAATTCAAAACGCATAAGATGTTATGACCCTCACGACCGCAAAGCGAAATAAAAGTTCCTTTCTACTGGCCTTTTCCCGTTTGTTTGTTGGCTTTTTATTTATTTTCTCGGGGTTAATCAAAGCAAATGATCCCATTGGATTTGCCTATAAACTGCAAGAGTATTTCGAAGTTTTTCATATAGCATTTTTAAATGATTATGCAGTCGCTATTGCCATCGTTTTATGTAGCCTGGAAATGGTTCTCGGTGCTCTGTTGCTTTTCGGTCTGTATAGTAGAAAAGTTTCGCTCGGTTTATTGTTGTTGATTATATTTTTCACATTCCTTACTTTTTATTCGGCATTTTTTAACGTAGTAACTTCCTGCGGCTGTTTCGGTGATGCGATAAAATTAACACCCTGGCAATCGTTTACTAAAGATTTAATCTTACTGCTTTTTATTCTCATCATTTTTTTTAACAGAAAAAATATAAAACCGCTGTTTTCTAATGAAATCAGTCAGGTACTCACCCTCTCGGCCGCAATAGTTATCAGTATAGGCATCGGTATCTACACGTATAATTTCTTACCCTTTATTGATTTTCTGCCCTACAAGGCGGGAAACAATCTACCTGCCTTAATGCACGTTCCCAAANGCAATAGTTATCAGTATAGGCATCGGTATCTACACGTATAATTTCTTACCCTTTATTGATTTTCTGCCCTACAAGGCGGGAAACAATCTACCTGCCTTAATGCACGTTCCCAAAGGAGCGCCCTTGGATGAATATGAAATCACATATACACTTCAAAATAAAACAACCAAGGAAACTAAATCAGTGACCGATAAGGTCTATCTCCAACAAGAGCTTTGGAAAGATGAAAACTGGGAGGTTATAGGAGATCCCACAAGTCGTTTAGTAAAAGAAGGTTACCAGGCTCCCATTAAAGATTTAAGCATAACGGATGCGCAAGGTGTCGATTACACCAAGGAAATCATCGAGAATCCTTATTATAACCTGCTATTTGTTTCCTATAATCTCGATAAGGCCAATCTAAAAGCCTTGAATAAAGTGAATGAACTTGCTAAACGAGCCTCAGAAGAATATAACATACGGACGGTGTTACTTACCGCAAGTACCGCTCAACAGGTAAGCGAACTCGACAGTCAAACAAAGCTTTATGCGGAAACTTTTTTTGCGGATGCAATTCCATTGAAAAGCATGGTACGGGCTAACCCAGGCATTATGTTGTTAAAAAACGGAATAGTTGTCAAGAAGTGGCATTACCGCACGCTCCCGTCTTTTGAAACCCTAGCCAAACGTTATTTTGAACACTTAGATTAAGCAATAATATTTCATGTTAAAGAAGCATGTTTTCCTAATAGGCTTTATGGGCGTTGGAAAAACCACAAATGGTAAAAAATTAGCCCAAGCTTTAAACAGAAAATTCATCGATTTAGATGAAACCTTTGTGGAACAGGCAGGGATGTCAATTACCGACTATTTTAAGCAGTATGGAGAAGAGGCTTTTCGAATCAAAGAAAGGGATATCCTACAAAATCTTTCCATTCCGGAAGCAGCAATAATAGCAACAGGAGGCGGGGCGCCTTGCTTCTTTGATAATATGGAGTGGATGAATAAAAACGGTATTACGCTCTACCTACAAATTCCGACAGCTGCCTTGGCAAAACGATTGGCCGCGAGCAAAAGGCATAAACGACCCTTAATTCAGGATCTAAGCGAAGAAGAAATTTTCGAATTCATTAACGAACGAATGCGCGTTCGGCATCCTTTTTATGCAAAAGCGCATCATCACATTAATGTTATCGATCTCGATATTGATGCACTCATAAAAAATCTGGATCTATAAAATAACAACATCTTCGATCACCACCCTCCCAACATATTCATTTAATTTACCAATGATCTGAGAACGCATAAGGAGCAGTTCATTCTTTATAACAGCCGATTCCACTCTTACAAACAACTTCTTATCCCGTATAAATAGCTGCTTTGTACGATTGGCTATTGCCGTGCCCATTAATTCCGGCCAGGCAGCCAATATAGAAGTCTCATCAAATTTCCGTCGCAATTTCAATGCATCTAGGTATTGACTGATGGCTTCTTTTAGTGTTTTATCATTTGTACGGCCCATTCTTAATTTGAATAAATACGATCGACATTAAAATAATCTGAAGCTATATGACAAGAAAATTGCGAAGGGCCTCTTTCTCGGCTGCTTCCATAATTGGAGAACAAAAAGAAGTTGATCTTTATTGTTGACATCCAAAGTTACGAATAGACTGATGATTTAGCGTAAAAGTTTTCAACATTAATCAGAAAGTATGATATCGACTGTTTGCCCCGCCAGTCCGTCATTATTCCACTATAGTTAGCGTATCTTCCCTTTGTCAACTTCGAAGACTCGTACATCGACATCGATACCCCGAAAGGTATTTTGAACACGTTCTATACTTGTATCTGTGATAAAAATCTGTCCAAAATCGTCATGGGAAACCATTTCCATCAGCTTTCTGGTACGCTTGTCGTCCAATTTATCAAAAATATCATCCAATAACAGCAAGGGTTTAAACCCCTTCTCTTTACACAAAAAGCTATATTGCGCTAATTTTAGTGCGATTAAAAACGATTTTTGCTGCCCCTGTGACCCGAATTTTTTCAAGGGCATACCCTGAATGGTGAATTGCAGATCATCTTTATGGACTCCTACCGTTGTTCGCTCCAAGATACGGTCCTTTGACAAAGAGCTATTCAGTAAATCGGCAAAACTATTTCCAAACAACTGCGATTCATAAATCAATTCAACCGTTTCCATTTCATTACTTAAGTGTCGATAGTGTTTGTTAAAGATTTCTATAAATGGATTGATAAAAAGCTTACGTTTTTCAAAAATCTGTTCACCTACCTGCGCTAGTTGTTCATTATATATGGCTAGTAAATCGTCGTCATAGTTCTTGCTCTGGGCCTGCTGCTTCAATAAACTATTTCTACTCTGAAGATATTTATTGTATAAGATTAAATTGTCCAAGTACCGATTATCTGTTTGTGAAATCACATTATCGATAAATTTACGCCGCTCCTCACTTCCCTCCGAAATGATAAACGAATCGTTAGGGGAAATCATCACTAAAGGATAAGCACCTATGTGATCAGCTAGCCGCTGATAATCTTTTTTGTTCTTCTTAAATTGTTTCTTTTGGTTTCGCTTTAAGCTGCATGCCAAAACATCCTCTTGATTTTCCCTTTCAAACACCCCTTGCACCATAAAGAAATCAGCTTGTTGTTTGATTTGTTGCGAGTCAATTGGGTTGAAGTAACTTTTGCATAGCGAAAGATAATGCAATGCATCCAAAATATTTGTTTTCCCGGCACCATTATCTCCTGTAAAAGCATTCACGCCCGGAGCAAATGTTAACGAAGCTTCTTCATAATTTTTAAAATTGATGACTGTTAATTCTTTAACCCACATAGGTACAAACATAGATAAATAAGCCGCAAGACGCAAATAAGCTGAATGGTATAAGGACCTCGTTACTGATTGCTACTTCCCTTATACCTCACAACCTTATATCTTACAACTTACAACCTCTCACTTCATACCTTACGATCTTCTCTAAAAATCTTTTATACTTGGTTCTTGTATCTAAGGTTTAAAAATGTATTTTTGCAATCTTAAAAAACTGAACTCAAATTAACCAAAAAATAACGTGAGCGTTAATAATACAAAAAATAGCGGAACAGGAAGTTTTATCCGCGACAATCAGAAAAGTCTAGCATTTATTGCTATAGGCATTGTTGTTTTGATTTTGCTTTATATCGGTTATCAACGTTTCTATCTAGCCCCAAGAGCAGAGAGAGCCACGAATGAGATGTTTAAAGCTGAAGAATATGCGATGATAGACTCCTTACAAAACAGAGCTATTGATGGAGACGGCTCTTACCCCGGCTTCAAAGAAATTGCAGAGGAATATTCAAACACAAAATCGGCAAACGTAGCAAATGCTTATTTAGGTGGTCTGTATTTACGTCAGGGCAAATATCAAGAGGCCGCTAACGCCTTGTCCAAATATTCGGATACCGGAAGCCCCGTTTTAGACCCGCTAGTAACCGGTTTATTGGGTGATGCTTACACAGAGTTAAAAGATTATAAAAAAGCGGCGGATCAGTATAAGAAAGCGGCAAGCAAAAGTGACAATTCCTTTACAGCGCCCTTGTTTCTAAAAAAACTGGGATTAGTATACGAAGCACAGAATGATTATAAGTCTGCGTTAGAAAATTATCAAAAAATCAAAAAAGACTATCCGCAAAGTTACGAAGCTTCCATTATCGATGGCTATATTGCTCGCTGTGAGGCTCACTAACCGAGCGCAATTTTATAAGATGTTCAAATGGCAACAAACTTAAAAAATTTATCTGATTTTTCCCATCTTGAAGTGGGTTCCGCAGCCAATTTGGAAATTGCTATTGTTGTTGCACAATGGAATGCACAAGTAACCTCTCCTTTATTGGAAGGCGCGTATAACCGACTTCTTAAACAGGGTGCCCTTGAAGATAAAATTCACGTCTTACAAGTACCGGGAAGTTACGAACTGAGTGCCGGTGCTGATATTATCCTGCGGAAGAAGCAAATAGATGCTGTAATATGCCTTGGTTGTGTCATACAGGGCGATACGCCGCATTTCACTTTTATATGCGAGGCGGTAGCAAACGGTGTTACAAACGTATCCTTAAAATATAATAAACCCGTAATTTTCGGTGTGCTCACAACCAATACATTAGCGCAGGCATTGGAACGTGCAGGAGGTAAACATGGTAACAAAGGCGAAGAAGCAGCAGTAACCGCTATTCAAATGGCGAATTTGAGCAAATCTATAAGCGCTTAGCTATAAAATATTTGCTAATTACCCATATTTAGGGTATGTTTACTTGCTTTATATAATAAATGGACCATGAAAAATTCATTAATTTATATCATTCTGCTGGCTATCGGTTTATTTTTATTCCAAGGCTGCGCTCGTAAAACATGTCCCGCTTACAATTCTTATCCTAAAACAAAAAGGTTAAGGTAAGCAGTGATCATCATCATCATCTTAAGTACCTTCACTTGAAACAATTCAACACATAACTTGTTCACGAATAACATACCGATTTTTATAAGAAGGTTCGGTAATGTTTGTATGAAACGAACACGAGAATTTAGCATGTAAATTACAAAAAACGAGAAAATGCGTACTTTAAAGATTAAACGTGCTTTTTTTTTGATACTTTTTTTACTTTCTTTTACCGAAAAACAAGCTTTTTCTCAGACTAAGGATCAAATTGTTGATCTAATATGGCAAGGTCTTGGTGGTAAACAGGGTTGGAATGAAGCCCGTTATTTTATGTTCAGCTGTCATGCCAATCTCAATGAAACATTGTCCCGGGAACACGCTTATATATGGGATCGAAATACAGGAAACTGCCGTTTTGAAGGAACCAATGAGCGGGCGCAAAAAGTTGTCGTGTTATTCAATGCAGAGAATAATAAAGGCAAGGCCTTTGTGGATAATAAAATTATAAATAATAATGATTCCGCTGCTCATATTATTTTCCCCGTCATCAGCGCCTTTAATACAGAGACCTTTTGGTTATTTCCGCCAAAGAATCTCACAGATCCTTCGCTGCTCACCGTAAAAGAGACCGAATTAATTGGAAGCACTCGATATAATGTAATTGAAATACAGCAATTGCCCACAGATAGCGTACAATTTCGATCAAAAGTATACATCGATACCAATACAGGTCAGATCTTTCAATGGCAGGCCCTTGATCAGGAAGGCCATATCAAATACAATTTCCTCGCATCCAATTTCAAAGATGTAGGAGGCGGACTCGTTCTCGCTACGGCTTTCATCGATACAAAAAATGGTTTTTTCATGAAATTCCCTATTGTATCAGCCCTTATCAATGTTGAATCTGACAAACTTACAAAACCCTAGTACGACACATATGAAATGGATTGAACTGAACTCACCAGACGTGCTTGAAGCGATAGCCGACTCAAATTCGTATGCTATTATTTTTAAACATAGTACACGTTGTCCGGTAAGTGGGATGGCAAAAAGAACGTTTGAATTCGAATCGTCCCTTATACCGGAAGAAATACCCGTATACTTAGTCGATTTGATTAAATATCGTGATATATCTAATCAAATCGCAGCTAAGTGGAATGTAAGACATGAGTCTCCTCAAGTATTGTTAGTGAAAGGCGATCATTGCCTATACAACGAGTCCCATAGCGAAATAGAAGTGGCCAGGGTTGTGGTTAAGATGGCCAGTTAAACGTCAGGCTTTTCTTAATGTCAGGATGTAAACTTAAATAAACGGGACAAGTTTCCGCAGCCCTTTGCAAAATGCGTTGCTCATGATCTGAATAGTTTATCCCCTCGGGAAAATTCAATACAACTTGTATCTCAGCAATTTTTCGTGGATTTGCCTGCATTATCTTCGTAGTAGACGCTTGTACTTCTCCAAGTTTGATTTCGTGGGCTCTTGCAACAATTCCCATAATCGTTAACATGCAACTCGTTAATGAGGCAGCCAATAAGTCGGTTGGCGAAAAAGCCTCCCCTTTACCCTGATTATCGACAGGTGCGTCGGTTATTAATAGCGATTGAGATTGCACATGCGTCGCTTCGGTTCGTAAATCGCCTAAATAGGTCGTTTCAACTGTAGCCATTGTAAAATATAATTAGAATGTAATAAGCCATTATTTGAGTACCCAACTATCCAAGTCAACACAAATACGCCACTAAATTAAAAAATTATTAACTACTTTTGTGTTATGATTGAACTACCCGTTATTCCTGCCAATCAATTGCAACGCAAGCCAGATTGGCTACGTGTTAAACTTCCCGTAGGTAAAGAATACAAACATGTAAGAGGTTTAGTAGACGAACATAAACTCCATACGATTTGCGAAAGCGGTAATTGCCCCAATATGGGCGAATGTTGGGGGGCAGGTACAGCAACTTTTATGATTTTAGGCAATATCTGTACGCGGTCCTGTTCATTTTGCGCAGTAGCGACTGGTAGGCCAAAAGCGGTTGAATTAGATGAGCCTATGCGTGTAGCTACCTCGGTTAAACTTATGCAAGTAAAACATTGCGTAATTACCTCTGTGGATAGGGATGACCTGAAAGATGGTGGTTCAATTATTTGGGCCGAAACTGTAAATGCCATTCGACGAGAAAGCCCAGGAACTACGCTTGAAACGCTCATTCCGGACTTCAAAGGAATTTGGGAAAATTTAGATCGCGTATTGGCTGTGCGTCCCGAAGTGGTTTCGCACAATTTGGAAACAGTTCGACGTCTCACTAAGGAAGTGCGTATACAAGCTAAATACGACAGAAGCTTAGCCTGTTTGAAAAGAATATCTGCTGCAGGTTTACGCACAAAATCAGGTATAATGCTTGGTTTTGGAGAAACCGAAGCCGATGTAATCGAAGCGATGCAAGATCTATATGATGCCGGTGTACATATTCTTACATTAGGACAGTATTTACAACCTACGAAAGCCCATCATCCGGTGGTTGAATGGATTACACCGGAACAATTTAACCGTTATCAAGAGATTGGCTTAAAAATGGGATTTAAATACGTCGAGAGCGGTCCTCTAGTACGTTCTTCTTATCATGCAGAAAAGCACCTGTTTGATATGCAGTAAGTGATAAAATATATTACGATATTGATGAAAAATCTCCAATAACATTGGGGATTTTTTTTATCAGGCAAGTTGCGGGTATCACTCCCATTCCTTCCTCCGCTAACAAATCACCTGCTTTTCCATGCATGAAAACTCCAAGCATCGCGGCCTCTGCCGCTTTGTAGCCCTGTGCTAGCAAAGCAACCAGTACGCCGGTCAGCACATCTCCCATGCCCCCACTAGCCATAGCGGGATTCCCGGTAAAATTAATCCATATCTTCCCATCAGGTAATGCGATAAAAGTATAACGATTTTTGAGGATGATGATCAATTTCCTCTTTAATGCCTCCTCCTTTGCTTTCATAACACGATCCCACCATTGATCGCTTTGTCCAAAGAGACGATCAAATTCTTTCATATGTGGCGTAAGAATAGTTCCTTCTTTTAGCAGCTTTAACAAACTTTTATTTTCGGCTAACATGTTCAGTGCATCTGCATCCAACACTAAAGGAGGAAGATCATCCGTTAGTAATTCACCTAAAGCCCCCTTCATTTCTTCTTCTGTTCCCAAACCGGGCCCTATTGCCAATGCATCATACTTCCCGGTCGTCAATTCAGCTATTTTCGAACGATTTAATGCCATTACTTCCGGTAAACGTGCATTAAGTGCGCTCAATCCACTTCCCGGTATACAAACTGTAGTTAACCCTGCACCGGTATATAAACAGGATTCAGCGCACAGCAGTGCTGCTCCCATTGTATTCTCATTACCCGCCAAAATGCACGCATGCCCATAGGTACCTTTATGGCTAAAAGCCTCACGTAACTTTAATCGTGCATAGATATCTGCATCTGTAACCGAACAGAAGTCCGCCTCCAAGGAAGCGATGAAATTTTGCTGCAAACCTATGTCAACCACATGGAACCTTTTCAAAAACTTTCTGCTCTCGGGAAATAAAAAACTCAGTTTTGGTAATTGAAAGGTAATCACATCATTCGCGACAACAATCTCTTCGAAATCTGTCATATTACCCTCCGAGGGCATTCCTGTTGGGATATCCACAGAAACCACCATTTTTGCTTCTTTATTAATCTGCTTCACAAGAAAACGCCAAGGATGAACTAGAGGCTTATTAAGTCCGGAACCAAGGAGTGCATCGACAACAATGCCTGCGTTTATTGTGGGTATCGGATCTGTAGGGTATAGCTCTTGAATTTGAATAGGATAATTTAATAAACGTTGATAGTTCTTCTCAAAATCATCTGTCTTTTTATCATTGTACCTAACAATCCACACGTTAATGTGCGTATAACCTCTTTCAAAAAGTAAACGGGCAATGGCTAAACCGTCGCCACCATTATTACCGGTACCACAACAAACTAATACCGGCATTAAGTCTGCATATAAGTGAACGAATTTATTCACGAAAGCATTTGCTGCTCTTTCCATTAAATCAATCGACGAAATTGGTTCGTTTGCGATCGTATAAGCATCTACTTCTCGAATTTGAGCGGCGGTCAATAAATTCTGCATAGCGAAAGTTAACCAAAAAAAACAGCATATCAATAGATTTCGTAAATTGCCACAAACCGTCAATCTAGAAGAAAACTTAGCACTCGATTCAAGTATACTTAAGCAGCGAGTCGCCAACCTGAGATATTTTTAGTATCTTTGAAATTTGTTTGTAGAGTATTCGATAGTCGATTACTAACAATTAAATTTCCACCAAATAGATAGCACGGGCCCGGCGATATGCGCGGCCTATATAATTGTTAATTAAATTAAGGATCAAAATGTCTATAGTTAGGGAAAGTGACTTACCTGGTATAGGTAAGAAATACCAAATTGAAACCGGAGCCGGTGATAATATGGTAGTGGTTATCCACGATGATGGTAATCGTGAATTGTATCGTTTAGATGAAGAAGAAAATGAATCTAAATGTGTAATGACGCTGAGTGACGAAGAATCTCGTCAAGTCGCGGGTATTATTGGCGGTTTGTCATATAAACCCAAAGCGCTTGAGACGATGGAATTGGCAGTGAACGATCTTGTAATTGAATGGTACAAAATCGAAGAAAAGGCGGTCATCAACCAGCAAACTATCGGACAATTGGGGGTGAGGCAAAAAACGGGTGCTTCTATTATTGCAGCAATCAAAAACGAGGATAGCATCATAAATCCAGGCCCCGATTATTTAATAACCCCTGGTACCACCTTAGTTGTTGCAGGAAAGCGGAGCAATATAAAAACATTAAAAGAATTATTAAAAAGCTATCAAGTTGTATAGCTAAACCTTATAGGAAACCCATGTGACAGTATGCATACAGAAACCCTGATCTTAGAAATTGGAATAGCCGTCGGACTCGTTGCCCTAGTAGGCCTGTTAGCCAATAAATTACGTTTTTCAGTTATACCCTTTTTTATTTTGATCGGTATGGCTTTAGGAGAACATGCACCAACGATCGGTCTGATAGATTTACAATTTACGGAAAGTAAGCCATTTATCGATTTTATGGGCAGATTAGGCGTTTTATTTTTACTTTTCTATTTAGGGCTTGAGTTTTCAGTCGGTCGACTTATAAAATCAGGGAAAGCAATCGTATCTGGTGGGTCTATCTACGTGTTTTTAAATTTTGTTGCTGGTTTACTGGTTGGGTGGATGATGAATTTGCCTTTTGCTGAAATGATGATCCTATGTGGTATCATGACCAGTTCATCCACCGCAATTGTTGCAAAGGTATTGACTGATCTGAAACGAACAGCGAATCCGGAAACAGAAGTTATCATGGGAATGATCATGTTTGATGATTTATTCATCGCCATGCATATCTCCTTCTTATCCGGTTTGGTACTTACCGGCGGGGGCTCTTTCTGGACTGTTGCGAGCACTTCACTATTGGCATTGGCTTTCATTCTACTTTTTTTGATCCTTGGAAGGAAATTGATACCCTATATTGATAAAGTATTAAATATTAAATCGGGTGAGCTGTTTATATTGATCATTTTCGCACTGCTATTTTTAGTAGCTGGTTTTTCGGAAACAATTCATGTAGCTGAAGCTATCGGGGCCTTAATGGCAGGGCTAGTTTTAGCAGATTCCCAATATATAAAACGGATTGAGCAAAGTGTTTTACCTTACAAAGATTACTTTGGAGCGATGTTTTTCTTTAGCTTTGGTTTATCTATTGATCCCTTCTCCTTAGGTGGCGCCGTTATGTGGGGAGCAATTGCCGCAATTGTGACTATTTTCGGGAACCTCGCTTCTGGCTATTTTGCCTCCCGTTTTGCAGGTCTGAAAAAGAAAACTTCTTTTGACATCGGCTTCACTTTGTCAGCTAGAGGCGAATTTTCTATCATTATGGCGAACATAGGAAAAGCCGGTGGACTTAATCCGATCATTCAATCTTTTGTTGTTGTATATGTACTAATTCTGGCTATTGTGGCTCCTATTTTAACAAAAGAATCCAGGAATATTTGGCACGGTATATTTGGCGGGGGGTTGTATGCAAAGGATAAACAACCAACGAAAACATTAGAGGCTTTAGAGGCTAAAAGTACCGAAAACGTACCAGTGGATAAATAATAGATAGTTTATTTCCTCCAAACAATTTCCTTAATAGCGCTATGGTGCTGAATTTTTTGTATCGCCGTTAAAATCTCGTTATTCTCATTTCCTTGAAACTCTATTTCAATGGTAATCTCCTTATTGGTCTTATCAAAAAACATATTAGCTAACTTGATCCGATCAGCATCAAACCATTCACTAATTAATTGCATTGGATTGACTTCATCAGTGAGTGTTAAACGTAAAACGCGTTGCGTATAGCGTTGTACAAACCTCTTTTCAAGAGGTTGCAACATCCATAAGATAATAAGTGCAAAGATCGTAGCAATTAGTGCGGCAAAATACATTCCACCGCCACATGCCAGACCAATTCCTGCAACAGTCCATAGGCCCGAGGCAGTCGTAAGGCCCTTCACAATACCTTGTCTGAGAAACATGATCGTGCCTGCACCCAAAAACCCAATACCACTCACCACCTGTGCAGCAATACGAGAGGGGTCTAAAGTCACATGTCCGGTTTTAAGAATATCTGAAAATCCAAAGGACGAAACCATCATCATCAAGGAAGCACCGAGACAAACCATCATATGCGTCCGCATACCGGCAGTCCAATTTTTACGTTCACGCTCTAAACCAACAGCGGCACCAAATACAGCAGCAAGCACAAGACGAATAATTGTTTCCTGATGCGATAGCATAAAAAAACTTTACATAAACCCTAATTCCAAGCGAGCCTCTTCGCTCATCATGCTTTTATCCCATTTTGGCTCAAAAGTAAGCTCAACAAGCGCATTCTTTACACCTGCTACTTGTGCCACTTTTCTTTGTACTTCGTCTAATAGTTCACCCGCTACGGGACAGGCCGGCGCGGTTAGTGTCATAATGATTTTAACCGTTCCATCCTCCTTGGTAATAATTTCGTACACAAGACCTAATTCACATATATTAACGGGAATCTCCGGATCAAAAACTGTTTCCAGCTCTGCCTTAATTTTGTCTGCTATTCCAAGCTTATCTAAAACTATCATGCGCTATCAAATTACTTAACAGCACTCTCCTGAAAGCTTTCCAGTTCTGCTTTCAAGAAACGGGCTGTTTCACTCTTTTTATTCTTTATCATCTCTTCAGGTATTCCATTAAAAAGAATCTTTCCTCCACCTGTTCCTCCTTCCGGACCCAAATCTATAATCCAGTCGGATACCTTAATGACATCTAAATTGTGTTCTATCACTAAAACCGTATTACCTCTATCGACAAGTCTATTTAAAACCCCCAGTAGAACATTGACATCTTCAAAGTGCAAACCCGTGGTTGGCTCATCTAAAATATAAAACGTATTTCCGGTGTCCTTTTTTGACAATTCGGTCGCTAATTTTACGCGCTGCGCCTCACCTCCAGATAAAGTTACGGAAGATTGTCCTAAAGTAAGGTATCCTAGGCCAACATCCTGCAATGTTTTGATTTTTCGATGAATCGCAGGAATCGATTCAAAAAACGGCACCGCTTCGTCAATGCTCATATCCAACACGTCACTGATTGATTTCCCTTTGTACCTGACTTCCAACGTTTCCCTATTGTAGCGTTTTCCATTACATCCTTCGCAAGGTACTTGAACGTCCGGTAAGAAATTCATTTCAATCACCTTCATCCCCGCACCTTGGCAAACTTCACAGCGTCCCCCTTTCACATTAAACGAGAATCTACCCGGTTTATACCCACGAATTTTTGCTTCAGGAAGTTGAACAAACAAACTGCGAATATCTGAAAACACGCCTGTATAAGTTGATGGATTCGAACGTGGCGTTCGACCAATTGGTGTCTGATCTATTTCAATTACCTTATCAATATGCTCCAAACCTTCTATCGTAGTATAAGGCATTGGAATCTTTTTAGCTCGAAAAAAGTGATGGTTAAGAATTGGATACAGCGTCTCCGTTATCAATGTTGATTTACCACTTCCTGACACGCCGGTTACTGCAATCAATGTTCCCAAAGGAAAATCCACCGAAACATTCTTTAAATTGTTCCCTGTAGCTCCTTTTAAAAGTAAGTGAAAACCATTACCAGTCCTTCTGTTTTTAGGCACATGAATCTCCTTAGTACCGTTCAAGTAAGCTGCAGTTAACGTATTCGCTTGTTTAATTTGAGTTGGTTTCCCTTGTGCAACGACAGCTCCACCATTCAGTCCAGCCGCTGGCCCCATATCGATCACATAATCAGCCTCTAATATCATATCCTTATCGTGCTCAACCACGAGTACAGAATTACCGATATCACGTAAATCCTTCAATGCATTAATAAGTCGTGCATTATCTCGTTGATGCAGACCAATGCTTGGTTCATCTAAAATATATAATACATTAACTAACTGGGATCCTATTTGAGTTGCCAGACGTATCCGCTGTGCCTCTCCACCTGATAGAGTTTTTGCCGTACGATCTAAAGTGAGATAGCCCAAACCTACATTCAACAAGAAATTTAAGCGATTAATAATCTCTTTCAAAATCTCCTCGGCGATTGTAATCTGACGTTCATTAAGCTTTTCTTTCAACGAAGAAAACCAAGAGGTAAGCGAAACCACGTCCATGCTTGCCAGTTCAAATATATTTTTCTCAGCCAGTTTAAAGTGAAGCGATTCTTTTTTTAATCGTGCTCCATTGCAAGCCGGACATTTCTTCATCACCCTGAATAACTCAATGTCTTCCGTTTTTCGCTCAGATTGCTCTTCTAATAGCTTGAATATACCATCAAAAGTTATTTTGTACTCTTTTACGTTCCATTTATTATAAGTAACGGGAACCGTAATCAAGTCAGGTGAACCATTTAATAATATGTCCAACTGTGCCTCCGTGAACTTATCTAAAGGTTCTGAGAGCGAAAATTCGTACTTTTTAGCGACTGCCTTTAATTGTTGGAAGGTCCAGTTATCCTTATATTCTCCCAAAGGTGCTATCCCTCCTTTAAGGATACTCAATTTAGGGTCAGGTATAACGGAATTTTTGTCAATTTCAAAGACATAGCCAAGCCCATCACATTGATCGCAAGCACCATAAGGTGAATTAAAAGAGAATGTATTAGGTTGCGGCTCGTCATAAGAAATACCACTTTCAGGATCCATTAAATACCGGCTAAAGAAATATTCATTATTAGCCTGGTCACTGAGTTTAATGATTCCTTTGGCAGCTTTCATAGCCTGTTGAATGGACGACTGAAGGCGCTTTTTTTCTTTTTCACTGAGCACTAAACGATCGATAACCATTTCAATATCATGAATTTTATATCGATCCACTTGCATCTTAGGTACCAAATCCATCATTTCCCCATCAACCCGCACTTTCACAAACCCTTGCTTCCGAATCTGTTCAAACAGTTCCCGATAATGCCCTTTTCGTCCTTTCACTAAAGGGGCCAAAATATTCACTGCTTGTCCATCAAATTGCGTTAATATCCGTGAAACAATCTGATCTTCAGACATCCGTTCCATTTTGCGCCCGGTAACGTAGGAATATGCCTCTCCAATACGCGCATACAGTAGCCGCATAAAATCATATATTTCGGTGATCGTCCCCACCGTTGATCGCGGATTTTTACTGGTCGTTTTCTGTTCGATAGCAATAACAGGACTAAGTCCGGCTATTTTATCCACATCAGGTCGCTCCATTCCTCCCATAAATTGCCTGCTGTAAGCGCTGAATGTCTCCATATAACGCCGTTGTCCTTCCGCATAAATCGTATCAAATGCGAGCGATGATTTACCACTCCCACTTAAACCTGTTATTACCACCAACTCATTTCGTGGTATCACAACGTCTATATTCTTTAAATTGTGAACGCGTGCGCCAAAAACTTCCAGTTCACTTTGCTCTCCTAAATCAGGTGTATTCCGATTACTCATGTATAAAAAAGGATATAAAATGCGAATCTGTCAAGGGCCCAATCATCTGATGCCTTTATCTTGGTATTTCAATCGTTCCGAGACAGTCAAAGTACAATACAAACTTAGACAATTTACTTCGATATACCATCAAAACAACGTCAATACTATTGGTTTTTGCTAAAAAAATTAACAAAAAAAGTCACAGCTCAAGCTGTGACTTTAAGAAGCTAAATCAGTGTAAATAACAATCTACAGCTGATCAGGATGTCCCTGACTTTCGCTGCTGGCATCAAATGCAAGTTTTGAGTTGGGGCCACTGGTACCATCGTACCCATAGCTAGTTGGATTCTCGATAACCTCTTTTGTGGAGATTAATTTATAAACATAATTCGCCGTCTCTTTATTCAGCTTTAGTTTATAATAATCTTCCTGATTTTGGCGACGAATAGTCTTTCTCAGGCTTCCCCCACCAACATTATAAGCTGCGGCTACCAATGTCCAATTGCCGAAGTCCTTGTATAAGACTTTCAAATATTTGCAGGCGGCAACCGTAGATTTTTCAACGTCAGTGCGCTCATCCGAAGATGGACTAACTTTCAACCCAAAAGCACGTGCTGTTGCAGGCATAAATTGCCATAAACCAGCAGCCCCTCTATGGGAGGTACCTTCGATCAATCCACTTTCAACTAATGGCAAATACTTGAAATCTTCGGGAATTCCATAGGCGCGAAGAATGGGCTCGATCTTAGGAAACCATGCTTTCGCATTTCTGTGAAGTTTATGAGTCTTAAGCCGTTGGAAAGAATGCGCTTTTAACGACCGTTTGATCTTTTGTTCAACATTCTTATCCTCCACCGGAAGATATTCATCTGCGAAATTTAAACTCGCAAATAAAGACTTCTTACTGTTTGACTCACTTTTTGTACTTACCGGGATGGTCTTATTAGTTCGATGTTTCACTACAGGCCGGCTGTAAATAAACATTTTTGAAAGAACTAAAATCAGTAAAACCACCAAGCTTGTACATAGGTGTTTTTTTATCATTCTTTACCTTTCTGTGTTGGTTATGCAAAAAAGCGCAGCAAATATAAAAATTATTTCCTTACAATACAAACACTTACAAAACATGCCTTGATTATGTGAAATTTTATACGTAAAATATATGTCTCATTTTTTTGTTAAATTTCACATTCAAAGTACTTTACTCAACATTATTTTGAGTACCTTTGCCAATCATTTTACGGACAAATAAATATGCCATTTAGCAACAAAAGGAACAGTCGAGATGACAAATCCGCTTATTCAAAACGTTCTTCTTCTAGGAACAGTCGGGATGACAAATCCAATTATTCAAAACATTCTTCCTCTGGAAATAGTGACAGGAACAGTCGAGATGACAAATCCGCTTATTCAAAGGGTTCCTCTTGGAAGAATGATGACAGAGAGAATCCAGGTGACAGACCTTACTCAAACCGGTCGTTTTCACCGAATGATGATCGTAAGGAGCGCAGAAACAAAAGCGAGAAACCCAGCTTTTCGAAAAAACCGAACTACGGAAGTCAGAAATACCAAAGAGAAGATCGATCTTTTTCTACAAACTCAACAGACAAAACAGATCGATATAATAATCGGGAAAGATCGTATTCGGGAGGTAAGAGAGGTTTTGAGCGTCCTTACTCCGCTGATCGGAAAAGTCAGAATAAACGATTTAAATCAGACAGTGATTTTACAGAAGATTCACACCGCTCCAGTGAAAAAACGGGAAATCGGTCCTTTGGCAATAAACGCGATCGATTTAGGTCCACAGAGCAACACTTTTCAAAAGAGAGAGAAGAGAAGGGCTTAATTAGGCTTAACCGCTATATTGCAAATTCAGGTGTCTGCTCCCGTAGAAAAGCGGACGAACTTATACAAGCCGGTGTTGTAACGGTGAATGGTGTTGTTGTTACGGAACTCGGAACAAAGGTCGATGCAGCTAAGGATGAGGTAAGATACAACGGAGAGAAGTTAAAAAGAGAAAAAATGGTCTATGTACTTCTCAACAAACCTAAGGATTTCATTACCACAACCGATGATCCGCAAGAAAGAAAAACAGTGATGCATTTAGTCGAAAAGGCATCGAAAGAACGGATCTATCCAATCGGCCGATTGGACAGGAACACAACAGGTCTTCTATTGTTAACGAACGATGGTAATTTAGCAGAGAAACTTTCTCATCCCCGAAACAATATCATGAAAATATATCATGTTGAACTCAACAAGAGCTTAACACAGGGAGACTTTAACAAAGTTGGCTTTGGTATTGAACTGGAGGACGGCTTCATTAAACCAGATGAAATCAGCTATATTCAAGGTGCAAGTAAGCGTGAGGTTGGAATACAGATTCATAGTGGTAGAAATAGGATTGTACGTCGGATTTTTGAATCTTTAGGCTATGATGTTATTAAATTGGATCGTGTCATCTATGCAAATCTGACTAAAAAGGATTTACCAAGAGGACGTTGGAGGTATTTAGAAGAAAAAGAAATCGTTCAACTAAAGCATTTTATAAAATAGTTTACTAAAACGCTTATCAATAAATGATAGGCGTTTTTTATAGCAGATCGATCCCCGCGGTCTCTTCTTTCATATAACCCTTTTAGAGCAATCGCTACTTAGCTTGATGAGAGCACAATTTAATTTCGTCGTAATCATTGTCCCCTGGTAATACTGCAATACTCCTAATTCATCTTTTATACACTTTGCACGGATCTATTAGCTTCCCTACAATAAGTAAGTAAGTCGTGGTTCCCATAGTTGATTGATCGTATCAAAGCCAGCGCATTTTAATAACTGTTCAATAAAGAGTTTTTCCTTCGCTTAGTTAGGTTGAGCACAAAAGAACAGCATAGTAGCAGTATCTGATAAGGTGCGGGGCATCTGACATCTAAAAAAACCAATTAACGGTAGATGACACCTCTGTGAAAACCGATCCGAAAAACAGCACCGGGGAAGATATAAGAAGAGAAAGAAGGGAAATTCATATAAACGGAAAAGGCCGGGACGTTTTCACGTTCCGGCCTTCCTGTAAAGATCGGCACCGACCTACTCTCCCACATGTTACTGCAGTACCATCGGCTCTGGCGGGCTTAA